>JAGXNT010000018.1 GCA_019894765.1 Candidatus Heimdallarchaeota archaeon
TCCTCCAACTACGATCGCTGCTTGAAACATCCCTACCACAATTGCATAACTTACTTCTGTTCCTCCATGGATCTTATTGACGAATAAAGGTAGTAAAGCACTTAAAGGAGACATGAGGAAATTTATTGCCATAGCTCCAAATAGCAGTGCTACCATCCCTTTTGTTGCTTTGAGAGCATTGAATCCCTCCATGAATTGTCCTACAAAAGATTGTTTTACTTTTTCTTCTTCTTTTACTTCTTGTTTTGCAACCTTTGGAATGGTGATTATTAGTAATGGAATTAATGCTATTACGAAAGTAATAACATCTGCCCATAAGATCATACCAATGTTTATTCCAGGAATAGCTAGTAAAGAAGCTCCGATTACTGGACCAATAATGTAGATTAATCCATTAAACAAGTAGCTAAAACCATTTATTCTGCTGAGATGTTTTTGTGGAACCATTGTAGGTGCAATGGACATAGATATTGGTGCATGGAATGCTTGAGCAGTTCCTCTTAATCCTAATATAACTAATACTGCTGCTATTGAATTGTGGTTTGTTAAGAAGAGAATTGAGAGTGTAATAGTAAATACTGCTTGAAAAGCATCAATAATAATCAATAATTTCTTCCTGTCAAAGCGATCTGCTAGAATCCCGCTAATCGGAGCCATAAAAACAAAGGGTCCCAAACTAACCAAGGATGCAATCCCTAACATCATTTCGCTTTGAGTCGTTATTGTGAGCCACCAAATAATTGCAAAAGACACTATTGAAGAACCAAGCAACGAAACTTGCTGCCCGGAAAAGAAGTATAAAAAGTGCTTAAATCTTCTTTTTGAACCATCTATTACTTCTGAGACTTCTTTGCTCACACTTTCTGTTTCAGAGAGTTGTATATTTGGTTCCGACATACTTTAACACATCCTGTCTAATTTCCTCTGGAGTTTTCTTCTTCCAGATTTTTTCCAACATTTTTTTTCTGTTCATCGTTCTTTTTCTCCAAACTTGAAATTCTTCCAAAATGGAAGAACTTTCTAAATGGAACTATATACCTAGTACTATTTAAATATTCCTCCATAATGGAATTAATTCTATAATAGAAGAATTTTTAAGCTTGTTTAAACATAAATAAATATGGGAAAAAGAAATGAATCAGCAAAATTCAAAAAAATCTTTGATTGAGGAAAAATTAGAAAAAGTAGTTTATGATGAAGTAAGTTTTGGTATACTTACATCTCTTAGATTCTATGGACCTTTAAATTTAAAGAGACTAGCCCAATTAATTGGTAAACCGGAAACAACAACGATTCGCCATCTTAAGCAATTAATTGAGGATGAATTGATAGATATAGATGCTGAAAAAACTGCTTCAAGTTGGGGGAAATTTTACTGTTTATCTAAGGTTGTACAAGAAGATATAGAGAAAGGTGAAATTGAACTTCAAAAACGCGAAGAGGAATTAATTGAGGAATTAGCAGATTATAAAACTATGTCTGAAGAGAAATTACAGGAATTATTTGTGAGGGAAATTACCGATAAGGATTCATTAGAACAAACAGCCCTCCGGGTAAAATATGGCATTAATCTTGATTATAACATTCAAAAAATGATTATCAATAATTTTATGGAAGCCTCACAAGGATTAACTAAACTCAAGGAGGAGAAAGGAAGTGATTATCTGAAGAAGAATCTCTTACTCGATCCTGCTGATATAAACACTACTACTCTTTTTGTAAAATACTCAAAAGCTAGACATGTATTAGCATTAGTTGAGAAATTCATAGACTTCCATAGGGAAATAAACGAATTACAAAGAGAATTTGAAAAAGAGATGGATAAAGAAGAAATTCCAGAGGATGAAAGAAAAATGCATTATGTTGGTCTCTTCATGGGTACAACTGATTTTACATATAAAATTAAAGATAAATAAAAAAATTTCATCTTTACCCAGTTAATTGCCAAACCTTTATCCAATCACATTCGAAATAAGCAGGCCAAATAGTGGTTTCGTTAGGATCCAACTCCCAACCACCAATTGCTAAGTTCATTATTACAAAAAGATCTGTGCATCTCTTAAGCCAATATTTATCTCTGAAAATTCTGCCAATTCTTGCACCATCAAAGAACCACGTTAATGATGTATCAGAAACTTCTACTCCATAAGTATGGAAATCAGCAGATAAATCAGGAAGACTTGTGGTCAACCATCCATAAGATGAATAATCAGACCAGGAGTGTCCATAATGAACTGTTGAATACAAATTTCTTGGTTGATGAGTTAACACCTCGAGTATATCGACTTCTGGCAAACCAACTTCAGCATCTTTTAACATCCAGAACGCAGGCCAGAAGCCTCGAGATGCTGGCATCTTCATTCTCCCTTCAATGTATCCTCCAGTAAAATTGAATTTTCCTCTCGAGTGAATGCACCCCGCTGTGTAGTTATAGGTTAACCATTTACCAAAACCCCATTCTGGATCAGGAGCGTCTGGGTGCCTTTGATTTTCTCCTACAAGTCGTAACAATCCATTTTCAATGACTACATTGCTTTCATTCATGTATGCTTGATGGTTGTGAGTGTGTCCACCATGGGGCCAATCTGTAGGATAATTATAACTCCAATGACTTAGATTAAGAGTTGATCCAGAGAAGTCATCCATTAGTGTAAGAGTCCAATCATTTGGATTTTGATAAGGTCCGGGAATATTTGCTTTTGTTGTGAAATTAATAATAATAGATGAAGAAATGAAAATTAACGATAAAATAATTACGAGTATTTTCTGACCACTAATTTTTCTTGTCATTGAAATTTCCACCACAATACAATTTTACCAAAGCAAATTATGATTGAGAATCAAGCCACATCCTCACACCGTGGATGTGATCAGGAGAAGTTCCACAACAACCACCAACAATTTTTACTCCTAAATCAATTATAGCTGAAATATCACGAACAAATTCTTCAATTGGTTGTTTATAGACTGTTTCGTAATTTTCCAAAATAGGTCTACCTGCATTAGGTTTTACCGATAAAGGAAAATCTGTTAATTCCTTTGCTTCTCGAACTAAATCAAAGAATAGGGTTGAACCTGGATCACAATTCGCTCCAATAACATTAACTTCTTCCTTTTCAAGCAGTTGGATGCATTTTTCGAGTGAATCCCCCATTAAAGTATAGAATCCTTTCTTTCCCTTGTTAATGATAAACGAAGCAATGATTGGTCTGGATGAAACTTCTTTAATTGCTGCTAATGCTGCATGCATTTCTTTAACATCAATAAATCCCATAGCATGCCAAAGATCAACACCCTCCTCTTTATCACCTTCTAGAATCTCTACTTGTTTTATGAAACTAGCTTTCCACTTTTCGAACGTACCTGATCCTAGCGGGTCTCGAAACTCACCAGAGGGTCCTATCTCTCCAACAATTAATTTTCCTTTAGGGCATACTTCCTTAATATTCTGAAGAGCTTGCTTATTGATTTCCTCTAATTCTGAGGTTAAATTATGTTTTCCGAGATGAATATAACTTGCATTAAGTGTGATTGTTTGAACCATATCTGCTCCAGCAGAATAAAATGACTTGAGCACAGATTTAACCATTTCAGGGTTCTGAATGTTTAAAATATCTGGAGGTTTCCCAGATATGAATCCTCTTTTTATTAACTCAGTTCCATTAGATCCATCGCCTAAAATTATTTTTGCTGGATCTTTCAACCAATTTTCAAAGGACATGTTCTAACATTCCCAGTTAAGATTAATCAATTGCTAAAGATAAGACATAGTAAATACAATTGTGTCTCATAAAAATATTATGAGACAATTATTATGGACGTTTTATGGTTCTAAATTCAAGATTTTTCCAACAATTAATATTTATTTTACAATTAAATTAGTCTATGACATATGAGGAAATATCAAAATCAGTAATTTTTGCACAGAATGATTGGGGATCAAATTCGGTTTGCATTGCCCTTGAGAATGAATTATTTTTCATAGATACAGGATTAAATACCTCTAGAGCCGTAAAGTTCAGAAAAGCAATGGAATCGAAATTTAATCGAAAAACAAGTACACTGATACTTACACATGGGCATATTGATCACCTTCTAGCAATGGATGCTTATTCCGATTTGCAAGTTGTTGCAGCTGAAATCGGTAAGGAGCGATTCGAAAGATTAGCTAAAATTGAGCTTACAGAAGAAGTGATTGAAAACATGTCCATGTATTTTCCTGGCTTTAGGGAATCCGCTGGAGATGCAAAACCTTTCTTGCCTACTAAATGGGTAGAAGACAAAACTGTTTTTGGTGATAACCAGGAAATAATTTTCAATATTGTTGGTGGTCACTCAAGTTGTTCATCATCCATTGAGTTTATACCTGAAGGAATACTAATTACTGGTGATCTTATGCAAGTAGATGTTTATCCCTACTTTGGAGAACCTGACAATGATTTGGTGAAGTGGATCAATGCACTGAAAACTTGGGAAGAAGGAGATTACAAAGCAGTCTTACCTGGTCATGGAAAAGCAGTGGATCTTCCTTATCTTAGTAATGTAAGAGCTTTCTTTGAGCAAATGCAAGCGACCACTAAAGAGTTGAAAAAGAAAGACTTGCCAGTGGAGGAAGTATTAAAACATCCTGTCTTTACTGAAGGCTATTGGCCAGAAGATGCAGTTAGAAAACCTGCATATAATTTTAGTATATCAAATTTGTACAATAAACTATGAAAGAAAAATCCTAAGTGAGGGAAAAAAATGTTCGAAACAATTCATAAGCGAGCAGTAAAATATCAATTAATCGGAGAATGGGAAAAAGCCAAAGAAATCATACGAGAGGGAATAAATAACAAAATAACAGAGGAAGAGAGAGATTCAAAAGATAAATCTACGAAAAATTCAAGAGAAAACAAATCTAAATATAAAACATGAAGCTTTTATCTGTAATTACTTGCCCAGATTGTAGTTTCCAAAAAGAGGAAAAAATGCCTGAGAATTATTGCCTGCTGAAATATCGGTGCACAAATTGTGGAAAAATTTTAATCCCAAAACCAGGAGATTGCTGTGTGTTTTGTTCGTTTGGTACAGAAAAATGCCCTCCAATGCAAGACTTAGATGTTTAACCATTGTCCTCGACAAACAAAAGATTCTAAGGGGAAACCAAAATATAAGAAATACACTGACTGATAAAACAATCAAGAATAATTTGTAAGGCGAATGAAATGATTACAAGAAAACCAGAAGATGTGTCTGTTCATAAGAATCCCCATGGGGTCGAAGCGAAGAAAATGTACGATTACCCGAGTGCAATTATAATTCATTTAACACTAAAACCCGGGGAATCTCTAATAAAGCATCTAACTCCAACCGATGTAGCATTTTTTGTTCTAGAAGGCAAAGGTATTGTACAAATCGGTGAAGAGAGGAAAGAAGTGGACGCTAATACATTGATCGAAAGTCCTGCGAATGTTCTTCATTGCTGGTCAAATGAGAGTAAAGAGAATTTAAGAGTTCTAGTAGTTAAAGCACCTAAACCTACCCAACCGTCAAAATACCTCGAAGAACCGAGACAATAAAAGCAATCCCTCATTGAACGAAAGATTCAAAAGGAAGATTTGAACAAAAAACAATACACCGAAAGGCCGGGTAGTCTAGCACGGTATGATACTTGGTTTGGGACTAAGTGGTCGCGGATTCAAATTCCGCCCCGGCCACCATCTACCCACTTCTCTAATGTTCATTATATCCCATTATTTTTACTTTGTTTTTTTCCTAAAATCCTTTTGTTGGTTCTACCAAGTCAATGAAGTTTTTTATTTCATCTATTATTTCTTCTCTATAATCCTTTTCATCTTCAACTAGCATTATAATTGGGAATCTTGAAAGAATTCTATCAGAAGACTTCTAACAAAATCTATTTTTCTTAACAATATTGGAAAAAGGTTCAATGTTGCTGTTTTCTGAAAGATTGGCACTAACTTTTGTCGCCAGATTTTTTTAAAAAACAAGTAAACCAAATAAAATATAAAACTCCATTTCTATTATTTAATTACTAATTATTTTACTTATTAGGGGTTTATCACTCGATGTCTAAAGTAGCTATTGTTACCGAT
Organism: Candidatus Heimdallarchaeota archaeon; assembly: GCA_019894765.1. Next base: position 6,099 of record JAGXNT010000018.1, read on the forward strand.
GGATCAAGCGATCTTTCGGATGAAATTATTAAAAAATATGATATCTCTGTTGTTCCTCTTAGAATTATTTTTGGTAGTGAAATCTACAAGCTTTGGGGCAGAGATAGATGTGAAATTTCAACAGAAGATTTCCATATTAAACTTGAAAAAACATCTAAAGAAGACATCCCAACTTCTTCTGTCCCTTCACCGGGTCTTTTTGTTGAAGCCTTTGAAAATGCTTTAAGTATCTCAGATTCAGTTATTGCTATTTTTGTTGGAGCCAAATTATCTGCTACCGTTGAAAGCGCTCAAAAGATTATTCAAAATTATTTCCCAGATAAGGATATTACTATCTTTGATTCTAAACAAGCCATGATGGGTATAGGAATACAAGTATTAGAAGCAGCAAGAATGGCAAAAGAAGGAAAGACAAAAAAAGAAATTCTTGAAAGATTAACTTACATCCAACCAAGAGTTAACAATGTTTTTGTACTTAAGGATCTTAATTATTTACATAAACAAGGTCGCATTGGTCGCGCCAAAAAAATAATGGCTTCAGCTTTTAACATGTCTCCAGTTGTTTCGTTTGAAGATGGCATAGTAATTCCACTTGGTGTTATTAGAGGGAAAAAGAATGTTGTTGCTCAGATGACAAGATATGGTAAAAAAGTTCTTGAGTATACTGAAATAAATGATGTATTTCTTTACCATGTTAGAAATCAAAGCTTAGCACAAGAAATTTTTGATGAAATACAAAAAGTTAATACTCAAAGTAGAGACATTCATTTGTACGAAGCTGGAAATATTTGTTGTGTTATTTCAGGTCCTAAATCAGTTTGTCTCTGTTATATTGGCGAATTTGATAAAGATTGGTTGATGAAGTGATCTGTTGTTTTAAGTGGTCGCGGATTCGAATTCCGCCCCGGCCACCAGTTATTTTTGAATTTTATTTTGAAGAAAGAGAAATTTTTGTAATATAGTTTTTTTTTTAAAAAAAGTAAAAAAAAGTAAAGAAAGCAAAAAAGCTTTAAATTTTTTGCTTGACTTTTCTTCTATTTCGCAGCAGTAGCATCAGGTATGGGTGGTTTCCATAACCACCACTTCAGTATTTGTATGGTAATGATGATTCCAATTAGTGCTAGACCAACGGCAAGTGCATATGCTAAACCAAAAGCTTTCATCCATTCTATACCCCAAGGTCCTTGGAAATTCATACCTATCCATGCCACCTTCACGAAAGCAACTGGTAAGGCTATAAAGATACAGATCAAAAAATCAACAAATAATCCATATAACCAGAATTTTCCATCTTTCAACATCTGTCCGAGAGTTTTTGTACGCATTTCATGTTGGAAGTCATATTTGACTACCCTTTCTGCTAAGGGTCCAATCATGTAAGTATAGAAAACATATGCTGATACAAAAGCAATTGGCGCAGAAACTGCTAGGTTCCAACCAAAATTAAGAGCTAATTCTGTAGTACCTGTGAAGATTAAAGCCAATATAAGTGACATAGGTGTTGCTATTAATATAGTTAGTAAAAGACACACCCAGATTGGTACCCATTGTTTACGTGGATTTAATTTTCCACGAATAAATGGTCTTTTTGGGAGTTGTCTTTGAATTTCTTCTGTCATAGTTAGATACATCCATTTTGCTGCATTCTTGGAGACTTACTATTAATTGTAACTAGTGTGAACTATGAGAATATATAGTAATTGCTGATCATTGACAATCTCCTCTTAACAGCTTAAATGCTGAAAATCTGCGTGCTATTTAAGCTTTTATAGCATACTCTCTCTATGATTAGCTGAACTGAAATTTGTCGCTTTAATTTCGTCATAGTAATTTCATAGAATCGTTTTAAACGCAAAATAAAAAAAATAAGGTCATTGATCCTATGTAAATTGAACGTATAAAAGAAATGAATGATTAGCTGTTTACAATTAATCAACTATTCTTTTTAGACGACAACAATTTTTCTTTTTATGTATACAGCAATCAAAAGTAATGTAGTAATACCGCCTACAGTAATAGCAATGCTATATCCTGGAAATCCTCCAGTAGAAGTATTGATATTATCTGGTAAGTCGTATCCTTCTTTTTCAACATGACTGTCAAATGTAATATCATAGTTTGTTCCGTTAGAAGTTCCCGTCATCGAACCATATACATGCATGCCAAGTAATGCTCCTGTAGATTTGTCATAGGCCAATCTACAGTATTGATCAAAATCATCACTATAATCTACCCAAGGAATTGCAGGACTGGTTATTGGAGTATAAGTTGCATTTAATATACCATGTAAATGAAGCTCACATGCAAAGGTTGAATCATCATTAATATAGACTGTATCCATAGTTAATCCAGTTGTTGGGGTAATTGTTGAGTAGAATCCTGTCAGAGAATCCAAAAAATCTGCAAATTCACTCCATGTTGAGGTATCAATTTCAATAAAAACATTGTCAAAGTTTAATAGTGGTGGTTCATCCCAGAATGTCTGGTTCCAACCATAACCTCGTATAAGACTTTTTATTACTTGAAGATTAAGACCATAATCAAAGATTAAAGCTGACATCATGGATGTTGCATCAGACAAATATCCTTCTTCAAAGCCATCTTTTGAAACAGTATAAGCTACAGAATCACTAACTATATTTATTACTTCAACTAAAACTGAAGTTCCGACAGCAAAATCATGACCTTCAAGACTATACCCTTCTGAAGAGCTTGAATCTGTACCCCAGACCACAGATCGTTCTGAGGTTATACAATCATATGTAAATGTATCACTGATAGCTACACCAAATGTGGCTGCTGTTCCATATTGTGTTTGAATTAAAATTAAAAATAAAATTGGTATTATACTTAATAAAATGTTTTTTTTCAAAAAAAATTTTCCTCCATAAATATTAGTAAAACATTATTATTGATAAATAAAAAACTTCTCCAATGATTTCTCTCAACCTATCTTATTTGATTTTTTTACTATTTATTTTTTGATAATTTACTGTTTCAGCTTTAACGCAAAATATAAAAAAGCAAGTCCTATGTTTCAATACGATTTGAACGTTCAAAAACAATAGAAAATAATCCTATAACGTTTTAAATTAAAATACTAGTAAAAATCTGCAGGTAGAAAACAATGGGTTATAAAAAATGGTTTTTTAAACACATTTTAAGAGAGAAACGTTTACTCATTGTTTTGCTAGTGTTTCTTGTATTATTTATTGGAACAGTTTCACTTACTCCTTTGTTCATTGGCAATATTTTCGATGCTTTGCCAGATGCAACTGGAATTTTTGCTATATTACCAGGTGGAGATGGATTTAGGGAGACTATTTTTTATCTTACTCTCTTGATTGCAATGGCTGGTGTAATTAGAACCGTCGGTGATTATATTCAGAGTTACGCTAATGAAGTAATTGCTCATAAAGTGACAAAAAACGTCACTGAAGAATTTTATAATGACATGTTGGAGAAGAGTCAGGAATTTCATGATCGAATTAAGGTTGGTGATATTATGGCTCGAGCAACATTTGATACTAGGCAAATGAACATCTTCATTGCTCCTGGATTAAAATTCCTTTTTGAGGGTTTCTTTATGGTGGTTTTTTCTATATCCTTGATGCTTACAGTTCATCCAAAATTAACACTTCTAATAGCCGGTGCTCTTCCTTTCTATGTTTTAACTATTTGGGAGTTTAATAGAAAACTACGCCCAATATCCATGGCTCAAATGGAACAAAACAGTATCCTTAATGCTCGTTTACAAGAAAGTATTACTGGAATTCGAGTAGTGAGAGCTTTTGTGAAAGAACAAAAAGAAATTGCTGCATTTGAAGTTGAAACTGAGAAATTAAGAGAAATCAATACCAGACGAGGAATTATTGGTGCAAGATATTATGCTATTGTAATTACAATTACTATTACCGCTCTCAGCTTCTTATGGGGTGGATATGAAGTCTCCCAGGGTAACATGGAACTTTCTGAACTAATTACATTTATTTTATTAATGATGACCTTGAATATGCCTACTTGGCAATTTGGTTGGGCAACAACACAATTTCAAATTGGCATGGCAGCGGCAAAAAGAATATATGAAATGAAAGAACGAGAAGAATATGTTCCCAATCCCAAGAAACCGCTTGAATGGGAAGATAAGAATGGAGCAGTTAATTTTGAAAATGTCTCCTTCTCTTATAATGGAAAAAGTAGTAGTAGAAAAGCATTGAAAGGTGTTGATTTTAACGTTCCTGGTGGAGCGAATATAGCAATAATTGGGACTCCCGGTTCAGGTAAATCAACCTTAATTAAGTTACTAACGAGATTATACGACCCAACTGAGGGTGCAATTTATGTTGACGGGATAGATGTTCGAGAAATGGAACTCTCCCATCTTAGGGATAACATCGGAGTGATTGAGCAAGAAATTTTTCTATTTAGTAAAACTATTCGGGAAAACATTGCTTTTGGCAAACCAGGCGCCAGTCTAGAAGAAATAGAGAATGCTTCAAAATTAGCCCAAGCCCATGAATTTATCTTATCGTTTGAAGATGGTTATGATACAGTTGTCGGAGAACGTGGTGTCACACTTTCAGGAGGACAAAAACAAAGAATTGCTATTGCTAGAGCTCTTTTAGTTGATCCTGTAATACTAGTTTTGGATGATGCTAGTAGTGCAATTGATGCAGAAACGGAAAGAAAAATTCAAACTGCTATTGCAAATGTATTGCGAAATAGAACTACATTTATCATCACTCATAGATTAGCAACAATCAAAAATGCTGATATAATCATTGTTTTGCGAGATGGGATCCTATTAGATTCCGGAACTCATTCTGAGCTAATTCAGAGGAGTGTAGATTATAGACGCTTATTCGAGAGATTTTCAGAATTGCCACCAATGAAAGAAATGGAGGAAAACTGAAATGGCAAAAATGGAAAGCTTCCGAAGTGATTATAGCATAAAATACTCTGATCGAGAGCTACTCGGTCGCTTCTGGAAATATCTCATTACTTACAAGTTGCAAATGGTGTTCATTATCCTCACCATTCTAGCTATCTCTGGAATCAGTATTGTTCCTCCCCTAATGGTTGAGAGAGTATATGATATTTTAGAAAATAGTGGCGAATGGATATCTATCGCACCTTACGCAATTGCTTATGTAGGTTTAAACTTCTTCTTGTGGATACTACAAGTAGTTCAAGGTATTCTTGTAACAATTGTTACACAAAAAGTGATTAAAAGAATACAAATGGAAACTTATCAGAGCTTACAAGAACATGATTTAGGATTCTTTGATGTTCAAGCAACTGGAGAAATAATGTCTCGTATAACAAATGATTCTCAAGAACTCAATAACATGATTGCAGTTGTTGGGCAGTTTGTCTCGAATTTTGTAATTGTCTTTTCAGTTTTAGGAATTATGCTCGCAGTTAATTGGCAACTAGGACTAGTAGCATTGGGAATGGGTCCAGTAGTATTTATTGTAGCACTTATGTTCCGAAGGTTTTCCAGGAGAACAAGTGGGAAATGGAGAGCAGCCATTGCAGAAGTAAACACTTCATTTCAAGAGAGTGTTTCTGGAATATCCGTAGCAAAGGCGTTTGGAAGAGAAGCAAAATCCAAAGAAGAATTTGAAGTAATCAATGACTCAACATTTCAAATGGCAAGGAGAAGAGCCTTAGCACTTACAGGCATATGGCCAGTGTTGGATGGTGTTAGCGTGCTAAGCATATTTAGTATCAATCTGTTCGGTGGCTGGTTAGTAATCCAGAGTCTAGCTTCAGCTTCAACAATCGTATTCTTCATCCTCTTGCTGAATAGGTTCCTTTATCCACTTGCTCGAGTTGCTTCACAAATATCAACAGTTCAAAGCGGTTTTGCTGCGATGGAGAGGATATTCAGTATTATTGATGCAGAAAAGAAAGTCAAAAATTCTGCGAATCCAATAAGAAAAGATATCACAGGTCGTATCACCTTTGATAATGTGAATCACGAATACGTTCCCAATGTTCCTGTTTTAAAGAATATCAATGTCGATATAAAACCAGGGGAATCAATTGCAGTTGTTGGACATACCGGAGCCGGGAAAACCACTATTGCTTCCCTATTAATGCGTTTTTATGACATTAAAGACGGATCACTCAAAATCGATGATGTGGATATTCGTGAATATGATATTCAGCATCTTCGTTCCCAAATTGGTTTAGTTAGTCAAGATGTTTTTCTCTTTAGTGGAACAGTTCTCGATAATATTAAATTTGGTAGACCAGAAGCTACCATTGAAGAAGTCAATGAAGTGCTTGATATTGTAGCTGCTCAGGAATTCATTGATGCTTTGCCAGATGGTTTAGAAACTGAACTAGGTGAACGTGGGAAAGGTCTTTCAGCGGGACAAAGACAGATGATATCATTTGCTCGAACACTATTAACTGATCCAAAAATATTGATTTTAGATGAAGCTACTGCAGCAGTTGATGCGTACACCGAGTCTAAGATTCAAGAAGCTCTTGATCATCTTCTTGCTAACAGAACCTCTATTGTTATTGCCCATCGTTTAACTACTATTCGTAACTCCGATAGGATACTTGTTCTGGATAAAGGAGAGCTTGTTGAAGAAGGAGACCACGATACTCTGATGAGCAAAGGTGGACTGTACTCAGAGCTTTATGAAACGTACTTTAAACACCAATCTGCTGAGTGGATTTCAGAGATTAGCGAAGTGTTTTCTGATTAAAAAAAAGAATCTTATTAAGTAAGCATAACAAATTGGTTGTTATGAATGGTTATTCTTTTGGTCCAAAAACTGCTTTTGTCTTTTCAGGCGGTGCTAGTTTAGGAGCAGTCGAAGCTGGTGCTCTAAAAGCAATTGTTGAAGAAGGGATTCAAGCTGATATGGTTCTGGGAACCTCAGTAGGTAGTTTGAATGGCGCAATGTATGCATTCAATCCAACAATAGAAGGCGTTAAAGCTATTGAAGATGTTTGGCTCAACATCAAAGTGTGGGATGTCTTCTCACCTTCACCTTTGACACCTGTTTTAAACATCACGACTTTTGGTTTATACCTAATTTCTCCTAAGAACCTCCGTAAATTGATCTCTCAAAACATGGAATTTACTCGTATAGAAGAAACACAGATACCATTGTATATTATTGGTACAGATATCAAAAGTGGACAAGAAATTGTTTTCAATAAAGGATTAGCCATGGAAGCTTTAATGTCTAGTGTAGCAATTCCCGGTGTTTTTCCTCCTCAACGAATGGGAGGTTATTCTATAGTCGATGGAGGAATGGTAAATAATGCTCCAATTTCCACTGCTTGTCGATTAGGTGCAAAACGCATTGTTGTATTCCCGATTGGAATGCCATCCCCAGATCAAGAACCAAAAACTGTTGCTGAAGTACTTATTCGTAGTTTCATCTTCCTTCTCAATCGCCAATTATCAACTGATATCCAACTGTATAAAGACAAAGTTGAACTGATTATTATTCCTCCACCTGATCGCATTGACGTTGGACCACATGATTTCTCTAAATCAAAACTTTTAATTGATGAGTCGTATGCAAAAGCTAAGGATTGGCTAAAAAATGAAGGATTTTCACCTAATGCTGATGCCCTTTCTCACCCTTGCAACGTCCACACTCCTGAAATTAATCTTATGGAAGCAATAACTCCTGAACCAGAAGCAAAAGCAACTACAAGAATGAAGGAAGGTCTCAAACACTCAACTAAAGGCGTGTTAAAAAGTATAGATGACTCTGTTGATGCACTATCTACAGGTTTGGCTAAGACAGCTGATGATATAAAAGAAAAGGTGTTTAAGAAAAAAAAGAAGAAAGAGTTATCAGAGAAAAAAGAATAATATCGCATCACTAAATTCTCTGCAAACATTGTAAAGCTATTTATAATTATTTTACCAATATAATATGAAGTTGCAGTAATTAAGAGGGAATCGAGTGGATTATTCTAAGTTAATCTATAAAATTGCTTTAAGTAGTGACAATAAGGAATTAGGCAGAATTTTTCGTATTGATGATTTACCTGGAAAAACAATCAAGAAAATGATACCACATGTGGTCATTCAAGTCGTTAGACGCTTCAAAGGTGATATCAATATTGCAATTGAAGCTGAGCTTTGCATTAAAGATGAAGATAAATTTGCTTGGTTCAACATAACAAGGAAGGAATTCGACCAAATTGTGAAGATTCAAAGACGAATAAGAAATGATAGAGAGAGCAAAGCTGAATATATACCAGATACACCTTTTCTTGGTAGCAGGGGTGGTTATGGTTATTATAGAGATAAGAAGAGAGGTAATTAAGCTTCTATAATCCGATCAATTTCATCTGTCCACTTTATAACATCTTCTTCTTTCCAATTTCTTTTTTTTTACCAAATTTCAAAAAACCTTACATACTTAAAAAATGATATTATTATACGAGGAATGAAATGGTCGAAGTTTTAATGATAAATGGTAGTCATAGAAATGATGGTAATACAGCAATATTACTATCATATATTGAGAAAGGAGCTGCAAGCCAAGGTGGTGATATTGAACACATTCGCTTAAGTGATTTAAGACTTGAGCCATGCACTTACTGTCTTAAATGCCAAAGAACTGGCCGATGTGACAAGAATGACGATATCGAGATTATATTACATGCTGGTTTAAAAGCAAGAAATATTGTTTTAGGAACACCAATTAGTAATTGGTTTATTTCGTCTTTTATGAAATTGATGCTTGATAGAGAAATCCTCTATCAGAAAGGTGTTTTTGAGAATACTGGAATTGTATTTGCTCTTCTTATGGAACCTGAACAAGATAAAACCTTGAGTTGCATGCTGAATATTTTAATGAGAATCGTCAAGCATGGAAAGATGCATTACAAGGGTAAGATAATTGCTAGTGGAGTATTAGAAATTGGTGATTTGGATAAATTAGACGATTTTAAAGATGAAGCAATTAGACTTGGTCAATCTCTAATTGCCCGAATATGAAAGAAGTATTTTCCAGAATAAATCATTCCTAGTAGAAATACTATAACTATTGATGAGAGTATTTCTTTTTATTAGAATAACTTTTTAGAAACTTAAACAATGATAATTTATGAATGCTGAACCAGATAAAAACTACAATGAAATGGGCATGGCTTATATTCGAAAAAGTAAACAAAGTATCCATAATGCTTACTATAATCAACCAGCGATTATTTCATTAGCTGGCGATGTAAAAGGTAAAGAGATTTTAGAAGTGGGATGTGGTGGTGGTTTGTTAACAGAATGGTTAGTGGATAATAGTGCTTCAGTTGTTGCTTGTGATATTAGTGAACAAATGGTAAAGTATACTAAGAAAAAGATGGGATCAAAAGCTAAAGTATTGATTGCGGATATCTCGGAACCCTTGGATTTTCTTGAGGATAACTCTGTTGATATGATCCTTGCTTCTCTTGTTCTTCATTATATTGATAATTGGTTGCCAGTGTTTAGTGAGTTTAATCGAATACTCAAAAAGGACGGTTCAATTGTAATTTCCGTTCACCATCCTCATGCTGATTGGAAATGGTATAACAAAACTAATTATTTTAAGAAAGAACTTTATGAAGACTCTTGGACAATTGATGGAAAACCCTATCCAGTGAAGTTCTACCACAGAACACTAGCAAATATGTTTGCTATTTTTAGAAAACACAGTTTCTTTGTAGATGTTTTGCTTGAACCTTTTCCAATACCAGAAGCAAAAGAGGTTGACGCTCGTTCATATGAAACTCTCCTATCAAATCCTCATTTCTTGTTTCTACGACTAAAAAAAGAGTGTTGAATGAATCAAACCACTAGTATTGATGCTCTTTATCTACAAGATTAATTGGAATTTCGCCATTAGCAATACGTTGAATATTCTCAGCTATTATTTGTATAGCTCTATCTGAATGTACAGTTTGTTCAACAAAACCTGCATTATGAGGAGTAGCAATCACATTGGGTAATTCCCAAATCGGATATCTGGAAGGTTTATCTAATTCTGGCCCCCATTTTGGATCCCACCAATGAGGAATCCACCAAACATCAAGTGCTGCACCAGCGATCCACTCTTCTTTTACTGCTCTATACAACGGCTCTTCTTCTATTATTGCTGCTCTTGCAACATTTACCAGATAGGTAGTTGGTTTCATTAATTTTAATTCTCGTTCTCCAATCATGCCTCGAGTGGCGGGAGTAAGTGGTACAATAACAATAACAAAATCACTTTCTTTCATAACATAATCCAAATCATCGGGTCCACCCAAGAATTCAAGACCTAATTGTTCTTTTAGCTTCTCTGATGGGTTTCTTTTAATCCCAAGAATCTTCATTTCAAAAGCTTGTAGGCGTTTAGCAACCTCTAGTCCAATACTTCCTAATCCAATTATTCCAACATTTTTTCCTCGGAGTTCTGTTCCTCTGAGAACTACTCTATCAGGGAATGAGCTGTTTTTTTGTGTTATTTTCTTTGCTAGTGAAAACATTAATGCAATTGTCCCCTCAGCCAAAGGAACTGGATTAGCTCCTGAAGTATTTGCGACAATGATTTCTTCTCTTATTGCATCAAAAGGTATAGCGTCAACACCAGCACCAGTCTTCTGAATGAGTTTTAATTTTTTGCCTTTTCTAGCTGCTTCTGCTGATAATCGAGTACAAACTACGATTTCTACATCTTGAATAAGTTCTTCAATTTCCTCATCAGTTCCTTCTTTTGGAATAATCAACTCAACATTGTCTGGCAATGAGTCCTTCTTTTTTTCTAACCAATCAGCTAATGTGGGTCGAATTACTAAAACCTTAATTTTTGTCACCTTCTTCTCTCTTACAGAAAGGTAATGCTCCCTTTGAAGTGTGGTTTTCTTCACACTCATCACAATTTCCATGTCGTTCACATTCAACTTTTGGGCATGTACATTCTTTTTCACTCATGATTCTCACTTCTACAATGATACAATCAAATAATACCAACATTTTATATTTGTTTGGTTTGAGAAAAAAAGTCATAATGCTTACATGGCACTCGACTTTTAGGAAAAATTGAATATGAAAGATAAAATCTGTATTGTAACAGGTGCTAATTCTGGTGTAGGAAAAGAAACTGCTAAACAACTCGCAGAACTAGATGCACAAGTAATAATGGTAGTAAGAAATGCAGAAAAGGGGCAATTAGCATTAGAAGAAATAAAAGCTGAGACAGGAAAAACCTCACTTGATCTTATGATTTGTGATTTTGCTTCGCAAAAATCGATTCGTGATTTTGTGGAAAAATTCAGAGAGAAGTATGATCGACTAGATATTTTAGTTAACAATCATGGAGTTATGCCTTCTAAAAAGCATTTAACTGAAGATGGGCTAGAAAGTACTTTTGCTATTAATCATTTAGGTTATTTTCTTCTAACTAATTTGTTACTTGATTTGATAAAAGCTAGTTCCCCAGCACGAATACTAAACGTTTGTTCTGGTTCTTATGGCGCTGTTAGAAAAAATCGATTAGATGATTATAATTTTGTTAAAAGAAGGTTTAGTTGGTTTAAAGCATATTCAGAATCAAAGTTGTACAATGTTATGTTTACTTTAGATTTAGCTGATCGATTAAGAAATTTAGATGTAACTGTTAATACTTTCACTCCCGGCTTCACTCTTACAAACCTAGGTCAATCACTAAGAAGCATGAGACTAATAACAAAATTACGATCTCGGAAAGCAGCTTCCCCTAGTGATGCAGCAAAAATTGCAGTCTATTTCGCAACTTCTCAAGAAATGGAAGATGTTTCTGGAAAATACTACATGAAAATGGAAATGAAGGAAACGACCGAAATTGCCCGGGATAAAAAATTACAAAAAGAATTGTGGGACCTTAGTGAAAAATTAACAAATATAACTTGAAGGAATCTGCTAAAACTATATTCTACTTTGCTACACCAATAACGTACCCACAGTTTGTACAGAAAACAACTGCACATGGATTTTGTTCATTGAATTGCTTCTTAACATCTGCAATCCATTGTTCATTTCTCCCATCTGCTCGATGCTGTATTTGTCTTTCCTTCCACTCTTTGGTTTTACCTTCAGGGAATATAAACCGATATTCAAATTCATTTTTTTCGCATTCTGGACATTTAGGTTCTACCAAATTCATTCCCACCTAGAAATTTCCTATAATGAACAATTACTTAATTATAGTTGAACCTTTCGCCGAAGCAAATTCATTGCAACCATTGCATCATTGAGTCTGTACCGCTTGCAGCAGCAACTAATAATTGGAAAATATTGTATGCATCAATCATATCTTTAGCAATGTACTCTACTTTCAAACCATCTATTCGTTTAACTATTGGTAACAATTCTGCTGTATCAGCCATTAGACTGGTGCGAAAAGTAACACCAACTTTAACTTTCTTTTCAGCAACAAGTGGTTTCACTTTCTTATCCTTGAATTTCTTTACTGCAACCTCAACAGCATTCTTAAGCTCTTTTTTAATCACTATCATACTTTTACTTCTAGCAGAAAGCCTACTAAGTGAATGTTTTAATGCTACTGTTTCAATCCAAGGAGCATATTTCTTGATATCATCTTCTATTAGCTGAGCATCTCCTGCAACCATTATTACAGGTACGTTATAATCCCCTGCAGTGTATGCGTTCAATAAGAATTCGCTGACAGCAATACCATTAATTTCCAAATTATGAATACTTCCTCCACTATATGTATGATCAAAAGTTGATCTCGCTGTTCCAAATTTTGCGTGATAACCTAAGAATATAGCCGCATCGCATCCTTCCACACCGTTTACCATACTTGTTGGTCTAGGATTCCCTCTAACAATTTCAACAAATTCTGGGAGGTTATCAACTAACAAATTGACCATGGGTCCATGACTCTTTTCGTGTTTCTTAAGGGATTCTTTCTTTTGTTTGCTTTTTTCTTAGGGACTTTTCGACTGTTTTTTCTCTTGATTCCTTCTTTTTTTCTTCTTGTTTCCAAGTCTCTTTTTTGCTTTTTTTCGTTCTTTTTTTAAGTGACTTTCTGACTAACTGTTTTTCGTGGTCTTTTTATTTTTCCCTTGCTACATCTTTTCGGTGTTTATTGTCTTGTTTCAGCGTTCCCCTTCCGCTTCTGTGCCAAAACTTCCGACTGGTTGGAGTAGTGTTAGTTCTCCGACAGCTCGTTCTCTTCCCTTTAATTTACTTTCCAGTTCTGAGCTACAATTTCTTGAGAACACGTTTTCTATTCTGAATCCCATCCGAAAGATAGGTGTCCCTCTCGAGTCCGAACCTCGAATCCCATAATCCGACAATTAGCGGGGGTTTCCCCTTACCCCGCTGAGCCCCTTCTTTTCAAGAAAAAATAATCATTTGTATAATGAAATTATTTCATTGATTCCAATATTCGTTTCTTAAGAAAACTCAATATTGATTCCGGAGGATTACTAAAAAAGTCATCAAAATGGTTCTTAGTTACTATGGCTATAACAAAACCTTCTCTTTGAATTTCCGCTATTTTTTTATAAAATCCTTTTTCACAATCATTTAATGCAACGAAAATTCCAAGCTTTGTAGTACCTCTTCTCTGTCTAATTTTATCAGCGAAGACTATTCCCTCATCTTTCCCTACTTTCGTTGACCAATTTTTACATTCAACGAATATTAATGGTGACTGCAAATTCATAAAGAATGGTTCCCTGGAATTATTTTCGAAAATAATGTCAATTTCTTCATTTTCGAAATTCCTATTTCTATCAAGAAAAATGATGCCATTAGCTTCTGAAAAAAAGGATTTACAAAAATCCTCTAATGATTTACCTTTCTTAATCCGACATTGAGCTAAAGCTTTTTCATCTTGAATATCAGAACATTCAATTTTCAACATGGAATCATATTTCCGTTTCAACACACGAGCTGTTTCATCAGATATTGGATAATCATAGAAATAATCCTTGAGTTCTTGAGTATTTTTAACTGCTAAATGTACAAGCCGTATTTGTTCCTTATTAAATTGAGATACTCTCCCTGACAAAAGATTGGTAAGGAAGTCCTTAACAGCTCCACCTATTGCAGCAAGAGGTTTAATAACAGTTATAGCTGAAACTGTTAGTGTTAGCATTTGTATGAACTTTGTTTGCCATGGCTCTAATTCCTCATTTTGAATTAGTTCATCAAAAACATTAAGAGCGAACGGATTTGGTTCTTCTGGGTCTAAAAATAATAGATTCGATGCAAGTTCAATTTTTCTCTGTAAATCTTCCTCTATTTCCAATGCTTCGATAAAGTACTTTATAGTTTCTTCTTTGCTTTTTCTCTCAATTTTATTAAAAGAATAAACAATATTCGCTTGTACAACTTTTGATTTTTCATATTGCATTATTTCTTGTAATAAAGAATAATGTTTTTCTATTTCTTTTTCAAGATAAGTTAATAATAATGTTGTATGATACCTAACTATATCATCTGAGTCTTTTATAAGCTGAGGAAACATAGAGCTAAAATCTGAAACCGACAAAACAATCCCATCTTTGTACACGTCTTTGTAAAAATTAACCATAGAAACATTGTTCTCAAAGCTAACTTCTTCAAAACCACTTATTAGTATACGTTCCTCTGTAACAGATCGAAAAACATATTTCTTTTTGAAGAAATCTTTGATATTTTCCAACAATTCGTTTTTATTCATTTCCTTTTCCTCAAGAAACACTAAGAAATAATTGAATTTTATTTAAATAAGCTTTCTTCCTTATGAACTTCGCTTTAAGATTATTTCTCAAGAAAAACTAATAACTCTTAATAACCAATTACTTCTTTGAGAGAGAGTTTTTTGTTGAAGAAAAATTGAAATTCCTCTAAACAATTCTTATATGTAAAATTTTGCAGAATGGTTTTTACAACCAAGACAAAGAATTCTAAAGAAGAAGAAAGAAAAAAACACAAAGAAAAGAAGACACTAATTTTATAGTTTCTTTAATGACCTTCTTTTCTGAGAGTATTTGTAAACAATAAGAGTTATTATACTTGTTAGAAGAATTAATCCATAACCAATAGATGATACTTTATAACCAAAATTTAGCACTTGAGTTATAAATGTAATAGTAGCATTTGAATCTACAGTTGGAATTGTACAATAATACCTTATGAACATCCCTACGCCTTTATCTGAAATCTTTAGTGTATGATTATTGGTATATGATTCCTCGGGAGCAAGCAAAATTTCATTTTCCAAAACAGGAGTCCAATCAACACTATAGCCGGATCCTGTGGCTGGAACAAAAGTAAATAAGACACTCGAATTTGATTGAGATGCAACAGAAAAACCAAGAAAAACTTCCCCTCTATTATAGACCATTGAAGTATTCAAAGCAACACCCTGGTTCCAATAAATTTCTATAGTTTCTTCATGAAGTGTGGAAGTAGTTAGAGACTGAGCAATATCTAAGTTTATGTTGGTAACTGAAAAAATTAAAATTATTAAGAGAAGAAAAATGCTTTTTCTGGAAAAGATCCAAGCTTGAGCATGTTTATTATTCCTTATTCTCGCTTTCCGCAAAATCGCTCCATAAATGTGGTAATTTTTTATTCCTTTCAAATAAACTCACCCCATTACATTAAACTATAGCTCTTTTCCTCTTTAAAACTAACTTCTCTATTTATATATCAAAGTAAAAAAGAAATAAAAATGAGAAAAAAGCAAATGATACAAGTAATATAACAATTATTTTAGATGTTATATATCTTCCATTTCCCATCTTATCGTTGTTCCTTATCATAGCTCCTATCACTACAAATAAGCTAATCATAAAGAAATATTATATAAGGCATTATCCTTATTTTATATCTTTTATGATTCAACAAAAATAAATAATGTTTAGGTTTTTTCAGTAAAACACTCTAACCTTTAAATATATGAAGCACTAAACTATAATGAAACTTCTATATATAAAGGGATGGAGTTTGTTTTTAAATGGAACAAAGGACAAAGATTTTTTGGGCAGGTTTGAGTGGCATATTAATAATGTCATCAATCCTACTTTTAGTATTTGCAGGACTTGTTGCACCTCGTAATTATTTACTTGATATTAGGATTCCTGGCATTGTTGAAGGAACAGCAAAAGCAATTGATACAGAGTCATACTTCACAAAGAATGAACTAATTACTGCAACAGTTGAAATGAAAATTATCTGTAATAATACAGATAACTTAGAAGTAAGTATTGGCTATAAGAGTCCAACTGAGGAACTTATGGATGCTTCAAGTCCTGATAAGGAAATAAGTGTTTGGTTAGGGGGAGATAATTTCCCAGCAGAAAATTACATGCAATTAACTACTAACAGCTTCTCTAATGGAGAACTTGTTGGGGAATGGGATCTCTTAGACATTGGTTTCGATAAAACGGAATACGTCAAAGCAGACGAACGTATTTGGTTTCTAAAAATACAAGACACCAGTGGTGGACCATACGGATATGAACGAAACATCACAGAGGAAATAAACGGTACCCTTGTAACCTTACCTGATTATGTACCTAATATGAATTACATAGAACACTTTGGTATAAGCTTCAATGGTTTAATTTTTCAAACGTTACTACACCCATATTTTGATGGTAGCTGTGATATTGTGGTTCCAATACGTGGTGTGGACCACGAATTAGTCCCTGTAGAAGATGGGAATACACAAGAACAATTAGCACAAATTAAGGGTACTTGGTCTTCAACAACCACAACACAAGGGTCAATTGCGCGATGGGCAGTTGTCTTTGCTACAGAAGATTACATATGGCACAGTGATGCTCAATGGATGGCTTGGGGTGGAAACTTGTTTGTTTTCGGTGAGCACTCAAATAGTGTTGAGCGTCACCCAGACGGTATCTATGACCATGGTTACAGTGTTATGTATTGCAGTGATGGAAGTGAAAGCACTCTTCCAACTAAAACCTGTAGTCAAACAGATGAGAGTTATTTGAAGCAAATGCTGAGTCAAGCTGATACTGTGTGTGACAGTAACGATCGATTAATCGTATTTGTTCATTGCCATGGACAAAGGTCTTGGATTGGTAGACATATGACTGTTACAGGAAGCACTCGTTACTATTTCCCATATACATTTACCAATGTAATGCATCGTGATGATTATTTCGATTACATTGAGAGCATAACAGACGATGGTACACACGTCTTTCTTTGGATTGATGCTTGTCATGGTGACGGCATGGATAATTGGCCATCTGATAAGCATCACGATAAATTAGAGGTTTGGAGCTATGTTAAATACGCATACCAAATGGCTTGGTCAGAATCTTCTCCGTATGATACTTGGGATTATGCTTACTGGCAATATACGCATGATTTACACAAAGATTGTGAGGCAGAGATGTTCTTTACGAATGTGGAAAGCGGTTCTGATGATGTAACTGACGAAGGTGATGATATTGAGTACTGGTTCGATAACACATTGCATCCTGGCTCAGATGATGATATGCGAACAATAACCTACTGGCCATCTTCATACCACTTCTATGTCTGAAAAAATTCTTCAAGGAAGTAATTTCATTTTACTTCTTTTCTTTTTTTTTATTACTTATTTTCAATAAAAAAATTAATATTTAGCAATAACGAATTATTTCTTTGAGAGAGAGTTTCTACTGAAGAAAAATACGAAACCATGAGCTCGTAGCTAATCAACATTCTTTAATTAGTGGTTTATCTGCAAGAGCAATTATAGACGTGTACCGTAAACCTATGTCCGGAATTCCAATTGTGAAGGATATCACTACACCGCCTTCTGAAAAACGACCGAAAGAAACCCATCCAATTGTATTAGGTGAAACAATAACCGGGGAAGAAGTAAGAACCTCTATTGATGATCACATTCATCACTGCGGGATTTTTGGGACAACAGGTTACGGTAAAAGCGAATGGATTCAAGCGGAAATAGAACAAATACTTGAGCATTATCCTAAAATGCGAATCATGATTTTCGATTTCGATGGAGAATACGCTCGTGCGTTTGCTACTCGTTCTGATTTCCTCATTTTAGAAGCGAACAGTAAACATGCTCCACTCCACATCAATCCTTTCGAAGGAGAACTTGATGATTTAGTTAAGCACGCTGATTCCTTATTCACTTACTTCAACGAGGTTCTCAGTATTGATCAAAAGTACGGGGAATTCACCCCGCCACAAAAGAGTATTCTCTGGGAAGGGATAATAGCTACTGTGGAAGGAGAAGGTGATTCTACGACCAAGAATTATTCAGTTTTTGAACAAAAGACTCGAGAGTACATTGACAGTCATAGAGACGAATACGTTAGGGGTGATATGAGCGAGAAATCATTAATGCTCAAATTAAAGTTTTACAAAAGAGAACTACGAAACATCGTCATGTGTAATCAATCCAATTTCACAATGGATATGCTGGAACACACGAATGTTATTTTTAATTTGAAGAGTATCTTAAACGAAACAGGGAAGAGAGCAATCACAACCTTGCTTCTTTACCAATTACGTAATTATGCTCTGAAGAAAGAAACTCGTGACTTGTGGTTGAAAACCTATATCGAGGAAGCAGTCGTTGTCACACCAAACGCTGAGAAAGGGCAGAAATTATTCGTTGATGAATGCTTGACAGTTATTCGGAAGCTTGGAGTAAGCTTTTCACTCATTGGCACTCTGGCTAAGAAGATAACTGAATTCATTTTAGAGAGTCCTTACTTGGTGAACACATACACTATTTCTGACGTCTTGTCCAAAAAAATGAATACTGATCTAAGGTTACAGCACTCACTGAAGAAATTCCGTGTGGATATTAAATTACCTGACGAGGAACACCCAATACGTTTAATGAAATTAACTCGACCAAAACATCGAAAACTAACACAAGCAGAATATGAGCACTTCTTGCTAACCTCTCCTAAGTATAAAGAATTAAGAGATAGCTCTTTCCTATTAGACGATATTGATTTTCAAGACTTCAAGTTATCATTGATAAACAAGTGCTTAGAAGATTGCAACTTCAATTTTTACAATTCCAAAGACTGCTTATTACAGAAAAGGTATAAAATAATGGATTTACTAAAAGCCAATCTTCGAGAATTCATAAAAAATAATGATGGATTGCAGGGAACAAAAGAGCTTCTTGATAGTGATCTAAGTTTATCAATTGAAAAAATCTTAATGGAAGTCACAAATACCGTTAGGAATCGGTCTAAGATCGGGCAAATAGAAATTACTCCGGAAGTAGAGAATCACGTTACGAAATGCGCTTTTATTTGGCTTCTCAACGAATTACTTCACAACGAAGCATTATCAAAGACAGAGGCATTAGGTTATCTAATGGAGTTTAACTATCTTTTAGAGAGTTTACAATCTTCCAGCTACGGTTTCGATGACGACACTGTAGAAGAGTTTGAACTTGATAATGGTGATTACGATGACTTCTGGGCAGATGCATGACGAACTATATTTCCAACATTTTGGCTTCCATTGCCCAAGACCAAAGAAAGATGATTTTCTTGAATGCTTAGTTTGTAAATTCCAGTCAATTATAGAAAATCTCATTCATATGAAGGTCTACGATGAGAAGAACAAACCGATATGGATTAATCAATTCATAAAAGGAAGAACAGGTAGTCGAGTGTTCTGTAAAGAAATAATTGATACTTACATCGCTGAAGTAGAGAAAGAAGTGAAGAAAGAACTCAGAAAAACAGAGGAAGGAATTGTTTTCTATCGAAAACATAAAGGGAACGTAATCCGATTCTTAACTTTTTGTGTTTTGAATCAGAAAATAATAAGTGAACGCACAAAGAGTAAGAAGTCTCTCTCAGAGAGAAAATCAAAGATCATACATTTAACTTTGCATACTTATCATCTTGAAGGGGACAAGTCAGTAAGTAACGCAACTATCCAAAAGATAGAGGAACTTTTGATTAAAAGGGAAAAGAAAGTAGTATTGCAAAATGAGCATGAAACATCAGATAATAATTATTTAGAAAACTGGGATGAATTTACTCAAGAGGAAGAAGAACCAT
This sequence comes from Candidatus Heimdallarchaeota archaeon, assembly GCA_019894765.1. The sequence continues at coordinate 26,130 of JAGXNT010000018.1, forward strand.
TAGAGCAATCTGTTCTCAGTGATTTATCGACAAGAGTGCTTGAGGGGATGGATATTTTCAATGTGGAAGAATATTTCTTAGAAGGTGAACCTGAGTTGACTGATACGTTAATTAATTATTGTCCTAAAAACGAGAAGAAAGATATTACTTGCAATGTATTTAGTGATGTTTACTGGTTAGGCGCGAGAAAAATTATTCACTTGTTTATTTATCGAAACGAATTATTCAAAGAGATTAATTTATCAGCGGAGTGCCTTGCACAACAAGAAATAGATGTTACTAAACTACGTCGATTGGTGGAGTTATTCATTAGAAAAAACACCTCGTGGGAATTATCAAAGGAAGAGAAAAACAAATTCATTCTTTGCACTATCTGTCACTTGATCCGTCACTTCAAATTACTTGGCAAACTGGACTCTTTAGATGGGATCAGAGCATTCTTCGAGTATAAGGGAAAGATTTTCCAACTCTCTGAGAAAAGTATCCAGCAAGAACAGGAAGAAGCAGTAAAGATGCTTCAGAATCTCAATCCACAAGTCATTAATAATGAAGAGAAAACCATCGTAGCAGAAGTAACTCAGTTACCTCGAAGAGATGAGATAATTCCTACTTTGCATAGTAGTGATCGCTTAGAGGATTTGAAAGTATTCCTAACTGAGATAGCTCAAAAAGTCGATTTATCATTAATCCCCATTGAAATTATTCGCTACAAAGAAAAAGCAAAAGAACTAATTAAGCCTGATGAATACGACGAGGATTTTGAATGGGTAGATATTATCTCTGAATACAGGGATGACACCGAATTCTTACCATTCTTAGCTGAAGTAGTCATACAGAAATTACAACTTGTTGAAGAACAAAAGATAAAACACGAAGAAGAAACTCACATAGAAGTAAGTCCAATCGAAAACAAAGAATTATTAGAAAAAACTCATCGAAAATGCAAGGAATGTATGAAAACGATTCCCTTAGCTGAGTGTGCAAAGAAAAAAGCATTAGTAGAGAAAACAGCAAACAAAGGAATAGAAGCGATGCAGAAACTATGGGAGAAAGATAAGAAGCTCAGGCCGTGTATTGCTAATCAATTACTAAAAGAAAAATAGAAAAAATAAAACGTGAAAAGAGTTCCTTAAGCATAAAACAATAATAAATGGAATTATATTGTAGTTATTACTCTTATTGTATTAGTAAATCTGAAATGATTGAAAGGAATGTGGGAATATTGAGTAAGAAGTCAAATATTTGTAATAAATTAATAGAGGAATATAAGAAAGAAAAATCAACTTTAGGCAAAGTATTTCTCTCTTTAGACTTGTATAACAAGAAATGTTTTGTACAAGACGACATACCATTTTTTGTCGAATTATTAAAAAACGAAGAAGGTCTAATTGAAAGAGTTGCTATGTCAACTATCCTAATGAGGATAACAAAGACGAATGAGGAGTATAATAACATTTTAGGTGATATGATCAACAAAGAAAAAGACTTGATTCGACAATCAAGATTGGTTTTGATTCTTAAAGAAAAGAAAATACAACACATTGCTATATTAGTAAAAGTTTTAGAGAAAGATAAACCGACAAATGATATATTCGAAGTTGCTTTTGAATTGTTAGATTATAAAGAACATCAAAAGGTTGCTATAGAAAGCATACAAAAACTGCAATCTGAAAATAGATTAACCTTCTGGCAAAATTCGCGATTTAAAGGAATGTTAAAACAAAAAGATAAAATACCTAAACAAGTTTCAGATAAAATTGAAATCGAACCTATAGAAAGTAAATTTGATAATGCATTATCTCTAATTCTTGACCAACTTCATATTTCTGCCAAAACAAATCCTGAATCAATGATTCTTTATGCCGATACTTTACATAAACTTGGTTTTATAAAACGACCAAAAGAAACTTGGTGGTCTAAACATGGCGGAACAGTAATAATGGCATCTATAAATGCTGTTGGCATAATTGTAGTAGCTATTGTATCTGCCATTCTTTAATAAAAAACTCTTAATGAAAAAATGAAGAAAATTTCATCAAATTTGATTTTCAAAAACAAAACAGATTATAACACAGCAATAATTACTTTTTCAAATCCTTGCTCTTTCAACTCATTTGCTACTATCAAAGTTACTTTGGTAGCAATTTCCCTTGCTTCCTGATATAAGGAACCCTTCAAGTTTAAATGACCAGGAATGACTATGAAAGGTAGTCCTTCTAAATCAACCGAAATAAAAGCCTTCATTAAGCTCACCGATAAATGACCTAGAAATAAGAGGTATAAAGGATTTTGGTAGAAAATCAGTCCTTACTATTCATCTACAAGTTCTGATTGAGTCATTTTGAAGATTTTATTGTTTAATTTATCAGATTCTTTTATGAGCTTCATGGCTAAACGTTTTGAGCTCTTAAGGTTTAATCGATAAAGATTTTCCTTGGAAATACCGCCGTCATTGCTTCTTGTTGTTTTTATGTAGTTGACATTGTCAATTGTTCTCCGCTTGTTTTTTCCACAGTAAAGGAATGGTCTCACAAAACTAGCTATACCCATATCTGCTAATAAATCAGCATCTTGTAGGACTTTCAATTCATCTGATCTAACCATCTCTACTTTTCCTGGTCTATTGTCATGATGCTTGACAAGATACACTACTTGCTCTACAAAACCGTTGCTGTATCCTTGCTTTCGAAGAATCTCTCGAGTGATTTCTGCTCCGTAACTTGGATGCTTATCCCATCCCTCTTCGATCTTCTTATCCGTGTCAAGCTTTGTTTTCCCAGTGTCATGAAAAATAGCAGCTGTTAGTATGATGTCTTTCTCAACTTTTGCTCGAGATCGTTTGATTAACATCTTACAGGTCTCAAATACTCTTAAAGTATAAAAAGTCTCATCCCATTGACCATAATAAAAATGATTAGTATCTGAGTAAAGATCACAAACGAGTTCGTATAATTTTTTGTAATCAGGGGGCATTAATAATCTAAAATCTCCGTGGTAACATACCAGAATTTACTTTACTAATAATCATAGGATTGTCTCTGTAATTAATCTAACTTTACGGTTTTTAAAACTGACTGTTCTTTTGACCTTTTCACACAAAAAGTGCTATTCTCACAATAATTTTTCCTGTAAAATAAAAGAAAAAGGGATTAGAATAAGAATCTTAGTTGGAAGACTAGATCTTTTTCTAATTGGAATGTTCTCATCATATACTTCAATTCTATGCTGCTTATTTGTTCCCTTGGCAAGCTATCTTTTAATCGTAATCCTCGTTCTTCTTCAGATAACACATAGAAAGTATATTTCATGTTTAAAAGATTCTTCTTCTTGAGAATTGATCCTTGTTTTTGTAAATCCGTCAAGGCGGAAAAGAACAGATAATTACTTAATCCTTTCACTCGTTTTGCTACAGCAATCCTGATCTCTGAAGACCTCATCAATCGTCGACTGACAAATAGTAAATCCATTATAAGTTCTTGTACTCTAATTGTTTTCTTGCTCTTCTTCCTACCCCTGGTTCCTTTTTTCTTCTCGAGAGACTCACGAATCCTCAATTCTCTATCTTTCACATTACTAGTCATTAACTCGACAAACATCGTTTATCTGCCGCCTTCTTTTTTTTCTCATGCTGTGGGGAATATCAGCGCAGTGACAACAAGAAGTCATTCTTATAGTCATGAGACCATACTCTTATTTTCTTATTAAAGGTTTCGTTTCCTAGTTTTTTATAAAAAAAAGAGGAATAACATCACTGAATCAAGAAAAAGGCTAGTAATTGAAGATAATCAAAAAATGTCAGTTGAAGAATCTTTTTTTACTAGAAAGATAATCCGTTCACAGTGGTGAATTTCTTTGTCCGAAGAATATGAACAACCGTCAGAGGAACATATTGAAACTGAACGAGAAGAAGAAGAAGAAGAACCCCGATATAGTGAATTCCGACGTGAGGAACAACCCGTACCTCCTCCTGCTCCACCTCCACGAGAAGCACCTGCTTATGCAGAAACTCGACGTGAAGAACCCGTCTATGCAAAGAAGGCAATAGATCCTGTAGTTCTTGATGATGAAAAAGCTGCGGAAGATGAAGATGAAGAAGAATACATTGACAGAGTGAAATTACGCTCTTATTCTTCCATGATTTTATTCTTTCCTTCGTTTATAGTATCGTTAACATTTGGAATTACTCAACTCTTACTAAACAGATACAGGGGTGTACCCTTAGACGTAACTACAGTGAATTCAGGATATATGGATATTTTAGGTATTATTTTCTTTATTTTCTTTTCCATGAACTTAATTCTGATTGCTTTTGACTTCAACCGCGCAAGATCTATAATTATAGCTTTGTTGATTGTAATTGTCGTTGGAACCTTTTTCCTACTAAATGCAATTTATAGTTTCTTGGAATCAATACAACTAACTATGAGAGTCTATTTCTCAACACAAGTCTATTTTGCTTTAGCTATTTTGTTGTTTGTGATCTTAGTAGTCACGCTTATAGCTGCTTATACAAACTACTATATCATTGAAGGCAATGAGCTCTTACATAGAAAAGGACTTTTGGGTGGAATAGAACGTCATCCTGCGAATAATATGACTATTATAAAAGAGTATCCTGATATTATAGAATGGGGTCTCTTCAAATTTGGAACACTTATTCTTACTCCTCCACGAGAAACAAAGTCAATTGTTCTTAAGAATGTCCCTAATATTGATAAAAAAGAAAAAGCAATTAACGAAATATTGTCTAGATTAAAGGTTGACATTAATTAGTTGTTGGATTCATTTTAGCAACTAACTTTTCTTTTTTTTTTCTTTTTTTTCTTTTATTTTTTAACTCACAACTCTGTTTTCATTTTCAAAAAATATGGTAAGGTTTAAATATTACTTAGATAAACATCTTACTATTAACTTTTTAGTGAGTAATTCACTAAATGGTGAGAAAAACAAAAAATAATTTACTTTGAGGGAAAAAAATGTCCTGGCGAAGAAAAAAAGATGATGATTTTAAACGATGGAAAGAAATGTTTCCGTGGTTACCATTTGATTTATTCGAAGAAAGTGGTATGTTTAATGAAGATTTTATGGAACAAATGATGAGAGAAATCGAACGAATGATGCAACATATCGATACCTCTGATCCTGAAGCTATTAGGAAGAAACTTGGCCCAATGGTGTGGGGATGGAACATGCAAGTAGGTCCTGATGGTAAACCCGTTTTCAAGGAATTTGGTAATGTTAAACCTTCAGTGAAAGGTGCTCCAGTTGCATCCAAAGATCGTGAACCGTTGGTAGACGTCTTTATCGAAGACAAAGTTGTTCGTGTAATTGCTGAACTCCCTGGTGTAGATAAGCATGATATCAATGTAAAAACCACTGAATCAAAGATTATAATTGAAGCTGTGAGTGGCGATCGAAATTATTCAACTGAAAGAGATTTATCAGTTCGAATTAAACCTAAAACTGCCAATGCTAAATACAAAAACGGTATTTTGGAATTGACAGTTGATCGAAAAGAACCTGTGGAAGCTGAATCAGGTTTTGAAGTGAAGATCGAGTAATCTCCTTCTTCAATGCTATATTATAAATTAGTAAAAAAAAATTAAGAGATGTGTATAAAATGTCTACAGCTGGTAGTACAGAAAAAAGTAGTGATGATACTATTCAATTACGAGTATCAGATTCCCAGTATCGCGATGTAGGTAAGGGTCTAGCAAGAATTAGTCATTCATTAATGGCACAACTAGACTTAACTGCAGGCGATATTATTGAAATAAGCGGTAAAACAAGAACTGCTGCAAAAGTATGGCCTGGTTATCCTGAAGATGAACGAAAAGGAATCATACGTATTGATGGCACTATTAGAATGAATACTGGTGTCAGATTAGATGAATTTGTAACGATCAAGAAAATAAAACCACCTACTGGAACTAAAGTAATAGTTGCCCCTACCCAAAATATTAGAGGGGAGCTAGATGGTAAATTCCTCTTGCAAATACTTACTGGACGTCCAGTGTCTGTTGGCGATTCAATAAGGATTCAAATTCTTGGTGGAAATCAAATAGTTTTCAAAGTCGCACGAGTTGCTCCCAAGCAATTGAACACTGTTGTGGTTACAGCAAATACAAATATCGATCTTCGCACTGCACCAATAACTGCAGAAGATGTAAAAATAGCTCCAATTAGCTATGAAGATATTGGTGGTTTAGAAGACATAATTCAAAAATTGCGTGAAATGATTGAATTACCTTTACGATACCCAGAAATTTTTGAAAAATTAGGTGTCGAAGCACCCAAGGGTTTACTCTTACATGGTCCCCCTGGAACAGGAAAAACAATGTTAGCAAAAGCAGTTGCTAATGAAACCGATGCTCACTTCATTCATCTAAGTGGACCTGAAATTATGTCAAAATTCTACGGAGAAAGCGAAGCAAACATTCGAGGTGTTTTCAAAGAAGCAGAAGAAAATGCTCCTTCTATTATTTTCATTGATGAAATTGATGCTATTGCTCCTAAAAGATCTGAAGTAACAGGTGAAGTTGAACGAAGAGTCGTAGCACAATTATTAGCTTTAATGGATGGACTTGAGAGTCGAGGTCAGGTTGTAGTTATTGCTGCAACAAATCGTGTTAATTCGATAGATCCAGCATTAAGACGAGGAGGTCGCTTCGATCGTGAAATCGAGATTGGAGTACCAGATAAAAAAGGCAGATTGGATATTCTACACATTCACACTCGAGGTATGCCATTAGCAGATGACGTAGATCTTGGCAGAATAGCTACCATTACCCATGGCTTTGTTGGAGCTGACATGTCTGCCCTAGTAAAAGAAGCTGCAATGAGTGCGTTGAGAACAATTTTGCCTAAAATTAATTGGCAAGAAGAAACAGTACCTCCAGATATTTTACAAGAAATTATCGTTAAGCAAACAGATTTTGATAACGCTTTAAATATGGTGGAACCATCCGCATTGCGAGAAGTGTTCATTGAAAAGCCTGACGTCAAATGGACTGAGATTGGTGGATTAAGTAATGCTATTCAAGAATTAAGAGAAGCTATTGAGTGGCCACTAATATACCCAGAAGTTTTTGAGGAAGCAGGAGTTGAACCACCAAAAGGAATTCTATTATTTGGACCTCCGGGAACAGGTAAAACTCTCTTAGCAAAAGCAGTTGCTACAGAAAGTGAAGCAAATTTCATCAGTATTAAAGGTCCAGAAGTTATGAGCAAATGGGTAGGTGAATCTGAAAAAGCTATCCGAGAGCTCTTCAGAAAGGCTCGTCAATCAGCTCCTTGTATCATCTTTATGGATGAAGTTGATAGCATAACTCCTAAGAGAGGAGGAACACATGACAGCAACGTTACAGAACGAGTTGTTAGTCAGCTCTTAACTGAAATAGACGGCTTATCAAAATTGAAGAATGTAGTTGTAGTTATGGCTACTAATAGACCTGATATCATTGATCCTGCAATTTTGCGTCCCGGTAGAACAGATCGATTTATTTCACTTGATCTTCCTAACTTGAAAGCTCGAAAAGAAATTCTCAAAATACATACACGAAAAATGACCCTAGCAAGTGACGTAAATATGGATGAGTTAGCTAAGATTACAGAAGGATACACTGGTGCGGATATAGCAGCCGCTACAAAAGAAGCAGGGATGCTTGCAGTTAGGAAATTCATCGGAAAAAGTACCTCGAAAGAAGAAATTTTAGAGAAATTAAAAACAAAGGGTTTTAAGGTTTCTCAAAAACTGCTTTTAGAATCTTTAGAGAAAATCCACAAAGGTTCTTCTGAGGATATGAAGAAATATCGCACTATTGCTGATAAGTTCAAAGATGGAGAAATTCCCTACATATAGGGTTTTTCTTATAATCTTGAAACAAGAGTGATTGAAATATGTCAGACCCAGACAAGATTTTCCTGGCATTAAAGAGTGAAACAAGACGCAAAATACTCTCTATGCTGGCTTCAGAACCTATGTATTTAACTCAATTAGCGTTCAACCTTAATCTAGGTCAGCAAGCGATCTTCCGCCATCTTCAGTTACTTGAAGAATCAGGCTTATTAGATTCTGATTTCAAAGATGCAGGCCAAGGTGCTCCACGAAGATACTATCAAATTGCTCGAGCAGTAAGAGTGGAAGTACAGATATCCCCGGAAATGTTTGACGTAGGAATGTTTGATGTCCCAAGTATAGAAATATCAACTCCAAAAGATTTCCCAGAGCTAGCTGAAATCGTAACAAAGTGTGCTGAGCTTGGGAAAACTCCTAACTCAAAAGAAAAACTCTCAGTATTTAGTGATTTGCTTAAAGAGCTAAGTAAGGAATTGAGCAAAGTTAACATTGCAAAATCAATTGCAGAAGCAACCTATTCCAACATTAGGCGTCAAATTAGAGCCATTGCTTTTGACTTGTTACCTCAGCGAATTGATCAACGAATCATACAAACACTGGCATCACGTGGTGGAGAGTCAACTATAGAGGATTTATCATTAATACTCAATCTTACAATAGAAACAATTGAAGAAAGAATGATAGAACTAGATAAAGCTGGATTAATAAAACTTGAGAAGAAGAATATTCTTTTGCTCTAAAAAAAATCCATTACTTTTTCTTTTTTTGCAACAACAATACCTTACAAGCGAATTTTTTTTAAAGCAGTATACAATAGATTCGCTTTAGTGATTTACATTGTCTATTACAATTATTTGGCCTTTTATTGTATCACCTATTATTGGATTGCTCATTGGAAGTTTTCCAACTGCTTATATTGTATCAAAACTTGTCGCAGGAATTGATCCTCGAGAATTTGGTTCAGGTTCTGTTAGTACTAGAAATACTATAAGAGCTGCCGGACTCTGGCCGTGGGGTGCAATAACTTTCGGAGTTGATGGAACGAAAGGAATGATTGCTGCTGCAATTGTGGAGTATTTAATCTCTCCCCATTCTGGCGATCCAAGTACATATACTGAATATTATGTAATGCTTGCTGCTATTCTAGCAATTGTTGGTCACTGTTGGATGCCTTATCTTCGATTTCAGGGCGGGAAAGGATTAGGAACTTACGCAGGATTACTGTTCTACTTTTACTGGCCAACCGCTTTTGTGTGGATTATCCTCTTATTTGTACTGATAAAGCTCTCTGGTTTTTCAGGAATAGGAGCTTGTTGGGCAGCAACCTTCATAACACCATTCTGGTATTTAATTGATTTATTTGTACCTGGAAGTTCTTTCAAATTCGGTTTGCCAGGAGCTTTCTGGCCCCACACATATTTTATGGATGGATTAGGATGGCAATTTATTCTATTGTATGCTTTAGCGGGATGGCTAGTTTTAGTTCTGAGACATATCCCTGAATTCAGGAAAATTAAACGCGGAGACGCAGAAGCTTGGAAAAGCTTGAAAACTAGTGAGATGTTAAAGTAAAGTACCAATTGGGAAGAAGAAAAATCCTTTTCTTTTTCCTTTTATATCATGATATAAAGTTAGTATTTGGTGATGATAATATGCCACAACAATATAAATTCGGTACAACCAGGAGATACAGACGAGTTCTCATATTTTCTTTACTTACCTTTGGGATTTACTATTTATTCTATACCTATTGGCTTTTCAAGGATTTAGATGATCACTACAACAAAGTTCTTGATTTTGAATTAGAAGCATATCCAACCAAGAACAGCCCAACTACAATGATTATCTTTCTCTTTTTGCTTCCTGTGTATCCAGTGTATGTCAAGTATCATCTTCTGCATGAGCATATAGCAACTTCGAAAACACGAAGTAAAGCGAATTGCCCTGAAGGCTACAAAGCTATGCTTGTTTTCATTTTCTTGACATTTCTAACAATTGGAATTGTACCCTTAATTATAGAATCACGGTGGCAAAAAGCATTTAATTCCCATATTATTGCTCATGAACGAAGAGCTAAATTCCGGAAAAAAGAGAGTTAGAAACATGTCGAAAGATAAAATTGTTGACACTTTTTCTGAATGCTTCAAAATGTGGTTTTCCCGCATTCTAATTACAGCAATTGATGAAGAAACAGCTTTAGATGCAGCTCAGAGTACTGTGGGTTTCGCGACAAGTATAATCATGTGTTCTGCTGAAGCGGGTATTGAGAGAATTGTCTCAGCTGAAGAAACACCAGATAATCGACCAGGCGTTATCATACAAATTTGGACGAAACGAAGTAAATTGATGAAAGATGAACTTTTAACTCGTATTTCTCAAAGTGCAATGACTGCCCCTACAACATCTGTGTTTAATTATCTGGAAGAAGGGGAAAAGAGCGAACCAATTGGGAAACTAATTTCTTATTTTGGTGACGGGCATCAGAAAAAGATTACAAAATATGAACGAGATATGTGGAAGATTCCAGTAATGGATGGATCATTTCTCATAGAGGAATCTTTCAATTTCGTAAAAGGTATAGCTGGGGGTCTTATAATCCTTATTGGAAAATCGACTAAGGAAACATTAGCAGCTACAAAATTTGCAATTAAAAAAATACATGGTTCTCCAGCAAAAGCAATTACCTCTTTTCCTGGAGGAATTTGTCGTTCTGGTTCTAAAATTGGTTCAAAATATACTTTCTTGGATGAATCCACAAACCACCAATTCTGTCCTACATTAGTGGATGAGATTGAAGATATTTTATTACCGAAAGGAGCGAAATGTGTGTATGAGATTGTCATTAATGCTGCAAGCGAAGAGGACTTAAAACTAGCCATGAAAGAAGCAATTTTAGCAGTAAAAGATAATGAAGAAATCATTCAAATAACAAGCTCAAATTATGATGGAAAATTGGGTAGTATTAAAATAAATTTGAAGGATTTGTGATATAATATCAAATGTGTAACAATAGGTGAAAACTCCATGTCTAATAAGAAAAAAGTTATTGAGACCAATATGAACGAAACGGCTGTGGCATTATTTGATGAAATGCTTGAAATAGAGGAAATGCTGAGAGGGATAATGATAGAAACTGAGCTTGGTCCAACAATTTTTGATCTAGGTTTGAAAGCGCGAGGAGGTTTCTTAGCTGGTGTATATACAACCCAAGTTTGTTTAGGTGGGCTTGGAGAGGTAAATCTTAGATTGAAAACATATGATGATTTGGTTTTGCCTACAATTACTGTTGTTACTGATTTTCCAGCTATAGCTACTATGGGATCCCAGTTTGCAGGTTGGTCTATAAATAAAGATGGTTATCAGGCAATGGGAAGCGGTCCCGCAAGAATACTTGCGAAAAAGCCAAAGAGCATCTATGAAAACCTATCATTCAAAGATGAACATAATGAAACTGTTATTGTTCTAGAGACAAACAAATATCCACCTGATAAGATTCTGTCATATATAGCAGAAAAATGTGGCATTGTCTTAGATGGTTTGTGTGTAATTGTTACTCCAACAGCAAGCATAGCAGGATCAACTCAAGTATCGGGTCGATCTGTTGAAACGGCAATTCACAAATTACATGATCTTGGTTTTGATATTACATCCATTTTATCCGCATGTGGCGTTGCACCTATTGCTCCAATTGCTAAGAAATCGGATGTTATGTTAGGAAGAACTAATGATATGCTGATTTATGGGTCAGATGTGTACTTGCAAGTTGATTGTAATGATGATTCAGAGCTTAAGGAGTTCTTAGAGAAAACTATCTCATCAAATTCATCCAGTTATGGGTCACTGTTTTTTGATGTGGTGAAAAAAGTACAAGGTGATTTCTACAAGATCGATCCTGCATTGTTTGCTCCTGCAAAATTAACGATAAATAATGTTAATTCCGGGAAAACTTTCTCCGCAGGTAAAATCAATATAGAAATGTTAAGAAAAAGCATATCTATATAAGAAATCAAGAAAAAATTTTAGTAGTTAAGCAAGGGATTAATACTTTATCTCAGAGATTAAATAAAAGGAAATGTGTCGTTTATGGAATCTTTCAACTATCCCGAACCCGATTTCATTCCCCCAAAAGTGAATGAAAAAGAAATCCGAAAAATCATCGATGGATCTGATAAAAACAAATGGATTCTCATGGTTGCTATTGGTACTAAACCAGATTTTTACAAACAAGCACCACTTATCTATTGGGCAAACAAGAAAAATATCCCTGTTATTTGTGCAACTACTGGACAGCATTTTGATGATTTACTAGGGTATGGTATTAAAGAGTTCCAGATGAATCCCTTGATTGACCTACAGATTAAGGGCGACTTGATGCAAAAATCTGTAGAGATCTTTTACAAAGTTGGTGCAATAGGTAAATGGTTAAGAAAGGAATACCCAGATAGAGTTGTCTTACCAATCCCACATGGTGATACTCTAACAGCAGCAATTGTTTCTGCTTCATGGTTCCTAGCTACTCGCTCAGGTGTCGCTCAAAATGAAGCTGGCATACGAGGTATGAATCCTATCTCATTCAAAGAGCTAAATCTGTTTAAAGAAACAGTGCCAGATGTCAAGGATTTCATTAATCAACAATGGAATGGAAAGTGGGAACTAAATCGAGCTGAACCTTGGCCAGAACAATGGGACACTTTCGTTTCAGGTGCTGGTGCTGCTTATCTTCTTGCTTCGTGTGAAACAAGTAGAGAAAACCTTTTGCGAGAAGGTTATCCTGACCAATCAATACGCGTTGTCGGTAATTCAGTTGTTGATGCAATGGAACTTGTTCCCAAAACTGAAACCTCTGCTTTTGATGATTATCCAGATTTGGAGAAATATGATGATTGGATTAGAGTTGATGTCCATAGGAGAGGTAATCTTACCTCAAAAAGATTCAAAGCAATTGTGAAAGGTGTTTTAGATCTTGTTGAGCAGGGTGTCCCAATAACTTGGGTTGAGTTGACTGCAACAAAAAGAGCGCTAGAGTTCTTCAACTTACGAAAGAAAGTTTTACAAGCAAACGATAAATATGATAATTTTGTTTTCACACCTTTATGGCGAGAGTATGGGCAAGTTATTGAATTCTGGAAGAGTGGCAAATGTTTTGCTGAATTAACTGATTCCGGAAGCATCCAAGAAGAGCTGAATGAAATTCAAGATGTTTTATGTTTAACTTTACGCTTTAATACTGATCGTCCTGAATCTGTGTTCGATGCGAAATCAAATGTCCTCGTCCCACCATCTACTCCCGAGAATATAGTGAAAATTGTTGATTTTATCAAAAATGATAATGAGACAATAAAGACTATGAGAAACGCTAAAAAAATATATGGTGAAAAAGTAGGCGAGAAAATTATGGATTGGTTACTTGAAGAAATGGAGAAGAAAGTGAGACCATTTTCATGGGCGCATGAAAGAATCTATGGTTTAGATCCTAAAGATGAGGAAACTGTCGATTTCATGTAATCGATTCATTCCTTTTCCAGAGTAGAAGGCACATAATAGAATTCGCCTATATCTCTTTGAGCTCTATCTAATCGTGATTTCTTCTTGTTTACTCGAGGTCTTCCACTAACCTTGTCTCTTCTAAAAGTGACATCCACAGCTTTTAGGAAGCGATTCATTCCCCGACGAAGATCAGTTGGAGCTTTCACTTTTCCTGTAACTCCCGGATCGCCTTCAAAAACCATTAAATTATCACTCAAATAATCAATAAACATTAAGTCATGGTCAATGACAAAAGCAGAACGTGTTCTTGATCGAACAATCTTTTGAACTACTTTCGCAACAACCATTCTAGTTTCTGAATCAAGAAATGCACTAGGTTCATCTAACAAATACATGTCACATTTTTGAGCAAGAGTTCCTGCGATTGCTATTTTCTGAAGTTCTCCACCACTTAAATCCTTGACTTCGCGAGTAAGTAATCCTTCAATATTCAAAGGACGAATTATTTCAGCTCTTGTCCAAGGATCTGTTAATAACGCAACATTTATTGAAAGGAAGAATTCCTCAACAGTTCCATCAAAATCAAGGGAAATGTATTGTGGCTTATGAGCAATTTTAAATCCGCTTTTCTCTTCTTTCTTTTCTTCTTCTTTTTCCTCTGTTTCTTCAGAAGATTCCTTAGGAGGAGGTTTAATATTATCCTCGATTATCACTTCACCTTCTGTTGGTTTTTCATCTCCAGCTAGTATTTTCGCGAAGGTAGTTTTACCAATTCCATTCGGTCCAATAATCCCAATTACTTCTGCAGAATGAACTGTTCCTGGACTCGCAGTGAAAGAGAAACCATTGAACTCCTTAGCGAATTTCCCATATCTTAATGCGATTCTATGGCTTGTTCCTCCTTCTGCTGGTTCAGGAGTACGACTGAATTTGATTGCATAATCTCTAAATCTCATGTTTTCATCAGGAATGTATCCTTCTAGAAAAACATTAATTCCGTCTCTTACTCCTTTTGGATGAGTGACAATTCCATATCCCCCAGGAGAACCATAATACATGCTGATCTGATCACTTATCGCGTCACAAACAGCTAAATCGTGCTCGACGTTTATGACGTATTTATCATCTGCAATAAGTGTCCGAATGGCCTCTGCAGCATTAATCCTCTCCTTCACATCTAAGAAACTCGAAGGTTCATCAAACAAGTAAACATCTGCGTCCTTTACAATAGTGGCTGCTATAGCAACTCTTTGTAATTCTCCACCACTTAGAACACTCAATTCTCTTTCCCAAAACGTATCAAGGTTAAGAAGATTCTTAACTTCATCTACCATTCCTTTTTCATCGACTTTTATAATTAGGTCTTTAACTACTCCCTTAGTAATTTTTGGCAATCCACTAATCTCTTGAGGTTTTATTGCTGTCTTTAATTCTTTATCCTGCATCGCAGTAAAATAATTTTGAAGTTCTGAACCTCTGAAATTATCAATAATTTCATCCCATTCTGGTGGGTCACTCCAATTTCCGAGATTGGGTTTTAGTTGACCAGATAGTATTTTAAGAGAAGTTGACTTACCAGCACCATTTTGCCCTATTAATCCTAATACATGACCGGGTTTAGGTTTGGGTAAACGATATAATTTGAAACCATTTCTTCCATAGCGGTGGACTAAATCCGTCTCAAGCTCATCAGGTAAATTAATTATTTGAATAGCTCCACGGGGGCACTTCCTAATACAAATTCCGCATCCTGTACACAGTAATTCAATGATTTTTGCTTTTCCTGTTGTATCGTCAAGATCAATACAGGGTTCATCTGAAGTTCTATTTACAGGACAGAATTTAATGCATTCCAAAGAACATTTCTTTTTGTTGCATTTCGCCCGTTCTACAATTGCTATTCTAGTCATAATAATTACCTGTTTTTGAACTTATAATAATTTTTAGCGAAGTTAGTTATTCAATAATCTTACGTTGAGCGTGATGATTGAAATTATTCTTCATCCTCACCCATAAGCAATTTTAATTCTTCTAAAGTCATCCTTTTACTTGAGGTTTGCTTTTTCTTCGTTTCCTCAATCCGTTCTTTCTTTAATTTTTGACTTCTTTCCTGTCGTCTTCGAATTTGTTCATCATCTATCATGTCCATCAAATATTGATTGATTTTTATTCGCTCATAAATTTCCACTATTTTTTGATGGGAGATATCTGCAGAATGTCTTGCTTCCAAATACTTCTCATGAAGTCCACTGCCAGATGTTCGCATTCCATCTAGTTGTTTATAGAAATCAAGCATTTTTTGATGGTGCTTTCGCCCTTCTTCATGATAATGCAGAACATTAAGATGAGCTTTTTCATGTTCTTCTGAGAGTTTCTTTGCGGTATTGATTGCAATTTCTAATTCATCAGAAGAAAAACCGATAACGTGTGCTGTATATGCTTTTTCATATAGTTCTGAGATTCGCTTTGTTATTTCAGCATCCTCATCAGCATCTAGAGATTCAGTTTGTTGTTTCCATTCTAGATCTCTGATTTCGTTAGTAAGATCTTCTGGGAGTACACCTACTTCATCCTTCATTTTGTAATATTTCTGACGCAACTCATTTACCTTATCCCAAGCGTCTCGTAATTCATCTCGAAGTATTTCCCTACGTTCTTTGTTATTTTTAATTTGTATATTACATTCATCTCTGAGTTCTTTATGTTTGTTAGCTTCGTCTTGTATTCCCTCAATCTGGACGAATTTCTCATCAGAGACATTATCGCGCATGCTTTTATGATGTCTTGCTTGTGAGTTGTATTCTTCTCGAGTCTTCTTTAATTGTTTAATCTTTGATGACATCTGAGATATTTCTGTTCGAATTTCATCTGTTGTTTTCTTCATTGAATCTTTACTCATACCAGTGAGTTTCTTTCTTAGATCCAGAACTTCTGGGTTGTCTTGAAGCTCCTCTTCTTGTATGGGTTCTTCTTTCTCTTCAGACATGATACGTCACATGTAATTATTAATTTTAATCCAAAGGAATAATTCCTTTTGTGTCTATCCCAAATTTAACTCTTCCTTTAAATTCATTAGGAATTCTTCCTTCAAAATTCCCCCAGCCATGTGATATCAAAATAATTTCTCTATCAACCCAATACTCCATTATAGCTTTAGCAACAGGACTAACCCTCTCGCGTTTTAGACTTTTCAATCCTTCTGAATCTTCAACTTTCGTCATTGTTGCTTGGTTAATTATAATAATTGGAATCTGTTGATCTTGAGAGAGTTTCCTTAGCAATGCCACTTGAAAAGCAAGTTTCTCATAGATGTTTTTTTTATTTTTCCCAAAATTTTCTTCTTGGCGATAAAGATTAGTAATTGTATCAATTATAATTAAACCAATATCTTGATTCAAGAGGTAATACTCAAGATTACTAATCAAAGAATGTTGTTCTTGGAAATTTGTGGGAACATACAGTTTCAACATCTGATTTATTTTTGGAAAAGTTTTTTCCTTAGCAATAGCTTTAATTTTCGTTCCAGTAACTTTCCCTTCTGTATCAATAAAAATCACTTTTTTTCCTAAAAGACCTATCCCGCAAGTCAATTGCAACGCTAAGGTTGTTTTACCAGAACCTGCTTCACCAAAAATGTGAATTAATTTAGCTACTGGTTTATCAGGAGATATTTTTTCACCAAATACAAGTTCTTCTAATTCCACAGGTTGTATTATTCCTGTTGTCACATTAAAGCACCTTAGATTATTTATCTTAATATATTCTAGGAAACTGTTGTTTTTTTAGAAATAAAAAGTATCGGAATTCAGAGGTCGAGTTCTAATATTGGGGGCATTTTCCTTTTATGCTCTGAATTCTTAATCATTTTATCCACTTTATCAATCAACGATTCCTCGATTTTTAATTCTTCAAGGATTTGCTCTTTGGAGTAACCCTTTTCCTTTGATAGCAAAATCATATCCAATGTGTCATATGTAATACCCATTTCCCCTTCATCTGTTTGACCTACCCAAAGACCAGCTGAAGGAGGTTTCATAATGATTTTTTCTGGGATATTAAGATGCTTCGCTAATAAGCGGATTTGTGTTTTGTATAATCCTCCACATGGTTCGAAGTCAACTCCACCATCCCCATATTTTGTGACATATCCAACCAAAAACTCTGTTTTATTACCAGTTCCAAGAACAAGATAATTCATATGATTTGCGTATGCATAATTCACTACCATTCGTAATCGTGCCATAACATTTCCTAAAGCAAGCTGATTTTTAGCTATTTCCACATCCGCGTTCGAAATAAAAGCAGCAACCATATCGGTAATTGCGATTTTCTTAACTTCAATTCCAAGCTGTTTTGCAAGTTCGCGAGCATCTTCTTCATAAGCTGGATCTAGCTTCGCATTGGGTTCTATTAAACCAAGAACTTTTTCTTTTCCAATTGCACGAACGGCTAGAGCTGCGCAAACAGATGAATCAATACCTCCGCTTAAACCAACTATAAGTCCCTTAGTATTTGATGTTTTAATCATTTCTTGGATAAACAATTCAATTTGTTTGCAAACTTTTTCTGAATCTATTTCAAATGATAGTGTAAGTATTGTCACTCATATCACCAACTATTTTGGAATCTTTACTTTTCGATCCTTCGCCACATTAATTGCTAAATCGTATCCTGCATCGACATGTCGTGCAACACCTGTTCCGGGATCAACGGTGAGGACTCTTTGCAATCGTTTTGCTCGTTCCTTTGTGCCATCTGCTACAATTACCATGCCTGCATGAAGGGAATTTCCAATTCCAACTCCTCCTCCATGATGGAAGGAAACCCAACTAGCGCCATTAACTGCGTTTAATGCAAAATTAATCAGTGGCCAATCAGCAATGGCATCACTGCCATCTTTCATGCCTTCTGTTTCTCTGCTTGGTGATGCAACTGATCCACAATCGAGATGATCTCTACCAATAACAACTGGAGCGGATACTGTTCCCTCCTTAATGAGATCATTAATTATCAATCCAAATTTGGCTCGTTCACCATATCCTAACCAACATATTCTTGTTGGCAATCCAAGAATTGGTACTTTTTCACGTACTCGATCAATCCATCTTACTAATGGTTTATCATCTGGGAATGTTGAAATGAGAGCATCATCAATAGCAGCTAAATCCTTAGGGTCTCCAGATAAAATAGCCCATCTGAAAGGTCCTTTCCCTTCACAGAAAAGAGGTCTCACATATTTTAATACGAAACCTGGAAAAACGTAACCACCTTTCTTATTTCTTACAGTGACTAAACCAATTTTCTTGAAGTGATTCTTCATATCTTCAACATCGTCTTTTGTCATTCCTGCAGCTGCAGGAGCATTACCATTAATTATTTCAAGTGCTAATTCCACTTGATTACGAATAGCATTTCCATAATCGAACACAATTGCTCCTTTCTCTTGCATATCAATCATTGCTTTTACATGTGACGCCATAGATTTGAAGGATTCACGAACATATTCTCTTTCACTAATTTCCACTCCGCTTTCAAGAAGCTCCACAAAATTTTTCCCATAGCCACTTGGTACATATTTCTTCACTTCATGTGCACAAGTTTGATCTGTTACAATATCGGGGATTACTCCTTTCCTTATGAGTTCTGGATGAATGTCCGCGGCATTCCCTACAAGTCCAATGGATAGAGGTTCTTTCTTTTCCTTTGCTTCTAGTGCCCACTTGATTGCTTCATCAAGATCGTAGGTCATTTTGTCACAATAATTTTCCTCAACTTTTCGGGCGATTTCTGAATCTTTTATTTCAACATCTATAATTACGGCATCATTCAAGGTTGCAGCCAATGGTTGTGCACCTGACATTGCTCCCATACCAGCGGTTAGGATTAATTTTCCTGCAAGAGAATCGGAATTGAAATCCATTTTGGCTGCAGCAGCAAAGCTCTCATAGGTTCCTTGAAGAATCCCTTGGGTACCAATGTAGATCCAGCTTCCAGCGGTCATTTGACCGTACATCATTAATCCAAGTCGATCCATTTCATCGAAATAATCTTGAGTTGCCCAGTATCCAACTAGGTTTGAATTAGCAATTATCACTCTTGGTGCTTCTTCATGTGTTGGAGCAATATATACGGGTTTTCCGGATTGAACACATAAAGTTTCATCGGGTTCGAGCTCTTTTAGTGCTCTTACAATCTTATGATATTCCTTCCAATTCCTTGCAGCTCTTCCAGATCCCCCATAGACAATTAATTCCTCCCAATTTCGCGCAACATTTGGGTGTAAATTATTCTTCAGCATTCTAAGTGCTGCTTCAGCGTCCCAAGTTTTACATTGCAACATTTCAGCACTTTCATCTGCTGCCAAAGATTCTTCTGGTTTCAGATCCATGTGCATTGGTCGACCATATATTTCGATTTCTTTTTTCAGATCCGCCAATTTAATTATCTCCGATATTGTATAGTATAAATCCTTGATTGATTACCTTTCAATTTTTCTGCTTATTTTAGATTTCATTACTCTCTGTTAAATTTTTTCTGTTGTTTAAAGTAATCTTCTTAAGTATTAACTTCCTCATTTGAAAAACGAGAATTAAGGTTCGTGAGAATATGTCTTCTGAGAATCCTAAGGAATTAGTTCCTGATCTTGTGATTAAGCATGCTAATGAATTAGCAACATTGAACTCGAAATTCGGTGCTCCCCGCATTGGTAAAGCTATGAAAGAATTGGCTATAATAAATGATGGTGCTTTAGCCATTAAAGATGGAAAAATAGTTTTCGTAGGAACTACAGAGGATTTATTGAAGACTGTGAAAATCGCTGAGAGTACCATTCAAATTGATGCTTCAAATAAATTAGTAACTCCTGGGTTCATTGATCCTCATGTTCATCTTATCTTCGCTGGTTCAAGAGAGAATGAATTAACAATGAAATTAGCTGGAAAAACTTATTTGGAAATTCTTGAATCAGGTGGTGGGATTCTAAAAACAGTAAGGGAAACACGAAAAGCTTCAATCGATGATCTAGTTGAAAATGGGAAGAATATCTTAGATAAGATGCTAAGATATGGAACCACAACAGTCGAAGCAAAATCAGGTTATGGTTTGACAACAAAAGATGAGATCAAATCATTAGAGGCAATCAAGGCATTAAATAAGCAACATCCTATTGATTTAATACCAACATTTCTCGGTGCTCATGCTATACCTCCAGAGTACAAAGGAAAAACTGATGATTATGTTGATTTAGTAATTGAGGAAATGCTTCCAAAAATTGCTGAAAAGGAATTAGCTGAATACTGTGATGTTTTTTGTGAGAAAGGGATTTTCTCTATAGATCAAACAAGAAAAATTCTCCTAGCTGCAAGGAAATTAGATATTAAGACCATCATTCATATTGATGAAATTGTTGATACAAACGGAGCCGCATTAGCTGCTGAACTAAAAGCAGTACAAACAGGTCATTTGTTACAATCAAATGATGCAGGATTAAAAGCAATGGCGGAAGCAGGTGTTATTGCTGTTCTTTTACCTGGAACCCCATTCTGCTTAATGATGAAAGATTATGCACCGGCAAGAAAAATGATAGATTATGGTATACCTGTTGCTATTGCAACTGATTTGAATCCAAATTGCTGGACAGAATCAATGCTTATGGCCATTGTGCTATCCTGTTATAATATGAAAATGTCACCTGCTGAAGCCTTGACTGCTGCAACAATAAATGCTGCATGTGCAATTCAACGAGAAAATAAAATTGGATCATTGGAAATTGGTAAAAATGCTGATATTACAATATTCGATGTACCGAATCATTACTTCCTATCTTATCAATTTGGAGTTAATCTTGTCTCTCAAGTAATTAAGAATGGAAAAATTGTTGTAGAAAATAAATAAAAACAAGAAATATGCGAGTGTTTGCCACTCGCTGAAAAATTTATTTAGAAATCAAAATAATGCTCAATGAGATTTTCTTCTGTAAGTTTTTTAGGATTAACAAGTTGAAGATAATATTCAAGAGAATTTAATGCTGATTCTAAAGGAATTGGTCCAACTAACTCTGTACCAATGATTGGTACACCATATCTTGCAGCTTCAATTCTTGCTAACTCTAGTTGTCTATACATTGGAGTTTTCTTGTAATTCACATTACTAATACCTACTTGAACAAAATCTTCTCCATCAATTTCTGTTCCCATAGCCTTAATGTTGACTAAACCTCCAGATGCAAGATGAATCCTTCTCGCCACTCTTTTAGCAATTTTAACATCAGATGTTCCTAAGTTTATGTTCAAACAAACAAGGGGCATTCTGGCTCCAGTAACAGTGGCTCCTCCCTTAGGATGGAATTTTGAAGGGCCAAAATCAGGTTTGTGATCAGGATTAGTTTCTATTGTTTTTCTAAGTCCTTCATAATCTCCAACGCGTATATTATCAATATTTTTTCGCTCTGGCTTGGTTGCTGATTCTTCATAGAGATAAATGGGAATACCTTCTTTCGCCATTGCCTCTGCGTATCTTTTAGCTAAGTCAGTACATTCTTCCATTGTCATATTTTGAGCTGGAACAAAAGGCACAACATCTGTCGCACCAATGCGCGGGTGTTGACCTTTGTGTTTTGTCATATCAATTAATTCAAGAGCTTTTTTAGAAGCAGCAATATTCGCTTGAAGAACCGCTTCGGGTTCACCAACAAAAGTAATTACTGCTCTATTATAATCAGAATCATATTGTATGTCAACAATTCTTGTTTTTGGTGTATTTCTTATTTCATCAACAATAGCTTCAACTACCTTCCCATCTGTTCCCTCACTATAGTTTGGGACTGATTCAACTATCTTTCTTTTCTTTGACAATTTATATTCACCAATTTTTTTTTCTGCTATTTTTCAACAAATACTCCTCTTTTAATAGCTTTTTCATGGTTAAGTATTAAACGGTCAAAAAACTAAAAAGAAATAAGAAGTCGAATTTTGAGCTCTGCATTAAAATAACCATTACGAATAGTTTTAAATACTAAAATAATTCCATGATATTCTAAGGAGTTTTTTTGGCAAGAGTGCCATTATCTTAACTTGTGGTTTTAAACTCAATTTTGGTTGAATTCCCCAATTAAAGACACATCGAAAGAGCAACGATTCCCAAGATTACATGATTAGTATGACATAAAAGACAACGAAATCTAAATTAAAAAAGATAAGTCTTCTTAAGCCGAAAAAAACCTGGAATTCTAAAAAAAAAAATTCAAAATAAAAATAATTTAAAAAATATAAAATTGTAAAACATGCGAGAGAAAAAACATGTTAATAAGTCAAGAAACACTGAATGAAATAAAAACAGAAATTCTGGCAAAAACCCCACCTTCAGCTGATATAACAGAAATAGAATTTGAAGGGCCCGAAGTAGCTGTTTATTCAAGAAATCCACAAATTTTAGTTGACAATGGTGAACTGGTCAAAAATTTAGCAAAGGATTTACGAAAACGTATTGTTATTCGCTCAGATCCATCCGTAAGAATGGATCAAGCAAAAGCAACAAAAATAGTTAGGGAGCTTGTTCCAGAGGAAGCAGAAGTATCCACAATTCAATTTGATCCAAATATTGGTGAAATTCTTATTGAGGCAGCTAAACCTGGATTAGTGATTGGAAAGAATGGCGCGACACTAAGAAAAATAACTTCTGAAACTTTTTGGAGACCAAATGTCTCAAGAGCACCTCCTTTGGAATCTCGAATTATCAAAACTGTTCGTGATATCTTATTCAAAAATAGTGAAGAAAGAAAAAAAATACTCCGAAAAGTTGGGAAAAGAATTCATAGAAAACAAATGTTTCCTACTGAATGGGTGAGAATAACTTCACTTGGGGGTTATCGTGAAGTTGGTCGTAGTGCTACTTTATTACGTACTCCAGAGAGTAGCATTTTAATTGATTGTGGAGTTAATGTGGGTCGGAACACTACTAAAGATATGTTTCCAAGACTTGATACTTTAGAATTTTCAATAGAAAATCTTGATGCTGTTGTGATAACCCATGCGCATTTAGATCACTGTGGTTTCCTACCATACTTGTATAAGTATGGTTTTGAAGGTCCGGTGTATACAACTAAAGCTACAAGTAATTTAATGACCCTTTTACAAATTGATTATTTGGATGTAGCCAAAAAAGAAGGTAAGTTATTACCGTATAGTTCAAAAGATGTTCGGGATTTAGTTCTTCATACAATACCTTTGAGTTATGGTGAAGTAACTGATATCTCACCAGACGTTCGATTAACTTTACATAACGCAGGTCACATTTTGGGTTCAGCTGTTGTACATTTACATATTGGAAATGGGCTCTACAATTTAGCTATTGCTCAAGATTTCAAATATCGACAAACCAATTTATTAGATCCCGCGGTCTCAAAATTCCCACGTTTAGAAGCATTATTTATGGAATCTACATATGGGAATCCACAAGATGTAATGCCAACCAATAAAGAGGCAGAAAATCAATTAATGGATGTAATTGTAAAAACCCTAACCAGAGGAGGAAAAGTCCTCATACCTGTTCTTGCAGTTGGGCGTGCACAAGAATTACAAATTGTACTCGAATCTTTAATGGCTAGAGGTATGATTCCTAAAGTACCAATTTATATGGATGGAATGATTTCAGAAGCAACTGCTGTAACTACTTGTCATCCTGAATATCTCAGCAGAAAATTGAGAGAGAAAATCTTTCATGTTGGACAAAATCCATTTTTATCGGAATGTTTTCATAAAGTTGAGGGTAAAGATGAACGAGCTCAAATCATCTTGGGTGATCCTTGTATCATTATGGCTACAAGTGGTATGCTCACAGGTGGACCTTCTGTAGAATACTTCGATAAATTATCTCGAGGTGCAAAGAACTCCTTGATATTCGTAAGTTATCAGGGTGAAGGATCACTGGGACGAAAAGTACAGAAGAATGTGAATGAAATTACTCTTATGGAAAAAGGACATGCTCGCGTTCTCAAGATTGAGATGGAAATTCATACAGTCATTGGATTTTCAGGTCATAGTGATCGTCGAGAACTTTTGAATTATGCTCGAAAAGCAACACCTCGACCGGAAAAGCTCTTCCTAATACATGGTGAAAAATCAAAGTGTATTTCGTTAGCATCAACTTTACATAAAATGCTGAAAATCGAAACGAAAGCACCTGATGTATTAGAAACAATAAGACTGGTCTAGAATTTCTTTTCACAACTCTAAGGACCATATGCTATCATTTACATAGTGTAGGTTCTTAATCACTTTCCCTTTTTCTGTTTGTTTGATACTATTGCTATCAAAAAGTAATTCACCTACGGCAAGTGATTTTCCAAAATTTTCATCAATTATAGTAGCAATATCTCCTGCTACTAAACCATCAGTTACATGAGTTATACCAGGAGCCATTACATCAGCCCCATTTGTTACGTAAGGTACCGCTCCCATATCAACAGTAATCGTTGGGAGTTTTACTAATCCTTCATTTAAAGCACGAAGACTTGGAATAACTTTATCTTCAATCTTAAAAGCAAGAATTTTCTTGTTTTCTGCGTATAATTCACCACTATCAGTTATAATTAATTCAGCACCCTTTTCAAACAATGAATCAACGGAACCTTCTATTATCTTACTTAATTGCTCTTTGAGTAATTTGAAATCACCCTTACGCATTATATGTCTTCGTAGAATCTGCATTTTTTTATTCCACCAAATGAGATTTGATTAAATTCTGCGTGGTAATTTAATATATTTTTGCCAAATGTTAATTAAGCTAAAAGCTTAAAAGCACTAAATTGGTTCAAAATATCAGAATATCTCCTCTGTCCTATTTTTCAATTTATGTGGAGAATAGAAATAGAGAAAGAATTTAAAAACCAATCATTTACAAAAAAGAAATAGATTGTTCTATATCTTATGTTTGGAGACAATTCAAAATGAGCAAACAAGAGAAACGATTGAACAAAGATCGACCAATGGATTTACTCTCAATGTCATTAAATGGTATTGTATTAGTGAAATTGAAGGGTGGACGTCAATTAAGAGGCAAGCTAAAAAATTATGATGCTCATCTCAACTTAACTCTGGATGAAGCGGAGGAAATAATTGACGATGGTGAAAATAATAACTTAGGAACAATCATCTTACGTGGAGATAATGTGATAATTATTAGTCCACCACCTAGTGTCGCAAAGAAGTAATAACTTCAAAAATAAAATTTAATGGTGAATCACAATGACCAAAGGAACTCCCAGTAAAGGAAAGAAAAATCGTACACCAACACACATTCGCTGTCGAAGATGCGGTAAGAATTCCTATAATTTGAGAAAAGCAGTTTGTGCAAGCTGTGGCTATGGAGCTACTGCAAAAATAAGAAAGCACAGCTGGTAGATTCTGATAACAGTTATGCTGAATTATATATTATTTAATTCAGCGTAATTACTCAAAACTAATTTTGATTTTATTATTTATTATCCATAATTCTTTCTAGAAGCTCTTCTATCTTGCTAATGAACTCACTTTTTAAAATCCCATCATTTAAGATATAGTGATCTGCTTTAGTTATTGCATCTCCTAAACCAAATCCAAGTTCTCTTTGTTCTCTTTCTTGGAAATCTCCTTCTGATTCATGATCTATTCGTTTTCTTGCCTCTACTCGTTCCTTCCTGACTTTTAAAGATGAGATAATTGCTACAAGTTTTATTTCACCGAATTCAGCACGTAATAATGCTAATTCTGAAAAAGATCGAATCCCATCTATGAGAAGCATTTTAGGATTATTTTGTATTAATTCTTTAATTGCTGGTATGGCTTTTCCTGCAATAGCTTGATCGCCTTCTTCATATCTAAGAGCTGCAGCCATTTTGGCAATGTTGCGACCATTAATTTCTAATCCTCTCTTCTTGCATTCATCAAAGATAATATTGCCTAGTCTGTATGTTGGAATTTTATATTTCCTTTTTGCAATATCAGTGAAAACGGATTTTCCCGAACCTTGTGTTCCTGTTACTGCTAAGAAAATTGTGCCCATAATTATCACAACTGGATTCTCATTTTACTGCCAGAACTAGCACATTTAAATTTACTGTTATTCATCCTTTTAAATTCTAAAAGGGATTAAAACACATATTTTCATTTTATTGTAATGAAAATAGTTTAATATTTGACTTAGCTAAATCTTCAAAAAAGTTATATAAGTGGTAATTGAGGAACATCCACTGATATAATTATTATCTACTAATATTAGGTTGATTGCAATGAAATCGAAGAAAACTACCTATACATTAATGATTATTTTGAGTCTTGTACTTCTATTTCAGTTAAGCTTTAACTTTACAAATGTTAATGCTGGCAGTGATTATAAGGGCAAGAGTAAACCAATTGTTATATTTGATGTAGCTCATCAACAAACCTTTAATCATACCCAAATGCAATCAGCTATCCAAGCAATTGAGGAACATTATGAAATTACAGTTTTCATAAATTATGATAATTTTTCATTAGTGAATCTTCAAGGTGCTGATTTGATTATTCTTCCCGCTCCATATCTACATGCAATTAAAGCTTTAGAATCAGACAATTCATTTTCTGATAGTGCCTTTTCTGAGATTGAAAGAAGAGCGTTGTTTGAATTCTATCGTGACGGTGGTTCTGTTCTATACTTGGCTAATCCATATTTCTTTGAAGAAGAAATGAGAAATTACACAAGTAATTCAAATTACCTGAACTACATGATGGGTAGCGGTGGTCAAGATGAAGTGGATTACGGGAGTTTATCAATAGATCAAGCTCATATAACTTTAATGAATGATTTAAACAATCGATATGATGATGAACGATTCATTTACATTGATAATAAAACTATCTCGAATGATCATTCAATAATTCAAGGATTTCTTAACAGTAGCCCAGTTGATGAATTACTAACCTATACTACTTCCATAAGTACAATATTTGCTCAAAGATTGATTAACACATCAGTTACAACATACGAAGTTAATGCTGATGGAGAAGTTCAAGGCGGTAAAACACAGGAACACACTGTTTTAGCAGCAAATGAAATTGATGCATATGATAGTCGTGGTATATCTTGTGCATCGGCCATTATGTTCAGTGATTTAGCAATAACAAATACAAGTTCTGATACATGGTTTGAAGTATATGATAATGCTCTTCTCTGGGAAAACATGATTTCCTGGCTTCTCTTTAAAATCCCAGAAGTGGAAGATATTAAGCCAATTCCACCAATTGGAATATTTGCAGCAAGTATCATAGCAATATTCTTTGTTTTCATGGTATTTGGTTCTGTTCTCTTCACTGTTGGTCGTGAAGTGAGAAAAGTTGAAGTTTCTGAAACTATCATCAAAATGCGTGAACAAGAGAAGCTGAGAAAGAAAGTCGATAAGGAAATCGAAGAAGCATATTACGCAGAAGATGATGCTGAGGATGAACTAGAGGAAGAGGAAGAAGAGAAGAAAGAAATCGATATGAAAAGTATCTCCGATGAGATTAAGAAGAAACCTCCTAAAACGCGTTCAAGAAGCGAACGTCGAAGAGGGAATTAGAGTACTTCTTCTTTCATCTTTTTTATCTTTTTAATCGAAAGAATATTGAATCTTAGTTAATCAATTCATATGTTGAAGAAGATGATCCACCAAAAATCTCCAAAGCAATCAATTACTGGAATAGTTCTTTCTGGTGGATATAGTATACGCTTTCAAAAAGAAAATGAACCTTGGCGTGATAAAGCACTAATGCTATTTAATGGTGAAGTAATTCTTCAAAAAACAATTAGAACGCTTTCCAATTTTTGTGATAAAATTATCGTCATGGTAAAATTCGAAGATCGAAAATCAATCTACCATTCATATATCGATAAATTATCTGTAGATATTAAGTCGAAGGTAATCATAGCGAAAGACAATAATCAATTTCTATGTAATGGTCCTACATTGGGTATCGTATCCTCTTTAGATTTTATTGAAAGTGCTTTTGCTATAGTAGTCCCAGTTGATTTACCACTTTTAGATGAAAGAATTTTAACTGATCTATTATCACAATTAAATAGCAACTCCATGGTTGTTCCGTATTGGCATAATACCGGAAAAATCGAACCGCTAGTTTTTGCTTTTAAAATAAAACCAGTTCAAGCATTAGCAAAAATTCTATCACAAATAAAAAGAAGTAGAGCCGATGATCTGCATAGAGCTATTTTAAATATAACATTCTTAGCACTCTCCTCAAGTAAATTAGAGGAAATCGATAATATATTTACAAGTTTAAATGAAAGATCTAAAGCTGTAGAATTAAGTAAAACAAAGGAATTCGAAGCAGGAGACTTTTTTGATCTAATAAACTCAAAGATTATTTCTGAGCAAGTGAATAATGATCTTCTTAATCAAGTAGAGAATTTTCTCTTAAGATACAATTTTATAAAACCATTAAAAGAGATCCTTTCACAAATCATGGAATTATCTAAAAAGCTTATACAACAGAAAATGTTCTTTATTGCTGGTATCTTTTTGTTTAATTTTATTTCTAAATTCACATGCAAAGAAATGAAATCCAAAAAAGGCATCCAAATACAACTGATTGAATTATGTCTTTATTCATTTAGAAAGGAAGCTTCTCAATGGCATAACAGTGGCATTCAATTCCTTGAGCTTCATACTTTATCAGATGCTGTTGCAATAACAAAAATGTTTAACTTACCTTCCCAAAAGGAATTGGAAAAAGAAATACTCAAATTAAAGGAATTATTGGATTTGAAAAAGAAAAAACATGACGAATATAATTTGGATACTTTACTCGAGAGAAATATCCCATCATTCTTAGATCAAGCAATGAAAATGATACAAGAATCTGAGAAATCTTTCAATGAGGAAACTCCAACTTTCACGACTAATTTCCTTTGGGATCATTCTATCCGAGTTGGAAAAATTGCTTATAAATTAGCATTAGAAGAAGGAGTTGATCCTTTAGTACCAACTATCGCTGCTATTCTCCATGATGCTGGAAAATTTGTTCTTGGAAAATATCATAGTGATGATGTAATAGAAGAGGAACACTCCTCAACAATTGCTCAGAAATTGCTGGAAAATAGTGATTTGCAAAAGCGAGATATTGAAGCAATAAAGACTGCAATTAATGCTTTGTACAATGAAAAACTTGATTGTAACATAAATTGTAAAATTGTTCATGATGCAGACCGATTAGAAAAACTTGGTCCACTTGGAATTGCTAATTTCTTTACAAAAATGACCTTAAGAGGAGTTAACCTAAGTAATTCTATTCTTAAGAATTTGAGTCGAGAATTAACCTATATTGCAGCAGCCCCTAAAACCTTGCACACAGAGACAGGGAAACAACTTGCACAAACTAGAAGTCAAAAAGCATTACTTTATTTTGATGAATTACTGGAAGAATTTGCTTTTTATGATCTTGGAAAATTTCATGTAAAGGAATTCGAGATTGAAAAAGATCAAAAAGTCACAATAGTTATTCCTGAGAAATGCCAAAAATGCAATGGTGAGTTTACAATACAGTTATCCAAAGAAATGGGCATAAAATGTGAAAAGGCAAAGGTTGAGTATTCATGCACTTTGTGTGATCAAAAATATAAAACTGAATTCTGCTTACCACTAATTTATGGAAAAAACTAATCTTCATTCAGCAAAAAATTTATCGATGGTTTGATCATTGGGATCCTTTCTAAATTTGGGATTCTTTTTCTTTTGTGCGAAATAAGGCTCTAAAAATCTCTGTCTTCTTCTGAACAAAACTAATTTATGCTTATTTATCTGCAACCTTGCACAAGGATATTCCTTATTACATCCACAAGTTCCTTGATAATTCTTGGAATTTATATCGAATCTAAGAAATCTGTTTGGATTAAAACAACTACAGATCTCAATATAATCTCCATTTTCATCTTCGGCATATCTTCTTATGGACGTATCCAAATTAGACATAATATACGCACTCGCTTATTGTTTTAATTCTCTTGTTTTTTACTTTATAAAAGATTTGTAATATGGAACGATTACTACACCTTATTTTGGAAAAATATTTTACTGCAGAAACCTATTTTTTCCCATGAAAATCATTAAGGATGTTTTATTAGATTTCTTCGAGGATGAATTTAAAGAAGTTCGAGTAGTTATGGAAAAAGTAAAAGAGGTTTCACTCGATTTTCGCTTAACAGAAGATAGTCGAACTTTGCTTGATTTAGTTAATCATATAGCTCAAATCCCTCGAATAGATATTGATATTTATTCAGGAAAGTTTCCCTCAGCAGAAGAAACTCATAAGCTTGAGCTAAAACTAAACAAGAAAAATATTGATGATGTTTTGAAAGTTTTTGATGATGGGTGCGAGTATCTTAGGAAATATTTCGAAAAATTTGCTGATGAAGAATTACTCAAAGAAACTTTGCGACCGTTTTATGAACCTGATTCACCACCTCGCTCATGGACTCATTTTCTTCCTAAGCTGACAGCTCATTTAGCTTTACACAAAGGTGTTCTTTGGTCGTATTTGAAAGCAGCAAAAGCTAATGTAAACATGTTCACATATTATGGTGCAAAATAGAAATCATATGAGGAGAATAATATGGAATTTGATATTGTAATCAAAAATGGTAGAATTATTGATGGAACTGGTAATCCTTGGTTTAAAGCTGATATTGGAATTACTGAAGGTAAAATCACAAAAATCGGTTTAATTGAGTCAAGCGAGAATACTAAGATAATAGATGTGAAGGGGCTTATTGTAAGTCCTGGATTTATTGACATTCATTCTCATGCTGATTATACAATACCTTTTGATCCGATGACAATTTCAACAATTCACCAAGGTATAACTACCTTGGTTGTTGGAATGTGTGGTGCTTCCTTAGCTCCAGTAAATCCGGAGAAACAGGAACTATTTGACAAAGAGTTTTCAATGGCCGCTCCCCCAGGATTAGAATATAGTATAACTTGGACTTCTTATAGTGAGTATCTTGATGAAATGGAAAAACTAGGCTGTTCCTCAAATGTTGTTTACATTCTTGGGTTTGGTATGATTCGATTAGCTGCAATGGGATATGAAGACCGTAAACCAACACCCGATGAAATGCAACAAATGAAAGATTACATACATGATGCTATGGAAGCTGGTGCATTTGGTATTTCTACTGGATTAATTTATACTCCACAAGCATATGCTGATACAGAGGAAGTTCTTGAGTTAGCTAAGGAAGTCGCTAAATATAATGGTCTTTATTTCAGCCACATTAGAAATGAAGGAAATCTAGTGATAGAAGCAATTCAAGAAGTGATTGATATTGTGGAAAAATCCGGTTGTCGGGGGGGACAAATAGCTCATCACAAAGTATCTGGAAAAGCAAACTGGGGACGTAGTATAGAAACACTCAAACTAATTGAAGAAACAAATCAACGAGGTATTAACATTACTTGTGATCAATATCCTTACAATCGAGGTGCAACCTCACTGATTACTCTTCTACCTCCTTGGTCTCATGAAGGGGGACCTGAGAAGTTAATTGAGCGATTAAAAGATCCTAAAGTGAAAGAGAAAATCAAAAAAGACATTTACGATGGAACTAATTTTGAGAGTTTTGTTAAAAACATCGGTTGGGAATGTGTCTACATATCTTCACTTGAGACAGAAAAATGGTCCAAGTACATGGGTAAATCGCTTGCAGAAATAACAAAAGAAGAAGGTAAAGATGATGTGTTTGAAGTCCTGTGTGAGATACTTATTGACGAAGAAGCCAAAGGTGGAATGACCGTTGAAAGCATGGGTGAAGAAGATATTCAACGAATTATGAAAGCACGATATACAATGATTGGATGCGATGGTTCAGCAATACCACTTGAAGGTCCATTGAGCTATGGCAAACCTCATCCCCGTTTCTTTGGAACATTTCCTCGAGTATTAGGCCATTTTGTTAGAGAGAAAAAAATTATGTCACTAGAAAAAGCAATACGTAAAATGACTTCTTTTCCTGCTCAAACACTAGGTCTTGCTGATCGTGGTTTAATAAAAGAGAATATGTGGGCAGATATCGTTGTATTTGATCAAGAAAGAATAATCGATAAAGCAACATTCACAAATCCACATCAATTATCCACTGGAATAGAATACGTACTCGTAAATGGAGATATTGTTGTAGAAAAAGGCAAACATCAAAGTAATTTACCTGGTAAGACACTAAGAAGCACTTAGTTTCTATACCATGTTATTATTTTTTTTCTATCAACTTAACAATAATTGTTTTTAATGCTAGTATTATTTTTAAATTATGACAGAAAAAACTTCTAAGAAAGAACTCTACAAACAAGCTATTCATCTCATAGATAATTGGCTTGATTATCAAACATATATCAAAGAAATTCCGGGAGTCGCTGTTGGGATTTTCATAGAAGATGAAATCGTTTTCAAAAAAGAATATGGTTACGCTAATCTTGAGAAGAAGACAAAACTCACAGATCAGCATTTGTTTCGTATTGCCTCCCATTCAAAACTTTTCACAGCAACAGCAATTATGAAGCTTTATCACGAAGAGAAGCTTTCAATTGATGATAAAATTTCAAAATATTTGCCTTGGTTTACATCAGAAAAAGATGAAAACCTTAGAAACATACGAATTCGTCACTTACTCACCCACTCAAGTGGTATGACTCGAGACGGCAAAACTGCTCATTGGAGAACATATGAGTTTCCCGAAATCAAGGAGATAATGGATCAGGTAACAGAAGGAATAAGTTACTTTGAAACAAGTGAACTATTAAAATATTCCAATTTCGGTTACACATTATTAGGTCAAATAATAGAAACAGTCTCTGGTCAAACCTATCATGATTATATACGAAAAGAAATTCTTGAACCACTTAAAATGGAAAATACTGTGACTGACGTTAATGAATCGAATCTCGCGAGACATGCAACTGGATATAAAGTGAAATTCCCAAGAAAAGAAAGAGAGCAAATAAAACACATCCCAGCAAGAATTATGCATTCTGCAACAGGATTGAGTAGCACAACTGAGGATTTGATCAAATTCTATCAAGCTCATTTCTTCGGAAATAATACTTTGTTCCCAGATTATATTAAGCGAGAAATGCAACGAGTTCAATTTAAATCCAAAATGGCAAATTGGGGCCTGGGTTTTAGTATTACTAGTCTACCTAACAACGAAAGTGCGGGACATGGTGGAGGTTATCCTGGCTTCATTACCAGATCTGGACTCATTCAAGATCAAAAAATAATTGTAGTAATTCTTACGAATGCTATAAATGGTCCAGCTTTAACTTTGTTTTTGGGTATTAACAATATATTTGATAAAGTTGCAAAAGAAGAAGAAAAATTAGAACCAAAACCAGAAGAGAAAATTCCAGATATGAAAGACATTATTGGATTTTATGAAAATGATTGGGGGATTTCATTATTTAGTCAAATTAGCTCTAAACTTGTTGTCATTGGTCCCAGCGATGATAATCCAGCTGAATTCATTCAAATTTATAAACATAAAGAAGGTCTAAAATTCATTACTCCGAAAGAACCACCTTTTGCCTCTCCTGGGCAAGAAATTGAGTTTATTGATGGTCCTGACAAAGAGAAAATCTTCGTAGATAGTCATAGAGGAAAAAGTAATCGATTTAAATTCTCTTACTGACTTTCATTAGGTACTGAAGAATTAATCTTCTTCATACCAATATTTTCCTTTTTGTCTTCTTTTTAATTCAGCTTGTTTTGATCTATTCCAGTTATTAATTACACTAAAGTAACCAACTACCCGGCTTATACCGTAAACATTTTGACTATCGCATTTCGGACAATATGGTTTCCCAAAATTATCTGAAGTATCTTCTGTTTTTTCTATAGGTATCTTACTAGTTTTTGCTTTCTTTTTTAAGTCAATATGTGCTATTTTTATCCCTCAGTATCTCAAGTTATACTATCTTCTCACAAGAATACTGGCAGTTTTCTATATAAAATAACAAACTCTAGAGTTGACAGAAACTAATTGAGAAAGAATTAGAAATTACTTTGATTTTCCAATAGTACTTTTCAAATAACGACCTGTAATTGAATTGTTATTATTACTCACTTGCTCAGGTGTTCCTTCTGCTACAATTTTTCCACCTTTTTCTCCCCCATCTGGACCAAGATCAATTATCCAATCTGCGCATTTGATAACATCAAGATTATGTTCAATAATTATTACTGTATTACCGTCATCAACCAGTTTCTGTAAAATATTCATTAATTTATGGACATCAAATGCTGCAAGCCCTACAGTTGGTTCATCTAGCAGATAAAGTGTTTTTGTTGTTTGAGGTCGGCACAATTCAGATGCTAATTTAACCCTCTGAGCTTCTCCACCTGAAAGGGTTGTTGCCGATTGTCCTAATTGTAAATACCCTAAACCAACTTCATCCATGACTTTTAGGATTTTCATTATTTTTGGTTGATTCTCAAAGAATGGCATTGCACCTTCAATAGTCATTTCTAGAACATCAGCAATACTTTTCTCTTTGAATTTCACTTTCATTGTCTCTCGATTATATCGTCTACCGAAACACTCCTCACAAGTAATCTCAACATTACTTAGAAAAAGCATCTCTACTTCTTTGATACCTCTTCCACGACAAACTGGGCATCTGCCTTTCGAGTTATTGTATGAGAATCTTGAATTTGTGAATCCCCTGATTTTCGCTTCAGGTAGTTTAGCAAATAAATCCCTGATATGATCAAATAATCCTGTATAGGTTGCAGGATTGGATCTAGGAGTTCGACCTATAGGGTCTTGATTAATGAGAACAACTTTGTCTAATTTCTCCATTCCCTCAATCTTTGAGTAATTTCCTTGCTCTTTTCTTGATCTATGAAACGCTTTTGCTAATACTGGATACAGGGTCTCAATGACAAGTGAGCTTTTTCCTGACCCACTTACTCCAGTTACGCAATTGAAAACTCCTAATGGGAATTTAGCAGTTATATTCTGAAGATTATTCTGATTAACTCCTTCAATTGACAGGAACTCTTTTCCTTTGCGACGTTTCTTTGGCATCTTAATTTCTACAAGTCCACTTAGGTATTGACCTGTTAATGATTTCTTGTTATCCATTATTGCTTTCAAAGTTCCTTCAGCAACAATTTCTCCACCATTTACTCCTGCACCTGGACCCATATCAATAATATAATCTGCACTTCGAATAGTAGCTTCATCATGCTCAATAACAACTACAGTGTTTCCTAGTTCTCGTAATTCATACAATGTATTAATTAATCGATTATTATCTCGAGGATGTAAGCCTATACTGGGTTCATCAAGAACGTATAATACTCCAACTAATTTATTACCAATTTGTGTTGCTAACCGTATTCTTTGTGCTTCTCCTCCAGAGAGTGTTCTAGCTTCTCTATCTAAAGCTAAGTAATCTAATCCAACATCAACTAGGAATCCTAATCGATCCAAGATTTCTTCTACTAATCCCTGTGCCACTATTTGATCTGACCCACCAAAAGATAGGTTAGTGAAGAAATCATTTGCTTCATTTATGGAGCATTTAGTGACTTCATTAATATTTAATCCACCAATTCTTACTGCTAACCAATCTGACTTTAATCGGGTTCCATTACAATCTGAACAAACTTGTATTCGAGTAAACTTTTCCATCCAGTTAATGAACCAAAATGATTTCGTATTTGTTATCCAACGTTCATAAATTGGGATTAATCCTCTCCATTCCCTCTCCCGTTCATAAGTATAGGAGTAGTTCTTTCTTTTAATATCTCTTTTTAATTTCAATATTTGATCAGAACCATAGAAGAGAACTTGATACTGCTCTTTTGTTAAGTCTTTAATAGGAGTATCCAAAGTAAAATCGAAATATTCACCCAAACTCTTAAGTAATGAAACGAGCCAACTACCTTCGTCTTTATTTTCACTTATGGGTCCAATTGCACCTTGTTTAATGGATTTAGATGTATCTACAATGAACAATTCCGGATCAATTGATTTTACTACGCCTAATCCTTTACACTTTTCACATGCACCAATGTGTGAGTTAAATGAAAACATCTTAGGAGTAAATTTCTCCGGTAGTTCTATTCCGCAATCAAAACACAATCTTTTTGTGCTAAATGACAATGATTCCCCATTTACTGTTATTTTTACTACCCCGTTTCCTTTTTGAAGTGCTGTTTCAATTGATTCAAAAATTTGTCCTTTATCTTCCGAATCAATAACTAAACGATCAACAACAAGATCTATTGTATGCTCCTTCTCCTTATCTAAATGAGTCTCACTGGATGCTACTATATCTTCAAGAAGAGTTTCCTTCTTTTCATCTATAATTACTCGAGTAAATCCTTCTTTTATTAGCTCTTTAATTAGGGGCTTATAGTTGCCTTTTGATTTCTTTACGAGTGGGGCAATAATATTTATTCTTGTTCCATCACCAAATTGAAGAGTTCTTTTTACCATTTCTTCCAAAGTTAGAGGACTAATGTCTTTTCCACATTTTGGACAATATGCAATCCCTACTGTTGCAAACAAAAGTCTTAGATAATCATTAATTTCTGTTACAGTTCCAACTGTGGATCGCGGATTTCTACCTGCTGATTTTTGATCAATAGCGATTGCTGGAGATAAACCTTCTATTTTATCCACATCAGCATTGTCCATTCTTCCTAAAAACTGTCGTGCATAGGTTGACAATGATTCTACGAATCTTCTTTGCCCTTCTGCGAATATTGTGTCTATAGCTAAGGATGATTTTCCTGAGCCACTAATACCAGTAATAACTGTCAATTTATTTTTTGGAATCTTTACATTAATGTTCTTTAGATTATTTTTTCTGGCTCCAATTACATTAATTGCATTTCTTGGTTTTATTTTTCTTTTCTCGTCTTTTTGTTTGCCTTCTAGAATTTCAGGTTCTACAACAAGTTCATCAGTAAGAACCTTGCGAATGGCGACTCCAGTATAGGAATCTTTGTTTTTAGCTAGTGTTTCAGGAGTCCCTACTACTACTATTTCTCCTCCACTTTCTCCTCCTTCGGGTCCGAGATCTATTACCCAGTCAGCACATTTTATTACATCTAGATTATGTTCTACAACAATTACTGTGTTCCCCGCATCTACTAATCGATTTAAAACAGTTAAGAGATTTTTAACATCGTAAGAATGCAAACCAACTGTTGGTTCTTCTAAGATGTATAATGTCTTTCCAGTCGCTTTCTTACTTAATTCTCGAGATATTTTAATTCTCTGAGCTTCTCCACCACTTAATGTAGTTGATGATTGCCCGAGTTTAATATAACCAAGACCAACATCTTGCATTGTTTGTATAATGGTTGATATTTTTGGATGATCCACAAAGAACTCAATAGCTTTATTGACTGTCATATCCAAAACTTGTTGAATGCTCTTACCTCGATATTTTATTTCCAAAGTCTCAGCACTATACCGTTTTCCTTCGCAAAC
This sequence comes from Candidatus Heimdallarchaeota archaeon, assembly GCA_019894765.1. The sequence continues at coordinate 63,982 of JAGXNT010000018.1, forward strand.
CTCGCATTCAACCTCGATGTTTGGGAGGAATTGCATTTCAATTCTATTATATCCTAACCCATTACAAGCAGAACATCGTCCCTGTTTTGTATTAAATGAGAATCTCCCTTTCTTGAATCCTCTTGCTTTTGATATTGGTATTGAAGCATAGAAATCTCTAATGTGATCGAGAACTTTCGTATAAGTTGCAGGAACAGATCGAGGTGTATAACCAATTGGTGATTGATCAATCTCTATTACTTTATCTAATAATTCCTCTCCCTCTATACGTGAATATTTTCCTGGTTTAGTTTTCGCTCGATTTAATGTTCTTGCTAATGCTTTCCATAAAATATCGGAAACTAAAGAGCTCTTTCCCGACCCGGAAACCCCTGTAACACAAATAAATAATCCTAACGGGAACTCAACATCAATTTCTTTCAGGTTATGTTCTGCTGCACCATAAACCGATAATATTTTACCATTTCCTTTTCTTCTTTTTTCAGGTATTTTAATAACTTCTCGTCCAGAAAGATATCCACCCGTAACAGACTGCTTCTTAGCTGCAACTACATTTGCAGGTCCTTCTACTATAATTTCTCCACCAAAGTTCCCTGCTTGAGGTCCTATATCAATTAACCAATCTGCCGCAAGCATTGTATCGATATCATGCTCAGAAACTAGAACGGTGTTTCCTTTATCCCTTAGATTTTGCAGTGTTTTTATTAGCTTTAAATTATCTCTATTATGCAATCCAATACTGGGTTCATCAAGAATGTAGAGGACATTTTCTAAGCTGGAACCAATTTGTGTTCCTAATCTTATTCTTTGACTTTCTCCTCCTGAAAGCGAATTAGCTCGTCGACTTAAAGTCAAGTATGGTAACCCAACATCAATTAGGAATTGTAAACGCATAGTAATTTCTTTTAGCAAGCTTTTAGCTATTTTTTTCTCATTGGGTGTTAGTTGTATTTCATTGAAGAAATTCATGCACTCGGTTATAGAATGGCTAGCAATTTCTGCGATATTTTTTCCTTTAAAGTATACAGATTGACTTTCTCTTCTTAATCCTGAACCAATACATTCAGGGCAAATAACTGGGGAAGTATAGCTTTGAATCATATCCCTAATGTACTGCGAGCTAGTTCTCTTGAACCGACCCATAATTTGAGGTCCGATTCCATTAAATCTTATTTTAGTAGTACCTTTTCCTACCCCACCTCTTTTATCCTCCCATGTAAAATGATAATCTACAAGAAGTTGTTTCTTAGGACCATAGAAGAAATCTTGCCATTGTTGTTCTGTAAGCTCTGTAAATGGAGTATCAATTGAGAACCCTAGTGCCTCTACTATAGCTTTCATTCTCGCTAATCGCATATTGGTTGCACGAAATCTTTGAGTATTAGGATCAAAGTCAGCTAATACTCCTTCAATAAGAGACAGTTTTTTATCAACTACTAAATAATCTGGATCAATTTCAACAGTGGATCCAAGACCTTTGCAAGTATTGCATGCACCATGTATAGAATTAAATGAAAAATTTCTTGGCTCTAATTTTGGAAAACTCAAACCACATTTTGGACACGCAAGATGGATTGAAAATAAGACTTCTCCAGGATCTTTTGATTCATCGCTTTCTATGAAATCAACATCATCAATTTCATTAGCTTCTTCTTTTGCTTCTTTCTTCTGTGCTAGTTGCTTCTTTATCTGAGAAGCTTCTGCAGTTGTGATAATAACCAAACCATCTGAGAGTCCTACTGTATGCTCGATGGACTCCGCTAATCTATCTGTTTCCTCCTTACCCACAATAATTCTATCTATTATTGCTTCTATAGTATGTCGATAATAACGAGAGAGAATCATTTCCTCATCTGACATTTCATCTAGACGTTTTATTTCATAATCAATTCTTACTCTCGAGAGACCAGCCTCTAATAACCCTTTTAACTCTTTTTTGTACTCACCCTTTCGATCTCGAATTATGGGAGCTAAAATCAAAACTTCTCTATTTGCATAATTCTTGATGATTTGTTGTACTATGTTGTTAATTGTTTGAGCCTTAATTTCTATCTTACAATTAGGACAATGCGGTGTTCCAACTCGAGCATATAAAACTCTCATAAAATCATAAATTTCTGTGACAGTACCAACAGTACTTCTGGGGTTATAACTTGTAGTTTTTTGACTTATTGAAATTGCAGGAGATAGTCCTTCAATAGAATCAACATCAGGTTTACTCAATTGAGACATAAATTGTCTTGCATATGAAGAAAGTGACTCAATGTATCTCCTCTGCCCCTCAGCAAAAATGGTGTCAAAAGCTAGAGATGATTTTCCGGATCCAGATACACCTGTTAAGACAACTAGTTTATCCCTAGGTATCTCTAGGTTAACATTTTTTAGATTGTGTTGTCTGGCACCTTTAATGATGATGTGCTCGCGAATATCATCTATAGTCAAAATCACATGACCCTCGACAAGTTTTGATGTTTAATTAATAAGATTTTAATTAACTTGCTTGAATCATGATTTGGCAAGCTATAATTCATAAATCATAAACTCAAGCTTTCTTCGCAATAGACCTAAATAAAGTCTATTCTTTAGTTTGATTATTTACCTCAGGTAGTTAGTATTATTTTAAACCGCATAAATAGTCGTGGGTAGGGAGATAGTCGAAAGTATTAAGAGGAGAGCTCGTGTTACATCCAAAATGAGCATAAACGATTGTTGATACAAGGATAGAAGATTATGGACCAAAATATCATCTATTATGAAGATTGTATAACTAATCTCCCGAAACGAATAGAAGATAATTCGGTTGATTTAGTTATTGCTGATCCACCATTTGGTATACGTTTTGATGGAAAAGGAACCCAATATAATAGGAAAAGTGAGTTTGTTGTTTCTGGATACAGTGAGGTAAAACAAGTAAATTACCTTGAATTTTCTAAAGCATGGATAAAAGCAATTTATCCAGTTTTGAAGGAAACTGGGAGTGCTTATATTTTCTCAGGATGGACTAATTTAAAGGATATTCTCATAGCAATAGATGATGCTGGGTTCTCAACCATAAATCACATTATTTGGAAGTATCAATTTGGTGTTTTCACAAAAAGAAAGTATGTTACTAGCCATTATCATATTCTATTTCTTGTAAAAAATCCTAAGAAATATTACTTCAATAAAATAGATCATTATCCTGAAGATGTGTGGGAAATAAAGAGAGAGTATCTTCCCGGTAAGAAGAAGAATTCAACCAAGCTACCGGATAAGCTAGTTGAAAAACTACTTTTGTATTCGAGTCAAGAGAATGATGTTGTTCTTGATCCATTTATGGGAAATGGCACAACAGCTGTTGTGTGTATAAAACATAAACGGAATTATCTAGGATTTGAAATAAATCCTAATGCAAAAGAAATAATTGATGAGAACATAGTCAGAGCTCGAAAAAATTAAAGTTGTAGGTTCACTCACGACTCTGATTACATCATAGATAGGAAAATCCATTATCTCTGTAAAGCTTAAGGTAACGAGTGAACCTATATAGTATTCAACACTTAATTAAATGAACTTTTTTAAAAAATCGCTCTCTCCTATCAGCTATAGGAAAAGTTTAAAATTAGTAATTCGTCAATTATCCCAAAACAGAGATAGTCTAATAAGTAGCTTGGCATTGCGACTTGTTAATTGAGCATAGAGATTGTTCAATTTTGTTACTATCTAAACCAACCTTAAGGATGATAATACAAATGTATACTGGGCTACTCTTTTCAACTGAACCCCTGTTTTATAGCATTTTATTAATTGCTTCTCTTGGTTTAGCACTAACAATTTTCATTATGCTTTTCTTTATTACAGTTGGATACGGTCGACACAACAAGGAACATTGGGGACCTCGAGTGAATACTCATTTAGGTTGGTTTGTTATGGAGATTCCTACAATTGTAATTATTGGATTATGTTTTATTTTTAGCGATAAATGGAAAAGTCCTGTTCATTATGCATTTTTATTTATCTGGTTCCTCCATTATGCTCACAGAGTGTTTATTTATCCTTTTAGAATTAGAAATGGTAAGAAAATGACTCTTACTGTAGTTCTCATGGGATTCATTTTCAATATCATTAACGCATATATCCAAGGCCGTTGGTTATTTACCCTATCTGATCCAGCTTATTCAGGGAGTCTGTTATTCCCTATCTCTAACATAGATTACTCCTCGGTTAGCTGGCTGTATTCACCACAATTTATTATTGGAACACTTCTCTTTTGTTTTGGATTCTTTATTAACAAACAATCAGATCACATTTTAAGAGGTTTAAGAAAACCTGGTCTAGATAATTCCTATTGCATACCCACTGGTGGTTTATATAATTGGATTACTTGTCCAAATTACTTTGGTGAAATTATTGAATGGGTAGGTTGGGCTGTTCTAACATGGTCAATAGCTGGGTTGTATTTCACACTGTGGACGGTTGCTAATCTTCTCCCGAGAGCATTATCGCATCATAAATGGTACAAAGAAGAATTCGAAGAGTATCCTGAAAAACGGAAAGCTCTAATACCCTTTTTGCTGTAAAACATATTTATTTCAATTATTTCTTATACTTTATATTTGGGGAAGTCGAAATTATACTAAGAATTCTTTGAGGTATTTGGGAATGTCGACGAGTGAAAATCCTCGATATTTGGAATTAAGACCATCTGGTATAGGAGAAACAATCGCTATTGCCATTATAGGTTTGCTATTGATGGCTCTCTTGCTTTACATTGGTATAACCATGAAATTCAAAGCATTAGTAATTGTAATACCATTTGTATCCCTTATTGGTCTCTGGTTACTACTTTACATTCCCTACAGAATTTATTCTCATATAACAAAATCTATTGATATTTTGGCGTTTACAAGTGCTGGCATTGTCATTCATAACAAGAAATTCAATATTTTGGAAAATATCTCTTGGTCAGAAATTATTGATATAATAATTACAAAAGTAGATAATGATGCCAAACCAGAAGAGGTAACAGTAATCTGTTTGAATCGAGCTGAGAAAATAAATCTAAAACTCTATCATACAATATTTACTTCTACAGAAAACATCTGGCAAAAGATAGTCAATATATATGAGAAACACAAAGAGATAACTATCTAAAACTTGATATCTAATCAAGCTTTAAGTTACATATCCTTTAAAGGAAATGTAATGAAGAGGATGGCAATAAATACTATTCATGTAAGCTCTTCTTTTATTGGAAAAAGATATAACTTGCTAAATAATAGTAAGAAAAGAAAAGTAATAATAGTACTTTAGTCCAGACTATTCAAAAAAACGTTCTTGAAGTTGAAAAAAATGCCAAAAGTAACTTACGAACCTATATCTGCGAAAGATGCTCTCAAACAGATTAAAGATCTTTGTAGCATTATAGTCGATCTTGCTTATTCTTCAATTATTTATGAAGATAAAGGGCTCGCAGATGAGGTAAAGGAACTTAGGGATTTAGCTGTCAAGCTAAATTATTTGTTAACTATGTCATTACAAGTTGCAGTTCGGGATGGGCGAGACGCCCAAGCAACTCTTCCCCTTGTTGTAATGGGTCAAGCGAGTAAAGATATAGCAAATTCTGCAACTGATATATCAAATGTTCTTCTTAAGGGGTTCACGGTTCATCAGACAATCAAAGACTTATCACAAAGAGTTGCTCGAGATTTAATGAGAGGAAAAATCTCTGAGGAATCAATCCTGAAAGGTTATGCAATAAAAGATATCACAGAAAAAATGAACTATTCCGTTACAATCTATGGATTAAGACAAGACGGAAAATGGAAAATAAAACCTGATCAAACCATCCAGATAAAAGCAGGTGATATAATACTAGCAAGTGGTTCAAGCTCTGGAATAAGTTTACTAAAACTCTTAGTTGGAGGAACAGCTGAAGAAATCAGTCCTCCTGAAGAAGAGGAAGAGGATCCAAGCGAAGAATCATTAGCAGATAACATTGTTGATTATCTGATTGCCCTAAAAGACACAAGTGAGGTCATGGTAGATCTTGCATATGGTGCAGTTCTTTACAATAATAAGGAATTAGCTCAACTTGTTACAAATATGGAAAAAAGAGTAGATACAATTAGAAATAAGGCAGAAATAGCTGTTCTGCGACTTTCTAAAACTCCTACTGAAGACATATCCGCTCTTCAAGGACTTATTAGAATCATAGAAGCAACTGAAAATATTTCTGATTCAGCCAATCAAATCGCAAAAACAGTTCTTGCAGAACTACCGTCACACCCAATTATTGAATTAGTCGTCGAAGAATCAACTGAAAATATTTTTGAAATGCTTGTCGAAGAGTCCTCTCTAATCGTCGAAAAAACAGTACCAGCTGGTAATTATCTTGACGAATTTGGGATAAGGGTTTTAGCGATTAAAAGATCAGGCGGACATTACTTTAAACCGAGAAGAAGGACAAAGATTCACGTTGGCGATACAATAATTTTCACAGGATTAAGAGATGCATGCAATGCATTCCAACAACGTGAAGTAGAAGCCGTTGAAGAAAAAGAAGCTGAAATTGAAGCATCCAAGAAAGCAGCTAAAAAGGTTGTAGATGAAGTAGTTGAGAAAGTCTCTGAAGAGGTTTCAGAGGTAACAGCAAAAGAAGCTTCAAAGAAAACTGTAAAGGAAGCTGCAAGCAAAGCTGCAGAAAAAGCAACTGAAAAAGCATCTAAGAAAGCAGCATCAGAAGCTGCTGTGGAAGTTGCTGAAAGTGTTACAAAGAAAATGACTGATAAGATCGTATCTGAAGTTGTTAAGGAAACCACCAAAACGAAAAAAGACGGCACACCTGCAATGAAAGAAGAAACAAAGAAAGTAGTTCAAGATGCTGCTGAAAATGCTGCTAAAAAAACAGTTGAAGATTCCCGCAAGAAAGTAGAACAAGCAGCAAAAGAAGCTGCTGAAGATACAATCGAAGAAGAATCAGATAAAGTAATCAAGAAAGTAACAAAAGCTGCTGAGAAAAAAGCAACTGAAGAAGTCGAAGCTGTGGTGAAAGATGCAGTTAAGACTGATACTGAGCGTGCAGCAAAGAAAGCTGCTACTGAAGCAATTAAAGAAACCTCTACAGTAGAAGAACATGAAAAAATCATAACCGATGCAGCTACTGAAGCTGCAAAAGGAGTAGCTGAGAAATCAGCAGAAAGAGCTGTAGAACGCTCAGGCAAAAGAGTAGCTACTAAAGCAGCAGAAGAAGCAGCCATGGAAGCAGCAGAAAAAGAAACTAAGAAAGTTGCTAAGAAAGCTGCAAAAGAAGCAGCAGAGGTAGTTGCAGAGAAGATGTTAGAGAAAGAAGTGAAAGAAGCGGTACAAAAAGCTGCAGAAAAAGCGGCAGATCAAGCAACAAAAGAAGAAAAATAGGACTGGCTATTGAACATCTTGGCTTTTTCTAAAAAGTCAATTACACGAAGAAATTAGGATGCGTGATTTCGCATGTGCAATGAAAATTACCTGGTATATTGGTGAAGTAAATGTCATCATCGTCGAGTTTAGGCAAACGAACTGCTGTGAATTTGTTTTTTGGAATATTTCTCCAAGCTATGATAGCACTTGCCTTCGACTCCGGCGGAATTGTTTCTGGTACCATTGCTAATTTAGCAATGAATACTCAACAAATAAAATGGATTCTATTATTATATGGTCCCTTATTAGCAGCAAGAGGTGATATTGCTGTCCTTGCAGGAAAACTCGGCACAGGTTTGCATTTAGGAACTGTGAAACCTACTTTTAGAAAAAACACCCCTGTGTACAAGAGTTTGGTTGCTTCCACTTTAACAATTGCGATGCTAGATGCATTCTTAGTTGGTATTGTAACTTATATTATGAATTTACTAATTTTTCCTGCAGAAGTAAAAGTACTGAACCCAACAATGTTCTTTGTAATACCTATTCTTGTAATGACAGTTGCAGCACTCATTTCCACTCAAATAACAAGTGCTGTTTCTTTCTTTGTTTATAAAAGAGGTTTGAATCCAGATGTTTATGTTGTACCAGTAATGTCCACTGTGAACAACATCCTCATAACAGTGATGCTTGCAGGTGTCTTAGCTGTTCTCAAGCCTTGGAATAGAACACTGTCTGATGTTCCTGATATTGGTAAATTTTATGGACCTGCTTCTGGTTCTGAAATGATAGCAACTTATATCGCAATTATTCCCGCTATATTAGCTCTTGTTGGTACATTCTATATAATTCTGAAAAATAGAAAAGATCATGAATACAGAAAAATGATGAAAGAAGCAGTTTTTGCGGTTTTTGCTAGTGCCATTATTGGTACTATTACAGGCTTCATTCTCACACAAGGAGAGGAAGCCTTGATTCTATATCCTCAGTTATTAGTTGCTTTTCCCGCGCTTATAGGCACTCTGGTTGACCAGAATGCAATCTTTGCAAATATGCTGATTACAGATTTCTCAGCTGGTATTACGGAACCGAGGATACAATCATTTAGAAAACCTGCCGTTTGGACTAAGTTTGCAGGCATAGGTGCAGGTGGAATAGTCATTACAGCTTTTCTAGGTCTTATTGGAACGTTCATTAAGTTCAAGGATGTACGAGATGTATCTGTAGTACTTGATAGACCAATCATTGTTCTTATGATATTAGTTATGATCATTACGATAATAGCAAATATATTAGGATTCATAATAGTAGGCTCATTAATCTATGCCTTGTCAATCTTTGCTTTTAGAAGAGAAATTGATCCAGATAATTTCGCTATACCTCTCACTGCTTGTTTAGCTGATTTAGCTTGTGCTGGTTTTATTATCGCATTCGCATTCATAATACTACCTGGAGTGAGTGGAAGTCATGCTGAAGTACTTTCAAACGCAGTTGTAGCTTTCTTAGGATAAGTCTTTTAGAAATCTTAATTTCTAATCTTTTAGCGTAGCTTTTTGTTTCAATATTTTTTGAAACATTCATATAGTATTTTAGCATACATTAACTTGTCTAGCAACGAGCTTTGAACCTAGTTCTTCTGCTGCACAACTCTCGTTTAGAGAGGATTTTGCGATAAGGAGATGTCGCACTAAAAGGCGAAATATTGAAATAAGAATTAGCTTTCTCAGCAAATCGATGGAAATAGTTATCCCAAAACCGGGATATTTCAGTCTAAACCAGACCAATAGGTCAAATTAAACTAAAGGAGTGTGAATTTAAAATGAACAGAGTGAAGATAAAGGAATGGTTCAAAAAACCAACTGTTATAAGAATTATACTCCTAATTGCTGTTCAAGCATTACTCGCTCTTCTCTTTGATGTTTTTGGTCTTGGTGCTGGTAGTATTGGAACCTTTACTTTCCTAGAATATGCTAGTAGAACTGATCCAGCAGAGGTTTTCGCTAAGGCAGGTGCATTTATTATTTTGCTATATCCGCCATTACTTTCTTCTGATGGTGGGATAGGTGTCTTAGTGAGTCGATTAGGTACTGGTTTGCATCTTGGTTCCATCAAACCAAAAATGCTCAAAAATACAAAGCAATACTACACTTTGATTTCCGCATCCTTAACTTTAGGAGCTTTCAATGGTCTTTGGATTGGAGTTATTTCATATCTTACAAATTTAGTAGCTTTGGGGACAAATCGCATCCCTAACCCCATGCCGTTCATTGTTATTCCAATTTTAACGTTAACATTTGCATCTTTGATTTCATCACAAATCGCTAGTTTCATGGCTTTCTTTATGTTCAAAAAGAAAATGAATCCGGATATCTGGGTATATCCCACAATGTCAACCGTCAACAACATTCTAAGCACTCTTTTCTATGCTGCAATGATTAGTATGTTGAAACCTGCTAATTGGTATAATGAAACAGGTTTCAATACAATAACTAGAGGAACTTATTTCGCATTTATTCCAGTATTTCTATATTTAGTATTAATCTCGGTATTAGTTGGTTTCAAAGCAAAGAATAAAGAGTATAGAAAAATACTCAAGCAAGCTGTTCCCGTCCAATCAGTGACATTAACTATTAACTCCTTAACAGGTGGAATTCTTAGTGGGGCAGACGTTGCACTAAAAAATATCAGTGGATTGTTCTTAGTTTATCCTGCATTAATAGATACACTGGGTGATGAAATAACCATTGTAGCAAATACTACTTCCACAAATCTTGCTTTAGGTACTATAAAACCAAAACTCTCTGCGATAAAAGACAAAGATTTGTGGACCAATCTAGTAGGGGTTGGACTTGCTGGTCTGGTTCTGCATTTATTTTATGGGATCTTTGGTTCAATAATTGTAGGAGACTTTCAGAACATAGTTCTAGTATTAGGTATTTCACTCTTGATTAACATTATAGGTTTCATAGTAGTTCAATCAGTAGCGTTCTTGTTAATAATTCTAGCATTTAAGAGAGGATTAGATCCTGACAATCTAGCTGTACCGGTAATTGCTGCTCTGTCAAATCTAGTCTCATCAACTCTCTTATTCCTCCTAACTTTACCACTTATATCATGAAAAATTGCACTATTCCATATTTTTTTAATTAATGAAAAAACATTATAATCCATATTTAACTTACAAAATATCCTTTGAATACACTACTAATCCCTCTATTAGGAGTTCATACACATTGAGTAAAGTAACACCAGATATGTTGAAATCAAGAATAGTTTTTGACGCAAATGGCATAAAAGCAGGTACAATCCTAAAAGTCATTCGAGAGAAATATGAGAAAATTTCCGCTGATTTCATCGAGATTGAAATTGAGAAGAGAATTAAATTTGGTGCACGAGAAATCGTGAAAGTTCGAACCAGAGATGCCGAATTGCAACCTGATGGCAGTATAAAAGTAAAGTACAAAAAGGAAGAACTAAAGATAATGGCTAAAGAACAAGAACTCCAAAGACATCCTCCCCATGTTTAGTAACCATCTATAATTTGAAATCTTTAGGTAAGAATTCTTTTAATTTCTTAACAATAGCAAATCCTTTTCTAAAAACACCCATTTCTTCACTATTGATTGCTTCGTCCAGTGAAAGCCATTTGTATTCAGTATGCTCCCATGATAATTTGACTTCTCCTTTTAGATATCGACACCAATAAACAATGAAAACCATTGGAAATTCTTTTGATCCTCGATAAAAGAAAGAAGTATTAATAGGCATAATAACTTCCACATCCAATTCTACTTCTTCTTTCACTTCCCGTAGAACGCCTATTGCAGGATCTTCTTCTTCCTCTAAACGTCCGGTGACAAACTCCCATAAATTAGCTCCAACATCTTTCTCAGGAGATCGTCGAAGAACTAAATATTGATCCTCTTTTTCAATGAGTGCTCCAACAGCCACATAAAATTGCTTCATTATTATTTCCTCTTGATTTCGATTTTATGTTTTCCTCTGGAATTAAAGTAAACTTCCAGAATTTGTTCATTTCTATCTTTTACATATCTAGAACCTGGAGCAGTAACCAAGTAATCATTTGGATATTGAATATTTGGAACATAGATTACTGATGGATCATTGATTATTGGATTATTCTCATATTCTAAAACAAAGTGCTTCTTTCTTCGATTAAATGCCATAGATAAAATTTTGCCTGTGATATTTTGAGCATATGGTCTGCAGAAACCTTCTACAGCTCTTCCACCACTATTGATGTCTTCTGGATCAGCTTGTTGATCACGGCTAAAAATTGATAGATCTTCTAAATTCCACAAATCGCCCCATTCATTATTGTTATCTGCAGTATAGTTCCAAATTGTATAGTTAAGTAAAAGTGCATCCATACACTCAAGATTGAGTGTTAATGCATCAATATGCTTTCGCCAATTCTCATTTCTGTATGCCCTTTTATTATACATATTATAGGGAATTCCAAACTCTCCGATTAAAGTGGGACAATTGTTTAATGACTGAGATAATTTCTTGATAGCGTCAAGCTGTTGAATAAAGAGATTCTTTATGTTTTTGTAAAAGAAATATGGTTTCGATGTCCGCGTGTCTACATTAAAGTGCTTCATGAATCTTCTAAGATAAAGAGTTATACCATCATACCAATGAGAAGCATTTACTATATTTTTTGCATCATTCTTTGTCCATTTGTATTTATTTTCTTGAAGACTTTTAGATGCACTAAATATTAATTCAAATGGATCTGTTTCAATGAAAATCATGGCATCAGTATTAATTGAACGAATTGCTTTTGTATAATTGTTAATAAATGGCTTTACAAAATCCCAGAAGAAATTGGCCTTTTTTCCTTCAAAGAAGTAGTGAGGTTTCATCAATTTGGGTTTACTTTTATCATCTTCTTTGTAGATTCCTAATTCCCTCCAAATATCTTTGGCATCTGGTAACCAACAAGAAACTCTATCAGGATTTACCAATCTTGTTTCAGTTTGTTTCATGCTGACTCCCTTTATTTCATAATAAGGTATTTTCATAGGGTAACCAGCAGCTGTAGCTATTGCTTCAAAACCTGTGAATCGCAAACCCCAGTCTCTGTTATTTGCAAGATTCAGATCTTTCCCAATAAACCCACTATTTGGTTCATTCCAAATATCAAATCCAATAACATTAGGTAAGTCTTTACAATTTTTCGCAACTTCTATCATTGAATTAATAAAATGCTCTTGCAAATAATCTTGAATAGTTTTCTTTCCAATTTTGAAACCAGGTGCAAATTCATTACCTCCAAAGAAAAGAGTAAACATTGTTGTTGTAGCAAATCGAAAGTAATTTGAGGACCAAATCATCAGAGGATAATCGTCTGGATACTTTTCCTGCATAAGCGAAGCAGCTTCAGTTTTCGTGAATTTAGTGAAATCTAAACCAACTTTTTCAAATGTCCATCCTGGTGCTCCATCCCCGCCTGTCATTCTGCTCCAGACATCTTGGTGTGGGTCAATGAAACAATACAAATCATAATCATTTGCTTTCTCGAGGAGTTTACGCAAGTACTTTAGATATTCTCTGTCATATTTCCCAGGACCTTCGTGTTCTATGGCTTCCCAAGTTGTGAGAAATCTTAAACAATTAAAACCCCAATTTTTTAATCTGGAAAAGTGCTCATCTGCTTCATCTAATGGGAAAGGATGTCCAATAAACGAAACATCTTTATGATCACTAAAGTTCGTTTTAATATGAGTTGCACCATCGGGAGTTACCGGAACTTTAGTACTGCCACCTAAGTTTACTCCACGTAATAGAACAGAACGACCCTTCTCATCTTCAAAAGTATCACCCTTAATGCTTAACTTCAAGATTACAACCCTTACAAAATTCTAAATAGAAATTCAATCGAAGTTTCAAATACTTTTTGTTCTTCTAAAACGAATGATTTTAAACCTCTATTATGTAAATTGTCTATGAATAGTAGATGCAATCATGACAAATGTGAGGAATTAACCAGTGACAGAGACCTTCAAAATAATCGATGATTGGATAATTTTAGGGAGACCTGGTTATGCTGGGAAAAAGAAAAAACTCCGAAGAAAAGAGTTGCAGGAAAAATTCGGAGAAGGAAATTGGAAATTCACTCATTTAGTAAATGATAAACTACATTCTCGAGGGGAAGCATTAGAGCTTTACGAAACCAGTTACTATCAATTTTTCAAAAATAATCCAGAAATTTTGGAATGGTTAGTAACCTATGCAAGTGATGTTTATGATACTGCTCCCTCAAACATAGGATCTGGATTTGATTATTCTATTCAAGAAACAGATGCCGTTCATTTGCATGATATTGCGATTCGTAGATCACTTAGAAAGTTAGAGAAAAAATTTCAAGGGGAAGTGTTACTGGAAATTCGTGGAGAAGATAGCGAAGGCTATATTTTATCCCCAAGTCAAGTCCCTTTTCATCAATCGGATTTGATATTAAAACCTCACCTAAAAGGTTGGTGGGGCAAAAATAGTATTGAGTCCTTTTGGCAAAGTAATAAAGTTCTATTAGTAAAATATGACACTCTAGTTAAAATATCTCAACAAATGGTCGGGGTTGTTCTAAGGAAAGATATTCACATGGGAAAAGGAAAATTTTGTGTTCAAACAGCCCATGCAATTGTTAGCTTAATTTCAGAAAAAGGTATAAAATGGGATTTTCAAAGTAAACCAATTGAAATTTGGACAGTTAAAAGTGAAGAAGATTTGTTAGGAATTAATCGTCAAATTCAGAAACTAAAGATTAACTGCTCCTTAATTCGAGATGCTGGAAAAACACAGCTAGATCCGGGAACAAAAACTGCTGTAGGAATAGGTCCAATAAATGAAGCGATTTTTGAGAAAGTGATGTATTCTTACGATGCTAAACCTCAAGAAATTAGAAAACGAAGTTATCGAACTCTGGAGAATCTAATTTTATACAAACTGTAACGTTCAATAAACATTCAAATATCACTTTTTATTTGGTTGAATCAACGCAAATCTTTTGAATGTGAGTTAAACTTGGTGAATACTGAAACAGTAGCAATCTAGACTGTCAATAAATATCCGGTAGGATTTAAGAAAATGGCAAAAATCAAAACTGGTGATTTCCTTAAGATTTCATTTACTTTAAAAGTAAAAGATAGTGGTCAAATCATTGAAACAACTGACGAAAAAGTTGCTAAAAAAGCGAATATTTTTGATGAAAAAAATAGCTATGGTCAACGCTTAATGATTGTAGGCAATGATGAAATGTATCTTAAAAAGTTAAATGAATCGATTGTAGGAAAAGATGTTGGAGAGAAATTCAAAGTATCAATACCTCCAGAAGACACTTTTGGTCAAAGAGATTCCTCAAAAATCAAGCTTCTAGGTAGAAAAGAACTGGTTGCTAAAAACATTATTCCTGAAGTTGGAAGACAAATTCAATGGGGAAACCAAACTGGTTTAGTTCTTTCTGCTGTTGGAGGAAGGGTTAGAGTTGATTTTAATCATCCGTTGGTAGGTCAAACTATCATATATGATGTAGAAGTTCTTGAGAAAATAACAGGAGCAAAGAAGAGGTTAGAAGCCCTCTTAGATTATCTTCTTCCAGGTGTTGATTTAAGTACACTTAGTATAAAGAATGAAAAAGAAATGATAACAATATCATTGCCAGAAGAAATTACAACAAAAGACCTATACTTACAATTTAGAAAAATACGCATTGCATCAGAAATCAACAAGAATTTCCCAGAATGCAAAGAAGTATTATTCATTGATAGTTTCAAATTCTGAGTAACCAAATTCAGAAAGTAAACTATCCTATTTTCCTTTTCTAAGATACCAACCAAGATCTATAATATTCTTGATAGCAATTTCATCTTCATTATCAAGATTTTTAAAATCTGAAATTGGTATTACTATTTTTCCAAGGCCAAGATAATCATTATACGAATTAGCAATCAAAACTTTGTCTTTTATAGATAGTTCTTCATTAATTGATATAATCGATTTACAGTGAATATCTCGCATGTAAAGGAAAAGCTGTTCGGATTCAGGACTGATTATTGCTTTCTTATCTGAATATTCAGATATAAAATATCCACCACTTAAAGAAAGTAAAAGATCATTCTTTTTTATTTCACCAATCCCTAATCCTGTGCTATAAGGAGTTATGTTTTTTCTATTCATCACAATAGCCATAGTTGCACTATTTGTTATGAATACTTCCTTCCAATTCCCTTCTCCAATAATAAAGTGATGGGCCTCATTGATTTGCGCTAATTTTTCTTTATCTACCCAGTATAGTAAAGAATTTCTTATAATTTCGATTTCTGTTTTAGTAGGTTCTCTATATTCTATAACCATCACTCAACCTCCTCTAATAAAACAAATTTAGCTACAAAGAACCCTTCCGTTCCATCTTTGTGTGGGTATAATCGTTTTGTCTTTTTTAGCTCAGAGTGGTATGTTTTCCCAAAAGCTTTCGTAAATCCTGATGAAAAATCCTTAAAGGATATTTCCTGCAATTGGATGGGATATTTATCTAAAGCCCAATTAATGACTTCTTCACTTTCTTCGGGTGCAGTAGAACAAGTAGAATATACAAAAACACCATTTTTCTTCAAAGATTTAATCCCTGCTTGTAAAAGTTCTTTCTGAAGTTTAGCAAGTCGATCAATATCAATCTGACTTTTCGATGTTCTTCTGGAGATATCTGTAGCCATTAATCCTTCTCCAGTACAAGGAGCATCGAGTAGAACTTTATCTGCTTTCAGATTGTATTTTGGGAATTCTATTGCATTCATTCTAATGCATATATTATTTGTAACCCCACAACGAGCTAGATTTGATCTTAGTGCTTTAATTCGTTCTCTTGAAACATCAATACAAAAAAGCGTTCCTTCATTGTTCATGAGCTGTGCAAGATGACTTGCTTTCCCTCCAGGAGCAGCAGCTAGATCTAAAATCATTTCCCCTGGCTTTGGATCCAGTATCAAAGAGGGAATCCACGAAGCTGCGGATTGAATGAAGTAATATCCAGCAAGATATTCGGTTGTTGCACCTATTGGGAAAGGTGTTTCTTCAATGAAAAATCCGTTTTCATACCAATTACTTTTTGATAAAATAATGCCCTTTCTTTCCAACCTCTCAACGAGCTCTGATGCATTTATTTTTAATTCATTGATTCTTATTGCTGTTTTTGGTTTAGTTTCATATGCTTGTAGTAATTCTTTTGTTTCCTCTAATCCAAAAAGCTGTAAAAATCTCTCAATGGTTTCAGGAAGATAACCATATTCATCCGCTAACGTTTTGCTTTTTTCTGAAACCATAAGATCATTATCTCCTTATCTATTGTTTAATTCTTTGGGATAATTTTTATCTTTTGCAATATGTAGTTATTTACATTAAATATTGTGTAAGTATTATAGTTATTACCCTTAAAATCAACAAGCAGTGATCGGAATGACTAAGAAGAAAGAACAATTTGATATCCTAAAAGAAAAAATGGCACAATTTCTAAGAGAACGAGATTGGGAGAAATATCATAATCCGAAAAACGTAGCCATGTCTATTGCAATAGAAGCTGCAGAATTGATGGAAGTTTTGCAATGGACGAACCCAGAAAGGTCAACAGTAATAGCAAATCAAGAATTAATGTCACAAATTAAGGATGAAATAGCTGATATTATTATATATACTCTCAGTCTGGGGTTGAGTTTAAACATTGATATTTTTGAGTGTGTTTTAGCAAAAATGGAGAAGAATATTGAACGCTTTCCTCCGAATAAACCACTAAAATAGGTTTTTTACTGTTTATTGTCTTAAATGGAAAATGTTGTGCTAATATGCTAAAATGCCAATATTAAAAAGGTAAATCCGTTTTAATAATACAATGCGAATGATTTTAAATGTCATAATCGCAATAAATAATAACTAGGAAGTAAATATTTTCGATAGGAAACTAACCTCAGTTAAGCACATAACAAAGCTCTTATAAGAAAGCAAAAGAACATCTTTGTTGAAGATAAAGCTTTCAGAAAGTAAGAAATTTGTATTTATAATTAAAAAAACGGAGAATTTAACACTCATAAAGATAAAAAAAGAAAGAATGAGGGGCAAAATAATTGGCTTGGTATGACTTCATATTTAATTTCGCAAACTTAAGTGACAGATGGTCCGCCATTGTCTGGGCCTGTATATTATGGTCTATATTAGTACTAATAATCGCTATCATTTGGATAGTTACAGCACGAAGAAAGAAAGGAGTAGACGTCTCAGCATTAGCTGCACTAGCATCCTCAGAACCAATGTCCGAAGGTGCAGCCGCAAGTGCCGACCCTCGAGAGGTTATGACTATTTTGTCCATAGAGCGCGTAGCAGCAAGTACTGCTCTATCTGCAGTAAAAGACGCTAGAAGAAGTAAACGCATTAGCTCTACCGTTAGTGACAGTCTTTCCAGTAGATACAAAGCTAGAATTTCTAAAATTGATGCTGATTTGAAGAGAAGATCCGGTGCTCAAGAATATCAATCTCTTGCTGAAAGCCTTGAGTCTAGCAGAGATCGATTAAGAGATCAAGTTATGCCATCCCCAGCAACACCACCTCCTCCTACATCAGGAACCCCTGGAATTCCTCCAACAGCTCCCCCAGTTCCTGGATCAGCCCCCCCAACAGGACCTCCTACATCTGGTTATCTACCTTCCATTCCATCTATCCCTTCATTCCCAACAGGAATTCCGCCATCAAAACCATCATCTCCAATTCCTCTCCCACCAAAAATACCCCCAGTGTCTACAACTGCTAGACCAACTACCGTTGTGCCACCTAGTGTTGCACCTCCAACCATATCCACACCACCATTACCACCAAAATTACCTTCACTATCACCTGTCGCACCACCAACAACTTCAGATATGGCTCCACCTCCTGTACCAACATCCATTCCAACTACACCTACAACCCCATCAGAGGACAGCGATGGCCAAACAATCAGTGGCTTACGAATGGAAATGCTGAGGGAATTAGCTCGCTTGAAGAAATTCATGAGCGAAGAAACTCAATAATAAATAAAAAAGAAAACCTAGTAATTAAGGGGAAACTTTCCCTTTACTTCAATTTTCTTTATACTTTTTGTTTTCTTTATCTTCATAACGCAATTTTGATAATTGCATTAGAATTAATACTAATAAGAACTATAAGAATTAGTAGATTCAAAGTAACTGGAATTGATTGTATGTCTGCTATAAAAAATCTCATGACAAAATTTGATGTGAAAATATCAATTGCAATAGTAGGCTTAGTTAATTCAGGAAAAACTGAATTTGTAAAACGAATTCTTCAATCCGATGAATCCATTGGTGCTTCTGTAAGCAATACCACAGAGTTTGAGCTTCAAACACTCGATAATTTTTCTTTATTAACTTGGGATTTAGGAGAGCATATCCCTCAAAAGAAAGCTCTATGGAAAAGATCAATCTTGGGAGCAAATGCTTTACTCTTCTTTATCGATTCGACAAATAGAGATAGTTTTCAACAAAATAAGAAGTTAATTAAAGATTTAGTGGAATTGAATTTTCCAATAAGAATACTCGTTCTTGGTTCTAAATCAGATTTGCCAAATTCTGCTTCTGTTGGAGAATTAATGACTGGTCTTGACTTAATGGAGCTTGATAAAACCAAATGCGATGTTGATCTCTACAAATTCTCTTCAAAAACAGGAGAAGGACTATACGCTATAGAAGAATGGCTCAATAGGATTTTGTTCAAACGCAGAGAGCGTGTTATTAATTATAATAAAATAGCTGCTTGCATAACACTTTGCGAAGAAAGTGGGGAAATCAATGAAGCTGTACTAACTGATACACCTAATTTGACATTATTAGCAACACTGCGAGAACTAAGACGAAAAGTAACTATTTTTTCAAGAACTATGCGTGTTCATGGTTCAGGGGAAGAAGTAATAGAAATTGCTAACTTTAAAATTCCAATAGTTAAAGAACATAGACATATTGTAGCAATAGTCGTTGGCCCTCATGATTCGGTTCCACGTGCAATGGAAATATCTAGAAATGTACTGAAGATAATCGCTCCATATTGTGATAAATCAATAAACTTAGTTAAAATCATACGGGATCTTTACCCACTGGATGTTACATATTAATATTAGCTGTTTTTTCCCCACATAGGTTACATAGAATACCTAGTTTACATTCATTACATAGATTACATTTAATTTTGATACAATTATTACATAGTTTACATTCATTACATAGATTACATTTTCAAGAAAAACGTGAAAATAATAACAAAATCGATATTATTTCACCTAAAATTGCTATATTTAGCAATAAACATCCTTGTTTCCCGAAGAAAAGAAGATATTAGACTAAGCGATTTTGCCAAAACAACACAGAAACTAACGTTAGATAACAATTGTATAGAATAATTTTTTAAGTGATTATTATTTTAGGTTTGACACAAATCATGACAGTGTCGTTTGCGCAATGACAACTAAGAAAGCAATATCCTTTATACCCCCAGAATTTAAAGAGCAGGAGAAATGGCAGCTAAAGATTATAACAGATCGTTGTAAGGGTTGCTTGTTTTGCATTATGTATTGTCCTACAGAAATTTTGGAAAGTTCTCCCGAAATCAATGCTAAGGGATATCATCCTCCTAGATTGAAAGAAGGTGAAACAATGGACGATTGTGCAAAATGTGGTTTTTGTGAATTAATTTGTCCCGAATTCTCGATATTTCTTGAGAAGGATAAAGAAAAATCTGGTGCAAAAACTGATTAAAATAGGAAAAAAATTAAAGAAAATTTAAAGTAAGGCGAAAATGAATGAGTAAAAAAGCACCACAAAATGATGTTTTAACCGGGGAGCACTATGTAAGTGGCAATGAAGCAATTGCTGAAGGTTGTATTGCTGCTGGTTGCAGATTTTTTGGCGGGTACCCAATTACCCCCTCAAGTGAGATTGCAGAACGTATCTCTCAACGTCTTCCTCTTTTAGGTGGAGTTTTCATTCAGATGGAAGATGAAATCGCTTCAATAGCTACAATTTTAGGGGCGTCTTGGGCAGGAAAGAAATCTATGACAGCAACCTCTGGACCTGGTATTTCATTAATGATGGAAAATATTGGTCTTGGAGCCATGACAGAAACTCCTTGTGTAATTATAAATGTTCAAAGAGGTGGACCATCAACCGGTCTCCCAACACTAGTTGGACAACAAGATATGATGCAAGCAAGATGGGGTTCTCATGGGGATTATGAAATAATAGCACTTGCACCGAATTCCGTACAAGAAGCATTTGATCTTTCAATAGAATGCTTCAATTTAGCAGAAGAATATCGTACTCCTGTGATAATGCTTACAGATGAATCGATTTGCCACATGTTTGAGAAATTAATCATTCCTCCGAAAAGCAAGATAATGATTAAGAATCGAAAGAAACCTAAAGTTGATCCTAAATATTATCTTACCTTTAAACCGGATGATGATTTAATACCTCCTATGGCTACTGCAGGTGAAGGTTACAAAGTATTCGTAACAGGTTTAACTCATAATGAAAAGGGATATCCAGTGATTACTGCAGAAGCTCAAGAAATACTTGTGAAACGTTTATGTGATAAGATTTTACTGAACGAGGAAAAAATAAGGAAAGTTGAAAGCTATAAAGTAGATGATGCTAAAGTTTTAGTTATAGCATATGGTATAACTTCGCGTTCAGCAAAAGGAGCAGTTGATCTTGCTCGTAAAAAAGGTATTAAGGCAGGTCTCTTGCGTTTAATCACTATTTGGCCTTTCCCAACAAAATTAATTGAACAACTTGCAGAAAAAACTAATGCAATTGTTGTTGCGGAGATAAATAATGGTCAAATAATTAAGGAAGTGAAAGAAGCAACAAACAGGAAAATTCCAATTGTTCTTTCTTCAAAGCTTGGTGGAATTGTTCATACACCAAAAGAAATTCTCATGAAAATAGAGGAAGTCGCTAAAAAATGACCACTTCAGAAGAGTCAGTTCGAGATACAATATTGGAAGCTAAAAAACATCCTATGGATTACCTATTACGGTGGGATCGTCTACCACATGTTTGGTGTAGCGGATGTGGACTTGGAAGCATGTTATCGTGTTTAGTCCAAGCTATAGCTAACACTGGTTTAGATCTGAAAAAATTTGCAGTTGTATCTGGAATTGGATGCACAGGTAGAATTTCCGGTTATCTGAATCTTGATGTTTTTCACACCACTCATGGAAGAGCTATTCCATTTGCCATTGGATTAAAATTAGCAAATCCGGAATTAAACGTAATCGTTTTTTCAGGTGATGGCGATTTATTTGCAATAGGTGGAAATCACATCATTCACGCAGCGAGAAGAAACGTGGATATTACAGTTATGTGTTCAAATAACTTCAACTACGGCATGACCGGCGGTCAATTAGCTCCAACTACTCCAGAAAATGCTTGGACTACTACATCTCCTTATGGTAATGTAGAACCATCTTTTAATTTGAGTGCTTTAGTTGCAGCAGCAGGTGCAACTTATGTTGCTCGTTGGACTTCACTAAATGCTCGTCGATTAATGAGTTCAATGGAAACTGCGATTACTAGCAGAGGATTTTCCTTTATTGAAATAGTTAATCCCTGCCCCACAACATTTGGTCGAAGGAATAAGTTCGATACTGGTTTAAAGATGCTTAATTTCTTCAAGCAACACACCGTCATTAAACATGGAATTGATCCGAAAGATACAAACATAGTGTTCGGAAAGGACCTCATCGTGGGTGAATTTGTCGTAAAGATTGGTCAACCTACACTTGATGAACGAATACTAAGTATAGGTAAAAAAGCTGAGAAATAAGGGTGAAAGAAATGACTCGACATGAAATACGAATTTGCGGATTTGGTGGACAAGGTATTGCTTTAGCTGGGAAAATCTTAGGTTCAGCAGTATCATTCATTGAAAAGAAAAACAGTGTAACTACTCAATCCTATGGACCAGAAAGCAGAGGAGGAGCTAGTGCAAGCAACGTCGTCATATCTGATGATATAGTAGATTTCCCCTATGTTACAGAACCTGAGATCTTTATTTGTATGAGTAAAGAAGCATACACAAAATATATTGATTCCTTAAAAGCCGGAGGACTATTTCTCTATGAAGAGAATTTAGTACCAGTCGATGAAAGAATGAATAAAGCTGGTAAAATTTACAAAATTCCTGCAACAGAAATCGCAGAGAAAACATTAGGAAGAAAAATTGTCGCAAATATTGTCATGTTAGGATTCTTTGCTGAACTAAACTCCTTAATTAACAAAAATGCAATTCTTAAGGCAACACTACAGATGGTACCAGAAAGATTCCAAAAATTAAATGAGAGAGCATTTAAAACTGGGATGGAATATGCTCAAAAAGTAAAACAGCAGGAGGTTAAAAAATAAGTGACTGCTGATAGTAAAAAAAGTAATCCCCTAACAAAAAAACGTATAGGTGTCTTTGTTTGCCATTGCGGCAAAAACATTGCTGAAATGGTAGATGTTCAGAAAGCAGCGAAAGTGTCTAAGGATCTTGAAGGTGTTGTTTTCACAACACATAGCCATTACTTGTGTTCTGAACCAGGACAAAAGGAATTAACCGAAGCAATAAAATCCCATAATCTAAGTTCTATTGTTTGTGCTTGTTGTTCTCCAACATTGCATGAAGAAACATTTAGGACAGCAGCAGAAAGCGTTGGGATGAATAGATATGAAGTTGAGATAGCAAATATTCGAGAGAAATGTAGTTGGGTTCATACTGAACGAGGTAAAGCAACTGACAAAGCAATAAGGATTATTGAAACGAAAGTTGAAAAAGCTTTACTAAACGAACCTCTAACACCTGCTTCTGTTGATGTTAATAGAAGATGCTTAGTTATTGGTGCAGGAATTACCGGAATACAATCAGCATTAGATATAGCTAACGCTGGTTTTGATGTAACTCTTGTTGAGAAATCACCAACTATTGGGGGACATATGGCACAATTATCTTCAACATTTCCTACACTTGATTGTTCTCAATGTATTCTTTCTCCAAAAATGTCACAAATTGGTCACCATGACAAGATTGAGTTAATCACAAACGCAGAAGTAACAAACATTTCTGGATTTGTTGGGAATTTCAATGTAGACATTAAGAAATATCCTCGATATGTTGATCCCGATAAATGTACACTTTGTGATGATTGTACAAAAGTTTGTCCTGTAGTAGTTCCAAGTGAATTTGAGGGCGGACTAAGTCCTAGAAAAGCTATCTACTTACCATTTCCACAAGCAGTCCCAAGTGTCTATACATTAGATCCTGAAAATTGTTTAGGGATCAATCCACTAATTTGTTCAAGATGTAGAGATGCATGTGGACCACAAGCAATTGATTATGATATGGTAACTGAAACAATCAACAAAGATTATGGTGCAATAATTATTGCATCTGGTTATGATTTATACGATATCTCCAAAATTCAAGAATATGAATTTGGTACTGATGTAGACGTCATTGATGGGATTCAATTCGAAAGATTACTAAGTAGCTCTGGACCCACTGGTGGTGATGTCTTAAGACCATCTGATCATAAAAAACCTGAAACTGTTGTGTTCGTTCAATGTGTAGGAAGTCGTGATCCTGAACATCATATGGCATATTGTAGTAAAATATGTTGCACTTATACAGGCAAACATGCAATGCTTCTCAAAGATCAAGCTCCTGATACAGAGGTCTATATCTTCTACATTGATGTTCGTGCTGCAGGTCGTGGTTATGAAGAATTTATCCAAAGAGCTCAAGAGAAAGGAGTTATCTATATCAGAGGTAAACCTTCAAAAATTTTCAGAGATGGAGAAAAGACAATCGTTTGGGCGGCTAATACCTTAACAGGCGAACGACTAGAAGTTGAAGCTGATATGGTAGTATTAGCTCCAGCAATGATTCCATCTTTTGATACAAAGATAATCTCTTCAATCACAAAGTGCAGTCTTGATGAATATGGTTTCTTCAAGGAAGCTCACATGAAGTTACGTCCAGTTGAAAGTTTGGTATCTGGTTTACTGGTAGCAGGAACAGCTTTATCACCAAAAGATATCCCTGAATCTGTTGCACAAGGCAGTGCAGCAGCTGTAAAAGCACTAGCAATTCTCAACCAACCAAAACTATTCCACGAACCAGTAGTGTCAACTGTTGATACTGACAAATGCTGTGGTTGTAAAGTTTGTCAAAGTCTCTGTCCATATGGGGCATTGACATTTGATGATGTAAACAATCACTCCGTTGTAAATGAAATTCTATGCGAGGGTTGTGGTACTTGTGTTGCTGCCTGTGGTAGTGATGCATTGTCGCTGAAGAATCTAACTGATAAGCAAATGGAAAAAATGATCCATGTAGCATTGAAAGAAGAAGCAAAATGAAAAAGAGAGTGAGTTAAATGTCTAAGATTTTGAACCCCGAACCGAAAGTGATTGCTTTCCTCTGCAAATGGTGTAGTAGTAATGCTGCAGACCTTGCAGGTGTTTCGCGAATGAAATATCCAGACAATATAATAACTATTGAGACACCTTGTTCAGGACGTATTGATCCTAACTATATTTTTGATTCTTTAGTTGAAGGTGCAGATGGTGTTATTGTTGCTGGGTGTCATCCAGGAGATTGCCACTATGTTGTTGGTAATTATAAAACACTAAAGCGAATGTATCTAGTGATGGCACTAGCAAAACAACTCGGTATTGAAGAAGAACGCATTCGACTCGAATGGATTTCTTCTGCTGAGGCTAAAAAATTCGTTACAGTAATGAGTGAATTTATTGAGAAATTAAAACATCTCCCCCCAAATCCACTTAAACCTGAAGGATTAATCCAGGAGGTTAAACATTAACATGAGTAAAATAAAACTAGCAGTAGCCGCAGGTTCGTACTGCGGGGGCTGTGATATGTCAATTGTCAACTTAAATGAGCTACTAATTCCAATAGATGATGCGGTTGAGCTAAAATATTGGCAACTTGCAGCAGATTTTAAAATAAAAGATGTCAAGGCATTAAAAGATAACGAAATTGACATCACACTATATCATGGTCCTATAAGAACATCTGAACATGCCGAATTGGCTCATTTGTTCAGAAAGAAGAGTAAGGTATTAATCGCCTATGGAGCATGTTCATGTTTCGGTGGAATTCCACAAATGGCAAATCCTCACACTGCTTCTGAAATTCTTGATGAAGCCTATGTCCATGGTTATAATATGGATGATTCAGGTCCAAATCACATGCGCACTTCATCTGAATACACTAAAGATCGTAAAATGACTTTACCAAAGCTTTTAGATTCTTGTATGCCACTTTCCGCAGAAGTAGATGTTGATTACTTTGTTCCAGGCTGTCCACCTGTTCGTGATCAATGGTTAGTCCTTATTGAGGTAATTACAAACTTTATCAAAACTGGGGCATTACCTCCTAAAGGAACAGTTGTTGCAGGCGATAAAGCCCGGTGTGAAGAATGTGGTCGAGAAAAACCCGATGAAATTGTTATCAATAAATTCTTACGACCATATGAAATCAATCCCGATCCAGAAAAATGTCTACTTGCTCAAGGACTTATATGCATGGGTCCAGCTACACGAGCTGGATGTGGAAATCAATGTACTGTGCAAGCAAACATTCCTTGTAGAGGTTGTTTTGGACCTGCACCAGAGGTAGATGACGCTGGTTTAAAGATGCTTTCTGCAATAGCTTCCATTGCTGGAGCTAAGAAAGAAGGTGAGCTTGGATCAGAAGGATTGAAGAAGCTTATGGATCAAGTACCTGACCCATTTGGTACTTTCTATCGGTTTGCAATTCCTCAAATCTTAATGCATATGAAACTAAAGAAAGCTAGAGAGGAGAAAGCGGATTCATCTGAAAAATAATTGGAGTACAATAAAAATGGCTAAAAAAGTAATTGAAATTAATCCCGTTTCTCGATTGGAAGGAGAAGCTAAAATCTCCATATTTCTTGATAAACAAGGTAATGCAGAAGATGCTTACTTCCAAGTTACAGAATATAGAGGATTCGAAAAGTTCTGCATTGGCAGAGCTGCTGAAGAAATGCCCCGAATTGTTTCAAGAATTTGTGGTGTCTGTCCATGGCCACATCACATAGCAAGTGCCAAAGCTTTGGATAAAGCATTTCACGTAGAACCCACTAAAACTGGTGAAGATTTGAGAAGATTGGCTTGTGCTACACATGTTTGGTACTCTCATTCTGCGCACTTCTTTGCTCTAGCAGGCCCAGACTTCGTTTTAGGACCAGATGCAAATCCTGCGGAAAGAAATCTCCTCGGAATATTACATGCTGATAAAGACTTTACACTAAAAGCATTAGAAGGAAGAAATCATTCACACATGATTCAAGCAATTTTAGGTGGTAAATCCGTTCACCCAATAACTGCGATTCCAGGCGGAATGTCAATAGGACTCACAGAAGAGAAACGAAAAGAAATCCAACAGCGTTCAGAAGCTCTAGTTGATTTTTCCCAATTCGTTTTTGGTTGGTTTGACACAATACTTGACAATAAAAAATTGTTAGGTCTTATCACAGGAAGCATATACAATAATCCTTTTAATTATATGGCTACAGTAGATGAGAAAGGTCAAATTGATTATTATGATGGCGAACAAGTTATAATTGATCCAACTGGTAAAGAAGTTACTCGTTATAAATCTGACAAATATTATGAACACATAGGCGAACATTGTGAACCATGGTGTACTGCAAAACAAACCTTTGTCAGAAAAAATGGCTGGACTGGACTAAAATCTGGTGTCGGAAGTGGTATCTATAGCGTTGGACCCCTTGCTAGATTTAATGTTGGTACATATTCAACTCCACTTGCACAGAAAGCATACAAGAAGATTTTAGATACAGTTGGAAAACCGTGCCATCTTCAGCTAGTATCAAATTGGGTACGTTTACTTGAAATGATAAATGCCGCAGAAATTATGGTTGATATTTCAAAGAAACCTTACATTACCAATAACGATTACCGTGTAATTCCTGAAGGACCAATTGGTGGACGAGGTATTGGTATTGTTGAAGCACCTAGAGGAACATTGATTCATGATTACACTGTCGATGAAAATGCTATGATGACTAAATTAAACTTAATTGTTGCAACAACACACAATATCGCACCTATAAACATCAGTGTAAGAGAAGCAGCAAAACAGGTTATTAAGAAAGGAAACTATGAAAACGAAGCTATGCTAAATATGGTAGAAATGGCTTTTAGATCATATGATCCCTGCTTAGCTTGTGCCACACATGCACCACACGGTGCTATGCCTCTTGAAATTAAAATCTTTGATAAAGATCGTAAATTGAAGGATGTGGTAAAAAGGCAATGAATGAATATTCTTCAAAAGCTCTTATTCCAACACGTAATGCTGAGATACTGATACTTGGCGTTGGGAATCCTATACTCAGTGATGACGGAGTAGGAATTCATGTTGTGAAAGAACTGGAGAAGAATTATTCAGATATTTCCAAAATAGAGTTCGATGAATTATACACCGGAGGATTAAGTTTAGCAGAACGATTCATTGGCTACAAAAAAGTGATCATGGTTGATGCATTGGCACTAGAAGATGGAACACCCGGTGAAGTACACCGATTAACTATCGATGATTTCAACAAAACAAAGCATATGTATTGTGCTCATGATTGCAATTTAGCAACCGCATATGACGTTCTGGTAAAAGAGCTTGGTCCTGAATACCTGCCTGATGAAGTAATAATCATTGGAATTGAAGTAGAAAGATATGATTCGTTTAGCGAAATCTTATCCGAATCTGTTACAAAAGCGGTTCCAAAAGCAGTGGCAATGGTTGAAGAAGAACTCTCAAAAATATTATCAAAAAAATAAAATCATGTTAAAATTTGGAGTAAGAGAAATGTCCTTTGTTAAAATAACAAAAAACGAGAAAAACACACGTTTCCGGGAAAAAGTCATGGAATTAGCAGGAGATAATATAATGATTTGCTATCAATGTGGCGAGTGTTCTGGTGGCTGTCCCGAAGCATCAGTAATGGATCTATTACCCAATCAAGTGGTGCACAAAATACAACTTGGTGATGAAAAAGTTTTGGACGCAAATACCTTCTGGATTTGTTCCTCATGTTTAGTATGTAGCGCAAGGTGTCCAAAAGGAATCGACATCGCAAAGGTAATGGAAGCACTAAGAGAAATCTCATTACGCTCAAAGAAAACGTATGTAGAACTTGAAGCATTAACAAAAGAACAATTAGAAGAATTGCCACAAATTGCCTTGATTAGTAGCTTCAAAAAGCAGACATCATGAATTGGAGCGAAATAACTTATGACAGAAAAGATAGCCTATTATCCCGGTTGTACAGCAAAATCCTATGCGAAATATATGGATTCCACCACTCGAACAGTAATGAAAGAATACGGAATTGAGCTTGTGGAATTAACTCGATGGACTTGCTGCGGTACATTCTTCGGATTAGTTGATGATAATCTCACAAGTCAATTAGCTCCCATTAGAAATATGATTCGTACCAAAGAAGATGGGTACAATCAAGTTACAACTACTTGTTCAATGTGCTATAATACACTAAAAAGAGCTAATATGCTTTTCAAGAACGACGAAGAAAAAGCAATGAGATTAAACGCTTTTATGTACGAAGAAGAAGACTATGAAGGTGATGTAGAGGTTCTACACTTAATCGATATCATAAAAGATAAAATTGGTATCGAAAAATTGCGAAAGAGTATTGTTAATCCATTAAAGGGACTAAAAATCGCTCCTTATTATGGCTGTACTTTATTACGTCCTGTTGAAGTTTCAGTGGATGAAAATATCGAAAAACCAACAATTCTATCTGATTTAATTTTCGCTCTAGGTGGAGAAGCTGTAGAAGACCCCTATATGACTGAATGTTGCGGTTCTTACTTAACTGTAAAAGATAAACATCTAGTCGCCGACCGAACAAACAAAATACTCGGTTCAATGACTAGAAAAGATGTTGACCTTGTAATGGTTTCCTGTCCATTATGTCAATTTAACTTGGATGCGCGCCAAAAAGAAGCTAAAGAACTCAATCCCTCTTTCAAAGAGGTACCAATTGTTTATTTCACACAATTAATGGCTTTAGCATTAGGCAAAGATCCAAAGGAATTGGGTTTTGGAGAACATAAAATTAATCCTACTCCCGTCTTAAACAAACGGAAGTTATTGGGAACAGCTCAAAAAGTTCCCGTGAAAGCAAAGAAGTAAGGTGGCAGAAATGGCAACCGAAATAAAACATGAAATGGTAAAAATAATTGTAGCAAACACAGAATATGAGGTTCCGTCAAATCTTACGATAATGAAAGCCCTCGAGTATCTCGGTTGGAGATTGGATCGTGGGGTTGGTTGTCGTGGAGGTTTCTGTGGAGCCTGCAGTACAATCTATCGGTTACAAGGTGACCACAGACTCTACACAGGCTTAGCTTGTGCAACAAAAGTTGAAAAGGGAATGTTGATCGCTCAAATACCAATTAGTCCTGCAAACAAGAAACAATACAATATTGAATCATTAAAAGCAGAACCAAGTACACTACTCGAATTTTATCCAGAAATTGCTCGATGTATATCATGTAATACCTGCACAAAAGCATGCCCAATGGACATTGAAGTTATGGATTATGTCCAAGCAGCATTGCGTGGAGACATAGCTCAAGCAGCTCATCTCAGCTTTGATTGCATTATGTGTGGTTTATGTTCAACAAGATGTCCAGCGGAAATCTCACAATTCAATGTGGGTATTCTGGCACGAAGATTATATGGAAGATACATTGCGCCAAAATACAAGCAAGTAGAAAAGCGAGTAAAGGAAGTTGAAAAAGGCACTTATGATGCTGAAATCGAGAAAATGATGAAAGCAGATCAGAAGCAAATTGCCAAACTCTACAACGCGAGAGTAAGGGAGGAAGGCTAAGAGGAACTGAGGTGCAAGAAAATGACAGTAGATCCTTATCCAGATTATATGCGAGAATCAATTACCAAGGTAGAGAAGACTCGAGATAAACGAGCAAAAGAAACCATGGATTATTGTTCACCTGATGAAATAACTGATGTTTTGGAAAAATTCCATCCTGATTTCATCAAAGAACAGAAAACCAAACTACGTTTTGGAGTATCCAAAGGTGAAGTTGTTCCTCTTGAAGTTGCAAAAATAGTTGAAACAAGATCTATTTTAGATCCTAAAGCAATTGATTTGAAGAAAATCGATTTCGATATTGATGTCTTAGTTGTTGGTGGCGGTGGTGCTGGTGCAAATGCTGCTTTATGGGCAATGAAAAGTGGCGTGAAACCAGAGAATATCTTAATTGTTACTAAACTAAGAATGGGCGATTCAAACACTACAATGGCTCAAGGTGGTATTCAAGCAGCAGTTAGAGAAGTAGACAACCCAGCTATCCATTATTTAGATGCCTACGGTGGCGGACACTATGAAAATGATCCTCCACTAGTCAAAAGGCTTGTAAGAGATGCCCCTCTTATCTTGAAATGGTATGAAGAATTAGGAATGATGTTTGACAAATTCGACGATGGAACAATGGATGCGATTCATGGAGGAGGTACCTCAAGAAAGAGAATGCATTTCGCTTTAGACTTTACAGGTTTGGAGATAATGCGTACTCTTCGTGATGAAGTTTTCAATAATAACATCAAAGTTCTTGAATTCTCTCCAGCAGTTGAATTAATAAAAGATGAAACAGGTCAAGTTGCCGGTGCTGTCTTATTAAATCTTGACAGCAAAGAGTCTATTGTTGTGAGAGCAAAATCAACAATTATTA
The DNA here is from genome assembly GCA_019894765.1 of Candidatus Heimdallarchaeota archaeon. The sequence continues at coordinate 95,244 of JAGXNT010000018.1, forward strand.
CAACTGGTGGTTTTGGTCGTTTACATATTCAAGGATTCCCAACAACAAACCATTATGGAGCTACTTTTGATGGCTGTATTATGGGTTATCGTGCTGGTGCTCCTTTGAAATTAATGAAATCAGTTCAATATCATCCTACAGGTGCTGCTTTTCCAGAACAAATAGTTGGTTTACTTGTAACCGAAAAAGTTCGAGGAAAAGGTGCCCAAGTGCTAAACAAAAATGGCGAACAATTCTGCTTCCCATTGGAAACTCGAGATGTTGAAGCTAGTCTACTCATTCGTGAATGTCTTGGTAAGAAGAATGGGCTAGTCACTCCTACCGGTCAACATGGCCTATGGTTAGATTCACCTTTAATTGATGTCCTTCATGGTGAAGGAACCATCGAAAAGAACTTCGCTGCTATGGTTAAACAATTCAGTCGATTTGGAGTTGACATTATTCAAGATCCTATGTTAATTTACCCAACCCTTCATTACCAAAACGGTGGTTTAGCTATTAATGAAAACTCTGAGACAAAGATAAAGAATCTTTATGCTGCTGGTGAAGTTTGTGGTGGAACACACGGAAGCAACCGATTGATGGGTAATAGTTTGTTAGAAATTAGTGTCTTTGGTCGCGTAGCCGGTATTACTGCAGCTAAGAAAGTAGACAAAGTCACACTAGGTAAACTAACACTTGCTCATGTTGGTCAATACAATGCTCTCTGTGATGAACACAAAGTCAAGAACCCACCATCTCCAATACTCTTCCCAGATTACACAGAAGCAAAACACAAAGGTAGAATCCTACCAACTGATTTCTTAGTATAAAATTGAAGGACTTTTTTCCTTCTCCCTTATTTCTTTTTATTTTAGATTTTAACACAAACGTTATTTTATGCACATTCACTTAGTTCACTAGGCGATACTATATGAAATACGATACAATCATAGTTGGTGCGGGAGTTATTGGAGCAAGCACAGCATACCATTTGAAACGCTTATCTCCAAAAAAGAAAGTCTTACTTATAGATAAGAATAACAAAGTTGCAGTAGGAAACACCGCAAAAAGTGCTGCTTTGTATAGGAATCTTTTTTCTTCCCGAACTAGTCAAATTTTGGCTAATAGCTCAATAAGCTTCTATGAAAGTATCGCTGATAAAATTAGCTTGAAAGAGCTGGGTTATTTTTGGATGTTGTCTAGAGATGACTATCAAAAATCAAAGACTGGTTTAAGCAAGCTAGAAGAGAAGAAAGATCGATTTGAAATACTATCGGTTGAAGATATGCCTAAAAATCTCAAGATAAACACTACAAAATCTGATGAATTTAGTGAAGTTGAATGTATTCTTTATGGTCATCGTTGTGGTTCGCTTTCTGCAATAAAATTAGCTCGATATTATGCAACACAATTTCAGAATTTGGGTGGAGAGATACAAGTCCCTGTAGAAATAAAAAAGATCAATTTAACAAATGGAGATCAATTTTATCCTTCTTGGAAAGACATTAGCATTAAATCAATAACTGATCAGAATGGGATAAACTATATCGCAGAGGATTTTGTTTTCGCTATTGGTGCATGGACACAATCAATATTAGCTCCAATTGGTATCGCTTCCCAAATTTATCCACAAAAACGTCAGATGTTTACATTAAAAATTAAGCCAGATCAGATTGCTCTTGATATTAAGAAGAGAATTCCAATTCTTATTCTTCCAACTGGTGGGGTATATATCAAACCAGTTCTTCAAAATAGTTTGATAATGGTAGGTAGTGCTAATGAGCTAGGGAATCCCTATCAAATGGATACGTATCCTCCAGAAGCAGAAGAAGGATATTTCAGAAATGCCATTGAACCTGTTTTGAATCATTATTTTCCACAGCTAAAAGATTACAGTCTTTTCTCTAAATGGGCTGGGTATTATGCCTACTACTGGCCGGATAAGAATCCTGTTATCGAAAAAATATCTAATATTCAATGGGTGAGTGGAACTTCTGGTTCGGGAATCATGAAAGCTGATGCAATTGGTCGGATTACTGCTGCACGAAATCTGAATTTTGAGGAAGTGGATTTATTTGATAAAACAAAGTTTCATGTATCCGATTTATCTTTAAAGAAAAGGAAAGTAGATGCTGAAGAGCTAATAATCTAGTAGTTATAATTCAAATGGGTGGCTATTTTCTAGTTCAGTCTTTTTTTGTATTTTCTTTACGTTCTGTTATTTGTCCCGAGACAAAATACTTAAATATCTTTATAACTATATTTGTCCTGAGACAAAAATCTCCCTGGAAGAGAAGAAAGATTAGAAAAATACACAAGAAACTCACAGTAGTAATTTTACTAGTAGTGCTATTTCTTCCATTAGCAAACATTACTTCAGCCACTTCGTGGGGGCAAAAAGGGAAAGAAATTACCGCTTTGCTCTTAGTGGAACAACCGGAAAAACAAGTAGTTGTTGATGAAATCCTAAACGCACTATTTACTTTAGGTATAACTGTAAATCCTACTTATTATTATGATTATGATGAGTGGGTTGCTCATGCACAAGTTCATGGTAACGAGTATGATTTAACCTATGGTGGTTATTCATATACTTGGGACATCGATAATATTTTCAGTCTTGCTTGGTTCGGATTTATCCTAAATCTTCACATGTTTGATCATGATGATCCAAATTTTGACAAAATCGCTCAGAAGCTTTGGGATATGCTTAATGAAGCTACAGTAAATCCTGATATCGCAACAGAAGATTACATAAATAAAATGATTAACATATTCCACAAGTGGGAAAAACAACTTTGGGTGAAAAAATACATTGTGCCTTTTGTACAATGGGAAGGTCCATTACCTTCATATGGTATGCCTGTCGTTAAATTCACAGAGACTATTGGACTAAAATGCACAAAGGAAAGTGTTTTCTCAAAGTTACCCCTTAGATGGATGTTTTACTCACTCATTGACCGATCAGTTTTCCTAGATTATCATGCAACCTATAATCCATACGATACTTATACAGTATACCACCTCTTCCAACTGTCAGTTCATCATGATACAACTTTGCTTAATTGGTAAGATCATTAATTATTGTGAAATCAAATCGTATCCGGTTCTTGACCGGATCCCTCCTCTTTTTCTAGATTATGTGAAAAAAGCATGGGTAATAAGACATATTAGTTTCATTTTTTGTCTCCGTATAAATACAAAAAGAATATTTACTATAAGGTTCTAATAATAAACGGGTGTTGATAATGAATAAGGCACTTTATTACAAGTATATGTTCATGGTAGCGGGAATTGGTTACATTGTAGCTGCAATAATTTTTGCCATAATGGCACCGGTAGTACCTGATTCTAAATATCTATTATTTTTCCTTGGACTGTCAGCTAGTCCTTCAATATGGATCTGGTTGTATAGTTATTTACTGGCAATAATGAGTCTTGGGTTCATGTATTTCCTCGTAAGTTTGGATATTACAAAGAACCACTTAGTGATTTCCGCTGGAATGATTTTCAAGATTTCACAATTCATCGTTTGGCTTATTATTTACGTGATGGGTCTCAGCAATTTACCTTTGCTTATTGTAGCAATAGTTGATCTTGTATTCGCTGTTTTATTCATAGAGTTCTTTGTTAATTTTAAGAAACTCGACCCAACAGATATTGTCTTAGCTTATCCTATTCGGAAAGAGAGTTAATTCTCCCTCTTTTCCTCTTTCATTTACAAACAACAACATTCTTTTACTTGAATAAACATTAATTCTCAAGTCTAATAACTTAGTAGTAATTATTATTGCAAAAAAATTCCACTACTAAAATGAATGTTGGTGACCAGTTTGTCGATTTATGATGACATGCTCAGTGATGAAGAATACCTGAAAAAGTATGGCCTTAAGAGAAATCCTTTTGACAAAATTTCAGCAGAATCCATGACTACTGAAGAAATTACAAAAATGCACGTTGTAACTGCTGCAGATAAGAAGATAGCTTCTAATCTTTCAACTATTATTAATGGCGGTTCAGCTACTGTTGCTCTTATAGGGGAATATGGATCCGGTAAATCTATTCGTGCAAGTTCTATCAAAGAGACTTTGATCAGAAAAGATGCATTTGTCTTTTACACAAAACTCCCAGGTGGTTCTCCTGGAATTGTCACATATGCACTATTTGAGAGTGTATGTATACCAATAATGAACGAGAAAAATGCTCCAGATGATCTTAAAGAACTTGCGAAGAAATTGTGGGAAAAGTATCGAGAGGTCAATTCAATGCCTGAATCTAAATTCAAACCATACGAAGCTGGACAAGATTTAGCAAGCTTATTCAAAAAGATAAGTGAGAATGATTATCTCTCTGGTCTAGTCATTGATGAATTCGAAGAAATTATTGAAGCCAGCATTCAACGAGAAATTCGAAAGACCTTTGAGATTTTACGTGAATATTTCAGTCATGCAGTTGGTATCTCTGGTCATATTACCATTATTTGTTCTACTCCAAATGCTTGGGCTTCTCTAAAAGAGATTCATCCGGCAGTTGCAACTCGAGTCCATGTTGAAATAGAATTCAAACCTGTCTCCGATAAAATTGCAATTGAAATCGTTCGTAAGCGATTAGGTGTTTTTCGTCCTTCCAAACCCGATAGTCTAGATCCTTTTGATGAAGACATTATCTCACAAGTTAACAAAGAATATGCTACTGGTAACCCTAGAATGCTCTTACTTGTTTTACGTTCTATTCTTGATGTTACCGCTCAGAATAAGTTGAATCATGCGAATCTTGATTCCGTAAAAGAAGGGGTGGAATTTGCTCGAGAGAAACTAAAAGATGCTCAGAGTGAGCGTATAAAGCAGATTCTAACGCCTAAAATGCGAGATATCCTAGAAGTAATAATTGGTGAAAAGGATGGTGGACCAATTGTTGGCACTGCTCTTGCAGATGAGCTTGGCATGGATCAAGGTAATCTTTCCCGGTATCTCAATCAAATGGCTGCATTGAATTTCCTAAACAAGCATCGAGATGGGCGTATAGTTTCATTTGAGATTAAACCTGAACTAAGATTAATCTTCGCAGAAGAACTTGGGTTAACAGAAACTTGAAATGGAAAATTATTTAGCATTCTTTGCATGCTTTTTTCGCTTACGTCTTAAGCGTAAAGTTTCAAAGGCTAATGGAAATGCTAACTTGGGCATAAAGAAACTGATCTTTGTTTTAGATCCAGTCATTATTTTTCCCCATTCTGTCATAAATTTGTCTCCTTTTCGTTTACTGACTGAAGCGAACGCATCAAGAAAAATGGGGTATTTCACACAAACTTTCACCATTCTTTGTGACCATTTGAAATCTCTACCAAAAGACTTCATCCATTTTCTATGATATTGTTTTAGAAATCGTTCTCCTAAATTATTTCTCTTCATTCCGTTCTGTATGGTTTTCGCTGCAATTTCAGCAGCATCCATGGCATATTGTATCCCTTCTCCTGTGACGGGATCTATTTGTCCTGCTGCGTCACCAATGATTAGCAAATGATTCCCATAGCTTCTTGGAATTCCTCCGAATCGAATTGGTGCTGCTTTCATTTTCTCTAATTTTGGATTGGATCCAATGGCTTTACTTATGAAAGGATCTTCTTTAATGAATTTATGATGCAGTTCAGTGAGATGACTTGTATCACATTCTCCACCAGGAATTATGTAACAACAATATACTACATCCCCATCTGCTTCCTTAAAAAGAGCACAGTAACCTGGAACCAATTTTGGAGGATAATAACACACACCATCATATGGAAACTGATGACTTCCGGATTCTATATATGCACGACTGCAAGTTGCTTGCGGTGGTCCGTCAACTAATCCGAGTTTTCTACCAAGATGTGATGCGGCTCCATCCGCAACGATCAGTACTCTAGCTTTGTATTCCTTTTTGTTTTTATCACATGTAATGGACCAGATTCCTTTTTCTTCTAAGAAAGTAGTTTCAGTTACAGTGTAGTTTTCCACTAAATTTGCTCCTTGTTTTATAGCTGCTTGAATGAGTTTTTCATCTAGGATTTTGCGTTTAATAGCAATTACCAAATGCTCTTGCTCTTTAGATGAATCACCATAGTATTCAATACCACTCGGACTAACAAGTCCTCCAAGGGCAGCCCAATTCCCTTTTTTTTCTGCTATAATTTCTTGGAGAACACCCATATGGTTTAGGTGTATTTGAGCTCGCTCAGTTATTGCATCCCCACAGATTTTATCTCGAGGAAATTTCTTCTTTTCTAAAACTAACGTTTGAATTCCCTTTTCTGCTAGATAATATGCACAGGTTGATCCAGCAATACCAGCGCCTACTATACATACATCAAAAACATCATCATTTATAGTTGCCATAGTTATTATCTCACTGTTTATTGGAAATAGTTGAAGCAGTAAAACTGCGAATAGCATCTCATATAACTAGATAGATTAAGAGATTTTCGCAGAAAAAAAAGCAAAACCTAAGATTAATTGTAGTTAATTGATAAAAACTATAATAACAATACTACAGTAGCTTTTTTGAATAAATCCACAGTAAACAATTTAGTATCAAAATGGATTTGTGTAAAATGCTCAGTGTAAGTAGAGGTAAAACAATCTTCTCTGTTTTCTCAATGATTTTTCTCTTCAGTTTTCCAATACTTCTTTTATCCTCTGTTCAAAATCCTGTTGCTTCTTCTATAACAACAGATACCAGCCAAAAGGCAGCTTCTTTCTTACCAGAAGTGAAAGAATATAGAGCTGATATTCACTGGGTAAAAACCTCAATTAGGCTAGATAGTGAAGGTATTGGAACCGTTACACTATTAGTGAATTGTACACCAGATGCAGATCATGTAGGATTAGTGTTAGGTAACTTTGTAGAAAATGAAATTACATCATTTGTTTCTGATAAAACCAATGCAATGACAGCCGGTCACCAAATAAGTCTCAATATAACAACATCTGGAAGCAGAGATTATGATTACATATTCTACCTAGCTGAGACTACTTATGTTCAAACTAATGAGAGCATTCTGTATCAAATAACCTATATTGGTGATTTTCTTTTATCTGGACAAATTGAGCGATATCAAGTTGACGCTGATGTTGCTGTAATTAATTTGATAAGACCTATCTGGAACATCACACTTCCTTATCAAGAATTAACTATTATATTACCAGTTGATGTTGGAAATACTACTGTAACTCCACAATTTCTTAGTGACATTAAATTCAACGTATCATCACAGATGAGCACTTATGATATCTCATACACAACCAATAATGATACTGGAGTAAATCTATTAGTCTTTAATTGCAGTAAAACGGGGATGGGAATCAAGGCTCCATTTGAAGCTACGATTTATCTTTCACTTGTGTACTTTTCCCTCCCAAATATCATGAATTGGTTAGTCCTGTTGTTTGTATTTATCTTTGTAGCTGGTTCATTAGTTCTCTTCCTTGTAGTTATCAATGTCAGAAATAAAGCAGATGCCGAGGTATCCGGTTTCAAGGATGATCTTCAGGAGTTATTAAAACCCAAAGAAAAATAGGTAATTTTAAGAAAAGGGATACTAATATTTCTACTAAAATTCCAAATATTGCTATCTATTAAAGGAAGTTTCTTACTATGGTTAAAAAAGCTAAAACTGTTCTTGTTACAGGAGCAGCTAGTGGCATAGGTTTAGCAATTACCGAATATCTTGCTCAAAAAGGAGACAAGGTAATTGCTACAGATTTTAATAAAGAAGCATTAGCTGAACTTGATGGTAGACCTAATATTACAACTTTCTATCTCGATGTTTCTGATTCTCAATCCATATCTGATGTGAAGGATAAAATCAGTGAAAATGATCATGGTTTAGATGGGCTAATAAATAATGCTGGCATTTTTGTTGGTGGGCCTTTAGTTGAAATGAATGAAAAAGATGTTGAGAAGATCATGGATGTCAATGTTCTAGGGCCTTTTCGAGTTAGCAAAATTCTTTTTCCATTAGTATTAAAAAACAAAGGACGCATAATCAATATGGGTTCAGAAGCAGGAAGAATTAGTTTTCCAGTGAATGGACCGTACTCTATGAGTAAATATGCACTCGAAGCTTTCTCAGATTCTCTTCGTAGAGAATTAATGTTTCTTGGCATCAAAGTAATTCATTTACAAATTGGCGCAGTTAATACAGGATTTCTTGAGAGAACCTATAGCTGTTATGCTGAAGAAATTGATATCGAGAAAACTCTTTTCCCAAAACTAATTGCAGAAGTGATTCCTACGTGTGAAAAAGAATTTGATAGGTGTGCTGAACCAAAAGACATTGCAAAAGTAGTTTATCGGGTCTTACATAAAAAACGACCTAAAGCACGATATAAAATTAAAAACAATCGGGGAAGAAGGCTTTTGGAATTCTTACCAGCATCACTCATTGATTTTGCAATGTTAAAAATGTTCAAGTGAAATCATTAATCAAGTCCTTTTTCTGCAATATTCCCAAAAGCTTTTATTACTACATGCAAGGAAAGAATTCAATTAGTACAGCAAAGGTTGTACTGTTATTCAACAAAAAGGTGGTTAATTTTGCGAATTTTAACCGTACATTCAGATTTCATAGAATTTGAACCAAAAAGAAAAGCAATCAAAGCAGCAGAGGAAATTGAAAAGAAATTAAACAGAGTAGAAGAATGTTTAGTGGTTCTTTCTTCTGTAGAAAGTGGTGACGAAGAACACTTTGAGGAAATAAGTGAAAAAGCTGTTGCTGAGGTTGAATCAGTATCTGAGCAAGTGAAAACTAAAAACATAGTTCTCTATCCTTGGGTACACTTATCTGATAAACCCTCGAGACCAGACGTTGCACTTAGAGTGCTAAAAAATATGGAAGCTGATCTCAAGAAAAAAGGTTATACCGTTACAAGAGCACCATTTGGTTGGTACAAAGCATTCGATCTTAAATGCAAAGGTCATCCTCTATCTGAGCTTTCTCGTACTATTTCAATAGGAGAAAAAGATGACGAGAAGAAAGCTGAGGTCTCAGAGAGTCAATCATTATTAGATGAACAAGCAGCAAAACATGAATTCTTTATTATGGATCCCGATGGCACCCTAACCTCTGTAAAGGACTATAATTTCACTAAACATAAAAATCTAGGTAAATTCGCAAAATATGAAACACAAAAACAGCGTGAATCTGATATGCCACCTCCCCATGCAGATTTAATGCGAAAACTATCATTAGTTGATTATGAACCTGGTAGTGATGCTGGAAATTTCCGTTGGTACCCCAAAGGATGGATGATGAAATATCTTATCGAAGAACTAGTAAAAGACTTGACTATAGCATATGGTGCTATGCCAATTGAGAGTCCAATAATGTATAGCTACACTCATCCAGCAATAGAGAAATATATGAATCGTTTCCCAGCAAGACAATATGTTTTGAAATCCGGAACAGACAATTATTTCTTACGATTCGCTGCATGTTTTGGGCAATTCTTGATGAGTTCTGATGCACATATTACTTACCATAATCTTCCTGTAAAATTATTTGAAATGACTCATTATTCATTCAGACGAGAACAACGGGGAGAATTAGCAGCTTTACGCCGTCTACGAACCTTTACTATGCCTGATATGCATACCATCGCAAAGGATTTACCAAATGCTAAAAAATACTTTGTAGAACAATATAGACTTTCCATGGTAAACTTAGATGCTTTTGAATTAGATTATGAATCAGCATTTCGGGTACAAAAGGACTTCTTTGAGGAAAACAAAGACTGGTATATAGCTATGGTCAAAGAAAGAAAACGACCAGCGCTCATAGAGCTTTTCGATAAGCGTTTTGCCTATTACATCACTAAATTTGAGTTCAACTTTGTTGATAACCAAGACAAAGCAGCTGCGTTAAGCACTGTTCAAATTGATGTTGAGAATGCAGAAAGATTCGATATTAGTTTCGTCGATAAAAACAACGAAAAGCAAAGACCCTATTTACTTCACACGAGTATTTCAGGTGCAATAGAGCGAATTGTTTATGCTATTCTTGAAAAAGCATACACCGAACAAATACAAGGCAAAAAACCAATGTTTCCTATTTGGCTTTCTCCAGTACAAGTACGATTGTTACCTGTCAATGAGGACTTTGTTTCTCATTGTAAGAAACTTGCCGAAAAATTAACCAAGCAAAAAATACGCGTTGATATTGATGATCGCTCTGAACGAATAGGTAAGAAAATTAGGAAAGCAGAGCAAGAGTGGATTCCTTACGTAATCGTTATCGGTGAAAAAGAATTAGCTTCAAATAAATTCAATGTTCGTGTTCGCAAAGATCAAGAAGAAAAACTATTTACCGAGAAGACTCTTATCAAACGTATTAACGATGAAACCAAAGATCTTCCATATGTTCCATTAACCCTACCAATGTTGGTTACACTGCAACCATTGTTTTCCCAATTGAATTAAAATACTTAAACTTTTTAATTGATAATTTGGCATAGAGTATTGAGAAAAACAAAAGGATAGATAGTTGTGGAAAACAAAAAGGGTTTCTTCATTGCTTTCGAAGGCATCGATGGCACCGGAAAAACTACTATAGCAAACATACTAAAAGAACGCCTTGAAGCATTAGGCCATTCTGTTGTAATGTACAAAGAACCAACAAACGAAACTGAAGCTGGAAAAAAAATCAGAGCAAGTTATGTAGAGGGAAGGGCATCTCTAGAACAGGAATTAGAATGGTTTATTGAAGATAGAGAATGGAATGTTACCACAAGAATTCTTCCTGCGCTTGCAGAGAATAAAATCGTTTTTTTGGATCGGTACTTTTTCTCAACAGCTTGTTATCAAGGTGTTCGAAAAAACAATGATTGGATAAGCATTCTGGAATTAAATCGAAAGAAATTTCCGGAACCTGATTTAACGATTATTTTTGACCTTGATGTGCAAGTCGCCATTAAACGAATTATGAGAGATCGTGAAAGTGCTAATACCTTTGAAGGAATGCAGTATCTAAGAGACGTTAGAGCTTTATTTCTCGAGATGTTCCAATTAGATACAATTGGAAACTACCTTTTGATCAATGCTGAAAAAACCATAGATGAGATTTCCGAAATAATCTATGCTAAGCTTCTCGAGTTAATCAGTAAAACTCCAAAGAAAGAATCTTCTTCAAAGGAGAAAAAAACCTCAGAAATGTAAATTGATTATTCAGTTTCTTTCAGTGTTTTTCTAATAAACGATGGAGAAAAAATCTCAAATCTAGCTTTATATAGAATCTTACCGATTGAAGGTATGAGTCCTTTAGCGTTTGTATTAAACTTACAAGTGATGACATTTTCCATCCACCCAAGGTTATCGATTGAAATAATATCTTTACTATGATTAGTTTTAGTGAGAGCAGAGACAATATCGTGCTTAAAAGCACCAAATATTAGTAATTTATCTAACCCTTCTTCTTTCCATTCTTCAAAAATTTCAAGTTGTTTTTCTGAAAGTTTTGCTTCGGCTTTCTTTGTTCCAACACTCACTTTTTGCATAGTAATTTCAATTGGGAAGTTATCTACTAAACCATACATTTTGATGATTTTTCTAACAGGAATAGTTTTTCCTTCAGCTAGTTGTTCCCTTAAACTAAATAAGGGTAACAATGCGTCTACCTTGTAAGGTTCCTTAATTCCAATGTCAACGAAAACACCAAACCCTACGTTCCCACTAGAACAAATATATCCCTTAATAGTGTCTCCTTCTTTTAACTCCCCAAGATCAGTATTTTTTCCATAAAGTGTGACTAAATAGTTATAGGCTGCAAGTTCGTCTTCGCCTTCCAAAGTTACATTTACAAATCCATCATCCTCAAATAAAATTGAAGCAATTTTTACATCGAGGTCTTTGATATTGTCTTCTATATTTCTCTTTAGAAGGGTAAAATTCTCATTCTTCTTTGTATATAATTTAGTCATTAATTTCAGTTTTTTCAAAATAGAAACCTCAAAATATTCTTTTCATTCATTGGAAATGGAAACGTAAAATTCTTGATAATTATTTTGAACCTTGGTTACTGTCACTGGAACTATCAGCTAATACTGCAGCTCCTCTACCAGTTGCCATTACTTGACCATTTTCTTTTTCTATGCCATTATCAATTTCGTCTACATTGACTCCAGATTTTTCCAATGATTTTCGAAGCTCTTTGACTTTCTTGCTAAGATTCTTAACGATTTCAGAATTATCAAAAGCGCGAAGCTCACCATTACATTCAGGACATTTGAAGTTGTTTTCCATGGCTTCATCAAAAGTATATCTTGGACAGTAATCTTGCTCGCATTTGAAGAAATGGAATTTTAGTTCATAATCAAGTCGTGCTTTCAATTTACGATAAACAGTTTTCTTTCGATTAATAACAAGTTCTTCTACTCTATTTGGTTTGAGACGCCAGAAATAGATAAACCAACCTGTGCTCTTATCTCGAATACGTCTAAACTCCGCTAATCGAGCATCATATAAACGATACAGAACTTTGCGAACAGCATTCAGCTTCATTTCTGCTCCCGCTGCTATAGCTTCATCTGTAGTTTCCTCTTTAGGATCGAGTAATCCTGCAACTTTTACAGCTTCATCTCCCCCGATTTCGCGTACAACTGATTCCAATAGGTTATAATCGGCGTCTTGAGTAGACATTAAGAATTCATTTCCTCCAATTTACAAATATGACTGTGTGGCTCATAAATTGACCAAAATGCATTTTTAAATACATAATAAATTTGTGGGCACTACTACATTATTATTATATATAATATATGGTCTTCCTAGTATTTTATCTTTTCTTTTCATTCAAAATAGATTGAACACTTTTTCCATTTTGAAGACCATTTATAGCAATGAAGCAAGCAATAATGGCAATATTAAGGTTGCATCAGCAATAATATTGGCTGTTTTCGCGTGTTCATCGACTTTTCCCCAGGAAATTGCTTCACTGGTAGAAGCTCCACTAACACCTCCATGTTCCGGTCGGTCCATGGTTATTTGAACTGCATAATCAAGTGATTTGCCTGCTACTTGAGCTGCCATTGCTAGGAAGTGCTTTGGCACTCCACCAGCTACAATTAGTGCTCCAACCTTGGTTTGATCATCGTCTGTTTTCCAGGTGAAATCAAGCAAATCTTGTTGATCCAAAGCTGGGTTTACTTTTAATTTATGAAGGTTGGAGAACATCCAAACTTGGAAACCAAGGATGCTATCGGGCAAAGAAGGACAAAATATGGGAATGTTTTTCTCTGCTGCCATTTTCACTAAGCAATTAGTTGGCATCTTTTTACCAAGCTCATGAAGGAATTTCGCTGCAGACATGGTTTCTTGTGGAAGCTCAGGGAAGACTGCTTGAAGACCATCTTCAAGAACACGATAACCCTTCGTTGGAACGACAACGTTGTAAATCCTGTTCAATTCCTCCTTATACAATTCGTAATCGGGAATATCTAGAGGAGCATGAAAATGAGCTTCGCCAAAGGCTTCAATTAAATCGTGAGTTATAATCGAACCTGTAACGATCAAGGCATCAACAAAATCGTTTTCGATAAGAGAATAAATTACTTTCTTCAAACCACCAGGAACAATTGCTCCCGCAAGAGTGGCAAACTTGATACAATCCTTATCAGCAATCATAGCTTGCATGACGTCTCGTGCTTTAGCAAGTTCTTTCCCGTTAAAACCAACTTTTTTGTATTCCTCAAGTAAATCAACAACAGTCATATCTTTCCAAATCTCTGCGTGTTTCACCGGTTTCAATTTCTTACCTGAACTCTTCTTAGACATAAGTATCGCTTCTCACAGAATTGTGTGTAAATACATGTTGTCCTAAAAAGAATGTACTTAAAAAATTACTCACAATTAACAAGAAAAAACCAACCAAGAATCAGAAGGAAAAGGTTGGAGTCCCTGACAAACCCCACCTTTTCCAGAATTAGATTTTCTCGGAGACAACGAGCTTAATACACTGGACTGACTATTAGGCTGCGTTTCCTAGTAAGCGTTAATAATTCTGACAGGGAGATTTTTTGGAACTTGAATTTCCTTTCTGATTTGGTTTTTTATATTGGTAATGTCGATTTTTCCATTCATGATGAATCACTTCTTAAGTATACTATCCCCTAAAAGCTATATAAAGCGGATTCACTTTTTGAAGACTCAAAATGAGGTCACAATAGGTGACTAAGGATTACTTTCTAAAGCAAATTAGATAGCAAAATTTGCCGTTATCTTTAAAAAGAATAATCGAGGAAGAATACACGAACGTAAACCAACAAAGCACAGGTAGTCTAGAGGTTGGGCGGCGGACTGCAGATCCGCTTAACGTGAGACATACTGGGTAACACCCTTCATGCACGAATTCGAATCTCACCCTGTGCTCCACTTATTTCTTTGAAAGCTTATGGATGGATGACGTTTGACTGAAAACCAAGAACTCCTTGATCTAGCTCAGAAAGTTCTAGATGATCTAACCACTCGTGGTTTAACTCTAGCCATTGCAGAGAGCTGTACAGGGGGACTAGCATCCTCTGTTTTGACAGATTTTGATGGTTCTTCAGATGTTCTCTTATATAGTATTGTTGCATATACCTCTGAAGCAAAAGAAGAATTTCTTGGGATCCCTTCGTATGTTCTTCGAGATTTTGGCACTATTTCCATTGAATGTGCTAAGTTAATGGCTGAAGGCGTCTTGGAATATGATGCTGATATTGGTTTAGCAACCACTGGCGTTATTGGCGAATCAATTGAAGATAAACTAAAAGGAACAGTTTTTATTGCGGTTGCTGTTGCTGGTCAGAAAACCTTTGCCAAGGAATTAGTTCTAGATCCTAAAAAATCTCGACATGAATTGAAAGTGGAAATTGTCATAGACTTATTTAATTCCTTATTCACTGCAATTGAATCTGTCTATTGAAGAGTACAGTTACTGTAAGAGAACTTCGATTTTGATGTGCACGCCGTCTCTTAATGGAATATTTGGATTCTCTGCTAATTTTTCTCTGAGATTTATTGGGGCAATTGCTTCTAGGATATCTTTGTTGTGGTGTGTTCTGCTTGGTATAATTATTGCTCCAACAGTTCCATCTATGAATCTACATTTGTAACACATAACGTCACCATAATATCGACCTTTCTTCTCAAACCCGTGAATAATGTATGGTTCTGATTGTCTGATTTGAGCGATCTTCTTCAAGTCGTCAACATTTAATATCCGTAAATTAAGTGTTCCAGCGAAAGGAACAAAACCTAAGACTTCTTCAAATTGCGAAGAGTATTCCTCTTGAGATATGTACCACGCACCTTCACCTAAACCACTTTCTAATTCTCCATAAATTGTAGCGGATCGTGTTTGTGAATACAATGCTTTAGTAATCATAATGCTAAGATTCTCGAGTAGTTCGCGACCAAGCTTCGTTATTTGAACTGCTTGCCCTCGAGATGTTCTTGTCCTTTCAATAAGATAGTTGTTCTCAAGCTCAACAAGATACCTGGCTGCGGTTTGCTGTGAGACCCCTAAGTATCGACCCAATTCACTGCTTGTAATATCAATAGGATTGTTAATTGCCCCATAAATCCCTAATTTTAATACAACTGCTAATTGCTTACTATCAAAATTAACATCACTCCCAAACAGGAAACTTTTGCGATCATTTTTTACTTTTGGCATTTTTTACCATTCCTATTTCATATCTAGTGAATTGCTAGCTTTGAGTTTATTCTCTTATTTTTCAAGCAAAACTCTTTACTTAAAAAAATACTTATTCATTCTCATATCTCGAATTAGATACCTATTTCTGAGAATCAGTTTTTAAAAATCTTCTCATGCAATTAGAATGAAAAGAAAAAATGAGAAAAGGATCTATAATTTCTATAGATCCAATTTTGTTAACTATAATTTACTTTAGTTCTCTGGAGATAGACAAGGCTTGTCTGCCTAAGGTTTCACCGATAACTACATTCTTGAATCCATCAGAGGTTGACAGGATTCCTACCCAGTCTTTTTCTGTTTCATCTTTGAATGCGATGAGCATTTCTTCGCCACCATCTCTGTCGAAAGCAATGTATTCTGAGAACCCAACCATATCTTGCATGCCAATCTTTCTAATCTTTGCACGTCCTAACTCATCTGAAGCTATTATATCGTCAATGATGTTCTTGTTTGCGACTTCATCGATCTTTGAAATGATAGTCATTTTTGCTTGTGCTTTGACTTTACCTAAGGTCTTTGTTGGAATGTCTGTTGGATCTGGGATAACCATTGTTACATTGGATTTTATTCTCTCTGTAAGCATATCCTCTAATCGATGGAAGATTGCATCCTTACTATAGAGAATGGCTGTCTCAATCTTTGGTCTTGGATAAACTACCACAGCGTTTAGGAGACTATCATGTTGGCTCTTGAAGTCCATCAATAATCGGGAAATCTTGAGAGCATCTTTAGCGAATCGTTTGTAGTAATCATCAAATCCACCTTTTACTGCTTCAATTTCCTTTCTCACAGATGTTTCAACGACACTGGTGATTTCTTCAATAGCACCTATTGCTGTTTCCTCATTGTTTCGGATTCCTGTTTTTGCTTGGCTTGTTGTTTCAGTTAGAGTTGTAGTTGCTGTAGTGCCCATTATATCAACACTTTCAGTGGAATCAGAAGCAATTTTTTGCTTGGCTTTTTTAGTACTGCTCATGAGTGTACCTTTGGTTTCACCAAGTTGAGCTTTAGCACCTGAAACTTGGGTGTCTGTAGAAGTTTTAATCTCCTCAGTTTGTTGACCAGCAATAGTTGCTGCATCACTTGAGTTTCCGGTTGTTAGGGTATCAAGTTTACCAATAATGGATGTTTTTGCAGAATTATATTCATCCTTGGTTTCTTGTACTGCACCTTCAATTGCTGTATGCATTGAGGTAATGGTTTCATCAACCTTTGTGTTTATATCTCCACTATAATTAGCTTTCAAAAATGTGATACTTGAATTTAGACTTCCAGTAGATGATCCTATGACTCCTATAGCCTTTGAATTTTGTTCTTCAACTTTAGAAAGCATGGATGTAGTTCCATCTTCTACTGCTTTGTTATCTAGATCGACATTGGCTGCAATTTCTTCATTGTGTTTGGTAACCAAATCACCAACGGAAGCTGTTGCTTCTTCGCACAATAAACCAATATCAGTTGCTGTAGTCTCAGTAAGTTCATCAATTTGACTCTTAAATTTCTTCGCGATCTTTGAAAGTTTACTACTGAATTTTCCTTTGAACTCTTCAAGATCTGCAGCAAAGTCACCCTTGACTTTCTCGAAGTTATCAGCTAATCCGGTTTTGAATTGAAGATTCATATCAATTCTGTTCTTTTTAGCTTCTTTAGTGGTTGATTTGATGCTTTCAGCTTGATCATTAGTAGCACTAGTTAATGTTACATTTAAGCTGTTAACATTGCCCTCTGATTCAGCTGTAAAATTATCAAGACCAGTTAGAACATGATCTCGAGTTCCATCTAGCTTTTCTTTGGAATCACTTTTTAGGGTACCAGCTAATGAATCTGCTTTTGACGAAATTTTAATATGAGTAGACTCTAATGCACTTGAACCATCAGTTAAGAATTCATCATTCTTAGTTTTGATGCCATCTTTCATATCAGTAAGAGTGGTTTCAGCTTTCTCTTTTAGCTCAATAGCAAATGTATCCAAGTTCTCATTTGTACTTGTTTCAAAAGTATCAACAGTTTCAGTATGCGTTTTCAAAAAGCTATTAGCAGCACTTGTTATACTTTTCTTTGTTGAATCCATAGTTGTTGTGATTGTTGCTGTTGATTCCCCTAACTTGATATCAATAGCTTGTCTGTTTTCCTCACTGTTCTGGGAAACTTTATCAGAGCTTCTTTTCTTTTCACTTCGAACGTGTGCTTCTGTGTCCTTCATTACTTGATCAAAATGTGCTATCATCTCAGCGACATAGTTTTTGAGTTCAGCTACGAGTTGATCTATCTTCTTGGAATCATTCTCTGCTTCTGCTGCAATTTCTCTAAAAGGATATAAGCCAATTGCTTTATCGACTAATCCATCAATATTGTAAGCATAATTTCTTTCGATTAATGCTGCAACGGTTGATTTGATTTTAGAGATAGGTTTTATTCCTGTATACTTAGAAATTTCTCCAGCAGTTAATGGACCAAGAGCAAGTAAAGTGACGAACACTTTTTGCTCATCTTCATTTAAACCAATCCTTTCCAGGAACGGTAATTTAGGAATTTCTGTAGACATAATATATTCCCCTCATAATTCAATATTGTACAATATAACATTTAATTACACATATTATCGACATAGTAATTCGATACATTTCGGGTTACTAAAGCAATCCGAAGTATGTAGATTAAACAAAAATACCTTTTGCTTTTTAATCTTCTTCTAGATACATGTATGATTAAAAAAAACTAATCTCAAAAGTGATGATTTTATCCTTAGATAAAAGAAAGTAAAAAAGGACTTACAGTGTTCCTTCTTCTATTGCTTTGATGTCTAAGAAGGATTCAAGTATGCCTTCGTATATTTTACCATCAATGATTGTTAATGGTCTTTTTGCTTCTGCTGCTATGGAATCTTCGTGTGTAACGACTATTAGGGTAACATTTTCTTCTTTGTTGATTTTAACCAAATAATCCATAATCTCTCGAGAAGTATTACTATCTAATTGTCCTGTTGGTTCATCAAGAAGAATTACTTCTGGTTTGTTTGCTAATGCACGAGCAATTGCGATTCTTTGTCTTTGACCACCACTGAGCTCCATTGGAAAGTGATTCCCTCTATCTGGTAAACCAATTATCTCGAGTAATTCTTGAACTCGTTCTTCACGTTCTCTGGCAGGAGTTCCATTAATAATCATCGGAAGAGCAATATTTTCTGATGCTGTCAGAATTTCTAATAAGTTAAAAGCTTGGAAAACAAAACCAACTTTTGTTCGTCGTAATTCTCGAACCTCGGTTCCAGTCATCTCAGAGATTTTTTTACCATTAAAGATAATCTCACCTGAAGTTGGAGTATCAATGGATCCAATCAAGTTTAGAAATGTAGTTTTCCCACTGCCTGAAGGACCAACTATGGTTGCATACTCTCCTCTATCAATAGCAAAATCAATGCCGTTAATAGCTTTTATGGTTGCTTCCCCAAAAGGATACTCTTTTGTTAATCCTTTAGTTACGATTACGTGATCTTCATCTGACAGAATATTCACTTCCAATTAAATTATCAGAAGTTTCATACAATAAAAAGCATTTCTCTCAATCTTAATTTATTGAGAGAACAGGCATTGTAAGTCGTAATTATTCAGGTTCCAAAGGAATGGCAGCAGCCATAATAAGATAAACAACAGCTACAATACCGCCTGAAACGAATAATCCTACTACCCAAAGAATTCTAACTAAATCAACATCCATATCGAGATTTTTTGCTATTCCAGCAGATAGACCAGTTATCATCTTGTTTGTTCGGGATCTGTAAAGCTTCTTTTCAGAATTTTGTGATGGTTCTTTCTTCTCATCAACTTTCTTCTTCTTTTTTGCTTTCATACTCTCACCACAGCTTACACAAAATTCTGCGGTTTCTTTATTTGCTACTCCACATCTAGTACAGTATTCTGGCATAAATCAATGACACCTTTTTATTTGACATATTTTTATTGGATGATTTGCCTTTAAAATATTGTCAAATTAATTTTTGATGTTAAACAGATTTTTAGTAAACAAATTTCTAAGATAATTTGGGAAAAATTTGAGTGAAAAAGATACAATTGAAGAAAACAATACTGAGGTAAAAATAGAACAAACAACAACTAAGAAAAAAGAGAGGATTATTTCCTCCTCCTGATAATTATTGGGATTATTAACAGAACCAGACTTATCAAAGGTGAAATTGCTGAAAATTGTAAAGTAATTCTTCTTGCTGTTAAAGTTAATGTATAATTAGTCGGAAACTGAGCTATACCATCAATTTGTGTATTCTGAATCAAAATGATGAATCCACCTGCATCATTGGTAGAATAGGTAACAGATTCCATAGATGTTTGTGATTCACTTTTAACCAAGATATCAGAGGGATCCCCTGAAAAATCATTGGGAAGAATATACAAATCCAAATCAATGTAAGTATTATCAAATACTATTTCAATTTTAAAATTGGTTCCTTCCTCAACTGAAATCTTGAAATAGTCAAAATCTGCATAGATAAGGTCATAGGTGGAGTTAAGTAGATTCAATGAAATCGCTTCTTCAAAGATATCATTCTCTTCATAGAGATCATCTTCGATTTCACCTGGATAAGTAGTTACAATTAATGAATAGTTCGTAATCAATTGATAATGATAAATTTCCCAGATACCTATGAAATAATTGCCTGTATATGGACACTTTATGTTTACTTCTCCTCTAACTGCAAGATTCCATTCATGTTTTAATACTGCTTCATTACTAGCATAAATACTCGCGCCAATAATATGGT
This sequence comes from Candidatus Heimdallarchaeota archaeon, assembly GCA_019894765.1. Next base: position 115,730 of record JAGXNT010000018.1, read on the forward strand.
CTTCAGAAGCAGTTAGAATGGTTATATTAAGATGATAAAATCTATGAGCTTCTACTATGAAATAATCATCATCTAGACAAGTAAGATCATACCAAGTATCGAGAGAAATAGTCTTAGCATAGTCAAAATCATCATTCTCTTCCAAATAATCATCTTCAGGAAAGTCTGAAAGACTAAACTCAGTCCAGTTGATTTCCGCTTTAGTTGCTAAGGGGTAAGGATCATTGACATCTGAGACATTATTAATAATATACGAACCAATTCCCGACCAATCAGACCAATAATTACCTTTGTTAATCTGAGAGTTATACCACACATTTGTTAAGCTTTGATCAGATGCTTGACTTGAATTATCATTATTATTTAGAAAATTGTTTTGATGAATGATATTCTGTGTACAAGAAGGTGATTTGATGTAAATACCAAATGATGAACAATTGTTGATTTCATTAAAACAAATCTCATTATAAGAAGAATCCTCCAGCCGTATTCCAAATTCAGTTTGTTGACAAGTAATAAGATTGTTGACAATTTTAGATTGCCAGACTTCAATAAAGTCAAATACTGCAGCATTGTTTTGAATAGCATAACATGTGTTGTTATAAATCTGAATGTGGGAGGTGTAAAACAATCTAAAATTGGTAGACCAACCGGAACAAGTGTTATTTGCTATTTTTATGAATCTACAATCAAACATTCCAATTGAACAATCGTAATAAGTAACTGACAAGCTGTTAGTGAAATGATTATTGGAAATCTCTACAAATTTGCATAAATAGGTATTAATACCTTCACTACAATCAACAAATGTATTATTGGTAATAATGAAATTCTCACATTCAGAGATAGTAATACCGTAACTTAAACAATCAGAAATTGAATTGTTTACGATATCTACAGAACTTTTAATTGAATTATGAAAAATGATGCCATAATCTCGAGCAACTACTTCGCAATTTTGCACTACGAAATGAACTTCAAACATGTCAGAAATACTAATCGCAGCATATGTTGCAGGTTCAATTATACTCAAATTTTCAATACGATAAGGATCCTCTCTCGTCCCAGAACCAGGCAAACCATATGTAAGAATATCATCTTCAGAATCAATGTTAATTGGTCCATGTGATAAAGAATTGATTATAGAATTAGAGGGGTTTTCCTTATTAATGGAGAAATTATCTGATACCAGCAAAGTTGAATTAAGACAACAATTAGTTACAAAAATCGAACAAAAAATAATGCCAATGATAAATCCCTTTGTCTTCAAAATAGACTCCCGTATAATTACTTAATTGAAGAAATAAAAAATTATCTACACTACAAGTTGCTTTCCCTTAATTCCGAAAATAAATTGATATCAAGATGATATTCAAGGAAAAAGTATAGGAAAACATTGAGAATCTCGCAAACGAACAAAAATTTTATAACTATAGGGAAAAACCCCCTTAATGCAGATGTATTACCTTAATTTAGAAGCTATACAAAAACTTCAAAAAGGGAAAGGAAACTTCTGCAAATACTATCTAAAAGAAAGTGAAATTATCTAGGTGTAAACAAAAATGGCCGATGATAAACCCCATCTAAACTTAGTCGTAATAGGTCATGTTGATCATGGCAAGAGTACGATGACAGGGCATATGCTTTTCAAAGCAGGTGCCGTTGACAAACGTTTGATCGACAAGTACGCAGAGGAATCTGAGAAGATCGGCAAACCTTCATGGAAGTACGCTTGGGTCTTACAAAAACTCCAAGAGGAACGTGAAAGAGGTCTAACCATTGACGTTTCTTTCTTCAAGTTCGAGACCAAAAGTACTGTCTTTACAATCATTGATGCTCCTGGTCACAGGGATTTTGTAAAGAATATGATTACTGGTGCTTCTCAAGCTAATGCTGCTATTCTTGTCGTTTCTGTTGAAAAGAACGATCTTGAATCAGGCCTTGCTGAGGAACGTATTGAGAAGACAGCTAAAGGTGATCGTCGTATTCCTGGTGGTCAGACTATCGAGCACTTAACACTAGCAATTACACTTGGTATTGACCAAATTGTCGTTGCAGTTAACAAAATGGATCTTGTAGACTTCAAAGAAGCTTCTTACAACAATGTTGTTGAACGAATTCAAGCACTTATTGCTGGTTTTGTTAAATCAAAACTAGTAACACCAGAACGTGTTAAAGATATTAAATTCGTTCCAACCAGTGGTATGACTGGTGACGGTCTTACAGATGTAGGTGAGAAATTGTCTTGGTATAAAGGTCCATCATTAATGGCAGCCCTTAATGAATTCAAAGCTCCAGAAAAACCAACTGGTAAACCACTCAGAATGCCTATACAAGATGTATACGCAATCAAAGGCGTTGGAACTGTGCCAGTAGGTAAAATCGAAAGTGGTGTTTTGAAGCCTGGTGATGAAGTTATTTTCCCAATCTCCAAGCAAAAAGCAAAGGTACAATCCATTGAAATGCATCATGAACAGCTAGCAAAAGCTGAGCCTGGTGATAATGTTGGATTTAATATCAAAGGAATTGCTAGAAACGAGATCTTGAAAGGCGACGTAGTTGGTCATCCAGGTGCTAATGAACCAAAACCCGTTGAATCTTTCGTAGCAACAACCTTCATTTTGAAGAACCTTTCCAAACCAGGTGCTAATCAACCTTCAGGTATGGCCAAAGGCTATGCTCCAATCGTTCACCTTGGTCAAGCAGCACAAGCTTGTCAAATTGAAGATTTCAAAATTCTCGCTAAATCAGCTCAACGCAAATCCCTAGTCAAAACTGGTGAGTATGATCCAGACATTTACTTACTACAAGGCGACCTTGCTGAAATTACCTTCAAGCCATTTGCTCCATTCATTTGCGAAAAATATTCCGATTTCCCATCCTTGGGTCGTTTCGCAGCTCGTGATATGGGACAAACTGTTGCTGTAGGCATTATTAAGGACGTAAAAGCTGCTAAACCAAAAGTTGAAAAGCCAAAAGCTGCTAAACCAAAAGTTGAAAAGCCAAAAGCTAAGAAATAGAATTTCTCAATTCTATTCCTTTTTCTATCTTTTTTCTTTCATTCTTAGTTCTTACGTTGTTTCAGCTAAGGCTATTTTGAAACCAATAAATATTATAAGGTACATATTCTCTCTTGTATATTGAATATATCATATTATGTTTATATCGTTGTGAAGTCATGCCAGAAAAAAGTGAAAGTGTTGATTTTAACGAGTCTAACACACAAGAATATGTTGGGCACGAGCTCCTTACGGGTTTAACACAGTTACTAATATTGCTTATCTTAAAGCATGGTCCTCAACATGGTTATGAACTAGCAAGCCGTTTAGAACCAATTTATGGTCGTCGTCTTTCACCCGGTACAATCTATCCATTACTCCAACGAATGGAAAATAAGGAATACATACAGAGCACAACAATGATTGTTTCTGGTCGCAAAAGGAAAACCTATGTCATAACTCGAATGGGTCGAATTGCTATGGATAATGCCCAAGAAACACTTCAGAGCATAATTGATATTGAAAGTCCAAAAATAGATGCTGATGCTCCTGGAATTGAACTACTCAAGAGCTTAGCTCAATTTAGAATTCTCCTCATCTTAGAACAATCTCCCCTTCATGGGTACGAATTAGTCGAAAAACTTGATGATTATTTTGGACAAAAAATTGCATTAGGTACTATTTATCCTTCCCTTCACAGACTTGTAGAGAAAGGGTATATTATCAGTAAATCACAATGGGATGGTGATCGAGAGCGTAAAGTCTATGAGCTTACTTCTCTGGGCAAAACTGCTGTCAGAAATGCTCATGTTGAGATTAGTCAAATTGCCATAGATACCATTTTTGACTGAAAACCGTAAGTCGTTTTCTATTTGTTATTGAAATCATTATGTTAACCAAACGAAAATGCTTTAATTCTTACTTATTAGATATATTCCTCTAGAACTGTAAAGAAACCAAAAACTGATGGGAAAAATATGCGTGATAATCAACACACCTGGTTCATTATAAGTGGAATTACTGGAATTCTCTTTATTATTTGGGGTGGCATAGCAACAGATGCTAGACCGTTAATACCTGGAGATCTTTGGTTAATTCTTCCTGGTTGTATGTTGCTTATCATTGGTATAGTTGGGATTCTTGAAGGATTGATAACTGATATGCGTATTCTGAGATATTTCTCAGAGTTAGAAACTACAGAAATCCCCTCTTCACAAGCAGCAGCTGATTTGAATATGGATGTTGACTATTTCCAGCAGAGAATTCTTGCATTAAAGATCAATGGAAAATTAGCGATATCTTTTCTTCCAACTACTGGGGTTATTGTAAAATCTGATAAAACAAATGAACGAACTTGCGTTTTCTGTGCTTATCCAAATGTAACTAAGGAATTCTGTCCAGTATGTGGAACAAAGAAATTGAATGATAAAGCAAAATAAATTATAAACAACTCAATTCAAGATAAATGCAGAGATGATAAGGAATGGGAAAGAAATTCAAGGGAATTGGTTGCCCCTGTGTAACACCTTTTGATGAAGACGGAGCACTTGATCTAACCAAGCTTCGAGAACTCATTGATTTCTTAATTAACAGTGAAATAAACGCAATAATTCCTGCGAGTAATTGTGGTGAATCATATACATTAACAGATACAGAATATCATCTACTAATCGACACTGTAATTGACCAAGTGAATAATGCTGTGCCAATTTATGTTGGCTTACCAACAGAATCCACTTCTCAGATACTCTCAATAGCTAAATACGCTACAGATGCAGGAGTAGATGGATTAGTATTATATCCCCCACGAATCCCAAGTCTAACTATCCAAGAATTAGTGAATCATATTGAGCTAATAAGTTCTAAAGTTAATTGCAATTTGCTCGTTGTTAACGATCCCGATCATTGTAAACTTGATTTATCGGTTGAGTTAATTAGTAAAATATCAAAATTCAATAATGTTGTAGGACTTGTAGAGCTAAGCAGTGATTTCAAGAAAATACCGAAAATAAGCGCACAAGTCAGCGATGGATTTTTGGTTTACACAGGTCGAGGTCTATTAGTACCCCAAGCAATAAAAGAAGGTGGGGTAGAAGGAGCAATTGTTCCAAGTGCAAATGTTGTGCCAAATCTTTTGAGTGAATTATATGAAGCATACAATGTAGAAGTGAAAGATCGATTTGAAGAAATTCAAACAAAATTAATTCCTTTAGAAATTGGTTTGAAACTCGGTTCGTTTCCTGCTGCAATAAAAGCAGCTTTGAATATGTTAGGAATAAGTGTAGGCAATCCAAGAAACCCGATTTCTTCCTTATCTGAAGGAGATCTTGAAAAATTGCGAAACATTTTGATTAGTGCTGGTTGTTTACGCCCTCCAGCAACAGATGAAGAACCTGAAAGTACTCCAGCTGAAAAAGAAAATAAGAAAGCAAAATAAATATCTATCTTAAAAAGAGTGTCCAAAAATGACTTTTTTCGACGTCTATGAAATTATCATTCCGATCCTAACAATTTTAGCTTTATTGTATGCTGGTATAGAAGATCTCTTGTTTCGAGAAGTTCGAAGAGAAATCGTATGGATTCTTATGATTGGAATTGGGATTATACTTGATGTTGTTTATATTGTCTTATTCGATGGCAATTTCTATGAACCACTTGCGAAAATTTTACTTACTATAGTCATTGGTTTCATATTTGGTTTCGTTTTATTTTATTTCGGAGTGTGGGGAGGTGCTGATACGAAAGCACTTTGGGCTCTCTCAGTTTTAACTCCTATTCATCCCCTTGGAGGAAATATCCTGGGCGTTGATATTGGACAAGAGATTCTTATAATAAACTCATCAGTTTTTTCAATTCTCATTAACTCTGGATTAATAGCCCTATTATATCCCTTAATTCTAATGATTGTGAATACTGTAACTGCTGCTAGGGGGTCTTTATTTGATGAAGTGAGAGGGTCAGGATCAGAAAAAATGCGATGTTTTATGTTTGGGTACAAGAAGAAAGTAGCTAAAATAAATCATAAGAGAATGCATTTCGATTTTCTTGAAGAATTACCTAAAAAACAATTTCAAGGAAAATTCACAGGCAATTTTGAAGGCAAAGCTGATGGAAAATTCACCGGAATTTTCAGTGGAAAAATCGATGGTGAAATTACTGGGACAATAATTGGGAAATTATTCAAAACAATCGATAAATCATTTGATGAGATGAACGTTGAAGATGTTATAAAAAACGCAAATAAAATCGTTGAAGCTCACTCCATCGAATCTGATGATGAAGATGAGAAACCAAACCTAGTACTACTAAAATATCGTGAGTTATTCGCCAAGGAAAAGAAAGAATCCCAATTAACTGATTCTGAGACTTTAATCATTAGTGATGGAATTTTTCATGGCCCTATTGAAGGAATATTTATTGGAACAATCGATGGTTTCTTTTCCGGAAAGTTTACTGGTGATTTACTTGGTAAACTTGAAGGAGATTTTGCAGGGGCATCATCAAAAGGCAAGTTATCTGGAGAAAAATCAGGTGATATTAGTGAGTGGCAATTAAAGCTTCGTTTTGGTTTAGATGACGAATATGTTATGGAACGAAGACAATTACGCACTTTATGGCAGTTACAATCTCATAAAAAGGAGACTGTTTGGGTTACACCTGGATTACCTTTTGTTTCCTTTATGTTAGTTGGTTACATCCTTTATCTGATATTTGATAATTTAGCCATCTTTTTGTTCGCTCTCACCTAAACTTCACAGAAGATAAAAAACAATACACGAAATTAAAAAAACTATCGAAGGTTTTTTTATATAGTAAATAAATAGCATCAAGGTAAGAAACAATGGATGATTTTGTTATTGTTGGTGCAGGCCCCGCGGGAATCTTTTGTGCACTCGAATTGCTAAAACAAGGCTACAAGAAGATTACAATAATTGATCGGGGAAAGGAAGTTTTCAAGCGTAGATGCCCTAGGAGAGAAAATAACACTGAATGTGCCGCATGCAAAATATGTGACATTACAAGTGGTTTTGGTGGTTCTGGTGCTTGGTCTGATGGTAAAATCACTAAAGATGTTACTGGAACTGTAGGGGGCTGGATGAGTGATTTTCTTACATTAGATGAATTAGCTGAACTTACTGAATATGTGGATCAAAATATTCTTACCTTCAGTAATGGCGGGGATAGATACTTTAGTCCAGATCCCGAATTCGCGGAAAAAATGGATAGTAAATGTCGAAAGGAGAATATGCGTTTAATTACTTATCCAATTCGTCATTTAGGCACTGATAATGCTGCTGCAATTATGGATAATATTTACAAGTTCTTGAAAGATAAAATTAACATTGTATTGAAAACAAAAGTGGATAAAATCCTTGTGGAAGATGGAAAAGCAGTAGGTGTTTCAACAACCAACGGTGATGTGTATAAAGCGAAGAAAATTGTCATGGGAGTTGGAAGAGGTGGAACCAACTGGTTGAAATCCGAATGTGACAGATTAGGCATCTCTTACTCGAACAATGCAGTCGATATTGGTGTTCGAGTTGAGACCTTGAAAGAATATTGTGATGAATTTACGGATAATCTCTATGAATTCAAAATCGAATTTGTAACACAAACTTACGAAGATAGTGTCCGAACATTTTGTGTTTGTCCAGAGGGATATGTTACAACAGAACGCTATGATGAAACCACCTGTGTAAATGGTGAGAGTCGCACTGATATTAAGAGTCCAAATACGAATTTCGCAATATTAGTAACATGTAATTTTACTGAACCTTTCAAGCAACCAATACAATATGCAAAACATGTAGCAAATCTCGCTAATATGCTATCAGGTGGAAACTCAGTTCTTATTCAAAGATTTGAGGATCTGAAAAATGGTCGTCGCTCTACTCCTGAAAGATTATCCCGATCAGTAATTAAACCCACTCTCGAGAGTGCAGTAGCAGGCGATATTAGTTTTGCAATGCCTTCACGAGTTATGAGTGATTTAAGAGACTTCTTAACTCACTTAAATGGTATCATGCCTGGAATTGATGGTCCTAATACTCTGTTTTATGCTCCGGAAATTAAGCTCTACAGTATTCGTATAGATTTAACAAATGATCTTGAATCTAAAGACGTGAAAAACATCTACTTTGTTGGAGATGGGGCTGGAATTACTCGAGGTGTAATGCACAGTGCCATTTCCGGTATCGTAGTTGCTAGAGCGAATAAGAAATAACAGCTTATAAGAAAGAATCTTCCTTATTTCTTCTTTTCTTTCATTTCTTCATCGAAAGCTTGACGGGCTTCTTGTAAATGCTCTATCGTACCAATTAGCACACCATCAAGAGTAAAAACTTCTGCATTGTTAAAATCAATGCCATCCCTCATTAAAACAATTGAATTAAAGAACTTCCCATCTACTGAGTAGCCATCAATATATCTATTAAAAGCTGGAATAATGATGTGAATTCTTTCTTGTTCATTATTGTTTTGTCGCCATTTGGCTTTTACCCAGACCTTTTCAGTTATCTTAGTTCCAATGCTCTCTCTAAATGTGTATGCAGGATGTGCGTGAGCAGAAATAGTGATATCAGCAGTAATAACATCTAATGCCGGATTCGCGTGCCCATGCCAAAGACCAATTGTTTTTCCGGAAACCCTTTCTTTAATGCATAAGCCTGTGGATGCGATAACTTCTACATTCTTTGGTAACAATTCCTCTACTTTTCCATCATGATTGCCTTTTATGATCGTCACCCTTGTTAATTTCAACATTTTTTGTAGAAAATTCCAAATCCTCCCAGCTATAGGGTGTGAAGATCCAAATATCTCATCTTTAAAATCCCCTACAATAATAACTCTTCTTGGTTTTTGTTGTTTAATTAATTCTAAAAGATCCTCTTCCGCTTGTTTTGAAATGGGAATAATAATTCCCTTTTTATTTTGGCTGTAAACATAACCTAAATGCAAATCAGAAATAACTAACGTTTTCCCATGCTTTTCCTCATTTAAGAGAATCGCAGGTTTCCCTGGAATCATCAAAGAGGATGTTGCATTAGTTTTAGAATCATTAGTCTCTTTGTCCATTCGCATTTAGCTCCTTGGTATAACTACAATTACGCCTAGTATTCTTAAAATATTGCAATTAGTTTCACAAAAAGTAAATCTATAAGGAGCTCTAAACCTTCTCTTCTTACTCCTACTAAATTGAAAAAATCTGAAAGTCTTTTACCATCAAAATCAACTTCATTTAAACATTTTATCCATTCACCATGTGTTTCCTTCATTTTTTCATATTGTTCAGCAAACGCTTCAGTCTTAAATTCAGTAATTGTGAAATTATCCATAGAAACTAAATACTGGAGAAATGGAAGATAATATTCAATATCCACTTTTTCATCTAACAAACGATCTAGGAATTCAACAGCTACTAATAATCTTTCATTAAGGATCTTACCAGATGGAAGGGCATCAAAAATTCTTAACAAAAGGTCAGCTCCAATTTCCAATCCTTCAGGTGCATCATATTGTAAATCTACTAAAATCGAGTATCTGCTGGATTCCCATGCAAATTGACGACCGACTAAATCGTTTACTTTGCTGAATCCTTCTACCAAAGACACAATTGTTTTGGTTTGAGTTTCTTTATCAATTAAGGTTAATTTATTAAAAACTCGTAATTTATTACTCATTAGTAGGAATTGCTTGTCCTGTGATTTTTCATTATGTTGAGTTTTTTCTTCTTCTTCGTGGAGAAGTAGCTGTATCTGCTTCTTTTTTGTGTTTTTCAAAGAGCTATCCTTTGAAACAGTCATGTAATTAGGAAAATCTGTGATTGTTTGTAATAGTTCATTAAGCATCTTGAAGTACGGTTTACCATCGCTATTTTTCTTACAATACGAGATAATCTGATCTAACATCGCCTCAGCTTTATCAAGCTCTATCGTAGTGTTAGTAATTAATGCAATACCAAATTGCCTTTTTTTTCGGGTAAAATTTGGATCTCTTAAAGCTAGGGTTTTTGCATATACAGTATTTTTCTCAATTTTCCGAACTGAGAATTCAGTGGCACGAATAATCCACATTAGAAATTGTTCAAATTCCAGATTTTGTGGAAAAACATAACTCGTTGGTTGTTTCTTCCGTAATACTGGTCCTTTCATTGAATCAAATTCGACTAATAATGCAATTTTGTTTTCACCTTGGTCCACTCTTTTACACCTTCTTGTTTATTTCATTCTTCGAAAAATCTCTACACTCATTTCTTTCTCATTATTTCTTATAATCATTAAATGCCACCATTAATTTCTGCAAACCCTTTTTGTTCACTAATCTGGTCATACCAATATTTGCCAAAGGGTTACCAATAAAGAGAGCTAAATAATCTCGTTTTGAACAGTTTATTCGAGAGATTAAGCTATATCCCTTCTCATTCTCCTCCTCCAAGATAACAATCTTTACACCATCAATTTCTAATTCATCTTGGAAATCTTCTGTTGCAGAGAAAATTTTGGCAACATAAGCAGCATAAATTATTGTGTTTTCTTCTCCTGTAAATGATTCCCCAATAAGTAAACCATTGGAATCAGTTATTAGTACAATCCTAGCCCGTACCTTATCTCTAATCCATTCTGCTAGTTGATCAAAATCAATTCTCGTAGTACCAACATGTTTTGCTATTGCTTTTACAAAAGGTTCATGGATGGTTTCGGGCTGAGTAACCGTTGTCTCAAAAATTTTGAATTGCACAACAATTCCTGGAAACAGTTGCTTCAGTGGTTCTAGGATTTGTTCTTTTATAGTCATACTATCAATTGCATCTCCTAAATCTTGCTTATGAGCAAAAAGTAAGAAATTTTTGCATTCAGGAGAGAGATCCAATAAATCTTCAATTGAACGTAATAATTCTTCATGCGCTTCATTAAATCGAGAGGAATCTGATGAATCAATTACAAAAATAAAAGTACTGACATTACTAAAGTACTCATGTCGCATAGACCCATGGTATTCGTTTATCCTTAGATCTTCTTGCCCTGGAGGTACGAAGAACACGTATTGTTTTTTTAGGAAATCTTTGTTAAAAATCTCAATATCTTTACTTGGCACTCGTCGCATTGCTGCTTCTATAGGTGTATACCTTAAGATATCTTGTATTGAACTTTTTCCTGCATTATCGAGTCCTGCAATAAGTATTTTTTCTGTTTCCAGCCCTAATTCTTGATTTCTGAGTTGCACTAATGTATCCTTCCAATTTACCTTTGGTATTCAAGGTAATTCTTCAGTGAGAATTCTCTCTAATCTTCACTAATGATTATAGTAATCACTACTACTTTCAAATGAAGACTTTAAAAATCCCCGATTTTATTTCAGTTTTATAGAAAAATATTTGACTAAGTTATTACTTATATAAATAAAGAAATAATAAAACATACTCATGTCAAAAAGCCGATATCAGGGGATGAAAAGTAGAATAATTCGTGTCTTTGGTCCAGCTAAATTCATCTGTTATAGTTCATATTCATTCTCATCAGTGCCTTTTCAAATTAAAACCGCAGTCAACATCATCATTTACTGATATATTACCTGCTACATAGCATACAAATAGTCGAAATTACTTAAAGCAGAAAATCCGTACCTCGTAGCAATATTTAAAAGAGTATAAAGAACGAAATGTCTCTGTCGCTCTTCCAGCAGCAAGTAAAAAATTACCTTTTTGGCATCAAAACACCGTCCTAGAAGACCGTGTCAGTGAGGCAAAAATGAATGTCTGAAACTGAAAAAATTACAATAGAAGATAGATGGGTTCTAATTGAAGCAATGGTTAAGGAATTAGGGCTAGTTCGGCAACATCTTGATAGTTATAATGAATTTATTCAAAATGGCATGCAAAATGTTGTACGTGAAATTGGTAGCATAAAACCTGAAATTCCTAATTATTATGTTAGAATTAATAAAATTGAAATGGATTCACCAAATATTCGAGAAGCAGATGGATCTCTGAATGAAATTTATCCAAGTGAAGCTCGAATAAGAAATTTGACTTATACTGCTCCATTATATCTCGAGATGACTCCTATTCGTATTGATGATGCAGGGAATGAAATCCCTCGAGAAACATCAAGAGTCTTTGTTGGCAGAATGCCTATAATGCTGAAATCAAAAGTCTGTCCATTAAGTCGAATGACAGATGAAGAATTGATTAAAGCAGGTGAAGACCCTAATGATCCAGGAGGATATTTCGTAATTAATGGGAGTGAAAGAGTCTTGGTTACCCAAGAAGACTTAGCTCCAAACCGAATTTTAATTGAGGAAAAAAAAGGCAGTATCACAAGTATGGCTAAAGTTTTTAGTACAGCTCAAGGAGTCCGAGCTCCTGTTACTATGGAACGGTCTCGAGACGGAAGTTTGAATGTTAGCTTCCCCTCAGTGCCAAGAAAAATTCCATTCGCTATTTTGATGAAAGCTCTAGGTCTAGCTTCAGATAAAAAAATAGTAGAAGCTATCTCAGATGATCCTGATGTAAGAAAAGAATTAATTCCATCACTTGATGAAGCATCAGAAGTAACTGATGAAGAAAATGCTCTTGATTACATAGGAAAACGAGTTGCTGTAGGTCAAACAATGGATTATCGTATCAAACGAGCTCGTGAGATATTGAACAGATATCTTTTGCGTCATATTGGAACAAAAGAGGAGAATCGTATAGGCAAAGCATTTTTCTTGGGACAAATGGCACAAAGATTGCTTGAACTCGAACTTGGTAAAAGAACAGTTGATGATAAAGATCATTATTCCAATAAGCGACTCAAATTGTCTGGCGAATCATTAATTTCGCTATTTCGAGTTGCTTTCATGAGTCTCTGTAGAGACATCAAATATCAGCTTGAAAGAACTGCTGTTAGAGGTAGAACACCAAACATAAAAACTGCAGTACGAGCGGATGTTATTACAGAACGATTAAGACATGCCCTAGCAACCGGAAATTGGGTTGGTGGAAAAGCAGGTGTTAGTCAGCTTCTTGATAGAACAAATTACATTTCTACTCTAAGCCATTTACGTCGAGTTGTTAGTCCATTAAGTAGAAATCAACCTCATTTTGAAGCTAGAGATCTTCATCCTACTCATTTTGGTAAGATTTGTCCAAGCGAAACTCCAGAAGGACCAAATTGTGGTCTAGTCAAGAACTTGGCAATGGACGCTTACATTAGTGTGGGTGTATCAGAAAAAGAAGTGGAAGAATTCCTTTACAGTTTAGATCTAAACGAATTAATAAAAATGCAATCAACAGATACTTGTAAAGTATTTCTTAACGGTCGATTATTAGGTTCTCATCCTGATCCTAGGAAATTCGTAAGTGATGTTAAGAGAGCAAGAAGAAAAGACATTATTAGCTCAGAAGTAAATGTCAATTATTATTCCGATATCCAGGAAATCCAAATAAACTGCGATCACGGTCGAGTCAGAAGACCGCTTATAATTGCAGAGAAAGGAAAAATTAGGTTAGAGAAAAAACATATCGAGAAAATCGTCTCTGGTGGTTGGCAATGGAATGATTTGATTAGGAAAGGTATTGTTGAATATATTGATGCTGAAGAAGAAGAAAGCTCATACATTGCAATGGAACTGGAAAACCTTGATCTTGAAACATCTCATACTCACTTAGAGATTGCTCCAAGCTCAATCTTAGGTATTTGTGCTTCTCTTATACCTTTTGCTGAACATAACCAATCACCAAGAAACACCTACGAGTCAGCAATGGCAAAACAAGCACTTGGAATGTATGCTGCAAATTATCGGTTAAGAGTTGATACTCGGTCACACATTTTATTCTATCCGCAAAAACCTTTGGTTAAAACACATGGAATGGATATAATTAGATTTGATAAAAGACCCGCAGGTCAAAATATGGTTATTGCTCTTCTCAGTTATGAAGGATATAATATGGAAGATGCAATTATTTTCAACAAGCATTCCATAGAAAGAGGACTTGCTCGTTCAGCATTCTTCCGTCGATATGAAGCAGAGGAGCGTCGCTATCCTGCAGGACAAGAAGACAGATTTGAACGAATGAGCAAAGATGTGCGAGGTTTCAGACCTCCAGAAGCATATGTTCATTTAAGTGCTGATGGAATTGTTGAACCAGAAAGTAACATAAAAGGCGGTGAAGTAATAATAGGACGAACCTCTCCTCCAAGATTTCTTGAGGAATACAGTGAATTCGAAGTACGAGCACCAATTAGACATGAAACAAGTATTAGCATGAGACACAGTGAGGAAGGATTTGTAGACACAGTTTATCTCACAGAAACAAGTGATGGGAATCGACTTGTTAAAGTAAAAATGAGAGATATGCGAATTCCAGAACTTGGAGATAAATTTGCGTCACGTCATGGTCAAAAAGGAGTTATTGGTTTAATTGCTCCTCCAGAAGACTTACCATTTACATCAGAAGGAATTGTTCCAGATATAATTGTAAACTGTCATGCTATTCCATCACGTATGACTATAGGTCAAATCCTAGAGACAATGGCTGCAGTTCTTGGAACGAAACAAGGTAAGGTTATAGACGCAACTCCCTTTGAAGGAATCTCTTCTGATGATCTAGTAAAACACATGAAAGATTTAGGCTTGAATTATTATGGAAAAGAAGCTATGTATAATGGTCTTACTGGGAAGAAATATGAAGTAGATATTTTCATGGGAATAGCTTATTATCAGAAATTACATCATCTTGTGAAAGATAAAACTCACGCAAGATCAAGAGGACCAGTACAGATTCTCACAAGGCAACCAACCGAGGGTCGTGCAAGAGAAGGTGGTCTTCGTTTCGGAGAAATGGAACGAGACTGTCTTGTAGGTCATGGTGCAGCTCTACTCCTAAAAGAGCGATTACTCGAAGAATCAGACAAAACCTCCATTAATGTCTGTGGAACGTGTGGAGTGATAGCGACCTATGATCGAAACAAAGACAAATACTTCTGCCCTGTATGTAAGGGAGAAGCCGAGGTGTCAACAGTAATAATGAGTTATGCCTTTAAACTCCTTTTACAAGAGTTAACTTCACTCGGCATGGCACCTAGACTAAAATTAAAGGATCAAGCATAAGGAGACGGAGGAAGAAACATGGCATTTAAGTTACCAAAAATAATCGATGCTTTACAATTCGGTCTTTTATCTCCCGATGAGATAAGAAAAATGAGTGTTGTCAGAGTAATTACTGCAGATACATATGATGAAGACGGGACAGCAATTCCCTCTGGATTAATGGATGGTCGGTTGGGAACAATTGATCCTGGTCAACGTTGTAAAACATGCGGTAATAGAGTAGGCGAGTGTGAAGGGCATTTTGGTCATATAGAACTTGCCCGTCCGATTGTTCATGTGGGTTTTAATAAAAAGATATACAAAATTCTCAGAGCGATTTGTCGTGAATGTAGCAGGATTCTTCTTACTGATGAAGAAGTCTACAAAAACAAACAAGATATTCTCAGGTATGAGAAACGCTGGGAACAATTTCATACTGCTCTTATTAATGAAATTCTCAAAAAAACTGCAAAAATAGATGCTTGTCCACATTGTCAAGCTTCACAATCAAAAATAAAACTTGAGAAACCAACGACATTCTTTGAAGAGATTAAAACAAGCAAGAAGAGCAAAGTGATAGAACGAAAGAAATTATCTCCTTCGGATGTCAGAGATCGGATGGAAAGAATCTCTGATGAAGATTGTTTATTACTTGGGATAAATGCTCATTATGCTAGACCTGAATGGATGGTTTTAACTGTCCTACCCGTTCCACCCGTAGCTATGAGGCCAAGCATTACTTTAGAATCAAGTATCCGTTCTGAAGATGATTTAACTCATAAACTAGTTGATATTATAAGAATTAACCAACGATTAAGAGAAAACATTGAAGCAGGTGCACCCCAACTTATTGTAGAAGATCTTTGGGAATTGCTTCAGTATCATGTTACCACTTACTTCAATAATGAAGTATCTGGCATTCCCCCAGCTAGGCATCGCTCTGGAAGAGCTCTAAGAACACTGACACAAAGGCTGAAGGGTAAAGAAGGTCGCTTTAGAAGTAACCTCGTTGGTAAACGTGTAGACTTTTCATCCAGAACTGTTATTTCTCCGGATCCAAATCTAAGCATCAACGAAGTTGGTGTTCCTCAAGAAATTGCTATGCAATTAACAGTTCCGGAAAAAGTTACAGAATGGAATATTGAAGAACTGAAAGAATTAATAATGAGAGGTCCAGCTAATCATCCTGGTGCTAATTATATAATTAGGCAAGAAGGATTACGAATCGATTTACGTTTTGTAAAAGAGAAACGAAATATTGCTGATTCCTTGGAACCTGGATTCATTGTTGAAAGACACTTGAAAGATGGAGATATAGTTCTCTTCAACAGACAACCCTCACTTCATAGAATGTCAATTATGGCTCATAAAGTCAGGGTTATGCCATTTAGAACGTTTCGTTTGAATTTGTGTGTCTGCCCACCATATAACGCAGATTTTGATGGAGATGAAATGAATCTTCATGTCCCTCAAAGTGAGGAAGCTCAAGCTGAAGCTAGAACCCTTATGTTAGCACAAGAACAAATTTCTTCACCCAGATATGGTGGACCGCTTATCGGCGCAAATTGGGATTATATTTCAGCCTCTTACCTTTTAACAAAGAAAGAATCATTCTTTACAAGAAAAGAAACTATGCAATTCATTATCTCGTCAGGTTTCAATAAGGATTTACCAGAACCGGAAATCAAAGAACCAGAGGATCTTTGGAGTGGCAAGCAAATATTTAGCTTATTTATTCCTGAAGATACACATTACACAAATACTGCAAAAATCTGTCAAAAATGTGCTGAATGTTTGGAAGAGAAATGTGAACATGATGCTTATGTAACTATAAGAAGAGGTATTCTTAAAACAGGTGTCATTGACAAAAAAGCAATAGGTTCTCAACAAGAAGGAAGTCTCTTAGGTAGAATCCTAATAGATCAAGGAACAGAAGTTGCTAGGGAATTCTTAGATGCCATTACAAAATTGCTTATTCGTGTTCTTTCCTATAAAGGATTTACTGTTGGTTTTTGGAATATTGATATTCCTAAAGAAGCAAAAGCACGAATTGATGAGATTCTAGATGACGCTGAAAACGCAACAACAGAAACAATTGATGCCTATAGACAAGGTATACTCGAACGATTACCAGGCAGAACACAAGAAGAAACACTTGAAATGAAGATTATGGAAATACTCTCAAAGTCTAGATCCACAGCAAGTGATGTTGCTGGTGAGTATTTAGGTATGGAGAACGAAGCAGTAATAATGGCAAAAACAGGCGCTAGAGGTAGTATGTTAAACTTAGGACAAATGGCAGCTTGCTTAGGACAACAGTCTGTTCGTGGTGAAAGAATAAAAAGAGGTTTCAAAGATAGAACATTACCTCATTTCAAACCTGGAGCTCTAGATGCCCCATCAAGAGGTTTTGTAAGAAACAGCTTCAGACGAGGGTTAACTCCGATAGAATTCTTTATGCATGCATGTGGTGGTCGTGAAGGACTTGTCGACACAGCAGTTCGTACTTCCACAAGCGGTTATATGCAAAGAAGGTTGATACATGCTTTATTGGATGTAAAAGCCGAATATGATGGCACTGTAAGAGAAGCTAACGGTGAGATTATCCAATTCAAGTATGGGGAAGATGGTATTGATCCAGCTAAAACGGAGCATGGAAAATCAGTAAATATTGATGCCATCATTGATAGAGTCCTAAAGACTACAATAGAGGAATAGGTTGAGGTCGAAAAAAATGTCAAAAACAACAAGTAGCACTGCAAAAAAGCAAACTTATGTAACTCAAGATGCTATTGAAAAAGAAGTTAGAAAACTAAATAATGACAATCTCTTTCCCGCATCTTTAGAATTAGATTTAACTAATAAATTGAAAGATAGGGAGCTAACTAAGAAACAACTAGGCGAAATTCTAACTAGGGTAAGAACCCAATTCGAAGGCGCTTTGGTTGAGCCAGGTGAAGCTGTTGGAACTGTTGCTGCGCAATCTATCGGTGAACCAGGAACACAGATGACTTTGAAAACATTTCATTTTGCAGGTGTTGCAGAATTCACAGTAACTCAGGGATTACCTAGATTAATTGAAATTGTGGATGCTCGAAGAAATCCAAGCACACCTATGACTGAAGTCTATCTTGATGATGAACATCGTGTTGATGTCGAAAAAGCAAAGGCCGTTGCCAGGAAAATTGAATTAACTCGAGTTGAAAATGTTGCATCTAATATCAGTCTTGATCTCTCTGAAATGCTTATCATTATTGAAATTGAATTAGATTTGTTACATGACAAAGGCTTAGACATAAATGCCGTTGCAACTGCTATCGAGAAAGGAAGAAAAATTGACGTAAAAGCTCAAGGGAATGTTATATCTGTAAATCCGAAAATCGATTCAATAAAAGATTTACAAAAAATTGCTTCAAAGATTAGACAAATGCCAATAAAAGGACTATTGAATATCAAGCGAACACAAATTAGCAAAGACTCAGAAAAAGGAGAATACGTCATCTATACAGAGGGAACTGATTTCGTAAAAACACTCAGAATTCCAGGCGTAGATCAAACCAGAATTTACACCAATCATACTTATGAGGTTGCTGAAACTCTAGGTATTGAAGCTGCTCGTAATGCGATTATCAAAGAATCTATGGAAGTGCTAAAAGCTCAAGGTTTAGATGTTGATATTCGTCACATTACTCTCGTTGCAGATTTAATGACAGCTAATGGCGATGTTAGACAAATCGGACGCCATGGGATAAGCGGTGAAAAGACAAGTGTTTTAGCACGTGCTTCCTTTGAAATAACTGTAAAGCATCTTCTAGAAGCATGTCTCAAGGGTGAAGCAGATAATTTGAGAGGTATCACAGAAAACGTTATCGTAGGTCAAATGATTCCATTAGGTACTGGATCAATTGATTTAATGATGAATCCAATGACTCAAAAAGATAAGAAACCAGCAAAGAACTGATAGAGAAACAAAGCAAGCTCTTTTCAGTCGAAGGGAATAATTTAAATTCTCTTTTTATTGGGATAAGAGTAAAATCATTACTTTGAGAAAACAAATGTTGGAGAAAAGTAATATGTCATATGATTTAAACAGAGAAATACAAATAATTGCCCGAACAGGCAAAAAGGATTATGGAATAAATAGAGCTATCAAAGCAACAAAGCTTGGACGAGCTCAACTAGTTATTTTAGCCAATAACTGTTCTGAAGATAAGAGAATCCGAATTGAATATTATTCTAAATTAGCAAATATTCCTATTGTCATTTACACAGGTTCTGGTTATGACCTTGGTGCACTTTGTGGACGTGGACACGTTGTTTCAGCGATGTCTATATACGACCCCGGAGACAGCAAAATAATAAGGTTTTTGAAGAAGAAATAATATTCAAAAAAGATTTGAATTGTAGGTCGTGTTATAAACTGTCTAGTGGGATAAAACTTTCTATTGATGAAATGAAAATAATGAATGTCTTTACTAGTGTAACCAAGATAAGCCCAAAGGATTGTATCATAGATAAAAAACTTGATAGAATTATTTTCTTAGTCAGCAGAGGAACAGTTGGCACAGCAATAGGTAGACAAGGAATACATATTAAAAAGTTGAAAACCGTTCTTGCAAAAGATATTGAAATCGTAGAAGATGACACAGATCCAGAACGTTTCATAAAGAACACACTCGTACCTGCAATTGTAGAAAAAGTTGTAATAGTCAGAAGAAAAGACAAGCATGATTTAGCATTTGTTACAATAAAACGCGGTCAAAGAGGATTAGCGATTGGGAAAGATGGTCGCAATATAGAGCGTGCTCGATTACTAACAAAAAGACATTTTGATATTGAAAACGTCATTATCAGTAATCAATAATTTCTTCCTACAATTTTCGTTTTTTCTTTATTTTTTTTTGATATAGTATCAGAATACTTTCGGCTAACTCTTTTGTTTTTCCTTTAATAATGAAAGATTCATAATTAATTGTAGATGAAGAACGCAATTACTTTTGGGTTGATACCTCGGCAATGTCATCTCCTCGGCAAGAGAAAAAATTAAAAGCGTACTTCCATCATGTGCACCCGGCACGCACTTTGCTACCATGTAGAGGGGCTCCTTTTTGCCCCTTATACTTTCTTAAAGAAAACGACTCTATATAATTGAGGATAATTGAATGCAAAAAATAGATAGAAAGATAGTTCCTCGAGGATATCAAAAACTCATACTCGATCTAATAGAATTACATACTTCTAAGAAGAAGAGTGTCTTACTTGAGCTTGATTGTGGTATGGGAAAACGTGTCATCACATATGAATTATTAACATCACTTTTTCCTGATAAACGCATTCTCTTAGTAGTACTTTCATCTTCCTCTCTCCATGAAACCAAAGATTTCCTACAGAATGAATATGGAGGTGTTGAAGGTTTCAATTGGATTGGTCCGGGTATTAGTAATGCTTATGGACAAAAAATCTTGAAGGAATCAAGAGTAATTCTATGTACTCCTCAAAAATTGTCAAATATTATGAAGAAGGATCCAAAAGGATTTGCAAATACTTTTGATATTGTAATTATAAACGAAGTTGATAAACTAATTAGACGAATGGGATCAAAGAGGGTTCTCATTTATCCTTGGTCTGATTTATTGGACAAACTTGAATCTTCATTATTCATAGGAATGTCTGGAACACTTAGAGATTCTCATTATGTTTTAGATCAAGACCAATTGGAAATCAGAAAAGAATTGGATACCCTAATTGAATTTATTCCAGATGTTGAGCTTATTTTTATGGATTATCTTGCAGGAACCGATGTAACCAAGTTTACAAAAGAAACTACGATAGAAGCTGTTCCAGTAGAAGATCCTACAATATCACATATCTCAGATATTATCGGTCAACAACTAAGAGAAGCATATGCAGCTATCAAAGCAGAACTAAAGGAGGAAGCACCCGAATATTTAGAGCAAGTGGAAAAAACTGGTCCTCAAGCACTACTTCAGGCTCCTGTTTCGGAATCCTTACGAGCTAAAGCTCAATCACTTACTTTAACAAGAAAATATTTGTTCTCTATGATGCCTGCTCAATTGAAAAAATTTCTATGGAATCTCCCTGATGTAGATGAAAGCATGTTACCGGTGATACCTCAAAAGGTTCTCAAAGCAGTTGAAATTGCACAAAATACCAATAAAACAGTCATACTCTGTTCGTATATCCGAACAGCAAAAACAATTGTTTCACATTTAACTAAAGCAAAAATTAAACCGTTCTTAATCACTGGACAGATTTTCGATAAAAATGCCGTCTTGCAAAGTTTCCGGAAATATGATGGAAAAGCCACAATAATCATGTCCCCAGTCGGGGAGCGTGATATTGATTTACCTGAAGCGGATAAACTGATTATATTTGATTGTGTGAGAACAGCAAAAACAGTTTATCAACAACTGAAAAGGATTAGAGGAGGTATTGGAATCTTTCTATATTACAATAATTCCTATGAGGCCAAGAAAGTTCAATCAGTAATTTCCACCATCTTAGAACGATATCCATGGAGCACTAAAATTGCAACGGAATAAAAAAATAGAAAAGGTAAGGAAAAAATTACCTTTTGTTCAAATAAGCTAAGAATCTTTCTTTTCTTCTTCTTCTTTGTCTTCTTTATCGTCGTCTTTGTCAAAATCAATTTGATTTGGAATATCACTGAATAATTCTATTTGTAATTGTAGTAGTTTGTTCCATGATTTAGCGTTTTGAATTGCTCCAGCTTCTATAAATCCATTTGTTTGATCCACAAGTTGTGCCATAATATCAAAAATCTTAGCAATTACTTTATCTCCAGCTTTTTTAGCAGCTGGTAGAACTTTTTCCTTGGCTTTTTGTATGTTATCTTTGATAATATTGAGCTCCATAGAAACTTGATCTTGTTCCTTTGTACTAAGTGTCGAAAAAGCAATTGGGCTAACGGTTAATGTTTGTCGAAGATTCTTTGAATCTGAAAAGCTTAATCTTGCAGAAAGATTGATTTGTTTACTTTCCTCGTCAAGATCTTTTGCTTTAACAATACATCGCCATGCAAATGCTACAGTAGAACCAGGTGGAATATCATTAGCTTTTAGTTTACTAAATTCTCTAACAATAGTAACTTCTTTTAACGGAACCATCTCAAGCTCAACATTTAATGCTGTATCTTCTCCAGCATTCTTTACCATAACTTCAATATCAAAAGCTTCATCAACTTTCACTTCGCCCTTCATCTTAATATCATACTCAAGAACAGGATATTTCTGTGTGGCATTGATGAAATTTTCAACGCCTAGAATGGTTCTTTCAATATAAGAAGAGAATTCGGTTAAACCACTATTGGTTAAAGCTGGAATGAGACTTGAATAAACCATTGTTTTAACGTTATTCAATAAACGAATGTCAAGGTTGTTTTTAGCATGTATAAGTTGTAATGGCAAATCCATTAATGCATTTGCAGTAGAATCATGACGTAATGCATCAAGCCTTGTTCTAACTTGATCAATCACTTGATGAGCTTTTTCTTCCTGAGAAACTAGAACAAATAATATTGCTGCTGCGGCAAAACACACTCCAGCACCTACAGGTTGTTTCCAAACAATATATTCTTCACCTGCAAACACTAAATCCTGTGCAGCGAGATCAATTGCTTGAGCTGCTTCAGTATCTATACCTAATTTACTGAAAATATCTGCTGCAAAAACCAATGATTTTGCTGAATTTTTATGTGTTCTGTTTTCTCTTTGTATTTTTGACCAATCAAGAAATAACCTCGCTGCTTCTATCCAGGATTCCCTGGCTTTTTTAGCATCACCAATTTCCTCATAATGATTAGCCATTTGCTCAGCTTTCTCAACTGCAACTGTAAAATCCTTTTCATTAACTGCTGCTCGTAATTCCTCTCTAAGCATTCTCTCATTGTTTTCAGACAAGTCGCTTACCTCCTTATGAAAATGGTGTGAAGTAGATTCCCACCTTTCTAAAGGTAAATTTATTCATATCTAGGTATAAGCTGTGGGAAACCCTTTTTAGATGTTTTTTTGTAGGAAAAATAGAAAATAAGAAAAAAATAAGGTTAAAGGAGGACTCTTTTTGAACAATAAAAAATCTGCTAACCTAAATAAGCAGAAATTTCTTTAGCAATTTCTTCTCTTAATCTAGCAACATCTCGAATTTCTAATTCTTCGGCTTGTTTAATAGCTTCTTTCAACTGAACAACACCACCAACAGTTGAAATGGAATCCATAGGTATTTGAAATTCGACATCTAACCCTTTAATTATAACATTAATCTTTGCAGGTGGGAAAGTCAATTTTACATTTCTAACCACACCGATTTTCCTAGCGGATGCATCAATAACCTCTTTACCGATTAATTGACCTGGAATACTTAATTCGTAAAGCTCAGCCATCATGCTAGCTGATTCACTGGATTTCTCATTCTTTCTAGGCATCTTTTTTTCCTCCAATTAACAAATATATAGTAAATACTCTATTTTCAATAATCAGTGTTTTATTACTAATATAAAAGCTCTGTTGTTATTTGGATGACACAAGAAAAAGAATGAAAACAAAAGACTCAAGACTGGAATTCTTGAGCTTTCATTTTAGCGAAAACATTCTGATTGGTTAAATCGAAGAATAACTTGAAGAAGTTAGGATTTGTCGTGTAAAAAGCAATATTCTTATCAGGATGAATTTTTGGCGCATAAAGAATTTCTTCATTATCTCTGATAGCAATCCAGTAATCCATTCCCCTATAATTCATAGTGCTAACATTTCCTCTTTTCACTAAGGAGGTGAGTAGTCCAATATCTTCTTCCCTAAAGTTTGAGATTATTTGATAACTAGCTACTTGAGGTTGTTTTTCGATTTCATACAAATATTCTGTGTTTACAGTTGGTGAAATCAAAATAAGTTCTTCTTTCGTTCGGAGTAACATATCTCTCATTGATCGCTCAATGCTTTCATTCCCATAAATGAATTCTATTTCTAATTCATCTATTGGCATGACTTTTTCAGACATATTAAGAATACCATCAAATGTTTTCCCGGAATTGTCTAAAAGATAAATTGTATTTCCTAAGGTGTTCTCTAGCTGTGTCCCAGCATCTGATAGTAATTGAGCTGTTTGTTCAATTTTAGCTGAATTTTCATTTATCACATTCTTAATGAGAGTTTGAATGATATCTTCTGCATCCACTCTTGACATATTTAAAGCATCTTTTATTTCAAACTTGACCAGCTCAACTCGTTCTTCGCTTCTAGTCAGTCGTTCAGTGAGTGATGCTTTAGCAACATCATCCTGTTTAAGAGCTTCTTTACGAATGTTCACACCGAAAAGAACAATGTCTTGAGCAATGTCTCCTTTCATTTTTTCTAGCTCTTTAAAGGGATCAGTTATTTTTTGATCAATAAATCTAGCGGACTCATCTCGACTCTCTTCAAGATGATTTGTGACGACATCTAAAACCTCTGGTACAGAACTATCTACCAAGCTGTTAACATATCTGACGAATTTGGTGGTTTCCTCTGAATTATCTTCGAGTAACGTCTCCAAGGTTGTCTTAACTTCATTCTGTAAGAAATCAAAAGTTCTGAAGAGTGGTCCTAGTGCGTTATTAATCATTTGAGCAGTTTCACTACTAATATCCCCTGGTTTTTCTCGTGCGAGTACAACAACATTTCTGATAAGATTACTGATTAATTCTGCTGCACTCTCTCGAGCGGAAATATCCTTTTGATCTAAGTTAGCACTATAACTTGTTGATGTAGCGAAATTCTTCTTCACAATATTGTCTCGTAATTCTGTTATTGATTGATCGATGTCTCCCTTCAATTTCTCTAATCGCTCATTTACAAGTATTTTGTGATGAATAGTTGCTTTCTCAAGCTTATCTCGAAGATCTCTTGAATCAATAACTAAAGAATCAGCGTACTTTGAAATCGCAGACACAAAAGTATCTTTACTTCTACCTAAGTCTTCTTCAAATGCAGGTAAAGTTTTTTCAATACTCTCAGTAGGCCAAGAAGAAATTGTGGTAGCTAAATGCTTGAGTTGAAGATAATTATTATCAATCATTTGATTGATGAGTTCCTCTAAGCGATCCATTTTCTTCCAAGATTCACTCACTCGAACAGTTTTTTCTCTTTCACAAAAATCAGCCAGACCTGGAACTATTGTTTTAACTCTAGTATCAAACTCACTTGCTTGAGCTCGAAAACTATCTCTAATCTTAATTAAGCCTAATTTTACTTGAGATGTTACTTGAGCATAATCTTTGAGAAATGGTTCCATAGCAATATACCTTGGAACTTTGCCTGGAATTTGCTTAATATACCCAATTTCTTCTAGTTGTTTAATTTGAATGTAAATCTCTGGTAGTTCCATTTTAATAGCTAAATTAATCTCTCCAATTGTTGCACTGCCAAGGCCAAGAACAGTCGAATAGACCTTTATTTCTTGTTCACTTAATCCTCTGGCTCGTAAATAATCAGAACTAACCTCTTTCTTTGACATATTGGTAAATCCTCAATAGGAATATGATTAATTAGCTCAAAATGATTTCGGTAGGGAACAAGAAAAGAACAAAAAAGAATTTTATCGAAAATAAAAAAGGAAAAAAGGAAAAAA
>JAGXNT010000111.1 GCA_019894765.1 Candidatus Heimdallarchaeota archaeon
AGCACAAAAGATAAAAGAAAGAGGTTCACAGTGTTTCAAAGGTGTGAACTATTGGCTGAAGAACAAGCAAAAACAAAGGATAACATAATGAAAACGCTTGAAAAAACAGGCGCTCTCAAATTTGGTGATTTTACACTTGCTTCTGGCGCTAAATCAAAGTATTACATTGATTTACGAATAATCCCTAATTTTCCAGAAGAATTTAACAGTTTAATTGAGGAAGCAGTGAGTTATATAACTAAGCATTTTCCAGATATAGAAGGCATTGTTGGAATACCTATGGCAGCAATTCCTTTTGGGACTTTAATTGCTCATAAACTCAATAAACCATACTATATTTTGAGGAAAGAACCCAAGAAGCATGGTCTTAAGAAAATGATTGAGGGTGAAATAACAAAAGGACAGAAAATACTCCTTGTCGATGATTTAGTCTCGAGTGGCTTCAGTAAAGCTTTTGCTATAACCGCTCTACGAGAAGAAGGAGCAACAGTAACGGATCTATTCGTCTTTATAGATAGATCTGAGGGTTTAGCTGATTTTGAAAAAGAGCATGCAATCAATGTTCATTACTTAATCAATGCAAAGGATATCTTGGATAAAGTTAAGGAATAATGTGTGAAGAAAATGTCTCAGAAATCAGCAATTATATTGCTTAGTGGTGGTTTAGATTCAACCGTCTGTCTTTGGTGGGCTCAAAACCAACAATACAAACGTGTTGATTGTATCACTTTTGAATATGGTTCTAAAGAAGAAACTGTTCTAGTACAAACCACTAAGAAACTTGGGAGTTTAGCGAAAGTAAACAATCACGAGTTTGTTCGTCTTGAGTTTTTAGCTGATTTCTCAAGAAGAATCGATAGCTCATTAGCACAGGGGAGTAAAAAAGAACTTCCTAAATTATCCGCAGATGAATTAGATGATCTTTCCACAAGTTTAGAAAGTGCTCGATCTGTTTGGATTCCAGGGAGAAATCTGTTATTCCTATCCATTGCTTCTGCTTATTCGGAGCTTATAGGAAATGATGTTGATATCATAACAGGATTTAATCTCGAAGAAGGAACAACTTTTCTGGATAACACTCAAGAATTCATTGATGATTTTACTCGAACAGCATCAAGAGGCATACTTAATGCAAAAGTAAGTGTTATTAGTCCCGTAGCTGGTATGAGGAAAAATGAGATTGTGGAATTAGGAGTCCAACTAAAAGTTCCCTTTGAATTCAGTAGTTCTTGTTATAATCCAAAAGGCTTTGACCAAAAGAATAGACCAATCCATTGTGGTATTTGCGAGAGCTGCTTACGAAGAAAAAGAGGGTTTAAAGAAAGCTCAATTAAAGACCCAACGATTTATGTTGAATAATAAGTATAGTAAAGATGTAACAGGAAGAAGAATTTGCTTTGAATACTAAAGTTATCAGTGAAAAAGAAAAGAAGCTAGCCATTGAAGGTAATATAGTGGATATCTTCAGCTCTTATCAAGGAGAAGGTGGTTCAGTAAGGGGTTCTTGTTTTGGTCGAAGGCAAATTTTCATCCGTTTAGCAGGTTGCGATTTAAAGTGTGACTGGTGCGATACTGCACACTCTCGAGACCCTGAATTTCCTGAATGCAAAGTTGAAAAGAAACCTGGAACATGGGAGTTTTCAACTTATGAAAATCCAGTAAGCCCTGAATTCGTTATAGAGCAAGTTTTGAATCTAACAACAAAAGACTTGCATTCTATATCTTTAACTGGTGGGGAACCAGCATACCAAGAAGAATTCTTCTATCAAATAGTTAAGGAACTGTACAATCTCAAGATACCTGTTTTTTTGGAAACAAATGGTTATTTCCCTGAGCGTATTGAAAAAATTACTTCTTACATAAGCTATGCTTGTGTTGACATTAAGGACCGATCCGCTAATAGTGTGAAAAATAGTGAATGGGAAAAATTAGTTGAAAAAGAAATGGAGTCTATTGCGATTCTAAACGATCACTCTGTTCAAGTTTTCGCGAAAATTGTAGTAACAGAACAGACTTCCCTAGATGATATTCGAATGTATGCTAACAAACTCCAAGAGCTAGCAGTTCCAGTTGTTATACAACCCGTTACTCCAATACGTGAAATCGAACCTATATCTCATCAGAAATTATTCAAAATAACTGAAATTTTAGGGGAAATTTTGCCCACAGAGTTATATGGAATATCTCTTCAAGCTCATAAACTGTTATCAATATTATAAATCGCTTATTTTCATATAATTTTGCAAAGAATTAAAATACTCTATTCAAGTTAAGGAATAGAAAACATCGATTAAATTCTAAATGTGAAAAAAATGACCTCGAAAGTTTATTTCGGTTCTTTACAACATGGCCAAGCAAGTCGATTTGCTTCCCTTGGTGCGAAATACGAAAAAATCCTTGAATCCCTTGATTTTTCCACA
>JAGXNT010000003.1 GCA_019894765.1 Candidatus Heimdallarchaeota archaeon
ACTAGTCCTCTATAAAATGCATTATATAAGAGGTGTTCTTTTTCATTGTACATTCCATCTGCAGCTAGATAGCTTTTTTTCCTCACAAAACCTACTTTTTCTGCTGTTCTCCAAGATCCTTCATTATCTTGATTGCAGTGCCATCCTATTTGATAGCCTTTTCCCTGGCCATATTCTACTGTTGCAGTTGTGCATAGTGTAGCAAATCCTCTTCTTCGATATTCTCTTGCTGTTTGGATTCCAATCTCAAATTTATCTTTTACCCCCCAATCCGATACGCACCAGCAAGCGATTGTTTTGTTATTTTCTACTAAGCAAAATCCAAAGCCCTTTTCTATGAAATTTTCCTCGTTTTCATACTGAGAGTTGATCCAATTTTTTATTTCCTCTATATTCTCAAGGTTTTCTTGCTTTAGTAGCGATTCATTTATTTGTTTTATTTCGAATCCTTTTGGAATCTTAGCTCGCCAATCTGGAATAAGTATTTTTTCCAATACGTAATAGTATCTTTCCAATGGTACAGGATCTTTTAGACCAAATGTTTTTTCTATCTTTTCAAACCAATCTTGGTGTTCGAAATAGAATACCCATTCACCATGTGTTATTTCTTCCTTCTTTCTTGCAATTGGGAATATTTCATCCTTCAAAATCTTTCCAATCGATGCATTGAATTCATCATTATTTGGATTCCCAGCTAAAAAGAGGGACCATATATTGTCTACTAGAAACCCACTTGTAGGTTTCTCTTTTGAGTCAACCCAAATCCTGCCTGAGTTAATTCCAGCAATTACTACCATGCAATTCAAGCTGTATTCAACTTCTGCAAACAGTCCTCGAACTTTTTCAAATTCTTCTAATTCTAGTTCTATCATTTTTATTTTCACTTGATTCCTGAGGAGTTGCCTTGTTAGCAATAGTATTTTCTCACTAATTATATAACAGCTACAAATGAATCATATCAAGCACAAAAAAAAGTATAGGTCTTTATTAACCAATCAATCTTAGGTGCCAACTGCTAATACCAATTGTAAATATCTGTACTCTAATTATTGAATAAATCATTGCTACACTGGCACCTCCTAAGATTATTGCTCTCCAATGGTATTATTCTATTTAAGATTTTATACCAATCAATATTAAAATTCATTTAAAACAGAATTTATCTCCCTTTTCCTGTGACGGGGGCTTTCTCTGCCCCTATCTTAATTTCTTATTAAAATTAACCTACTCCTTCTATGGCACCTATTATCTTGTATTTGACTACGCTCTGAATCATAAATAGTTGATTTGGATATTCATCAAAAATTGTTCCTGAAGCTGTTGTTACAACCACTAAATCAAGATCTGGAATACAAAA
Organism: Candidatus Heimdallarchaeota archaeon; assembly: GCA_019894765.1. The sequence continues at coordinate 1,358 of JAGXNT010000003.1, forward strand.
TATAAACTGGCCTCCTTGACCACCTGCAAAGAACATATGATACCCAAAAACTTCTTCCACCCACCATTGATATCCATATCCTCGATTAGTACTATCTATTGTTGCTTGTTCTAACCAGTTTCTTGAGACTACTTGAGATCCATTATATAGTCCATAATTTAAACACATTAAACCAAATCTAGACATACTTCTTGGAGTATAGTACATTTCATGTCCACCTGTGTAGTAACCTTGTGGATCTTGTTGCCAATAAGAAATAGTAATACCAATGGGATCAAAAAGGTACAATTCTGCAAAAGCTTTTGTACTCATACCTGTTGCTTTTGTGAGAATTACTGATAAAAGATTTGTTTGTGGAGTACAATAAGACCAAGAATACCCAGGGAAAAATTTGAACCCAAGTTCTAAAGTAAATCTTGTCCAATCAGGACTATTGCTATATGCTACATAATTAGATACTTCTTCACCAAAATCGAACCCAGCACGCATTTCTAGCAAATGTCTGATAGTAACATTATACACCCATGGATTAAGAGGTAAGTGAGTGTATTCTGGAAAGTAATTCATTATTGCTTCGTCCAAGTCCGGAAAATATCCTTGATCAACAGCAATTCCAAATATTGTTGACATAAAACTCTTCGATGCTGAATGAATGTGAAATGCTGCATCACGACTACCATCATTAAAGTACCATTCGATTACCGTATCATTATATCTTGTTACTAGAGCACTTCTAATGAAAGAATAACTATTAAAACTGGACAAAGCTTGATCCAATATTTCTTCATCAAAACCATAATCTCCTAGAGACCAACTAGGTGAATTTTTTGATTGTTTAATTAATATTGGGATAAGAATAGAGCTACCTGTTAGTGTAATTGTTAAAATAATGACTGCAATAATTGAATTCTTCTTCTTCTTCTTTTTTGAAGTCATAATTGATTAATCAATGACTAAAATATAAACAACTATTATAACTCTAGGAAATAAAGGTAAATTTTTGCTTGTTAATTATTTTATTTCTAATTTCCTTTTCTTGTGACGGAGGCTTTCTTTCCCCCAGTCTTATTTTCTGTTTCTTAGATCGTTTTGTTTTATTGTAAAACATAAAACCTCATGTCATCTTTTGCAAAAGCAATCTCATTTTTGTGAAATCAAAGGTTAAAGCATAGTTTCTAAAAAACGTATGAGAAATAATTCCACCAATATGGAACCCTACCATTTCACTTAGCGGTTTTCCACCAGCAAAGAATCCTCGTATATTCTTTTCACTGAATTCTCCTAAGCAAAGATCATCGACAATAAAGGGGATTATTTGTACCATTCCACCCCCACCCGATCCCATTCTAGTTTGATCTCTTAGTAATTCAATTCCTGCTTCTTTTATTGTTGTTTCTGAGCATGTGAATCCTCCACCTGCTAATCCTGTATCGACAAAGAATAACATTGGTTTACTTTTGTTTACTTTTCCCCAGGCAACAATGAAGTGTTTCCCAGCCATCCAGAAGGGAATTTGTGCTATGTTTTGGTTTTCAATTTGTTCTTCTATTTGTTGTATATTTGCTTCGGTTTTTCTTCGGAGAACTAGCTCTCCTTTTACATAATCCATTGTAGTTATGAAATGATAGAATAGCGTTGATCCTATTATTCCATTGATTTGCATTCCGCCAAAAACAGGAGCTGAAAATTGTCGTACAGGCATAAAAGTTACTGGAACATTCTTGACTGTTAATTCACCGAGGGTTATTGTATCTATCTTTCCTATTTGAACCGCTGCTTTTTTTCCTCCAGCAAAAATGCCTTCTCTGGTATGAGAACTCTTTAATCCTACTTCTTTCGCAAACTCAGTATCAATAACTAATTCACTTGCACCAGTATCTATTGTAAAATTAATTGGTTCCCCATCATTAATTCTAACTTGTAATACTGGTAAAGGATCCGTTTGAATAAATTTTATCTTTGTTGATTCAACATTACCAGCAATTTGATTTGGTGTGACTTCTTTAAAACTCTCATATCTCTCCGCTTGATCTTCTTCACCAATTTGTTTCAAAACTGATGCTGCTTTTTGAAATTCATCTTGTCTGTAATAGACTTCCACAAGCAATAATTTTGGTTCCCTCTCTTCTGATTTAAGAGCTATTGCTTTTGCTAGTAATTCTTCTGCCTCTGAAAATTTATTTGAGTATAAAGCAATTTTTCCTAATTGTTTTATTACCTCATAGTTTTCAGGTTCTACTGTTAGTAGCTTGCTATAGCTTTCCTTAGCTTTCTCAAATTTTCCTTGACTAAACATCTCTTGTGCATCTTCAATTGTCATAATAATCGCCTTTATTTCGATACATGGAATTGTTTCGATATATCATAATAATTTAATCAATCAAATTTATAAATTCTTTCTTTAATAGTATAATATAGCAAGGGCGAAAATGATGAATGCAGAGAAATCAAATGAAGATTATATATTACTCGAGATACTAGGAGATCCGGTCAGAGCTCAAATTTATTTTGAAGCAATGATCCAAGAAGAAGTAACTGCAAAACAATTGATGAAAAAACTGACAATAAATAGGAGTACTTTGACACATCATTTAGTCAAAATGGTAGAAGCGAGTATTTTTGAAGTTCGAGTACAAACTCTTGGTAGGCCTGTCAAGTTTTATCGAATTAGTGAAAGTTTAAACAAAAAAGTGGTAATTGAGAAATCTGATAAAGGAGAAAATCTAGAACAAACTCAAAGACAAAGGATTGCTTATATGGAATCAGCAATTGCTCATTTACAAGTGATAACAACTACTACACAAAGAATTACCAAACAATTAATTGAGGAAGTAAGGATAACAAATCAGAAGAAAGAAATAAAGAAACCACAGCTAATGACTTTTTCATTTTCATTATTAACTGAGAAAGAAGCTGAAGTCTTAAGTCGAAAATACTCTAAGTTTCTCAAAGAATTACAAGAAGAGTTGAAAGAACTAAAAGATAAAAACAATAAAGAACCTTCAAATTATCTAATGTTTTCTGGATTAATACCAATTAGTTGATTGGATTACACCAGTAATATTTTCACTTTCTTAGTTCATTCCATTTTTGAAATAAAATAATGGATATTTTTGTTCTCAAAATTTAGACTTTCAATAGTGTATTTAAAATCATAATAAACTGTTAATTGTGATTACAAATGAGTATGGAAAACTACAAAATATTCCTTGAAAAGAAGAGCTGGGATTCTGTAAGAATTTCTAATGCGCTAACTTTAATGGAAGATTTCAAAAAATTTCTTGAAACTAATGGAAGATCTCTAGAAACGGTGGGTTATGATGATTTTTATGCATTCACTGAACTTCTAATTAAGCATAATGAAAACACCTCTGGTAATTTCGTTTCTATTCTTTATTATGGATATTTCACTAGCAATGAAGATTTGATTATTGCGGTTATGGAGACATTGGATGGTTGGGAAATGTTTCCTAATTTCGAGAAACAATTGATTGAAAGATACGGTAAAGAAATTAGAGATGAGATTTTTGGTGAAATTTCTCTTCCCACTCCAGGGATCCATCCTAAAAAGAAGCCAGCAATCATAAAAGCTCTCGTTACTCGATTTATTGAAAAATTTGGACCAGATGAAAGTATTGATTTCTTCAAAATTGGTTTACGGGATAAATATCTTGACTCCTACAAAAATCCCAAAAAGAAGTATGAAGCAAGTCAGAATTTAGATGAATACTTGAAAGTAAAACATCAATCATTAATTGAAACTTTGACAAAGCACTATCAAGAAAAAAGTTTGTTCTTTACTCAACCAGTAGACAAACAAGTTTTGGAATTTGTAAAGAATGATCAGCAGATTAGTGCGGGTATAAGAGATGGAAATAAGATTCTAATGTATAAAATACCATACATGACAAAACAAGCACTTAATGAAACTGATAAAAAGAAAAGAAATCATTTTGTATGTCACAATCCACTTATCCGGGAAGCTTTGTTGGAAGAAGAACAACCCGTTTCCCCGATTTTTTGTAATTGCAGCGGAGGATATCTCAAGAATTTTTGGGAAGCAATGTTTGATCTCCCAGTTGATGTGGAATTAGTTGATTCAGTAATTATGGGTGGCAAGTTTTGCAGATTCGCAATTCATATACCTCCTGAAATTACGGATAAGATCAATAAAATCTAAGAAGAAACTCTATTATTTCAGTTACTTCTTTTCTTCTGAATTATCATTATTGGAATTATGACGCACAGAAAAGATACAAAAACTAAATAATTACACCTTACAGTATTATTTGATGTGGTGAAAATCTTGGCAGCTATTGAACATTGGGTTTGGATTATTGTTTGTCCGGTTATTTCTTACTTTATTGGATCAATTCCATTTTCTTATATTGTTGCTAAATGGCGAACTGGTGATGATATTAGGGAATTTGGAACAAAGAATGTTGGCGGATTAAATGTAATGATTAAAACTGGGTTCAATTGGGGGATTCTTGCTGGGGGTTTGGATTTTCTAAAAGGTTTATTTTGCGTTATTACTGTTTTATTGATTCCCTTCAATGATACTCCTTTAGGAGGAGATGGTAAATTCTGGGAAATCTCCATTCATAACCTAATTTACATTTTTGTTGCTATGACTGTTCTTTTAGGACACAATTATCCTATTTATTTACGATTCCAAGGTGGTCGTGGTATAGCTGCGATTGTTAGTTTTCTAATTATTGCTAATCCGGTTCTTTTGCTTGTTTTTATTTTTAGTATGATTATTTTTGTTGTAATTACTAGGTATGTTAGACCTTCACAATTTCTAGCTCTTTTTATTGGAATTCCTGTTGCCTTTTTCCTAAATTTCTTTCCTCCTTGGATAATATTGGTTGGTATGGATAGTACCTTTATTCTTGGATTATTTACAATAGCGATTTCGCTAGCTATTTTTCCAAAATATTTCAGATCATTTATTGACATGTTTAAGGGCAAAGAATATCAAGTTGGCAAAACTGGTGGTGTTGTTTTACCTGATGAAAAACAAGCGGAAAATGAATAATATAATTTCTTGGTTATTCTTTTTTTAGTTTTACATGGAATGGTTGCAATGATTTTGGCATACTATCTTTCTTTGTTATTTTTGCAAATTCAGAAGCAATAAGACCTACTAATAATTGTCTATCCTCATCTAATGTTTTCATGTATAGAAATTTTCCTTTGGGTATGTTCTTCGTTACTTTCCGGAAGGTTCCTTCAGGATGATATTTGTCTTTTGGTCCATGGCAAACAAATACTTCATTTCTGATTTTCTTTAAATCGTCTGTTAAATCGAAATTTACATTTTTCAGTGAGAACTTTCGCCATTTCCATGGAACAGCGCTTGCAACAATATCCATATTTCTTTCCTTTTGAGCTTCATTCTTCATGTTAGACATAACTATTCTAGCAATTATGAATTTAAGAAATCCAAGTAGAAAAGGAGGTATAAATGGCATGCATCCCTTAACAAAGATGCGATTTTGTGTCCATTTAGTAAATGGATCAAATAGAATCGATGTGGGAGGAGATAGATGATTTTGTATAATTCCCTGTAGAATTACTCCCCCACTAAGACAAGCTCCCATTAATACGTAATCTTGATTAGTGAAACCAAGAAAATCGATTACTTCAGCTATATCTTTGGATAATTGATTTATTGTCAGATCTGTCTTTCTATATCTTCTAATATTCGCTGATTTTTTATCTCGAGTTTCAACATAATAATACTCATTTTGTCCATGATGTGCAATATGAAAATCTCGCCATGTTAGGGGAGTCGTACCAAACCCCGGCAAGAAAATTATAGGACGTTTAGAAGTCTGTTTTTCAGGTTTATAATGAAAGACTTTAATTTCACCGTCTTTTACTGGGGCATAAAAAATTTCACTGATGCCTGTGTCATAGAAATTTGGCACTTCACTTCTATATGTTTCAATTAATTGATCTAATTTGGGATTATTTGTCCCAGTATTTTTATTGTTTTTATCAGCTTTCAATTTTATCACTTTGAAAATTATTCCTTCATTTTCTTGATCCAACGTTTTTTGTAATCCCCTATATACATAAAGCCAAGTGATTTTTCACCTACATGAGTACCTACTACTGGACCCGCTTCTTGAATTCTTATCTCTTTATTTTGATCATTGTGTGCTTCCATTATTTCGTAAAATTCTTGAGCAACTTCTGGATTTCTTACATGCCAAATAAAAATATTATCAGTTATTGCATTTTTTACTACAAGAGGAGCAATGAATTTCATTCGTTTGATTACATCCTTATTTCCACGGAGTGTTCCGCCGGGGACTATTAAACCATCTTTGAAATTTACAAGTGGTTTGATTTGAAAAGACGAAACCATAAATTTCTTTGCCCAACCAACGCGTCCGCTTCTATATACACTGTCAACACTATCTAAAACAACAACTAACCTTGCTTGTGGTTTAAGTTCTTCTAATCTTTGAAGGATTTCATCCTTTGAATAATCCTTCTGAATCATTTTTGCTGCTGCCATCACAAGTGCACCTAGCGTAGATGTAGCAACTCTTGAATCTACTAGAGAAATATCTGCGTTCTCAAATTTTCTCCTTACATTGACAGCAGCCTGATATAATCCTGAGAAACTATCCGAAAGAAAAATTCCGATAACTGAATCAGCTTTATCTAATGCCTCGTTGAAAACCTTCTCTATCTCAGCAGGTGATGGTATGGCAGAAGTCGGATATTCTTCACATGTCCTAACTTTTTCATAAAACTCATCTTTTGTTAGTGTTCCCCAATCACCATATGTACTAATAATTTCTTCACCAAAAATTACTCGAAAAGGTACAATATGAATATTATATTTCTCTACTAAATCTCTTGGAATGTCACAACTACCATCTGTAACTAATGCAATTTTTGCCATTTGAATTGGTCTCCATAGTTGGAAATATATAGAAATATTATATTTCTATTTAACTTAATAATTCTTGAAGTTTTTTCTTTTTTCAACAGATTTTACTAGTATATTTCGTGTAATTCATTTTTCTAAAATAAATGTTTAATCTAACCTTCCAAACCTCTTCTTTTTTTTGTTATAAAAAACACATAAACTTTTTATTACAGCAAAACAAACACACTCTATTATGGCGAAACTGGAAGTCCCTTTTGGAAAGAATCTTGCTTTTGGCGTAGGAGAAATTGCTGATCAACTCGCTTATCAAGGTTTTACTTTTACGATTTTCACTTTTTATTTTTCAGTTATGAAGCTTGATGCAAAATACATCACCATTGTTTTCATTCTTTGGTCTATTTACAATGCGTTCAATGATCCTATTCTCGGTTCACTCTCTGATAGAACGAGAACCAAAAAAATTTTTGGTGGGAGAAGACGTCCTTGGATGATTGTTGCAGCAGTTCCTTTAGCAGTAGTTATGTTCCTGCTTTTCACCCCCCCCGGAGGACAAGTGGCTGGTGGGTATGCTATTGGAACAATAATCTATATGCTCTTTATTATGTGTCTTTTTGATACTGTCTATACTGCGTTTTCTATTAATCGTACTTCTCTTTATCCCGAATTATTCCGCACCGATAAGGCTCGAGAAGAAGTTGGAGCTCTTCGCAGAATATTGATGGTCATTGCATTGTTATTGGCATTCATTATGCCGACATTACTTATTTCCGATATGACTTTAGAACAACCAACATCTTTGTTTGCTGATATTAAATGGCAATATCAGCTTACAGGTATCATCTTTGGTGTGATCATTTTAGTTACAATTTTGATCAATGTTTTGTGGGGTGCAAAGGAAGCACCATTTGAGGAATTAGAAAAGAAGAAACCATTGAAACTTTGGGAATCTTTGAAGGTTAGTTTTAAAAACAAGAAATTCGTTATTTTCGCTTTGTGTTCAACTATGAACTGGTATGTTTTCGGTTTAATTCCTACCATTATGCCTATTTATGTAAAAAGCGTTGTTGACACAACTAACGACTGGTTATATGTAGCTCTCGACTCATTAGGTGAATTGCGTATTAGTGTACCCTTAGTGTTAGCGTTTGTTATGTCCATTTTTGGAGTTCTTTTCTGGTCATTTATTGATAGAAAAATAGGCAGTAAATTGGGTTTCATACTCTCAATGTCTTTGTGGGCAGCAGTTCTTATCCCCTTGATATTCGTCAAATCATACCTTGGAATCCTCATTATCATGGCTCTGAATGGGATTGGCCTCGGTGGATCACCCTACTTCATTGATAGGCATATTTCAAATATTGCTGATGATGATGAACTAAGAACGGGTCAAAGAAGAGAAGGGTCGTATTATGGCGTTCATGCATTGTTTGTTCGATTATCTACTATTCTATCAATCGGTTCCATCGCAATAGTTCTTACTACGAATGGTTGGGCTGTGTATGATCCTACTGTCGTTACGGATCAGATAAAATTTGGTCTTCAATCTCTGATGTCCCTCTTCCCTGCAGGAGCACTAATCATAGGCATTGTCATTCTCATATTTTATCCACTGGGAAAGAAACAAGTAGAGAAATTGCAAGCTGGGTTGAAAGACAAAACGAATGATACGTCTGAATTTGTAGCAGAAGTTTCTGAAGAGAAATAACAAGAAAAGCTAAGTTTCTTTAGCTTTCTTTTTCACCTTTTTTACTGGTTTTACTTCATCAAGTCCATAACCCATGCGTAATCGTTCTCTGATGATTGCTAGAAATCTGGCAGTTGGTGCCCCATCGACAGTTGTATGATCGATATTGAAAGTTATCCAGAGGTAATCTCGAGGTATTATTTTACTAATATCTACTTCTCCATTCTCTTTTTTCAAGTACCCGGGTCGTTTCTCAATTCCCCCAACATTAATTGAGAGATTCTCGACAGCAATTGGTATAGAAGTTCCTCCTCCTCCTGCATACATACCAACAGATGTGAGCCCAACTGTTCCGGTAAACTGCCTTCTAAGGAATGGATTTTTAAAAATACGGTCAAAGAGAAACCTTCTGAGAAATCTTGGCATATTTAGCAAGGCATTCGCCTTATCAGCACCTTTCTTTTTCTCGGCAGAAATCATGTCATCACTTGTTAGTGCTTTAGTGTCCCAGAGAACATCTGTTATTTCTTGTATTGTTTTTTCATTCGCTTTGCGAATCATTACCATGGTGGGCATTTTCTTACCCTTAACTTCACGTTCAACGATGAAAGTAACATCCACATCCTCAAAAACAACCATTTTTCTTCGGCGCCATTTTATTGCTTGCATGTACGGATGCTCAGCTGTTGTTCTTGCAAAAACATATGTTATGAAAGCAGAAAATGAAAGGTTGATGCCTTTTTCTTTTAATTCTTTAATTTTCATCAATGGATAAGTAACATCTATTTCACCGATAGCATAAACCTTCATCGTTTTTTTTCCGACACGGATAAAATCAACTACTATATCTCGACTACGAGTGAATGGTATAGTATAGTAAGTCCCAAATTTCGATTCTTTTATTTCTCTCTTTCTTTTTTCGCTCATAATATTTGGATTTACTAAAACGGTAACATAAATATTATGGAAAACTTGCATGTTTTTCCGTTATATATCATCGAGGTCCAGCACTAAAAGTGCTAAACAATCAACTATCAAAACCAATTTCTGAAATATAATTGACAATAATATTAATGTCGGATTTTTGGTTATTTCAGATGGGATGAAAAATATAATCAACAAAAAAATAACTACAAAAACCACTACAACTATAGTTGTATCCAGGTAATAATCAAATTTTTTCTCCTCAGGTATTTCTTGACGTTTTCTTACAAATCTGAGTAATTGATCGGTGAAATTCAGTATGCCAAATGCTGCGACGAAAAGTGCTGCCCCTATTGTATGAAGAACTAATAAATTACCTTTATCCTGGGGGATAGCTACTAAGCTAGCACCAAATGCAATTATTAGATTTAATGATCCTTTGAGATATTTGTATCGAAAATCACTAGCAACATATAATATCGAAATAATAATTGAAATCAAAGCGCATAAACCAAATCCCACACTAAAAATAACTGATGAAATTTGATTATCAAACAAATTGTCAACGCTCAATTGTGCTCCTAGTTCACTTAGGTAATCTTGGAAAAATCTGTATGGCTCTGGTAGAAAATAGATCGCTAGACCCACAGTTAGAACTAAAATTGGGCAAAATAGTAAATAGAGATATCTAATTGTTCTTCGCAATCTCTTCAAAATAACTCCTCCTAAAGATTAAGTTCAAATTCAATTTCATTCGGTTCTCCATCTTCTCGATAATGCGTAACTTTTCCGTTTTCTTTAAATCCAAAACTCACAATTAGATTTCTCATAACGTTATTTTCCACAATAATACTTGTTCTTGCTGTTTTCAATCGTCCCTCTTTTCGTAAAATATCTAGAGCAAGTTCCATTGCTTTTCTTCCGTAACCTCTACCTTGATAACGACTATCTATCATTAATCGCCAAATATCGTAATCTTCAAGATCATAGGCAATTAATCCAACTGCTTTATCTTCCAAATATACTCACTTAGCAATTTTCTCTTTTTTGAATTGCATTTGAGCGATGGTATAAAGATTTGAAGCTACGAATCTCTCTTGCTCTTGGCTAACGTACAAAGAAATCATCTCTTCAAAATTCTCTTGAGTAATGTCTTTCAGAGTAACTGACATGGATACTTCCCTCACATAATGTATGGAAGTTTAATTAAAAAATGTTATTTATAATTAAAAATAATATACAAAGTAAAGACATAAGAATAAAATCATTGAAGACCCTTAGATAATTACCAAAAACTAAGAAGAGATAAAGAGAGAAATGACTTCTGATAAAAATAAAACTGAGGAAGACTGGAAGAAAAAACTATCGAAATTAGAATATCATGTATTAAGAGAAAAAGGAACTGAAAGACCTTTTACAGGGGAATTTTGGGATCACAAAGAAAAAGGAATATACAAGTGTGCTGGATGTGGTACAGAACTCTTCTCCTCAGAAACGAAATTTGTTTCAGGATGTGGTTGGCCCAGCTACTTTGATGTACTAGACAAGGATAAGATAGAAGAGAAAGCAGATCGTTCTCATGGTATGAAGCGGATTGAAGTTTTATGTAAAAATTGCGGGGGACATCTAGGGCATATCTTTGATGATGGTCCAAAGGATAAAACTGGATTAAGATATTGTATTAATTCTGTAGCTTTAGATTTTGAAAAAACGGATTAATTGTGAGTCCTCAAAACAAGGGTGAAAACATCAATACTTAGCTGTAATATCAACTTGCTGCATTGCTGATTGGAAAATAATATCTTCTCCAACCTTTTCTTTGAATAGCAATGAAGTCTTCTTGTTCGAGAATTACTAAATGATAGGTAATTGTGCTTTGACTTTTTTGCACTTTCTTCTTTATTTTCATTTGAGTTATTCCTGGTTCGTCACGTATTATATTTAATATTAGATTTCTCGTTTCAGATTTCAAAACAATTGTATGAGTTATTTCGCTAAGCTCTTCCGAAAAACTCCCATCGTTTAGATAAAACAAAAGAAATTGCTTAGTTTTAATTCTTTTAATCATATCAAATCTTTCTAACCATATAAGATGCCACTGAGTTTGTCCTCTACTCAATTCAAGGCTTCGTACAATTTCACTGAAGTGTATTCCTGGTTTTTCTTGTATTAGATGATAAATTCTAGCACGATTAAAATTTCCTAAAACATTGTCATATGTAACAGATGAATTCAGAGATCCAACAAAGCTTGCAAGTACTAACAGTACTGCTCCAGCTAATACTACATAGAGTATTTTCTTATTTATTGGAGTAAAAATTAAGTATTTGTAAATTAGCCAACTAGCGCAAATTGATATGGTTGTTGTAATTAGAAAAAAAAATACCCAAATTACTAGTTTCCTCTTTTTGTGCATAGGAATCTCACCCTCAAACAACTACAGTAATCATTTTCCTGTTTTTCTTAATCTTGAGGAAGTAAATAACTATTTCAATTACTCTGTCTACGAGAGTTACTGAAGCTACTCCTAATCCCATCTTTGCACTTAGAAATAAACCACAATTTGAGCCAACTGTTATTCCAATGTATGCTAGTAGGAAGAACTGCATGAGAATCGTTATGAAGTCTAATGATAATCTAACAATTTTTGTTTTGGGGAAGAATGCAATCACAAAATAGATTAGTAGAATACCTGCTGTAATCCCTTCTATTAATCTCGAAGCATTTCTGATTCCTACATCATCGATACAAAAGGTTGTCACAGGAATAAGTATAGCAATTACTAGATTTAGACTTACAATAACAAGACTGTGCAAATTCCTTGAAATTTTTAATAATAGTTTTGACATCTTGATCAATTAAAGCTTCACGAATTTTTATTTAAAGAATTGAGGGACACTTTTCGATAAACAAATAATTCTTAAACAGAACAAAGTTGTTTTCCGTAATTCATCATAC
>JAGXNT010000112.1 GCA_019894765.1 Candidatus Heimdallarchaeota archaeon
AAAAAAAAGAAAATGTTAAGCAACATCTTCAATTATAAACAGAATGCCTGAAACGATTCCAAGAATTTCAGCAATACCAGGGATGAAGAGGGACAAGATTATCACAACGATACCAATGACCAAACCACGAACGCCAATGAAAAGTGAACCAAGACCTACAAGCAATACAAGCACTGAACAAACCACTGATACGATGAAACGTCCTGCAAACTCTATACCAAAGCCACCTTCCCAAATCCAACTTTCACCAATCGCCTGATCAAGTAGAGATAAAACTGCAAAGACAATCCCAAGTATTCCAGCAATTAAGGCAAGTACTTCAGCAACACGATATAAACTAGTTCTTTTACGGGCCATTATAACCACTAATTATTCAGTAAGAAAACAAGAATAAAAGGATTTGGCAGAGAAAAAAAGATGGTTTCTAAAAAGGTAAAAAAAATTAGAAACTTCAAAAAGAAAAACGCTGAATCACTAAACAGAACAAAAATCGGATTAGGGAAAACCAACACCTGTCGCGGGAAAAGGGGAGTTAATATTTCCTTCATTGGAAAAAGTGAAGAAATATACGAAATACCATTAAGAGTAACAAATAATTACTCTTCCTTATAATCTTCAAACTAGAGTTAACGAAAGTCTTTTTAAAATAATTTCTCTAGTTTTAATGTATTATAATCATCTAGAAATTGCAGGGGGAAATTTTTCTTTGATAACTCAAAATAACAAGAAATGGATAAAATGGGCAATTCTTTCTGCTTCTTTTATTATAATAGTTTCAGCAGTAATAATTCCAGTTGTTTATATTAAATTTAGTAACAAATCGATTGAACTCACATTTTCTAAACACACTTTAATCGGTCCAGCATATGCAACATCTATTTCTTATACTGATCTTGATCTAGATGGTGATATTGATCTTCTAGGAACATCTGCTCCTGATAACCTATTTTGTTGGTGGGAAAATTCCGGGGATGGAAGTTTCTCTTATCAAATAATTTCAACGGCATATGATAGGGCATGTCGATTAGAAGCTGCCGATTTAGATGAAGACGGAGATATAGATTTGGTGGCCGGAACATTAGATGAAAACGAGATTATTGTTTTCAAAAATGATGGCACACAAACTTTTACTCCAAGCATTGTAACTGACACCTTTAACATCACAATAGGCATTAATTTAGCTGATATAAATGGAGATAATTTTGTTGATATTGTTGCTTGTGCTCATGGAGACAATAAAATAAGTTGGTTTGAAAACATGCATAATTTCACATTCATTGAAAGAATTGTGACAACTGATCTTGGAGAAGCAATTTTATCCTATCCAATTGATTTTGATGGAGATGGAGATATTGATCTAGTATCAGTTGGTATTAATCCAGGCGAAATTTGTTGGTTCAAAAACGATGGAACAGAAAATTTCACAAAAATGACTGTATTTTCATCTTATTGGGTCCATGGTGTTTATCCTTCTGATATTGATTCGGATGGTGACATCGACATAGCAGGTTGCACACTTGATGGTTCAGGATCAGTCTATTGGTTTGAAGCACTCGGTAATAATCAATATACTCAACATAATTTAACAACAAACTTTGTAGGAACAAACTATGTAAATTGTGCAGATATAGATTTAGACGGAGATATTGATATATTAAGTAGTGCAGCAGATTCCGAACAGCTTGTTTATTGGGAAAACATGGGAGAAAATATTTTCATAAAACATATCATTGCTTCCGGGTTCCCTGGCATAGAGATATTTCTGGTGGACTTAGATGGTGATGCTGATATGGATGTAATTAGTACTTCCCATCATCCTGCAGAATATGCTTGGTTTGAGAATACCTCTTGAATTTCAAATAAGTTAATCATTAACAATTGCTTGTTTCAGTTTTTTTTATGACTAGTTTATTGAGAGTTGGAGAAGAAAAAACGTAAACTCAAAAACAATAAGACAGAACGAAAACCGGACGAGGGCAAACCAGCCTAAATACCGAAATCAGAGAAGTAAGTGCTTATATAGAAGAAATTAGTGATAGAGAAACATAAATCTCTCCATATAATACAAAAACACCTGATTATAGTATCCCGAGAAATATAAATCGCTTGCATGACCAGCTAGCGGAAAAATCAACAAGCACACTTCTGCGTTACCTCGAGTTAAATAGGTATTTTCCAATGATCGGGATCGGAAAATAAGGTGATCTTGATCCCCTTGGTAGATCAGGCATGGGGGACTCTGATTATTTACCAATAATTCCGGATTTCTCCATTCGGGTGTAGATTGTAGTGCAAAACTCAAGGAGACATTATTTGCTGGATAATATGGAATAATTCCCTTGATGGTATAGTTCGCACTAAACGTCTCGGTATAATTTCCATTGGCTATACTGAGTGCAGTTGCACATGCTAATTGACCTCCAGAGGAACCTCCAGATATAAACACCGAATCGAGATTCGCACCATACTCTGTATTATGATCCTCTAAATAGAATGTAAAAACTCCAATATGGCGCATAATGTCATCCAATGTGAAATTCCCTAAGACATTAGATGGGGTAATAATGGGAATACCCATACTTTCAGGACCATTATTCAATCCATATTGGATATCAAATACGCAATAACCTTGCGCTGCAAAATAACGATTCATGGTGAGTACATTTCCTAAACCCTTATCACCAATTGTCAAACCGCCCCCATGTAATCGAATCAAAGTTGAACGATTACCTGGTAGGGAATTAGAATCGTTGGGGGGAAGATAAGCGTCAAAATATAACTTTACATTCGCATCCACCGTAAAATTACTCAAAGATCCGTCCAAGTATAACACATCTTTTCTCACAATACAATCATAAGTGGGGGGACCGAGAAAATACCCCCCAACTGAGAAGGGGGTTTGGAGAAATGCATCGGCATAACCAGAATTATCAATAACAGCTTTCCAATCCCCAGAAAAGACCGGATTAAAACGAGCGGAAAATGCTTCATCTGCATCTTGCGCAAATTGTGGGGTTAAGCCAAGCGGGACGAAGCAAAATCCTGAAAGAACAATACCAAAGATGACCAAGAAGCTCATTGGAATACGTTTTAGTTTTCCAGAAATGGAGAGAGTTATTTTGAAAAGAATGAACGTGAAACTGAGGATGCCAAATCCAATAAATAGTGCTGCTTGTCCAGCAAATACTCTAAGCATAAAGAGCCTAAGCCTTCCTTGGAGACCGAAGAACAATGAATAGCACACCAACACCCCGAAGACTAATACAAGAAAACAAATGATAATTAGCACATATTTCAGCCAACGCATTCGTTTCTGAGTTTTGATGCTTCTGTTCCAAACTAAATCTTCTGGAATAGAAGAAGTCGACAAAGAAAAATAGTTTTTCTTGATAGCAGGAATAAGTCCTAAGACGACTCCATAGATCACAACACCAAAATTTGTCCCATACAATAACACTCCCAAACCAAGATTAACAGAAACTACATCATTAAAGCCAATGAAAACAGCCAAAAAAGTAAAAGCCATGGCCAAAATTACTCCCCCAAAATAACCATAACATAAGAGATTTAATCGATTTCCTCGTTTCACAGTTGTTCTTAATTGGTGGCTTAGAAAGAGCGAATAGACCATTGTAAATAAAAGATTGCTAATGATGAAAATTCCAACCATATTTCCGAAAAATGCAGATGATCGTAAAAATAAATAGAGAAAATTTGTTATCCCTATTATCACATTAAAAGCAAAAATAATCCATCCGAAAATCTTTATTTTGAATAAAGAATTCAACTCGGCCATAGGTTACATTTGTTTTCGGGATTTTTAATTCTTTGTTTATTTTCTTTATCGATCCATTTGGAAAGGTTGGAAACGTCGAGAAACAAAAACTCAAAACCGTTACAGCAAAACTAAAACAGGACGAGGGCAAACCAAATCTCATCACGGGAAAGCGGAGTTAAATTTGTGATTGAATTAAGGGATTGCATTATTGTAAATTATTAATTTTATAATATTACCAACTAATGTTTTTCAACTAGTAATTGCACAAAATAAGATGTATGCTCATGATTTTTCCTTTGTTTTAGCAATCCTATACCTACACCATGACAGATTATCTTCTTTGGTTTAATTTCAATAAAAACATAGGATTCTTTGTCCTTTTCAGATATTTCATCCTTTGGGAGAATTAATCTTAAAATCCTTTTTTGTTTAAAAACTTCTTGTGGTATGAAACTATCAAAAGGAAGTAATTTTGCTGTGGCTTGGAAGTAAATTGTGGCTGCAGGCACAAAACGTAACCAATAATGTGGATAAGTTATTGTCATTGAGACATGATGATTCTTCTGTATATTTTTTACTTTGAAGTAATCTTTCTTAGTTAAAATATATAGTCTAAATTTTTCTTTTGGTGGTGAAACACCATACACTATACCTGATGTATGGGAGCGTCCTTTTGGTGAAACAGTCCCTAGTATTCCAAAAGTTTTTTTTCTAATTTGCTTCTCTACATATTCCCAAGATTTTCCATAACTACTCATTTTTCTCAAGAGTAAATAATCATCTGTAATTTTAAATGTTAAGAATCGATAAGAAGCGGTTAGATGAATTTGGGATTAAAGATTTTATTAGAGATTTAACTATACAATCCAATACAGAAATGTTGTACATGCACTCTTAGAGTAAAAAGTATTTAAGACCCTATTTTCTTTGTAAATTAAGTGATTATAATGAAGAAACCAAATTGTCCGAATTGCGGAAAATCAGAATTCGCATATAGATATGTCCCAAGTATTAAAATCATAACTAAGCAAATAAATCTGATTGACGAAATAAATGCTGATATTAAAAATTTGAAAGAACAAGGATATGATGAAAAAAGAATTAAGGATAGAACTGAAGAACTTAAAAAACAAGAGCAACTACTCAAAGATATGAAATCAGGGTATGCTACTGAAGAAGTTATTCTTGTTTTTTGTATGGATTGTGGTCAGATAATTGGTACTGGTGCTAAATCAGTTGAAGCAAGATAACAGGACGAATCAAATAATCTATTCAGTTATATTGTAAGAAACCGCAGAAACTAATTCATGATGAGTAAATTATAGATATTTATTCCTTGAAATGACTTAATATAATTTCCAGATTTAGTTTATCAAACTCAAAATACTCTTTTGCAAAAATAAAAACGGACGGAGGTAAACCAGCCCCCGCTGCAGGAAAAGGGAGTTAATTTATTTTCTTTTTCTCCTTTTCTTGATGGATATAGTTATCAAAGTAAATAGTGTCAAAGTAGTAATTGTTAGAGTATTTGTTTTTAAAATTGGTTCTCCGAAACGTTTTGTTTTAGCAATTAGTGAAATTTTGAAAACAAACACATTTTTTAGAGATCCACCACCTGGTCCAAAATCAAAGGGTCTTACGGTTGTTGGAAAATCATTCGATGAGGTGTAACCAGTCACGTAAGCGTTCCCCTCACTATCAAGAGCAATTGAC
>JAGXNT010000019.1 GCA_019894765.1 Candidatus Heimdallarchaeota archaeon
AGATTCATGAAATTAGTAAGTTCTGCTGGTATAATTAGAAGGAAAAAAATCACTGACTATTCTTTTTAGAGAGAAAAAACTGGCTTTAGATTTTAAAGCTCAAGATTAATAACAAACAAAAGGCTAGAAGAATAAGAACCTGGGTGCTCCCTTCAGAATAAAATCCTGTTGCGGTTAAAAGGGTGTTTAAGATTAAGGGAGCATCCCCGGGTTGGAATTTGAGTTTCCTATAGATAGTCTTGGGATACTTGTGCAACTTGATCTAGAAATCCAGCTCAGGAAAAATCTATCTCCTGCAGAACACAATTCAACATCTTCCTTTTTTCCTGTAATGGGTTTTTTCTTCAAGTTGCTCGAATCCCAAAATAATATCTTTTTGAATCCTATAAATCTTTACCTTAAAACTCATATTTGATTGTTCATGAGTGGTAATTATTGTTTTACTAATACTATTCTTTTCTGTTGAGAAATTTAGCGGGCAAAAAAACCGTTTACTTAAACAATTATCTATTTAACTATTTTTGGTAGAAATCTAGATTTCTTCGAAAAATATACAAATAGATGAATACTGAATATTTTAGATGGTTCTTAAAGAAAAAATCTCATTCTATAGATATGCTTCTCATTTGTGAAGTGGAAGTAAGAATAACAGTTCTAATGAAACCACCGTGACTATCTTTTAAACGATTAGTATCATTTGATGTTATATTTCTAGTTAAATGAGTTATATTTACTGCATCCAAACTTGATACCTTTATTCCTCTTTTGTATGCTCTTTTGTTTGCTTCCCAACTTTTGGTTAATCTAATGTAAGAGTCATCTGTGGCATAATCTTTTAGAGTGTTTGATTTGAAAAGTATCTCAAAATTCCCAGTTCTTAATTTTATAGATCGAATAACCATGTCAGTGAGTTGATGGTCGTTAATTAATTCATATATTTGTCCCATGCCAGCCAAAAGTGCATCTTTAAAAGCCAATTTGGTGACTGTGGACTCTGTTATTTCTAGTTTAGCACCATAAAAAAGTTGTATTGGTGGATCACGTCGATTTACAGTTTCACTTCTACCGCCTGTAACTAGCATAGGTGTGTTAAGAAAAAAATTAGTTTCAAATAATGCAATTGCACTATTTGAAGGGAAACACCAAATCTTCCATTGTTCACTCATAACTCATATCCTCTCTCTACCCAAGCTTGCAAAACTCTGATTAATATCTCTTCAATAGACTCCTTTTCCTTCTCTGCAATTTTCTCATAATATTCATAGATTTCAGTTGGGGCATTAATGACATATAATTTAGTTTTTGGTTTCTCTTTATCTCTAATAGCTTCAGCTACAATATAAGGATCTAACTTTTCCCTTACTACTGAATCAACTACTTTCAATGCTTTGTCAGTTGGTAATCCTGCTACAGCATCCATAACTGCAATTTGAGTATCTTCATCCTTAATTTTAGAGCCTATTTCTGCTGCAACTCTTATCGGTATTTTTGTTCTTAGTTTTTCTGTTGTTGAAGTAAGTTCACGTCCTTCGTTTGAAAGTCTTTCTTTTAGCAACTTTGCACCATCAGTTAGCTTTTGTATGTTTAACCTACTTCTAACCCAAAAATCGCTAACACCAATAATTTCTGATATTATCTTAATACTCTCAGTATGGTAATCTCCATTTTTCGTTTCTGGTGACCCTAAAGATTTGTAGAATAATAAGTAGAGGTTTGATACAACTTCAGATTCTTTCAAGTCGTCTCCTTTAACTCGTTGATAATTTTCAACGATCATTTTTATTTGATCTTGTTGATTTATTGGTAAACCTTTTACAACATCAGAAACTTCTTTTCCATCATCAATTTCTGAACGAATTGTTTTTCGACCTAATTTTTGAAAGGCTTTTAATCGTCTTAAGCCTGTAATTAGGACATATTTACCATTCTTAGCTCTAACTCTTATTGGTTGTAATAATCCTACTGACTTAATAGATTGAACTATTTCTTCCAATTTCTCAATATCTATATCTCTTCTTAAACTAATTTCAGGTAAAACAATATCTTTTATTGGAATTTCTTTTACTACCATAATTATCCCTTTCTGTTATATAGAACTCTAATTCGAATTTCTATTGAAAATTAAAAAAGGTTGCGTTGACAAAAAACAACTGGAGCTATGATAATAGTCAATATCATATATTCTCAAAAAACTTTTATTTCCTCCATCAATTGTTATTTGATGGAATATGGGATTAGAAAATATTGATATTATTGCCATTTTAGCATTAGCCTTGTCTTTTATTACTTTTATTTTTGCATTGTATCGTACTAGGAAAATAGGACCTATGATAGACTTATTTCACGCAAAATTGAGAGGCGATGGTTTTGTTCATAATGGAAAAACCTTTTACATTGGAGTTTCCGTTTATGCTGAAAATTACGGTGATAAAGCAACTGATTTAATACTTGAACCTGTAATGACTGTTTTTGATGATCAAAATCAACGAATTTGTTCAACAAAAGATTTTACTCTTTATGATAAGCGTTTTGAATTAACAGAGCTCGTGCTGGTTTCTAACCCAATTAAAATAGAGGTTTCTGGTTATTTACCTTTAAAGGCTGAAGAATGGAAGAAAGTTGAAATTGATTTCAATGCTCATTATTTTAGAAAAAAATTTCTTAGAAAAAAATGGAAAAAGATAATTGTAAAAAATAATAAATTTACTTTGAATAAGTAGTACCTAGTTATTTATTGAAGATTAAAATTTAAATAGAATTCCTGTATGCCCTTTCTGATCCAGGATGAAATTGAGGTTTGTGTAGCAATCACCTAAATTGCCTTTTGGAGAAAGGGCAAGAGAAATTATACCCACGGTATAAAATAAGAAAATTCTTGAGGTTTAAGCGAAACTAATCAAAGCAGAAAAGTTGGTAAAATTATTGCAATGGATCACTATTGCAACTCAATCAAGGAATGCCATTCAGGATAAATTATTTCTCTCCTGCAGAAAATAATTTATTTTTTTTCCTTTTTCCTGTAATGATTTTTTTCCCTCAAGTTGCTCGAATCCCTAAAGTAACTCCTTATTTTCCCTTAATATAATTTATGTATTAATTACCACGAGAGAAAAGTCTCTGTTGATAAATTTAGAAGGAAAAAATCTTAATTTCAATGAATTTTTAAATCCTAATTCCTTAATAAACATAGAAACGAAGGAAATTGCTAAAATCATCAAGGAATAAATAATGGAGGTTAGAAAAATGGATACTTATTTTGGCATCAAGGAAGGAAAATGTAAAGTAAAAGTTCAAGTGAAATCGCAAAATATTAGGGGGGAAGGACCTGAATTTCCAAGAATTATAATTCCAATAGGCATTAGTGGTGAAGCACCTAAAGAGAAATTAGTTTACACGTTAATGACCATTCAAGGTGATGTGATAATCCGTGGACATGGGAGACACTTTACAATAGCAAATTTCTCTGAAAATGCAACTTTAAAAATTGAAACTGAGACTAAAGAGAGAGAAGTTAGGTTAATAGTACCAATTGATTTTTGGCGCTTAATCTAAAAGAGCGTCTCGTCAGTCTCTTCCCCGTTTACTCTCTGAAAAGGATTGGTGTGACAAAGATGAATGAACAAGACGAAGCTAAAAGAACTCTCATAGCGTTGCTCTCAAATTCTGAGAACGAGGTCCTTATTCAGGACTTGTTTTCCAGTTTACGTGAAGTTGCTGATGATGAACTTGCCACTTCTCTGCTGACAATTATGAATGATTCACAGAATTTTCTGGTTAGAAATCAGGCTCTTAAGGTTTTAAATGAGCTCTTACTGCTGTATCTAATTGAGCAGGAACTCCACTTTACTATAGTGGATGCCCTAATTGCTCTTCTTACCCGAAACGAACCTCTCTCCTTGCGTCAGCAAGCTGCTTTTTATTTGGGTTGGTCAAAGAATATTCCTGCCCGGTCTCTCAAAGTACTCATCCAGGTCTTGCAGACAGAAGACGATACTGAGGTTCTTAGATGGATAACTGCTTCATTTAGTTCCTTTGTGAACCGCTACCATAAGAAAGCTTTGACACTGCTTACTGCTTCACTCGAAGATCTGAAGGATATCAATCGTATGTATTGGTACAGTTTCGCTTTAGGGTATGTTGGCGAACCGGAACAAGGTCTTCAGTTATTGCAAGAAATGGTTCAGAGAGGTGAACGAGAAGAATCAGATTTGCAATGGTTCAAGCATGTATTCTTAGGGACAAAATAATAGGTGACGCGATGTAATTAAAGCGAAAATCTCATTTCATTTATAGTGAGTGATTATCAGTAATTAATATTCTTTATGTCAATGAGGAGCTAAACCTCAAGTCTTTGCTGGTCGCAGACTCGTGTCCTCGCTACCAATCACTTACAGTGATTGCTGACGCTTACACGGTGCTCTTTGGTGCTCTCTCAGGTTCCCTTGAGTTTCTTGCTTGTAGCTATTCCGAGCACTTTTGAAAAAAAGAATCACCTTCCCTTTTTCCTATTCACGATGATTTCTTCCAATAAGGACAATAATACAGCTCAGTCTTTTTTTGTCCTTCATTTTCCTAAGAATAGGTTCGAGTGGGAGATAATGCTTTTTCCGATGAGTACTCATACGACACACTTCACAAAAAATACCGAAAAAGAGCATAAAAAGGCAACAGAGAAAGAAGAGCCCTCACAAGAAACAAAACGACGTTAAATTGTAATAATCCAAAGCAAAGAGAGAAGCAGAACACAAGAAGAACCGCTGAACGCTCGCACCCTCGGGAAGCCCACGTGCAAGCAGTGGTCTTCTGATTCCTCGGATGTGGTTCTCACTTGGTTCTGGTTATCTCTATTTAAAATCTATTAAATCATCATGCCATCTGTTCATTAGACTCTTTCTCTGTTCGTCTGTTACATTAGTATTTGTGTTTTTGTGAAGTGAATAATTTCCATAAAGCAGAAGAAATTTACGAATGAGTTTACTTTTTATATACTTACTTTTTATTAGCGGAACTAGAAAGAGTCGTTGAATCAGTTCAGTTATTTTGTCAGTATTATCGTTTGTTATTATTGTTGCACCTCTTGCTGTTGGTTGTAGTGATTCCATTAGTAATTGTAATTCTTCACTTGGAGCTAATGGCAATTTAATTGGATGCGAATTAGCAGAACGGTATAGTAAATCATGTTCATTTTGGGCTAAAATATTCATAATTTGTTCTGTTATTCCAAGCTGATGACATAATCTTGATAATGTTTGAATAGTTATTCCTTTTCCCTTAGAAAATCTTGGTAGTAATTTTTGATCATGAGAGAGTATCACATCTTTCAAATATGAATCTAAACCAATAACTTGTAATTTTGATAGTAATTCAAAATTGAAATATTCACCATTGATTGTTAGAGCTTTTTTATTTATACCTGTAAATACCCATTGATGATAAGCACAAGAAAGAAAGGCAAAGAAGTCTTGCATTTTTTTCAGATGCGATGACCCAACTTGCTCTGCAAAACTCCATTTATAGCGAGAAGGAATATCTAATTGAGTTATCACATCGGGTCGTGTAGTTAAGCGACTTCTAATAGTTATTGACTTTAAAAAACTATGAAAATCTTGTGCAAAACTAACACTTGTTGAAGCAAAGCATAAATGGTTTTTAAATGATCCATCCGAGTCAAATACTCCTCGCCAGTATAAGTTTCTGTAGGGAGCTCCGAGTTGTTGAAAAAGTAATGATTCTCTTAACGAATCATACTTTGGAGCATTGATTGTTTGATCGGTAATGAAATTAAACAACCTGGTAGCCCATAAAAGATTAAGCTTTAGTACCCAAGCTCCATTATCTTGCATTTTATGTCCTTTTTTACCGAATAAATCACCAAGCATATTTGACAAGTTCTCAATATGCTCTTTCGTTTCATCAACAATAATTACCCAGTATTTCCGGAGATTGCCATCACCGTTGCAGACACCACAAAGGTAAGCTAAAGATTTCGTTATACAAGACGGAAAAGTGAATGCTTCCCCTCGAGCACTGGTGAAAGAGAGTCGATTATTTCTTACAGGTAATTGTAAATCTGGTATAACTTCTTGAGCACAGCGAAATAGTGGTACCGGAATGGTTCCTCGTTCAAGATAATCAGCAAGTACATCTCGCCAAGCAAGAATTGACTTATTGATCGATCGATAAAAATAATCTCGAGCAGCTTCAGCAATGAGGAGGATTTTTGTTTGAATTTGGTCTTTTAATTCATCGGTTAAAACAAGGAACGGGAAACGAGCTATAATTCGATCGCTCTTTTTTTCCCGGACAAAATCAATCTTTCGAACCATAATGCCATACAGGTTTGCAAAAGAAAGGTCTTCATTAATAACACATTTTAGTTTCTCCTGTTCTATGAGTGTATTCGCTGTTTCCCAGTCATTCATTTTAGTTGGGGTTTTATCTAGTAAAAAAGGATCATTTAACCAATGTAGCATTTACTCTCAAACCTGAAGTTAAGTTACCTTATTTAATTACGTTAATACTTCACTAGCTTAATACTAATTTTATTTTAAAAAGACCTAAAGCTAACTAGGCAATTTCCTACATACAAAAGCATCTTCTTCCAAGGTTATTGCCAATGTATCACCCTTTTCTAAATTAAGAGCATCAACAATTTCTTTTGGTACGATTACTTGTAATGATGCTTTGTTTTTAACTAGTTTCCTTTTGAAAATTATCTTTGTCATTTTTTTGACCTACTTCTACGAAAATTTCAGCTCGTTGGATGTTTCCATATGTCTCGTTAAGTGCCCATGATTCAAAGACGCAGTCAAAAGTGTATTTCCAATTATATGAAAGTCCGACATTTGTTTGCCAGTGCCCACCACCATCATTAAACCAAGTCTTCATCCCAGTAACTCGCAAATCACACCAAGCAACTATGGACACAGAAGCATTACATCCATAATCAATACCATTGTGCATATCATCCCCCCAAGGAACATAGCCATAACCGCCTAGGATGTGTATGACATCTGAATTGTGGATTGGAAAATCTATACTTGGTGGGCCTCTTTGCCAGGTGGCAGGCCAAGCTCTATATAACATATAACCTCCACCACCACCAATAATTACGAAAATAATACTGAAAACAATAAGTAGGGTTTTCTTCTTACGAGACATAATGAATTGATTAGAGAAATAAAATAATAATATTATCGGTATTAGCATTAAATGATAATTTCTGACAAATTAGTACTATTTTTCAATTTTGCTTTTTTCTTTTAGAAAACATTATCCTATAAGCGAAAATTAGAATACGTTTTGGGAGCTTTCGAATAAAGAATGCCAACAATTTATTTCTAAAACCAGGAATACAATAGACTTTCCCTTTTTTCAAATCTTTTAGAGATGTTTCCACAACCTTCTCTGCAGTCATGAATTTTCTCCTATAAACAGGATGTCCAGATTCATACCCCAATTTTTTATGAAAATCTGTTATTGTGAATCCAGGGCATAATGCTTGAATCTTTATACCTTTTTTTCTTAATAAAAGATCAAGTGATTCAGAAAGATAATTTAAAGAAATTTTAGTTGTACTGTACATGACTCCTGGACTGGGAGAAAAAGATCCTATTGAAGAGACATTTATTATCGTACCCTTACCTTTAATCAACATACCTGGGATAGCGGCATGTGCAAGTTTTATAGGAGCAATATTATGAACCTTAACCATATTGATATGGTCTTCAATTGGTATTTCATAAAATGCACCATCTCCTCCTCCAAAACCAGCATTATTAATTAGTATTTCAATGTTAGGAGTATTTTTTATTCGATCTTCAACAATTTTAAGCTCATTTTCCTTTTCAAGATTAATTAACAGGTACTCAGCATTGATTCCCTTTGTATCTTTAAGTTCTTTACAAAGTTTTACTAGAAGCTCTTCTCTTCGAGCAATAAGTATTAAATCAAAACCATCATCTGCAAGTCTGCGAGCAAAAGCAGCTCCAATTCCACTCGATGCACCAGTTATTAGTGCTTTTGGTTTTGTTTCTACAATTGCATTTTCAGTCATTATAATTCAACAAAAGGAGATAGTGTTTATACCTTAAAAGTTTCAACCATGTTTCTATAATTATCTTTTATTGATTTACTTTTTATATTCCTTCCCTAACTTGAAAGCATCAGCTAATTTTTCACCAACAGACCAATATGATGGTTGGGCTTCAATTCCAAAGTATAAAATTGGGTTCATCTTTTTTACATCTGGTTTTCCATCAGTTAGATATTTTTCATCAATATAGGTATTAATCGCAGTTCCAATAACAATAAAATGATCAGGTAACTCAATTATGTCCTTTACTGATAGCTCGATGTTAATAGTACAATCTTTGATCATTGGAGCTTTTGTTTCCCCATAAAATAATTTGAAAAACTTAGATTTGTCAGTTATCCTTCCTGAAGTAATCCCAATGTAATCGGTTTCTTTTATGATGTTGACAGAAGGAAAATTTATACTGAATATTTGGTTTTTTCTGATCCCTTCCATTGTAAGATGTTTAACGTTGATAGATGCCATCCAAATGGGAGGGGTTCGATTTAAGCGACTTACCCAAGTACAGGTCATAAAATTTGGTTTTTCATCCACTAATGCCCCAATAATTGTAGTAGGCATTTGATAAGGAGAAAATCTTTGATCCAGTTTTATTTTTGTCATGAAAATTCCATTTTCCTTTTATCAACGGTTAAAGTTAAAACTTAAAAAAAATTGCTTTCAATCTAGTAATTAGATGTCAGCTCTATTGAAATTCTTGAATCTACAACCAATTAATTTGTACCTTTTTCGTTTTATTAATTTGAATTCCTAAATTTTTATAGTTCACTATTTACTAGTTAGTAAAATGAAACATAGATTATCTATCCAATTTACTCTTTATCTTCTTCTATTATATTAATAAAAGAGTAATTCCATAATTATTTATATTCACATTTAAATTAACTAAAAATGAAATTTTGGAAATGAAATTAATAGTAAATCATTATGAGATGTCTAATAAAAGAAACTCGAAGAAAATGGTAGGGAAAGAGAGGATGTTAAAACGTACTGTGATGTCTTGGTTTCTTATAGGATTAATCCTTGGATTGAATTACCCATATTTATCTGCTTCTGAACAGGATAGTGTCCTTCTCCCTAAGATGAATGCTCTTCCTGATGAGGGACTAAAGTATTCTCTACAAGAGGTGGGGCAGTATCGCGACCGATATGGTGCTCCAACAGATATTGCTGTTCGAGGGGAATTAGCTTTTATTGCAAGTTACTGGGGTGGTTTATTAATCTTCAATGTTTCCAATCCTCAACAACCTAAACTGATAGGTTCTTATAATGAGGAACGGATAACTAAAAAATCAGAAACATGGAATGCTTTTTTGACAAATGGTATAGAAATTGTTGATGATCTTGTTCTTTTGGCGGATGGTAATAATGGTCTATTACTCATCAATGTTTCTGAACCAACAGAACCTAGATTAATAGGAAAATATTCACGCAAAATATCTGATGTGAAAGCTCAAGATAACCTAGCTTATTTAATCTGTCCAGGTACAAGACCAATAAATTATGGGAATGTCATACAAATTGTCAATATTTCAAATGCTGCTCAACCAGTGTTAATTAGTGAAATAGATTATTCATTGATTGGTGGTTATGTTTGGGATATCTGTGTAATTGATAAGCATGTTTATGCTTGTATTGGATCTGATCTGGTAGTAATTGATGCTACAAATTCAAATCAACCTGAAGAGATTATACGATTGGATATAGGTGGAGCAAGTATTCTCTCCAAATTCAAGGATTACATTTTTGCAGGGAATTCATCTACAATTAAGATCGTGAATGCCAGTACTCCAACTTCACCAATTTTAATTAGTGAAATATCTTCTGAGATTGGAGATATTAAAAGTATTAGTGTAACAAATGATACCATATTTTTGGCTGATTTTAGTAAACCAAAAATTATTGCACTTAATATAACAGATGTTGAAAATCCAACTCAAATTGGAGAAATAATAGATTATTCACCTATTGGAAATTGTTGGAAAACACTTGCTCATATGTTGACTGAACAAGGGGAAGACATTTTGTTTTGTGCTGATTATCGTTTAGGTTTATTTTGCTTTAATGTAACCAACAAGAGTCAGCCTGAGCTAATTGGATCTTTTGACACTAATTGTTTAGCTTGGGCATTAGATGTCGAAGGTGGTTATGCTTATATTTGCAGTCGACGAGAATACCCTTACTACCCTTCAAGGTTAGAGATTATTAACATTACAAATACTACAAATCCCACCCTAGTAGGTAAGTATGACTATTTAAATGATACTATTAGGGATGTCAAGGTAAGTGGAGGATACGCTTACTTATGCCTTGCAAGAAATGGGTTACTCATTCTGGATGTTCACGACCCTACGAATCCAGTAGTAGTGGGGAATTACTCGAACAATTTTACTGTTGGATTTTTTTACAATCTCTGGTATGATGCAGAATCACAATTATGTTATCTCCCTCACCCGTACTATGACCTGTTGATTATCAACTGCTCAGATCCTTCCCAACCCACTTTACTATCGACATTTGAAACCTGGCAATCATTCCTTCTGAATAATGTTTTTCTTGAAAACAATGTTGCATATCTTACATCTTTTGCTTCACCAGGAGAGATAGCTATTGTCGATATTAGTAACCCACAGCAACCAGTTCTATTATCACAGAAAAAAGTTGGTGACGTAATAGATGATATATATGTTAAAGAAGGACGGGCGTATCTTACAGGTTTATATGACCCCCTTATAATTCTGGACGTGAGTGATCCCACCGCACCTGAGAAATTGGGTGTGTTTGATAACCGCTGGTTCTATGGTCAAGGGGTGGCTGTAGAGGGATCTTTTGCCTACCTCGCTCAGTATGTCGGTGGTTTACGGGTAGTTGATGTTTCTAACCCAAAGAAACCTTTTGAAGTAGCAGCAGTACGTGACCATTACCGGGGAGTCTGTCTGGATGTCTATGTTCGTGAGGGGTATATCTTCATTGCTGATGGTTGGGATGGATTGGAAATTTATCAGTTAGTTCCTCCAAAAATATCACAAAGATTAATGCTAATATTAAGTATTCTACCATCTATAGTTGGAATAGGAATTGTTACCTTCATAGCTATTATAACTATAAAGAGACGGAAATCATCACTAATTTCAAATTAATTTAAATCGATTACAAAATTCATTTTATTCATCATTTAGTTATTTTTAAAGAAAATTTACTAGATATTAAATGAGATTTTTGTCGATTTGATAAATAAAAGTGGGGTAAAAGGAAAAATGAGAGAAAAAAATGTTAGAGCAAGAAAAACTTGCTAAGAATCTTAGCAGGAAAAAACATCTTTCAATAGAAAAAATGGCTAAAGTAGAACAGACACTTTTACTTTATTTATTGTGCAGAGCAATCTTGAAAGGGAAGAGCTATAAACTGGACAAACAGAAAATAATAGCTAAGGAGCTCGCTAAACATTACAATTCGATCTATCGTTTACTTAAAAAATTGAGAAAAGAAGGTTTTTTGAAAACAAAAAGAACTAGAGAACAGATAAATGTTAGGTTGAATTTAGACAGGTTTGACTTTCATAAGGTCTTTCTTTAGTTGTTCAAATCATTTTTCCACGAATTCTTGGTCTCCTTCAATTTCGATTTCTTTTTCGTCAATTTTATATTTTATTCTATGAGTGACCATGTTCAACCCTCCCAAGTACCTCCCTTTTTTATCACTAAAAAATGCTATGAAGAAACATGCAACTATTCTTGAAGAAAGGACCAAAATTCCAGTCCTTTTAAATGAGATCTTACTTTTGTAACAGTTATATGATAACAATTCTTATCATGTTTCTTGGTTTTTTTCGATGAAAGATTTTAGGATTTTTTTTAGTTTATCTCTTATTTCAATAGAAATAATGCTTTGAATAACATCGAGTATATAAAATCCTCCACCTGAATATTGTGTACAAATGCGCCTATGACCTAATTTTAGAGCATCAATAATGTGATTTACTTGATATATTGAATTATATAATTCAATTAATTGTTCATTATATTGCTGGACAATTGAAAGTAATCCGGAATAGGTAATTGCTTTCCATGCTTCAGTTTTAAAAGGAAATATGATTGCCTGAACATCTTTATAGTGATCATTCTCTGTAGGTGCCTCTTTATATACATGTTTGATATCACGAATATTACTTGAAAAATCATCAATCAACTTGATATTATCCTTCATTTCTAAAATAAGTGCATCTCTTAAACCCGTTCTAAACATTGCTTCTCTTACTTCTTGATTATTCATTGGTTTTGATTCTGTTTCAACCCTTTTATAGTATTTATAGTTAAACATATGAGGAGCTCTTCTACTTTTTTCAACTCTGATAATGTAGATTTTTTCTTGAGCATTTTTCTTATTTATAATTGAGTCAATTTCATATTTAGCGATCGGAGAGTAAATCTCTAATTGAATCCAATTATCAAGAGTATGACGATAATCTGGTATTGATATTCCACAAATTTCAAAAGCAATATCGTCTTTTTCATCCATTCCAATTATTAATTGTCCACCATTTGTATTAGCTAATGCAGAAACAGCTTTTCTTAAAGTATTTTTGCCTTTGTTTTTTTCTTTATGAAGTTCTCTTTTAAATTCCAATTCAATACTTTCATGCACCTGATTATCAATAAGCCAACATAAATCTTCATAGGTTTCGATTCTTTTCAAATAACTCACCTTTTATATTTAATTAGATATTCCTTTTCAAAGAAAAATCCAAGTTAATTACATGTTAATTTTTAAAAAGTAAAAACATTTCGAGCTTCTAACTAAGAAATAAAAATTCTGTTGATAAATTTAGAAGGCAAAAAATCAAATTGTTTAGCTTATGGATTTATTTTATCATCAATTAGGATATCAATCATTGCTAAATAACAAAAACAATCTTTACTAATCTCAAATAACATAAAATAAATATAAAGATTCAATTCTATGATATCAAATATTTTGTTAACAATTTTTAATTCAATGTTAGATTCTTTAGAAATTCTTTTTTTCAGTTTTTTGTATCTTATCTTTCTTTTCTAATATTTTAATAAAAGGTACTATTCCATCCCAATTTATCCTATTAAAGAAAGCTTCCATTGAATTTTTTTCTTTCAGGACCCCTAAGAAATCATCAATCCATAAATAATATTTCCAATTTAATGGTCGAAGTAGTGAAAAAAGATTAAATTTAACCTCAAATTTTATTGGAACAATATAAAGTCTGTTATTATTAGGATTTGGTGCAATATCTAAATAGTAATTTTCAAAATATTGAGGGGGATTTTCATTTAATCCACTAAATTCCGATTTAAAACAAAATTTTATTCTTTTCATATCTATAATAATGAAATCTTCATTTGTTTTAGAGATTGAAGTTCTTTTAGGTAAATATAATTCAAATTTTTCGAATTTAATCGGACCATCTTTTGTAATTGCATGTAATCCTAAAAGCTCAATATATTTACTTATTTCTGAGTTCTTACCAATATTGTCATTTTTCTGAAAAGCATTATCGAGAAATATTTTACGTTGATTTATTTGTTTAGAAAATGTATCAAGGAATATATTATCCAAGAGACTTTTTATATCACTTCTATTGAAATATCTCAATTTTTTATCTTTAAAATTCTCCGAATTGAAATAATCTAACAGATGTTCATTGAGTTCATTCAGTATAAAATACTCAATTGATTGATTTATAATTTCAACCGATTTTGTTGCATCAATTCTTTTCATTTCATTTGATTTTGTGGTATGAGGCCATAGATGATTTTTTTTCCAAATATCAATAAGCTCATTTTTTTCTGTAAATAAACATTCTAAATTCTCAATTATTCTTTTGGTAAAATGATAATCAGGTATATGTAATAATTTATTATCATCTGAATTATAGATAAAATAAGCAAGCAATTCTTTTTTTTGTATTCTTTGTTTGAGTAATTTAAACATAAAATAAAAAATAGGTAAAATACTAAGAATAATTCCGATTAATAGCGTAATAGTTTCATTCCAATTTAACAATAAAGGAATACTATCAGAAATAAAATTTATTCCTAAAGCAATAATCATAGATGAAATTATAATTTCAAATATGTAACTTCGAATAGAAAAAATATTTCTAAAAAATCCCTGATTATTATCATTCAATTTTCCTTTTCCTCAAATAAGAATCTATTAACTTATAACTTCAAAAGTATTTTCCTAATCAATAAAACCTAATAATTCATTGAATGATGATTGAAAACATTCTCTTCTGTTGATAAATTTAGAGGGAAAAAGGCTAATTATTTTTATATGAAAATAATAAGAAATATAAGCTTAAACAACTAAAATCTAATAAATCGGTAAGCAGATATTATTTTATTAACTTGATAGGGAAAGGAAAATGGATGAACTTATTCTTGATGAATGATAAAAAATTTGAATTTATGATAGGTAAAAAAAGAAGTTTCTAAAAATTGATTTTTATAAAAAAATGGAGAGGTTATATGGAGAATCTAGAACTTGATAGTGATGAGCAAGAAAATCAAAATAATGATTTTGAGGAAGATAATAAGTCAGTGATTATTACTATAAGATGTTTTAAAATAATAGAAGATTTAACTATTTTTCAACCACTACTTCATGATATAACATTGTATTTATATGGAATAATTGCAATTTTTACAATTCTAATGAAGTTAATAGGCAGATCTCTAAATAACTTGCATGAAGAATTAATGCATACAATGTTTATTGCAATTATTATGATAGGCATAATAATTCATTTTGGGGTATTAAAATTCAAAGAGTTCAGGTTAACTAAAGATCTGAAAAGGCTCAAATTAAAATTTGCAGTTCCTTATATAGTTTTATTATTAAATGTTTTACTGCTGTTAATCCCAAGCCTTGTATTTTATAAATTAGATTTAATAGAAATTGACCAGTTAAAACATGAATTTATTGTTGCAAACTGGGAACAATGTTTTTTTGCAATTATTATCCCATTCTTAATGTTAAAGATTTTTCCTTATAGAATGTTTTACAAAAAGAGGAGTTTAACAACTAGACCAGTAGTGTTTTTTATAACAGCAATTCTTTTTGCATCAGCTCACAAATTTGTTTATCGATATGATTTTGGCGCACAAATTTCAATATTCTTCTTTGGTATTATTGTTCATACTGTAGGATTTTATTTTCCTAGTGCTTCAATAACAATCCACTATCTGTATAATACTATTTGTGATGTTAGAATGGGGTAAATTTAAATTTAGAAGAAAAAACCATCAAATAGTTTTTTAGAGAAAAATAACTGGCTTTAGATTTTAAAGCTCAAGATTAATAACAAACAAAAGGCTAGAAGAATAAGAACCTGGGTGCTCCCTGCAGAATAAAAAACCTGTTGCGGTTGAAAGGGTGTTGAAGTTTATGGGAGCATCTCCAGGTTGAGATTTGAGTTTCCTTTAGATAGTCTTGGGATACTTGAACAACTTGATCTAGAAAACCCGCTCAGGAAAAATCTATCTCCTGCAGAAAACAATTTAACATCTTCCTTTTTCCTGTAATGGATTTTTTCCCTTAAGTTGCTCGAGTCCCATAGTAATATCCTCATGAATCCTATAAATCTTTGTCTAATAATTCATAGGTGATTGTTCATGAGTTGTAATTATTGTTTTTCTAAAACTATTCTTTTCTGTTGAGAAATTTAGAAGAAAAAAAGCTCAAACTTATTTTAAAGAGAAAAAAGAAAAGATAAAATAAATGATACTTCTTTTCATTTATTTTTAGATAGCACAAAGAGTTTTTGGGCACGCAGATCTCTATCTTTTCCTGGAATAATATTTACTTTGAAGGTTCTTTTTGCGAAAGAGCTCTCTGATTTTATTGCAAAAAAATCAGCAAAGCTTACAAATTTTAGCTAAAAATTTATTATAGATTACACAAATTCTTTAATTGTCCCTGAAGGGCACCCAGAGTTTTGTACCGGAGTTGACAATTGTTTGGGAGCCCTATCAGGACACTCTTTGTTTTTATAGAGTCAAACAAAGGTTTGAGTTGGGATTTATTGCATATCCTTTTAGAAGAGACACTACTCTATGCAAAATCCCAAATAGAGAGGGATTATAACCTTTTCCTGTAGCCGGTTTTTCTTCAAAGATATACTGAATCCCAATTTATCTCCTTTACTAACTTTAAATAATTTATGAAACAACTAAAAACAAGAACAAGAAATTCTGTCGGGATAGTTAGAAGAAATGCAAGCACGAAAAGAAGATATGAAGATTGTAATTGAGAATAATCTTGTTTTTGCTCCTGCAATGCATCCCTGGGTAACAAGTCTATGAACTGATAATTCAATGAGTTTTAGTTAATAAATTACCGCCTTTAGATTTTAAAGCTTAAAATTTAATACAAATGTAAAAAAAGTATATTTGAGCCTGGGTGCTCCCTTTGAGGTCATCCCTCGGCGCCCCTTAACAGGGATTAAAGATTGTGGGAGCATACCCAGGACAAAATTTGAGTGTCTTTAAGGTCTCATATATGGGGATTATACCAGGCATATCTTTATTGAAGACACACTACTCGTAAAAAGAATCTCGCGGGAGGGTGCTAGATATCCTTTTCCGGTAGTAGGTTTCTCCTCAAAGATATACTGAATCCCACAGTAACTCTTCTTTCACTCTTTTATTGTTTTTGAAGTTACTGTTTTTCTAGTATAGGAGTTTTTATATGGCAAAATTTTACCCATATCTTGAGAAAAATGGCTCACTTTAGATTGTAAAGCTCAAGATTAATAACAAACAAAAGGCTAGAAGAATAAGAACCTGGGTGCTCCCTTTGAGGTGAATCCTCGGCACCCCTTAACAGGGATTTAAGATTATGGGAGCATCTCCAGGTTACAATTTAAGTTTCCTATAGATAGTCTTGGGATACTTGAGCAACTTGATCTAGAAAACCAGCTCAGGAAAAATCTATCTCCTGCAGAAAATAATTTAACATCTTCCTTTTTTCCTGTAATGATTTTTTTCCTTCAAGTTGCTAAAATCCCAAAGTAATAACATTTTGAATCCTATAAATCTTTGTCTAATAACTCATATTTGATTGTTCATGAGTTGTAATTATTGTTTTACCAAAACTATTCTTTTCTGTTGATAAATTTAGAAGGAAAAACAACCAGGCATTGAATGCATTCCGAAATGCAGAATAACACATGTGTGTCATTTAATGGTTCCGGAACCAAATTTCCTAGTATCAATATTATATTGAATAGGTCCATTTATATTTCTGATTATGATTTTTTTATCTGTATGAAGATATTTTAGTTTAAGTTTTTCATTGAATTCAGGTTGAATTGAGAATATCAATGCATTTTCAATTGGATCAATGTAGTCAATAGAGATTGGATTTGAACGAATATTAGGAGCTGGACTAAATTCATTGAAGACTCTTGCGCTAAATGGTCTTCTAGATATCATCCCTTGTCCAATAAAAATGTAAATATGATTCTCTTGTAATCCTGTAATGATTTGTGCTAGTCGTGGTTGATTATTTTCAAACTTTTCAACTAATGATTCAATAAATAATTTCATTCTTGGTCTCTCTTGAATTAGAAGACTAATTCGATCTTTCAAAGGGTTCTTTATAGTATCCTTAATTTCATCCCATTTATGATGATTTTCCAAACGACTAATAATTGCATGAGTGGTTTTACCAATATATTTAATTTCGTAATCATGATATTTATCAAGCGTTGTTAGTATATAGAAATTAAATCTAACATTATATGCAAAATGTTTTTTTTGAAGTTCCTCTAAAGTAAGGGGTTTTTCCCAATAAATTCTAACATATTCCATTTCAATCACTATTTCTCTTTCAGTATTTTATCTATCTCTAGCAAATACTCCACTATTTTTTTCCCTCAAGTTGCTCGAATCCCCAAATTAAGTCTTCATTATTACTTTTATAATTTATGAAGTAACTAAAACAAGCGTAAGAAATTCTGTCGGGATAGCTAGAAGGAAAAAAATCAATTACTTCTCTTTAATTTTCTTTAACGTTTTCATTGCTTCTTTTGTTCCATCCACAATATTATGATAAATTTCAGTTGGGATATTATTAATCATAACTAGCAGGTTTATTATCAAGTTCAAACCAAAAATAATTTCATCTAATTTCTCTTCTATGGTATCTGAATCAATCACTAATTAATCAAAACTCCTAAATCAATTTTTCATGAAAATATGATAAAA
>JAGXNT010000020.1 GCA_019894765.1 Candidatus Heimdallarchaeota archaeon
AAGGGGGGTTAGCGGAGAAGAAAATGATGATTTATCTTGATAGAAAAGACAATTTATAAGCCCTATTCGAGCGGACGTACCACTAGGAGAAATTCCTATAGTAATAGGACCAGGCTTAGAGGAAAAAAGAAATAGCAGCACTAAACTGCTGCTTGAAGAGAATATTCATTTTATTGTTTTTCCTTCTTTTCCCATTCGAGTATTTTCTGAACTTATGGATCTTATTTGCTTTCTGCTTATCAGTAAATCCATCAAGCCATTTACTCACAAAAGGATCAGAATATAATGGACCATGCTTCCGAGTCATAAAAACTACATAGAGATATACCGAAATCGAATATATAAATTCCATTATCGAAATTGGGGGATTCTTTTTTGAACGCAATTAAGGATTCATCAAAATATAGATCATAATAAAAAATTGAATAACCGATACTTTTAATAAATTAAGGATTCAATTTTTTCAAGAAGTAAAAGCACTTGAATTATTCCTACCGTTCCTTTTTTTATGGATAAATAGGACAAACCTAAATACTTTATCCATTCCCAGTTACTACAACAATTGTGTTGGTGCAGTTCATCTCTGAGCCCCCACTAGGAACAGTTAAGTGGGGGGTTCCAATATCCATGTAGGGTATTGGGTTGGTATCTTTCAGACTTTTAATTATTTGATAGTCGATAAAGCTTGCTCGGTAGATGTTGATTGCTGCGATATAATCACGGTCAGCAGAGAAGCCACACTGATGACAAATAAACCAGCGACCTTTTAGGTCTTCGATCGAATTATTTGGTCCGAGTACTTTCACTCCTTTTATGGTGCATCTTGGACAATGTGTGGAGGTGTTCCACGGGCAGACTTTTTGGAGTATTAGTCCTCTTTCTTGGCACTTGTTTTCGAGCAAGTTGGCAATTCTTCCTCTGAGCCATTCTGAGAGTCTTCGTGACCAGCTTCTTCTTCCTCGTGGTGGTTTGTACGAGTGAAGATCCTCGATGATTATTTTCGTGCAGGACCAATCAAGAGCAAGTTGTATGAGTATATTTGTCGAATTGTGTCCTAGCTCCTCTCCTAAGCGGTTCCTCTTTCGATACAACCTTCGTCGTTCTTCCTCCTTGCGTTTCACACCTATTTGTTTGCTTTTCCGTTTCTTCTTTTGTTTTGATAGTTGCTTTTGTACGCCAGCGATGTCTCCGTAGAGACGTTCGATGTGTCGGTACTGGGAGCCTTTGAGTTTTATTACAATCGGTTTTGAGACTTGCGTGCCATCTTCACAGACAACACAGGTGGCTATTTTTTTCAATCCAAGGTCTATTGCGAGTGTTCGTTCTCTTCCATCTCTTTTTTTTGCTTTTTGAAACTCCCAAGGAAACTGGAGGAAGAAGTATTCGAGCCCCCCTTTCAAGATTTTGGTTCGTAGAACCGGTTTTTTCGGGTGTGAGGAGTTTGCTTGTTCAATTTTTTCTAGTATTTTTTCCGGAATAGCTAATTCGCTTTCCACCCACTGCCAATCTGCAATGCTTCTTGGTTGCGTTGTATTGGGGAGCTTCATTCTTAGGTAGATGGTTTGTCCATCGTTTTGATATTGTAATGCTTGTTTATCATCTGGTCCAAATGGAAATGCGAAGTTCTGGATAGTTGGCTCCACAAAGTCGATGTACTCGAACATCAAAAAGTCTATTGAAAGTTTTATATGCCAATTCTTGATCATTGCGATGGTTTGTTCTACCATCACTTTCTTGTAGAAAGGATAAGTTTTTCCTTTCTTACTCTTCGTTCTGCAGTGTTGCATCACAACAGTGATTAGTTTGTTCTCATTCGTTTCTGTTCCTAACCAGTTTAATATCTCCAGGCAGTCTTTGAAGCATTGGTATCGTTTGTATTGTCCCCTAAGAATCCTTCCTGCCCATTCAGCTACTCCTCGTCTAATCCTTGAAGGGAGATAGGTTCCTTCTAATTCTACTCGTCCTTCATTGATAACTTTGTAGGCTTTGAGACCACTCTTACCTAGTTTTGTTATCCATTCTTCTGACCAGAGTTCTTCGAGCAGTTTTTGTGCTGCTTTTGTAGTGAGAGCTTGGAACCAGTCTAGTCGTTCATCATCTGGTAGTTTGAATTGGTAGCTCTTAATGGGGGCTTTTTTTCGCAGGGGCATTTTTCTTTCAGTAAAATATATATTTAGCTTAATATATAGCTATTTTCCAAAGAGTATACTGAAAGTATTATGCTTTTATTTCAAAGAATAGTTAATTAATTAGTGTTTCGTACAACTAATCAAAGGGGCATTAAAGAAAGAAAAAAAGAATAGAGTATTAGGAGAATACAAATGCTTGAGTTCCTTCATTGGCGAACGGATCCATTCTTAGTGGATACTGAGCCACTTAAACAAAATACTTGGCTTACTGCAAACGGTTTACTGGAGTCGAAGCAAAATAATTTATTCCAAACCCCTACGAGTCAATTACTCTTTTATCCTTTAATGATTCGTAAAATAGATTTTGTTTCCGGAGAACGCCTGTTACAATCATTTCCTTACATTCTCCTCGATAAGGAATGGATTGCAAATATTAGAAAAAAATCTCTCATTCTCGCTGAAAAAGCATATCATTATTTCCGGAAATCAAACTACAATAGGTCTATTCTTAAATGGCAAAAAAAGATCATAAATTACTTAGATAACCAACAAAGATTACCATTTCCTCTTTTCAGATTAGCTGATGATTGGTTAGACTATTTTTCTTGTAAAGAATTTATACAATACCAATCCGCTCGTGGAGAAGATTTTCAGTTACCATTATATCTCACAGAAGAGTTAGCCTACCTTGTAGGAGTAATCATGGGTGATGGTCATCTTGCAAACTATTTCATTAACATCATAGATTCTTCAAAAGAACATATTGAAAACTTGAGTCAACTTTTATCCAACTTATTTAATTCGAAGATAGAATTTTTTGTTCAATCCAATGCTAATGCTTGGAACGTTAATATTTTAGGGAAATGGATAGTTCGATTCTTTAATTTCTTATCCGGGCAACCAATTAATGCTCGAAAGTATCCTTCCCTTCGAGAACCACTCATTTTCCAAAGTAACGATCTTTTTCGAAGAGCTTTTTGGCGTGGACTGATGGATGCAGATGGTAGCTTCAAGTCGACAATTGGCTTTGGCACAGCATCTAAACGACTTCGGACAGACTTTGCTAAATTTTTGAAGCAATACCAAATAAATTATCGTTTCTATGAACAAGAGGTGTTTGGGGGAATCACTTATAGCTTAAATGTTGCTGGTCACTCAAGAAAGCAATTTGCTTCCTTAATTGGTTCAAATCATCCACAAAAACAGCAAGAATTAAATTTACTTTTACAAAAAAAGATATATCGTTTTTCACCGCGAATTTCTACTCTAAGAAAGAAAGGATTTTGGGCAAGACAAGTTGTTAATTTTAAGGAGGAGAAATTAAAGCAAGGTTATTTTAATTTTACCCTACTCGATACATTAAGTATATCACAACTAGGTGTATTTCTTCGCTCTTTAAGAAAACAAAACAATCATACCCAATTAGAATTAGCATCTATAATAGAAACGTCACGTGAAAGTCTATCAAAATATGAAAGAAATTTCACTTCTATTCCTATTTCGATTCTTCATCGGATTCTTTCAGCCTATAAGATTACTTTTGTTGACTTTTTAGCTAATCATCAAAAATTGCAATTACATTCAGGCAATTCTACTTGCTTATTAGATACTCAACCAAACGATATACTATTAACACTACTAAAAGGTTTACAATTTAAGGAAAGAGGAGTAATTATTATTATTGGATTACCAGATAGACCTCTAAAGCAATACATACAAAATCTTAGTGACTATTTCTCAATAAAAGTGGAAACATCTATGTTATACAATTCAGTATTAATTGCATTTGTTCGGGAATTTTTTGTCTTGTTAAACGGAATTAATGATTTTGAATCAAGAATAAAATAACTCAAAAGCTCACGCTTTGGGGTGTGCACGCATCGACGCTACTCATCGCTTACAGCGATTCATAACGCGTCAGAGCGAGAAACTATTGAAATTTTATTAAAAATGGTCAACTATGCATAAATTTCCATAATCAAAAAGGGATGTCCTTTTTTCTGCCGTTTATAAAGGAAGCTTTTTTTGTTTTTTAAGCTCTTTTAGTCCTTTTTAAAGCTTAATCGTCGAGACTTAGGTAGGTACTTCCACATCCTTGTTATTTCATAAGAAAAATGGTCGAGAATTGACGTAGAACGGAGTTTAAGATATGAGCGATTCTATTACTGCAACTAAAAAACTTCCTTTAAGCGTTTCATTAGGGATAAATGCTATTCTTTCTGAGCAGGAAGATTTGCAAACTGATCATCTTACTAAATTTTCCTTGCACGACAAGAAATCTTTTCTCTTCGAGCAGGAGAACTTTGTTTTAGTGAGTAGTAATAAGATTAAGAGACCGAAAGTTTCTCAACCTAATCCTGAGCTGCTTTCCCTTGCCACACAACGTGCCCTTGCCTTAAAGCATTACAGCAACAAGGCTGTCCTTCTAGTAGTGAACAATAGGTATGAAGGAGAATTGATCATTAAAAACTTAAACGCTTGTACTTCTTGCTACAAAGTGTATACTAGTAATCCAAGAATACAGAACAAAATCCACAAGGACAACTATGCCCAGTTTCAAAACGAAGCAGATTTTATAATCATAACCTATACCAAGCTCTGGGAGCAGGTGACAAATAGAAATAACCCACTTACTGAACAAATTGTCTTTGTTAATCCCTTGACCAGAGGGAATATTCTTTTGGATGTTGCTAAAATTGATATGATTGCTGGATGTCTTCATCGTCATAAGTGCTTAAAACCTAGCTTTTCATTCTTTTTTGATGAAGCTTTATTCCCGATACTCACAAAAAAAGAGTATCAACACCTGACAAAAGCTCAAAGCACTATCTATTTTCGTTGTTCTGAACCTACGAGAAGCACTTACAACAACCCGTTCCAAGAAGCAATTCCAAATCTTTCTAAAAATCAGTATCAATTATTCATCCTATGTGAGCTTTTCAGGGGAAGAAAAACCATAAAAGAGCTCCTAAATCGCTTCCAAGAGACCTTTACTTACAAATTACACCTATTCAGCCAAGGTATTTTTCCTGTAGAGCTTAATGAGCAGAATAATAACATTGCTGATTTCAAGAAAAGGATTGACTTATGTATCTATGCTAATATCGTCGAGCAATTGAATAAATGGTCTAAAAAATACTCAAAGCAAATGCAAGGAGAAGTAGATATTGACTTTAACCTTAAATCCGGTAAGATAACCAGTTCTAATAAGATTACTTGGCAAGAATCTGAAAAAACTGAAAGGTTCTTGCCGTTAATTTCTAAGAAATCCGATAGCAAGTACTACCTTAGTGCTCTGGGAGAAGCTGTGTTGGCTGCAAGTGCGTTTTTTGGCGGAGTAACATCAAACTTCAGCTTAATTCTGCGTCACTTGAGAAAGCTTCTTTTTAGACAAAGCAAGACAACAACCAAACTCACAGTATGGGAGATTATAAGATTCTATTTAGTATTATTAGGAGTAAAGGAAGAGGTTGTA
Organism: Candidatus Heimdallarchaeota archaeon; assembly: GCA_019894765.1. The sequence goes on from JAGXNT010000020.1 coordinate 5,605, forward strand.
ACTCATTGCTTAGCTCAAATTCCTGAACAACTTGATACTGAAGCAAAGATCAACATGCTGGTTGAGTATCTTAAAACAGAATTCAAAAAGATGATTGATTCCTATAATGGATTCTGTGCAACGAAAATACTAGGTGCTTTTGAGCAACTCATGGACACCGAAGCATACCTTGTGTTTCAGCAGCTGAAAAAGAAGGAAAATGTAGATGAGCAGTCTTGGGAGAAACGACGAAGGGATGCAATTTTACTGAAGGCAAATAACCAACCATTAACTGTAATGTTCACTGCAAATAACTACCATATGCTTCGTCAGCAAGCAAAAAAACTCTTGGAAAACTTGGTTTCGGAAGGTCGCTTGATATGCATTCAAACATTTGACAATAAAGGAAAATTAACATATAGATACTGTACGCAAGAACTGCTGGATGCCTATCCCTTTTTACAAAAAAGTTGTGGTAATTGTCTCTGGTTTCGCAAGAGGTTCAAGACTTGCACCTTTCTCCGGTTACAACAAGCGTTTAACCCAAGTCAAGTTCGCGATGAATATCGAACCTATGCTAATGGAAAGATCTGTGTAACAGCCACTGCCTGTGGAAAACATAGAACAAGGGCAGATTATGATAGAAGTGGAAAAGGAACACAATTTACTCTCAAAGTCAATGAGCTGACCAAAGAGATGAGAAAAGTGCTGATGTCGTACATTTCTGGGACTGTAACAGAAAATGTTTACCTGTGCTTTACTTGCCGTGAACCAATTGCTGAGTTTGGTACAGACAGCAAACTGTTCTTCCCTAAGAGAAGAGTAAGTTGTTCGAATTGTGCTACTCTCTACTTGAAGAAGAACAATGAGAAAGTTACCATTAGGACTGAATACCGACACTTACTCAGAGGTTTATATTACCAAGAAACTACCTCTCTGCCAAAGATCCTACTGGAAAAGGATCCCACCTATGCCTTCGTTATTTATGATAAAGAATCATTGGAGTTAGATCTAAATGAGTCCAATGAAACCTCTCCTGATTTGTTTCTATGTAAGCAACGAATTCCTCTGAACAAACTTCAATATCTATACTTTGCAGGACAAAGGTATAAGGAACTGGAACGATTTCTCAAAGTATTAGCAGAGAGCGATCCAGAACAATACTCGTACACCATCCAGCGAGCAGAAGCAAAGGAAAAGAAAAACAAACAAGATGCAGAAACCACTACTTTGCTACCATTTACTCCTGAAAAATATATCTTTCTTAAAGACTTTATGACCTATCTACACAAAGAGGGACTTATGACGCAGTCGTTCATACAAGCCAGGACCCTCTCAAATATTGGAGCAATGCTAGTACTAAAAGAAGCATATGAGCTAATGGAACACAAGCATTGGCGGTATGACCACAAGTTATATGCTATGGTCGATCTACTCATCCGTGTTAATGGGGGAGTGAAGTCAAGTTTCTATGGAAATCAACTGGAAGGACTTAGCAATATATACTTTTTTGACGTTCTCAAATCAGAAGCTGAACAAGTAGGACTATGGTCTTGGGGACGTGTTAACAGTCGATTGGTGAAAGATTTCTTTCTTTCTTTCAGTAAAACCTTAAGTAATGCGTACTCCCCGTATGATGCTATTCTTAATCAATTGCTTCGAACCTTTCGAGCAGAAATTAATGAGATCTTTAGAAAGGTAGGTTTGGAACCCACAGAATTAGGTCCCGGATTGTTCCATCGCAGAAAGACCAAATCAGACATTGACCGACTCGGATTTTATTTCGACCTGATTGAACCTCTAAGAGTGTTGGTGTTATTAACAATGAGCAAAGCAGTCAGAGAAAAAACGCTAACCTACAATGATTGTTCATTTAAACTTGGTGAACGAGGACAAGAAATTTATCGCGTTAAGAGGTCTTCACAAGAAAAAATTAGTGAACTGGTTGCCGAAGCATTAGCAGAAACAGTCTTTTATCAGGGAGCAGTCGTTCCTTTTACACAAGCTTTTGAACAAAATTTACATTCATTAAGAGCAAGTTTGGAGAACTGCTTGAAAAAAACACAAGAACAAAGACGCTTGACAAAACAAGAAATCCTCCAGTGCTTTGAGGATGCTCAGTTCGCTCCTATGATTTATTGCCCAGTGGGAAATGAACAACAATTACTAGCAATACACAAGTTTGCTGGAAAAGAGTGTGATCTTTTCAGTAGACGCGAGGAGGAAATCTTGGAGAACAAGCGATGCCGAGAAACCTTCCGAAAAATAGCTATGAAGAAATGGTTAATCAAAGAACCCATCTCTGGTTCAAAAGTTCTTCGAGTGACCAAGCACCAACAAAGAGAACAAGACCGAAGTCTTGTTGTTTTATTATTGATGCTTTTTAATGCTCATCAGCGTGATTTCTTTTTTGAAAGATTCTCAACTAGCTACATTCGGGAGTTGCTGGGACTCTCTCAGAACCAGGTACAGAGAATCCTCAAGCAAATGGTTTCCAGGGGATTATTACTAAAGGAAAAAGCCCACACAAAATCCTACTATAGACTTAATGAACTGAATGCCAGTGTGAAGAGACTTCGACTTGTTCTCGGATTGACTCTCACCCATGAAGAAAAACAGCAGAGAATCTCAGTATGGAAAAGAATTCCTTTACTTGAGAGATTAGCAAAAGTTGTTTCGAATATTATGATATCATTGGATAACCAATTAACAAATTCCCTTTGGAATAATTGGTCACCTCCACTCACACTCCAAAGAACCACTTCTTGGATGTCTGAGCAGATAACTGAAAGCAAGAGCTATTACGAATCAGTTGGGGAAATATGATGACAAAGAATGTTAATTATAATTCTTGGATGCATAAGGAAGAGAAATATCCGATAAAAGCAACAAAACCACGCCAATGGACAACCATATACAAACAACCAGCATCACTACCACAGAAAGAGCTGAATCTTTGCTGGCAGGATCTTCTCCCGAGTTATGCCCAATCGTTAGCAGAAGTGATTGAATCAATTATTGGAAGCGCACATCCTTATATGCATCAAAAGCAAGCATTAGAGTACTTGCTAGAATCAACAACAAAACGCGAAAACACAGGATTAATCATCAATGGTGGAACTTATTCTGGTAAGTCGCTGTCCTTCAGTATTCCCGGGATAGTGAAATTGCTTGGAGAAGAAACAGATTTTATTGTAGTGTTCTATCCTTCTAAACAGCTGTTATTGGATCAATTTGAACGGATGAAAGAGTATCTTGTGCGATTGGAAGAAACATCAGGTGCAAGATTAACCTGTAAAGTGTACAGCGGAGATATTGGTAAAACAAAAGCCAATAATGAAGTCCTTGCCCAAGAACATCAACAAGAACTTTATGGCACAGAACAAAATCCACCAAATATTTTACTCGCGACTTTCGACAAGGTTTGGTATCAGCTCATTGCTGGGAAAAAGACTCCCCTCCTTGAAAAAATCATGGAATGTCAATATCTGGTATTCGATGAAATTCATGCATTCGAAGGATTTGCTGCAGCAATCATACGAGGATTTGTCAAAATCCATCTGAAGAGAAATCCCCTTTGTCATGTCATTCTCTCCTCTGCTACTATAGACAATGTTGATGGTTTCAGGGATGATTTTCTACCAAACGCTCGCATTATCACTTGTCCTCCTGTCCGTGGAGATCAAGAATACCTCGGAATCACAGTTGATCATGTTGTTTCCATTCTTGCAGAGTTATGGGATGAATTAGAAAGCACACCTGGAAAATTCTGTCTTGTTTTTCTCGACTCTAAAGCAGAGATTGAGGTGCTTTTCGGAAAACTATGTCAGAAGCTAAAACAAGATAATTCGTTTTTTGATGAAGGAACAGTAGGAATGATTCATGCTGATCTTCCCTATTATCAACGAAAGAAAATACTGGATGAGGTTCGAAAAAAACTCGAAAACAATATCCGTATACTACTTTCTTCCTCTGTTTTAGAGTTAGGTGTCAACTTACCAAATATTCAAGTAGTAATCAACATCGGGATTCCGATTACTCAAAAAGATGGTATTATCCAAAGGATGGCTCGCAATCGTTCTATACCAGGTGATAAGCGAGTGAATATTTTCATGTTCAACTTAGCTGATAGACGGGATGCATTTTATTGGAACCACCAAGAACTTCTTGCGGATATCCTTGAGACAAATGCGTGTAATCCTATTCTCTATCCTAAACAAAATTCAAAAATTCTTGCTGGATTGATTATTCTTCACTTGCGATATGGTTTTACTAAATTTGATAAACTAATGCAGTATTTTCTACAAGATGGAGTTGATGTATATCAACTTGCCCGACAACAATATACAAAACTTGTCAGTTTGATGGTCTTAAAGAAAGAGTACGGAGAAATTTTGTTCACCAGTCAGGGAGAAAGCATAGTTCGGGAACAAGCAATGAATGATAAAAACCTTATTCCTTTCTCTATACGAGCTATTGCTAGTAATTGGTCTATCATACAAGAAGTGGGTTTGCAATCCAATTGGAATACAAATAAGTCAATTCAGATAGGTTCTATCTCTGCCATGGATGTTTTAAGGAGAGCTTTGCCTGGTAATATTATTGTGCGCAACAAGCAAAAGTTCCTTGTCACAGAGATTAATCATTACGATACAAGTATTCGAGTGAAAAAATTTGTAACAAAAGAGCAAGGATTCTTCTCACAGAAATCCAACCGGTTATATGATCCAACAGTTACATTGGGAGTTTTCCCAAAAAAAACTAGAGGAACAAAACTGTTAGAAGTTAAGTTTGGGCAACTTTTTGTTCACCGCCGACCTGCTGCAGTTGCAAATTTCAATCCAGATAATCGTTATTCTCAAGAAATTAGACAACAAGCTGACCAGTCATTTTTCTGGCAAAAACTAACCCCCCAAGAGTCTGAAGAGTTTGCTCTTACCGAGCAATCAGAAGGAATCGTATTCTCATTAATGACTGATTTACCTAAATCTAATAACTTAACCAATAAGAAAGTCTTGGAGTACTTTGGGAAAGTTTTACGAATTGAAATTGAAGCTGTTTTGTCAATTCCTATCACTGAGTTAACATTAGTGTATAATGCTAACCAATTAGCTCTTTATGACAAAGGGGGTTCAAATGGTAATACTGCTTTTCTATTTACTCAGTTTCAGCGAGTTGCTCAGCAAGCTCTGAAAAGATTAAATAATTGTCCTTGTAATCGAGGTTGTGAGTATTGTTATGGAGAAATATTAGGATTATTACCAGAAGGAATGAAGACAATCTTACAAACTCTTATCAAAGATTTAGCAAGGATAGAAGGACAAACACAAGCTAGAGAGCTGAGTGCAGTCCCAGATTACCAACTGAATTATCAAGAGAGTCGTATTGTTGCTCTTTCAGACATTCATTTAACCAGTGAGTACTGTTATCAAGAAGAATTTTTTGAAGCAATAACGTTGCTAACCAAACAAGCTGATGTTTTTCTTATTAATGGTGATCTTCTCGACAAAGTATCTGAAGAGGGTTGGGAAGCTTTTCGAAAGCTGAGAACACTAGCACTCCAAGAAGGATTCTGGTCTAAATTAGTATTTATACGGAGTTCTTCGATCCACGACGGTAATCTAGAGCAATTCTCTGGTTTACTGCATGAAGATTATGCTCGATTTGAGTTGGGTTCAGAGCAAGTTCTGTTTGTTCATGGGAACAAAGTTGGGATAAATACTACTACTATGAAAGAAAACAGTATGGAACCCACTGCTATTAAATCTAAAAGAGAATTGGTTGAGCGAGGGAGAAGCTGGTTACCTACAATAACTCCAGAAACCCATCTAGTATTCGGTCATCTGCATACTCGTTTCTATAATGAACGCTTTCGAGTCTATGGTCTTGGTCATTGGACTGTCAAAGGTGCTCCTTACCATCATCAATGTGTGATGATACTTGATTCCAGTTTTTTTGATACACTAAGACTTTTCTCTTACAAAGAATTGAAATACTAGAAATCAAAGTTTTTATTCCTGTCCTATTTGCCCATATTTTGTGACAACAATTGCAACCCCTTCTAGGACAATAAATGATAAAATTGACTGCAAAATTATTATTTTTGATTTAAGTAACAAGGTCTGATAGATAATCATTAAAGACGGATTGTTCGAGGATGTGAGTAATCATTTCTGGTGCTAAAGACAAACATTTCTGAAGATTAGATACCGCATCTTCTCTATTAGATTGGTTTGCGGCAACAAAAGCGAGATGAAAGAAGATGCAAGAATCTTCAGGATACAGTTCTCGTGCTTCAATTAACAAGGGATAGGCTTGATCATATTGCTGTTGTTTTACATATATAATTGCTAATGCCATAAGAGAAGCATGAGCAGTGGGATTAATATCCAAAGCACGATTTAGTGCTTGAATTGCTTTTGTTATTTCACCTAACTCGTAATAAGATTCAGATATATTATGCCAAGCTGTAAATAAGTCAGGAAGAACTTCCAGCAATTTGTAATTATAAACAATTGCTTTGAGATATTTTTTGTTCTTTAGATAAAATTGAGCTAAAAAAGTCAATACTCGAAAATCGTTGGGATACTCTTCTAGAAGTAGGAGAAAAGCTTCTTCATAGGTTTTTCCTTGCATTGCATATTGTATGGTCCTCATGTAGAGAGATCCATGTTTCTGTTCTAATTCCAAACCTTTACGATAACTTACTATTGCTTGTTGGATGTCACCTTTACGATATTGTGCTAAACTAAGATTATTCCAGAGAGCTTTTTCTTCTGGATTAAGTGTTATTGCTTTTTGAAGTAATTTAATTGCTTCTTTTTGGTTCCCCAAATTAGAATATGTAGCTCCAGCTAAGTTTAAGAAATAGACATTCTCAGGATTAATTTCTAATTGTCTCAAACTATGAAAAAGAAAATCATTTGATTGTTCTTGGAATTCCCGTTCAAAATTTTGTGATTCTTTGTTCGATACATCACATATATGAAGCATTTCAAGAATCATTTCATCTGAAGAGATTAACTCAATCATATAAACAACTCTGTGTAAACTCTAAGGAATTATTCTTTATAAAGCACAAAATTAAAGATAGGATTAAAGGAATAGCAGAATTCAAAAATAGGGTAGCTAATTATGATATTATTAATAGAATAGATTACTAGACTATTAACTATCTGGAACTGGATAACCGAGGAGCTACAAAAAATGAAAATGGAAGAAAAAATACGATTGATCACGAGAAATGCAGAAGAAGTGATCAGAACAGAAGAGATCGAACCACTCTTCAAACGAAAAAAGATACCAAATGCTTACATTGGTTTCGAGTTAAGCGGGAAACTGCATATAGGAAATGGTTTGCTTTGCGCAATGAAAATGCATGATTTAGTTGATGCAGGTGTTCATATGACCATTTTTCTCGCTGACTGGCATAGTTGGGTTAATAATAAACTAGATGGTGATTTGGAGAAAATCCGAATTTCCGGTGAATACTTTATTGATGGTTATAAAGCTCTTGG
>JAGXNT010000113.1 GCA_019894765.1 Candidatus Heimdallarchaeota archaeon
ATTATTTCTACAACGAGATGCTATTTAGATTTTCCTTAAACTAAATTTTGGATTTCTGAAAGTAGGGGAAATTATTCTTCCTTTGCTTTCTGTATGTATTCAAGAACTAATTGATCAACAGAACTATATCCTAAAAGAACCGAAATCTCATCTAAAGATTTGAAAGCAAAATCTCTGAGCTCTTGATTAGGATCTTTATCATAAATTTCATACAAAGTTGGAATAAACTTCACTTCATCCATTTTAACCATTGCTCGAGCAGCAATGAATCTAATCTCATCATCATAAATAGGCGATGAACATTCACAAAGTAATTTTTTAGCATCTGGAGTATTATGAGAGCCAATTATCTCTAGTAAACATTCTCTAATCTCTTGTTTCTTTATCATTGTAAAGGATTCGATTAAATCCGGAACAAGTGTTTCATCCCGTAAGAAAATAATTGTGCTAACTAATACATCCCTAATTGACTTCTCTGATTCTTTAACAAGCAAAGCAACAAGCTCAGATGCATTGATTTTTTCTCTGAAAAATCGTAATCCTCCCGCAGCATTGCGACGAGTATCACGATCAGCATCTTCTTTTAGTATCGTTAATAAGATTGGAAAAACTTCATCCCCACCAAGGAGAGAAAGTGAGAGAACAATAACCCGACGAACTTCTACTTCTGTTTCAACCTCTAATACTTCGATAAGAGGGTTCACGGCATTCTTATGCATAGCTCTTCCTAGCATTTCAGCAGCGTTTCTCCTAATCTTTGGATCAGAGTCTTTCAGTAAGGAGATATTTTTCACTATCGGGCATTCAGCTGTCACAGAAATCACTACATGCCTTTGCTATGAAAGGGTATTTTTAATCTATCCTTTACGATGCAAATATGAATAAAGTCACAAAAATCAGAAGAAATTAGAATCTAATGTGGTTTAATTCGTTTCTCAAATTCTCAATTTTTTTCGTATCAATTTTGCGTTGATTCTTCTCTAGCTTTAGTTTTTCATCTTTGAATGCTAGTAATTGTTTGTCTTTGAAATCTAAGTACTCAGTAATAATTTCGAGTTCATCATGGCATAATTTGTTTACAAACATTTCTGATATTGCTTCAACATGTAACGCGTTATCTAGCTGCTTTTTTGCATCAGGACTTGGATCTTCAATTATTTTATTCAAAACTTCTATTTGATTGTGGAGAGGAGCAATTAAGAAATCAAGAGTACTGACAAAAACATTACGATTGTTTTCCCTAAACAAATTAATTTTCTCAAGCAATGCATTAGTTTCATCAGTCTCATTTTCTTTTGAAACATCAAAGTACATTCGAGTAAAATAATTTCGAATATTACTTTCATTCATTTGTAATGAAATTAATTCATCAAGAGTTTCTTGGATATAGACTAGTGTAACACTAATAATTTCAGACCACTTATGGATATCAGCAGACATACGCAATCCCATACTCCTTTCATTTTATGTGAATAAAAATTATTTGATGATGAACTTATGCAAATAATCAGACTAATACAATTTCACTAATATAGTAATTATCATGACATTAGTGAAAATAGGAATTAGTCGAGTTACTATGAATTATGAGAAAGAGATCAAGGAATTTGTGGATGGATTAAAGGAATTAAAAAATAAATATTGCATTCCAGGTCTATCAGTAGCAATTGCTCATGAGAATAAGATTATCTGTTCCACCGGCTTTGGATTCGCCGATATTGAGAATAAAGTGAAAGCAACACCTACTACTCCCTATCGAATTGCTTCGCTGACAAAACCCATAGCATCGACTATCATTCTTCAGTTGGTCGAGAAAGGACAAATTGATCTTGACAAAAGCATAGCTGAATACATACCAAATTATATCAAGTTTTGTGAGAAAAACAAGAAGAACTTGGAGAAACCAGTAGATTTCGCTGGAAAGAAAATCGATCTTTCCCATCTCATAAAGAATTACCGCTACGAGAACCAGAATATCACTATTCGTCATCATCTTCAGCAAACAATAGATGGTGAACCAGGGGAAACATATAGGAATAATGGACTGCTTTTCGGGCTCTTGGGAATAGCTGTAGATTTTAATTTTAAGGAGAAATTCAAAGGATTACTCCAAAGAGAAATAATAGATAATCTTAGAATGAACGATAGCTTACCTTGTCAAGAAGACACTTCAAAACCGGAAGTGTTTGAGAGATTAGCGAAACCCTATGTATTAGATAAAAACAATGAATTAGTTCTTAGTGACTATCCGCAAAAAGGCGGAAGCTCCGCAGCTGGGATAGTTTCTACTGTGCTTGATTTAATGAAATTCGATAGCGCTTTAAACAGTAATGAGCTTATTTCTGAAGAATCAAAAGAAGTGGCTTTCACAAATCCGAAAACAAAGAATGGAGTAGAACTGCCATATGCATTAGGTTGGTTTGTGCAGAAAGACCCTAACAATGCAAAAATTATCTGGCACTACGGACATTGGGATAACTCTTTTTCCTCATTGTACATAAAACTACCAGAGAAAGCTCTAACATTAATAATACTAGCTAATAGTGATGGATTAAGCAAGAATTTCAATCTGCATGAAGGGAATTTGTACAAATCACCGTTTGCAAAAGCATTTCTGACAAATTTCTGAGAATGAAAAAAGATTTGAAAAACAATTGAATCTCAACTCATTGAAAGTGGACCTATCACTTAGTTTGGTTGGCTGAAAAAAATAAAATATGACATTACAAATGAAGTATATTTTGTTAGTGATGTAATAACTAGAGTAGAATCTGGTGTTGGCATTAATTTTGTACCAGATGCTCAACATAAGTGGCAATCACTTGCTGTTATCAAGAAATATTAGTAGTATTCTGAAAAATAAACTGATATTTTTCCAGTGATTAACAGATTAGAAACCAGTTAAGTCAAGAAACCAAAGGCTGCTGTTTGATTTATTTTTTAACTGCCAGATTTTATATAGGATGAGTTTTAAATGGAGTTTGAAAGGCGATGAACAAGAGAATTTTTTTCAATCATCTATTTGGTGCTTTATTCTTCATAGTTCTCTTTGGATATTTTGCTACCTCTCTGACATCTATTATAATGAATTACCAAACCCTAGGTGTGGGGGGAATAATTCTAAATGCTTTTGTATTGTTATTTGAGTTACTTGGTCCCGTTTATGCCACTTATTTAATGATTCAGTTATTTGATGGAATAATGGAAATTGGAAAGATTAGTTATGATGTTACTGGAATCAAAAATTATCCAAAGGTTGCAGTCATTATACCTATTCATAATGTCAATCAAAAATTATTAGATGAAACTCTTGATGGTTGTAAGAAGATTACATATCCTAATCTTGAAGTCTGGGTTGGTGATGATTGTTCAGAAAAAAAATATGTTGTTGAGTGTGAGAGATTAGTACAAAAATACGGTTTTAATTTTCATAAGGGAGAAGTTAGATCTTTTAAAGCTGGAATTATTAACCAAATAACACCAAAACTAGATGCAAAATATATAGCTATTTTTGATGCTGATCAAATACCAGTTAGTGATATTATCACTAAATTTGTTGCTATTCTTGAGCAACATCCAGAATATTCATTTGTACAGGGTAAATATGAAAGTAGAAATATCAGCAATTTACTACATATATGGGAAGCATTATCATCATTTCAACTCTTCTGCTCACAAGGAGGGAAAAGAAGAATAAAAACAGTGATATTTCATGGAACTTCTGCTTGCTTAAGGAAAGAAATCTCCTATCCGTTACCTGAAAATCATTTATCTGAAGATTATGAACACCTGTTGCGAATAACTATGCAAGGTCATTATGGTTATTTCCTAAATGAGGTTGCCTCTTTAGGCCTGGTAACTGAATCGATAGATCACAAAATTTCCCAATTATATCGTTGGACAACTGGGCAAGTGTCAGCTTTCAGAAACAATCTCCTAAAATTTTTCAAAAGTAAAATGACTTTCAGAAAATTTCTAGATTATTTTATTTCATCAACATTTGTCTTTTTATTAACAGCATTCTATTTTATGGGACTATTTTACTCGCTTATGTACTGGTTGAAAATTGATATTGTTAGAGGTTTGGAATTATCTCAAATGACTCCCGGTTTTAGTGATTTGTTAATGGTTTTTATGCCAATGGTCGTTGGTATAGTTTATTTTATAGCCTTTATAGCTGTAGGAATATACTCAAGAAACACTAAAGCTTTCAGAATGAAAGCTTGGCATTTAGCATTCTTCATTATTTATGGTGGATTATTAGCCCCCTTCTTATTAATTCCAACATTCAAAGGGATGTTTGGTAGAAACAAAGTTGTTCCTGAAAAAACTAAATGGAATAAGAAAATTAGGTTAAACCTTATTGCTAGCATCTTTACAATTGTAGGTTTTATATTTGCAGCATTAGGAATTATATCATTACTAGATAGCATTGGGATAATAAATTGGTATGGTGTAAACTACTTTTATCCACTCTTTTTTGTTATGGCAATAACACTAATAATGGCATTGCCTTTTGTAATCATATCTAAAAAAGCTTTCAAATCAACAAAATATTTCGTTGATGAAGCAAGTCAATATTTCTAAAAGAAACATAGCATATGTATGATATTTAGAGATTTAAACAGTAACAGGTTATAACAGATGAAAATATCTCTCTTACTGCTTATTTGTTTCTGTAAAACACAAATTTTAGGACTGAAAAAAGATTTATATAAGAAATAATCTCAACTCACTACAATAGTGGGCCCATAGCTCAGCTTGGTAGAGCAGCAGGCTCATAA
>JAGXNT010000114.1 GCA_019894765.1 Candidatus Heimdallarchaeota archaeon
ACTAGAAAAGTTTGAACGATACTTTTCCGGTGACCCAGAAGGCAAACAAGTAAAACATGACAATTATTCAATAACTGAGAATGAGAAGCAATTGCAAGAGGGAAAGTGGACTAAACCTCGAAAAGTTTTGGGATTAATTGGTTCTCCTAGGAAAAGAGGTGCTACTGCATTTCTTTATTCAATTATTAAGCAAGGATTGGATGATAGTGATTGTGAAATAGACACTGTCTACTTGCCAGATTTAAAAAACAAAACTTGTAAAGGTTGTTTTACCTGTTGGCATGGTAAAGACAAGAAATGCGTTCATGATGACGATGTCAATGAGCTTATCCACAAATTGCATGAATATGATTTAATGATTCTAGCTGCGCCTGTTTATCTTGATGGTCTTCCTGGAGCACTCAAGAATTTTTTTGATAGAACACTCAGTATTTTAGAACCTGAATTCATCTTAAAAGATGGTCATTGTAGGCATCCCGTCAGGTATCCGAAAATGCCTCATCTTGTTTTGTTATCCCCTTGTGGGTACACTGAAATAGATAATTTCTCCCCAATGGTTGAACACGTCAAAGCAATTTGCAAAAATATGCACTTAACGTATCTTGAAGAAATACTCATACCTGCAACTTGGATAATGACCATACCTAACTTACAACCTCTCTATTTACCTATTTTTGAAGCTATAAAACAATCTGGAAAAGATATTATTGCTTCAGGTAAAATATCAGAAAAAATGAAAAAGCAAATAACAAAACCGATTTTTTCAAAGGGACAAATTCTAGCAGTATACAATAGTAGACTTTAATCTTAGCAATTAACTTTGGCAATTATCTCAGATGGCTTCTCGCTTGATAAGCCATCTATTGATTCTTCCAAGGTTATTTCTTCTGTCTCTACTTGCAACTCTTGTTTTTCTTTTCTTCCTGGACGCCTGATTAAGATTATCCCAATACTTGCTCCAACAATATATGTCACATATGAGATTAGCTCTAACCACGTAGGTTTATCTTGATATCCTACTAGTGCACGAAGGAATTTTCCTAGTTCCGTTGTTTTATCATTGAGAAATGCACTCATATCCCAGACGGTTCTTTGTAAAAAGAAATCCTCAGAACCGAACCAACCTATTTCTTGGAATTCATGCAACCCATGAGCAAATAATCCGGCTGCAAAGATGATCAAGATAATGCTAGTTATATTGAAGAAGTATTTTAGATTGATTTTTTGACCAGACCAGAACAGTGCAATTCCAATTACAACTGAAACTGCTATACCTGCGATACTTGACCCGATGATTGCCCAAACATTGGTTTCAACTGTTACCACCCCTACCATAAATAAAACAGTCTCAATACCCTCTCTGAAAACGGAGATAAAAGCTAGAAAAATTAAACCAAAACGTTTCTCTTTACTAATCGTTTGTTCAATTCGATCCTCAAGTTTTCCCTTTATATCTTTGCCAGTTTTCATCATCCAGATTATAACCCATGTAAGAATTATCGCTGCAATTATCATAGCGAATCCTTCTATTATTTTCTCGTATTGTTCAAATCCCCCAAGTACAAAGTAGAATAGCATTGCAGCTCCGACTGATGTAAGAATGGCTGCAATTGTCCCTAACCAGATGTCTTTTCTTAATTCCTTATGCCCCACTTTACTTAGGTAGGTTAACAGAATACCAATTATCAAAGCAGCCTCTATTGATTCACGCATAGTGATTAAAAAACCAGCAACACTAAACATAATTTTTCATCTAAGTATAGTATAGTAAGATATCATAGAAAATAACGCTTCTTTAAAAGATGAAAATAATCACTGAAAATACAATAGATTCTAAAGTTCATTCATTTAACAAATGTATCAAGAGCATCAGCAGCTCTAAGTTCTTTAACTAATAATGTTAATAAAAGATTTTAAAACGTATAAGCAATCGAGTATAATTACCGGTGAACTGATTGTCCGATAAGAAAGACGCTGCATTGTTAGAACAACAAAAGCTAAAACGTAAAGAGGATGCAGCAATCGCTATCAAAATAGCTAGTGAATTGACCGATGAGCATGAAATTGTAAGTGGGGAATTAATTAGAACTCATGAACTAAAAATGGAAACAATTAACTTATCCCATTGGTATGGTGATAATCAAGTTCTTTCCGGTATTTCACTTCCAATGTTTAAAAATAGGGTGACAGCTATTATTGGTGCTTCCGGTTGCGGGAAATCGACTTTTTTGCGCGACTTGAATAGAATGAATGATTTAATTAGTTCCGCAAGAATTGCTGGCCAAGTATTACTTGATGGGCAAGATATTTACGAAAAAAATGTAGATTTGAATCAATTACGAAAAAGAATTGGTATGGTCTTCCAGAAAGCAAATCCTTTCGCCATGTCAATAGAGAATAACGTAGCTTATGGACCACATGTTCATGGTATAAATGAAAAAGAGTTTCCAAAGATAATTGAAAGCTGCCTAAGAAAAGCTGCATTATGGGTTGAAGTTAAGGATCGTTTAGGAGATACTGCATTATCCTTGTCTGGTGGACAGCAACAAAGATTATGTATTGCCCGGGCATTGTCTGTTGAACCTGAAGTAATTTTATTTGATGAACCATGCAGTGCTTTGGACCCACATGCTACAGCAAAAATTGAGGATCTTCTTACTAAATTAAAAGAAGAATACACTGTTGTTATTGTAACACACAATATGCAACAAGCTGCTCGTGTTTCTGATTATACTGCCTTCTTTAATATGGGAGAGCTTGTAGAATTTAATCGAACAAAGAAAATTTTCAGTTCACCAGAACGAAAAATGACTGAAGAATACATCTCAGGGAGATTCGGATAAAATGGATCAAAAAGAAAAATTTGGTGGAACAATTCGATTTAAAGAATTAATGAATGAATTAACAGAACATGTTTCCAAACTTTCGAGATTAGTTGCTAAAATGATTGACAAAGGTGTTAATGCTCTTTTAGATGATGATGAAAAAGCATACAAGAAGCTACAAAGAGATGTTGGCAAAATTCATGCAATGTTCAATGATTTAGATAGTTCCGCTATGAGTAGTCTTGCGCTACATCAACCATTTGCAAGTGATTTAAGGTACATTATTTCTAGCATAAAAATCGGGCATGAAATCCATCGTTGTGCTCATGATGCAGTTCATATTGCTCGTAGCTCAGAATTTGTTGACACTGAAAAGAAGATGTTTAATGGATGCATTGCAGATATCGGGGCATTGGGTCAACTTGCATTAAATATGTTTAAAGAAAGTACGACTGCTTTTCTTAATAAAAAAGTCCTTGATTTTAAAGATTGGAAGAAATTGGATGATGAAGTTGATGACAAACATGATGAAATAATACAAGAAATTGGGTCAATAATGGAGAAAAATCCCGATTTTGTGAGAGCTGGGGTCAGTTTAATTCTAGCAACTAGATATATTGAGAGAATAGCTGATCATGCTTGTAACATTGTTGAAGAGAGCAAATATGTAGTTACAAGTGAAAGAGAAAAAATAGAGTAAGTGAAAAAACAATGTCATTCTCCAGAAAAAGAGATCGATTGGTAATAATCTTAATAATACTAATACCTGTTGCTGCCGTTTCGGGTTGGTTTTTAGCAAGATCTGCAAATAATGCTGGTGAAACGTATTTTGTAACTATAGAAGGTTCAAATACAGTCTACAAAATAATAGATTTAACATCCAAAGCGTTTACACAAACTCAAACAGGAGTAACTATTTCAGTTACTGGTTCTGGTACAGGTTCAGGAATTACAGCTATAATAGATGGGCAAGCTGATATTGCTATGGCTTCCCGGCCGTACAAAGACACTGAACAAACTGCTGCAAATGGGAGTTTAGAAGCAGTAGCTTTTGCTAAAGATGCATTATCGATTGTTATTCATGCGTCCGCAAATCCTTTGGATTTAACTATTGATGTTGCTCGAGCAATTTTTAATGGAACAATATCCGATTGGTCTCATCCCGCAGTAAATGTAACCGGATTGAGTGGTACGATTCAGGTTGTTGTCAGGGAATCAGGTTCTGGAACACGTGATGCATTTAATGAACTCGTAATGGGTGATAGCAGCCAAATCGAACCTGGAAGTCAGTATGTAAGTAGTGCCATTCAAAAAAGTAGTAATCAATTGATAAAAGACGCAGTCGCTACTAATTCAAATTACATTGGGTATATTGGACTTGGTTATATAGATTCAGAAGTGAGAGCCACAACAATTAATGGGATTGAACCTACTCTTGAGAATGTTCTAAATGAATCATATTTCATTCAAAGAGAATTATTTCTAATCACTTTTGGTATACCTGAAGGAATGGTTTGGAAATTCATTAGTTGGTCTATTAGTCCAGAAGGACAAGATCTAGTTTTGGAATCCGGTTTTATTAATGCTTTCCCAACATCTGATGATGTTTATACATGAAGATAACGGAAAAGATGAGGTTACTTGATGTCACAAAAACAAACTGATACAATTGAAGAAACAACAATTGAATCATTAGAGAGTGACGAAAGTACTTCAGAAGAAAGTATTTTGGAAATTGGAAAACAAAAAATAAGTTGGCAAAGAATAGTCTTAATCCTCTTTGCTGGAATCTCTGTTATTATTGTGATACTTATTTTCATATTTATTTTAGTTAATGGTTTACAAGTTATTCCGGAAGTTGGTTTCATTAAATTTCTTTTTGGAACTAGTTGGAACCCGGAAGCCGATCAATATGGGATTCTTCATGGAATAATTGGTACTGTTATGGTAGTCTTGATTGCTATGGTTGTCGCAGTTCCTATTAGTATCTCTTGTTCAATATATATTTCAGAAATTGCTCCACCAGCAGTTCGCAAAATTATAAAACCTTCAGTTGAAATGCTTGCGAGTATACCTTCAGTTGTCTATGGTTTTTTTGGCTTGTTTATTTTGGTTCCAGCTGTCAAGTATATTTTCAGATTACCAACAGGAGAAAATGCTCTATCAGGCGGATTGATTCTAGCAATAATGGTTATCCCAACAATTGTTTCCATAACAGATGATGCTATTAGAGCTGTACCAAGATCCTTTCGAGAAGCATCTCTTGCTCTAGGTGCCACTAAGTGGCAGACAATTAGAAAAGTTGTATTGCCTGCTGCTTTGTCTGGAATATACGCAGCAGTAATTCTCGCATTTGGTAGAGCAATAGGCGAAACTATGGCAGTATTAATGGTGGCAGGTGGAGCTTCACAAATACCTAAACCATTTTTCAACATTCTAGTTCCAGTTGATCCATTAACAGCAATCATTGCTAGAGAACTCGGAGAAGCAGCGCAAGGTGGCACACAATTCCATGCTTTATTTGGCATAGCAATTGTTCTCTTTTTGATAACTTTTGCAGTTAATCTTACTGGAGATTTAGTTATCAAACGTTTTACTAAGAAGTTCAGGGGGGCATAAGAAAGTGACTAACACAAATGATGAAAGCAAACCTCAAGAGAATAATGATCAAAAGTTGGAATTAGGTGAAAAGAAAACTTATTCTTTTGAAACATTAGATTTTGATGCCTTAAATAAGCGGAAACGTTTAGTTGAACCTAAAAGGTCTCAAAAAATCTTCTTTACTATGTTAGCGTCTTCTGCTGCATTTATCTTTCTTATTCTCATAGTTTTTGTTTTGATTTTATTAATTAATGGTTCTCGAGGTATTTCTTTCAAGCTTATCTTCATGAAACCGGGACCTGAAGTGGATTATGGTATTCGACCTGCGATTATAGGAACAATACTTCTGATTCTTGGGGCAGTTGGTCTTGCTTTACCTTTAGGTCTGGCTGCAGCAATTTATCTAAACGAATATGCTAAGGGGGGTATACTCGTCACTATTATTAATCAAGGTATAAACAACTTAGCTGGTGTGCCTTCAATTGTTTTCGGTATTTTTGGTTATGCATTCTTTGTTTTAGCATTAGGAATTGGAAAATCGTTAGTTGCCGCTTGGCTTACTTTAGCTTGCATGATATTACCAACAATAATTAGAACTTCGCAAGAAGCACTGAAGACCGTCCCTCAAGATTTCAGGGAAGGTAGTCTAGCATTGGGTGCAACAAAATGGCAAACAATCCGTTATGTCATTTTACCAGCAGCAACTCCAGGTATCTCTACCGGAGTGATCCTTTCATTGGGTAGAGCTGCAGGGGAAACAGCAGCAATTCTATTCGTTGGTGTAGCAACAGGTATACCTGCCTTTACTGGTTTTCTCTCGAGATTTCCAGCGATCCCTTACGAATTATATAGCATGGCAATATCTGCTCCCTCTTCTACTAGAAACATTCAATGGGCGATTGCACTCATCTTAGTTGTAATAGTTTTCGCATTTAATCTAAGTGCAATACTCATAAGAAATAGAGCTGAGAAACAGAGATTATGAAAAGGTTTTTGTGAATTATTCTTTCTTCTTCTTACTTTTTTCTCTTTTTGATTTTCTTTGTTCTCGTTTTTTCTTTTTCTTCTCTTCCTTTTCTGCTTTCTCTAGAAGTTTTTCTTCATCAACTTCAACGACTTTATGATTATAGCTAAAAGTTTGCACTATATGAGCTACTTTTTCTCCAACAAAAATCATACCTTGTAAAGAGTCTCTTATTGCATTTCCAATTAAAACTTCAGGTCCTTCAAAGGAATAATCCAAAGTTCCATCGTCATCTTGATCATAAAACCTGAAGGAAACTAAGTTTCCAATCAATTTTTTACTTACAGCAATTAACTCTTCAACTCTTTCCAGAGCAGTATCATAATCATTATACAAACCTTTTACGGAGTAATGCATCAATTTACCTGCATAAGAAGCTTCTTTGAGAAATCTAACTAATTGATCATAATTTTTCTTTTCCAATTCCTCAAAATATTGATTCATTAATACACGGATTTCTTTGCTTTTCACAGAGACACTATTAATTCTTTCAAATAATTGGAATTTTTCCAGTTCTACTTTGGTATCAACTTCTCCTTGCTTCATTAATCTAAGTAATTCCGCTCTAACAGTCACTTCTTCTACCTCACAAATATCACAGGTATGGCATGTTATTTTAGTGCTGCTTTCTACATAAAGTGCTTCAAAGTATTTACTTGGGATAAATGATAATTGTACAAGCTTTTCTTCAACTTGTCTTTGAATTGTTCTAAATCCTAACAGTCTATCAAACATTTTAGAAGAACCCCCTAATTGCATAAAAGCATCCTACTGCGCAAATAGCACTAATTACAGGTGTAAGTACGACAAAGATTATAATCATTCTCAAAGTCTTAAAATTGATGGGTTTTTTCATTCCTACTCCAGCACCAATAAATGCTGATACCAGGACCATCGTTCCTGAAACTGGTATACCAATGATTACCGCAAGAAAAACAACTACTGCTGCAGTTCCTTCAGTTACAAAAGCTGATTCTGGAGTTAATTCTACTACATCATTTCCCAAAGTTTTCAGTACCCTCCAGCCGATAACAATTAATCCTAAACCTAATCCAATCCCACCAATTAATAATGGTAATCTACTATACCAATATCCTCCATCACTAAATAATGGGACAATAGGTGCAATTGCATTATTAATGTCGTTGCCTGCTCTTGACAACCCCGTCAAAACAACCATTCCTAGTAATAAAACACCAAAAATATTATTTGCTCTATCATGTTTCCGGAAACTCGTAACAGTTTTACCAAGAACTAAATTCACTAATTTCATTATTAGAAATGAAATGATGAATCCAATTATGGGAGATGTTGTCCAAGTAAGAAGTACCTTCCCCATTCCTTGCATACCCCAGACTATTTTATTACCATTAGCAAAGGATAACCCAATAATCGCACCAACTAATGCTTCAGTGGATGAAATAGGTAAACCAAATACTGAAGCTAAGATTAAACTAATTGCCATTGCTACATAAAGTGATATCAGAATAGCGGTTTGATCAGGATTTTCAACAGCATTAAATAGATCCGGAGAAATATCATCTCGCAATGTCTTTCCTACTTTTTCTGAGAGTAGGAAACCTCCAATAATCGCAATAACAGCTCCCATAATTACTGCAGTTCTAACAGATAATCTCTTTACTCCTACAACAGATGCGAATGTTTCATCATTCGATCCTATAGCGAATGCCAATAAGACTGAAATTATCCCTAATACAATTGTTAGTGTCTCGACCATTCAGCATCCCTAGGTTACTTTTGATTTTTCTAAAATCTGTCCTAAACTTCACTAATAACAATTGATCGTAACACATCAGAAGCATCTTCTGTAGAATTTGCTGCTTTTTCCAAATCCTTCATTGCGTGATCAAAAATCACTAAACCTGCGAAATTGTCTGAATAATCTTTGTATTCAAAATAGTGATTCTTCAATCGAGAGTAAAGTCCATCAACTTGATGTTCTAAGAAGCTTATTTCTGTTGTAATATCAACAGTTCTTTGAATGTCTTTTCTATATACTAAGAGCGCTTCTGCGAGTTTATCAGTTGATATGTTAATTAGTTCACAGACTTTTTCTATTTTATCAAAAATATGATCTGGTAACTCTAATTTATGTAAGATGAGAATATTTTCAGCTGCTCTTTTTGCATAATTAGCTATCTCGTCTACTCTTTTTACAAAAGTCAAAATGTTTGATCTTAATTTTGTTTTTAGCGTTCCTTTTGTTAACTCTAACCAAATTTCAGCTAACAGATGATCTGCTGCATTCTCTTCTGCACCTACAATTCCAACCTCTTTATCAAGTTCAATTAATTTCTTATTTCTCCAAGCTATTACTGCTCTCAATAGTGCTTTTGTGCTAATTTGAATTCTTGATAAATGATTAACCATTTTTTGTTGCATTTCATCTTCTGCTCTTTTTCTTAAAAAACCACTTATTCTTGTTCTTCCCATTTTATTCACTTCTTGTTTGCATTTGCTTCATTTCTGTTAATTTAAAAGATTTGTCTTTCAATTAAAAATTTATCCGCAAAATAAATAACATAAAAATTACAAATCCAAATCAAATTTAGAGTGATTTTTTCTCTCAGTTAATTGTTTTCTTCAATAATTTTTTATAGGAACTCTAATTTCTGTCAAACCATACTTTAAATTGTCGTGAGATCATGGGATCAAAAGCAGTTATCGCAACAACCAGTTCACACTCATCTTTTTATAATATTATTCCTGGAGCAATTGAAGAAGGATTGGAAGTTTGTGTTGTTTGTTTTGATAGAGATTGGGAACTCTGGTCACAATATCCGGATTTGTTAAACCAAATTAATATCATACGAGTGAAAGAATACCGCGATTCTAAAGCAACTGTTAAAGCTTTTAATTCCCTTGATGGAGATGTAGTTATTGTTCCTCATGGGTCATTTGTTCGTTATTTATCTGTGACTGAATTAAAACAATTAAAACATCCTATTTTTGGCGGAGTAAAAATTCTCGGATATGAAGGTGATAGAAATCGCAACTCTGAATTACTTATAGCTGCTGGAATTAATACTCCAAAGGTTTTTACAGACGGCGAAGCGATTGATCGTCCAGTTATAGTAAAATTGCATGGAGCAGAAGGTGGAAAAGGATACTTTATTGCAAACAATAAAGCGGATTTTCAGGAAAAAAGTAAGGGAAAGAACATAGATTTCATTCAAGAATACATTAGCGGAGTATCTGTTTATGCTCATTACTTTAGTTCTCCAATAGAAAAACGATGCGAATTATTAGGATTTGATCGTAGACTAGAATCCAATGCTAATTCCCAATATCTCGTTTCTACAGAAGAACCTTCATTTACAGTTATTGGTAATGTTCCTATTGTTGTTCGAGAATCGCTGGTTCCTGAATACCATCGCATAGGTAGGAATTTTGCTGAACAAACTGGTTTGGTTGGTCCATTCTGTATCGAAACTATTGTAACCACTGATCCTAAAATCTATGCTTTTGAATTTTCAGGAAGAATCGTCGCTGGAACCACTGTCTGGGTTCCGTACGGAAATACCTATGCCAATGCCCTCTGGAACGAACCGATGTATATGGGTAAACGCATTGCTCGAGAGATTAAGAGAGCTTTTGAGAAAAAGAAGCTAGATATGATAACTGTTGATTCCCCTAAATTGGAGGAGATTTAATTGATCAAAAGAAAAGAAATGCAACAATTAGTAAGTGACTATGAAGAAAAACCAACAATCGTCATTTTTGGAAGTCATTCCGCAATTGAGACAGGACTCTCTTCCAAGAGAATGGGTTTGAATAACATAGTTGTTGTGAAGAAGGGAAGAGAAAGACAGTATCTTGAAGAACAAAACCACCTTTTTGATGAAACCATTGTTGTCGATGAATGGGATCAAATGCTATTTGATTCAATACAAAATGAGCTTCTCGAGAAGAATGGAATTCTTATTCCTAATCGATCTCTTGTTGTGTATCTTTCTGCTGAAAAAATTGAAAATGAGCTAAAAATCCCCATTTATGGTAATAGATCCTTGCTAAAGAGTGAGGATAGAACAACAAACGAAAAGGAATACATTGATCAATATGGAATCTTGAAACGCTCTGGTATTAGGTCTCCTAGAGAAATTAGTAAAGATGAATTAGATATTATTGGGATTGATAAAGAGGTCCCTGTAGCATTAGTTAAGGTTCAACAAGCTGATAATCCTCTCGAGAGGGCTTTCTTCTATATAACTTCGGAAGAAGACTATCATGAACAAGTCGAAACTATGAAAGAAAAAGGATTAATCAATGATCAAACTTTAGCAGAAGCACGTATAGAGGAATTCATTATTGGTCCATATTTCAATTGCAATGGTTGGGCATCTGGTTTAAATAAAGGAAAAGCAAAAGGTTACAAATTAACTGAAGGAATTAATTGGCTAAAACATGAGCATGATCCTTTTAGAAATCCGATTGTTGATTGGGATTTTGTGGGCTTTGGTCAAAGAATGCAAACCAATAGTAGTGGTTTTCTGAATTTACCTGCGAAAATCCAACAACAAATTGGTGATAAAATCAAGATTAAAAACGAAGAAATTGGTCATACAATGGCTACCATGCGAGAATCAAAAATGGGTGAGGTAGTAGGATCAATACCCAAATTCTTGGAAACAGTGGAAAAACTCTATCCTCCAGGAATGATAGGTCTATTTGGTTTACAAGGTGCAGTTCCAATCAATCCAAAGAATAATCGACCTGATTGGGTTGTGTTTGACATTAGCATGAGAGTTCCTGGTGATCCAGCAGTAGCTGCTAGTCCTCAGATGAATAGTTTAACTTTGAAATATCAGAAATACTTGCCTAAAGGTGTCAATCAAATAACTTCACCAATTGATTTACCAATGATAGAAATTTGTCAGGCATTTAAGACAGAAAAATTATCAAAAATAGTAACATAGAGGGTTCATAATGAGTGATATAAAAGATAAAGAATTGATAGTTGAAACTGTTTGGAATTACTTGAATGGTCAAAACAATCGAAAATACGAATTAGTGGAGAAAGCTTGGCACGATGATTGCCATATGTTTGGCATTAATGCTCAGAATGAAGTAGTTATCTATCCTCGATCTATTTGGAGAGAGTGGTTTGCAGGACCTTCAGATGATCCGGACGCTGAAAAGAAAGCAGAAATCCTTAGTTTAGATATTTACAAATCTGTTGCGAATGCAAAAGTAAGGACAGTTATAGAAGGAATAAAAGGCACTATAGTTTATACTGATTATTTGAATATTGTCAAAATCTCTGAAACTGAATGGAAAATTGTGAATAAAATATTCCAAACAGATTTTGAACCAAAGAAAAAATAATCTCTGATTCTTTTTCCTTGGAAAAGTTAAAATTAATCCATCATCCTTATTGAAATCATGAATTCTTCTGAAGAATCTTATTCAAATCTATTTTCTATGGAAAATATCTGTTTTAATATTGAAGATAAAATCATTCTTAATGAAATTAATTGTGAAATAGGTTTGAATGGGATAACTGGTATTATCGGTCCTTCTGGTTCAGGGAAGAGTACATTTTTGCGTTTGCTGAACAAACTAATTTCACCAACTAAGGGAATTGTAAGATTCAAAGACGTCGACATTGCTGAAAAGGAATCACCGGAACTAAGAAAAGAGATTGGAATGGTTTTGCAAAGACCTTTTCTCTTCAAAGGAACTGTCAAATCGAATCTCCTCTATGGTCCAACAATTTGGAAGATTGATTATACTGACGAAGCCTTATGCAAACTCCTTGATACTGTTGGTTTAGAAACTGACTTTTTAGAGAGAAACATTGATGGTTTGTCTGGTGGCGAACAGCAACGAGTCAGTCTAGCAAGAAGTCTAGCAAATAATCCGATTGTTTTGTTATTGGATGAACCAACAACTGCTTTGGATATCGTATCAGAGGAGATAATTGAAAACACTCTAAAACGACTCGCCGCAGAATGTATCAAAATAATTATTGTAACTCATTCTCTCGAGCAAACAAAACGGTTAACTGATCAACTCTTGTTCTTAAGAGAAGGACAATTAATTGAAAAAACAACTTCAAAAGATTTCTTTAAACGATACAATGATGAAGAAATTCATTCATTTTTCAAAAAAACGGAGGGGAAATAATGGTTCCTCAGTTCTTGAATGATATTTGGGATGCTCTAACTAATGATTTGAATATTTGGATAAGAATAGCACTAGCATTTGCTTTACTTATAGTACTAATTGGTCTATCCTACTGGCAGAAAACGAGACTTGAATCCAAATTGATTTGGAGTTTTCTTAGAGGTACAATACAAATTGTTATTTTTGGGTCAATTCTTGGACTTATCTTTAGTATTCGAAAAATATGGATGTTATATCTTATATTATTTCTAATGTGTCTATTTGCTGCTTTCACTAATGCGAGGAGTTATCCATACCCCGGCATGTTTCTGATCGGTTTCTTTGCGATCACAACGAGTAGTTTAGTCATAATGACCTTGGTTATGTTTTCATATATCATTCCAAATTTTGATGGAATTATACCAAATGAAACTGGAACAATAGCAGGATTAACAGGTGAATATGTGATTCCGATTGGTAGTATGGTCATATCTTTTGCAATGCGGGTATCAGGAATTGCAGTCGAACGAGTTAAATCAGATATAATAAAATCAAAAGGAAGCATTGAAGCTGCTTTAGCTTTAGGAGACACTCCATATAATGCTAAACAAAACATTCTTTGCGAAAGCTATCGTGCTGGACTTACTCCAACCATTAATAGGGTCGCTTCACTTGGTATTGTTACAATTCCAGGATTAATGGCTGGTATGATAATTGGAGGAGTTCCTCCCGTAGAAGCAGCTATTTATCAAATTGTTATATTTCTAATGTTATTATCTTCATCCTTCATTACAAGCATAATTACAAATATCTTGTTTACTAGACAATTCTTTACAGATAAACAACAATTTGATATTAATTTCCTCAACAAAATGGCAGAATCAGAGAATCAAACAACTGCTACTCTCATAAAAGAAAAATGGAAAAATTGGAGAGAAAAAAGGAAAAGAAAAAAGAATGATGAAGAAACTACAGCTTAATTCTGTGTTTCTTTCTAATCTTCTTCTTTTTCTACATCAATAGGAATATCTGGAATTGTGAATTCCTCTTCTTCAGCTGGCTCATCTTCGGTTTCTTCTATCGCTGGAATATCTGGAATACCAAGATCCTCTAGTTCTTTTTCGATAGGAGCAACTTCTTCCTCTTTATCAGTATCTGGTATATCAGGAATTTCGTACTCTTCAATTATTTCTTCTATTAGAGGTTCTTCTTCATCTTCTGTTGCTTCTTCTATTTCTTCAATGATTTCGTCAACTGTATCAACGACTTCTGCTTCTACTTCCTCAATGGTTTCTTCCACAGTCTCAATTTCTTCGATGACAGTGTCTTCAATTGCTCCAAGTTTCTCTTTCAATTCTGCTCTTTCTTCATCAAGTTCCTCTTTTTGGTCATCAAAGTATTCGTCGAGTTCTTCCTCGATTGAGTCTATTCCTTCTATCATTTGTTTTTGTAAATCTTTTTTAACATCTGCAATCTCTGCATGAAGTTTTCTTAGTTCTTCTTCTTTTGTTTGCACTGCAATTAATGATAGCAATTCTTCTTGTGTGTCTCTTAATGTATGCCAATCTTTGTAGCGGTCAAAAGGAAATTGCATTTTTACTCGAGCAACTAAGCGAGAGCTATCCCCTTCTATCCAGTTGCTTTTAGACCAGAGTTCAGTGAATCGTTGTTCTCCTGTATGCTCTCTATTTCGGAGGTTCCAGAGAATGCGTAATCTATCGTAGGATAAGTGATGATTTGCTATTATTGTGTCATCATCTTTCTCTGATAGTTCTTCCCAAATGTCAAGTTTGTATTCTCGTGTTCGACTAATCGACCACAACATGAAAACAACCATTATTGGAAGTAAAACATAGATTAGCATAAAGAATACCGGATGAGTAAAATTAGACTCTAAAGTTCCTATATCTAACCAGAATTTCTCAAGCACATAAATAACGTATACACCAACAATGATCAACCATGCAATGATGTTGAAAACTACATTGGCAAATAATCTGATCATTATGTTAGGTTTGATGTATTCTCTAAAAGCATGCCACGATCTATCAATTAGGAACCATGGATGTTCGTTCTTCTCATCTTCTTCGTTGAATGATAACTTCTCTTTAGAAATAAATGATGTTTTGTAATGGAAGTAATCAAATTGAGTTCCTTCTATATCCCAATTTCCTGCTTTGTTTTTGTACAAATACAACATTAATGGGGCATAATCCATGGGATGTGAGAATTTTTCCACATATGATTTTTCACCCCTTAAGAAGGCGTCAGTTCCAATAAATAGGACGACAGCTCCTATGAGAAGCGATAACCAAGCACTGACGGGAATTAATGTTTTTATTAAATTAGTTGAGGTTAGATTGTATATTGCATATTCCAAAGCAGTTGTCAAGAAAAACAATCCAGGCACTACAAACCCTATCATACTGTCTGGGACTGTTTTCCAGCTCTTGTATCCTTTAATGAATCTTTTATACAACCCTTCAAAATACGTCCAAATACCTAAACAAATGAATAGCAAACCAGTTATGAAAAACGTCAGATACGTTCCCAGTGTGGCATTTTCTGGTTGATATGCTAAGGTAAACTGAGACAAGAAAAGTGTTGCAATGAAAAATGGTATGCTCAAAAAGCTGAATTGAAATGGAAATAACTGTCTTGTCCAGATAATGAAGTATTGTATACACAATTTCATTGCTGTATTAAGATTCGGGGAATCAGCTACTACTCTAAAGAAAGCTCCTCCACCAATTTTCCATCTATCTAATTCTGTCTTCAATTCTTGTGTTCGTATTGTGACTTTTGGTCTGAATTTTTTCTCAACTTCTAGACCCTGATTTGTTATGTCATGGTAACCTTCACTTAAGTTAAGATAAACTTCGGCTCCTTCCTCAGGTCTTAATCTGAAAAGATTTTTCTTAATTGTCTCTGTAGGCCAATTATCTAGATTATCATAAAAGACCTCTTTTATATCTCTAATACCGTCTTCTTTTTTTTCTTCTTCAACCATCTTATTAATCTCCTTGAGATTCTAATTCTTTAGTTTCTTGCGTAATTTCTCCCCTAGATTATCTTCATTTAATGCTAGAATTCTAATCGCCAAATGGGCAGCATTTTTTCCATTATCAATTCCTACGGTTGCGACAGGAACTCCTGAGGGCATCTGAACAATAGATAATAAAGCATCCATTCCACCAAGTTTAGATGAAACTGGAACTCCAATAACAACTTTCTTCGTTTTACTTGCACAAACGCCTGGTAGAGCAGCTGCTAATCCTGCAATGGCAATTATTACTTTCGCAGGAGTTTTCGCTAAATAATCATCTAGTTCTTTTGCATTTCTGTGTGCGGATAATATGACAGCAGTATGCGGAACATCGAATTCCTTTAGAACTCCTACAACTTTCTCAACAATTTCATCATCTGATTTCGATCCAGATATTACAGTGACAACTGGCTCATCCATCTCTAACACAACCATTCATTACTAATTATGACTCGTTTGGATATCTATTAATTTTTCTTAGTTTTTTCTTATGAATTTAATTAAATCCTTTTTGCTTTTAGGTCCACTTCGTGCACCCAATTCCTGAATGCAAATCGCAGAGCAAGCAGCAGCATATCTCCCAGCTTCTTTGGGTGATTTTCCTCGAGTTAAGGCATAAAGCATTCCTGCAGTAAAAGCATCTCCCGCACCAGTGGTATCAACTACATCTACTTTGAAGATTGGGATGTTAGTTGTTCCATCATTACTGTAAATAGTTGCTCCTCTGCTTCCTTTTGTTACTGCAATTACTCGCTCCTTATTTTCTTTTATTAAATCAGCAGCTATTGAGTTAATTTCATCCTCAGAACATCGAAAGATCTTAGTTATTTCATCAACACTTGCAACAATTAGTTTTGCTTTCTGGGCTAATCGAAACGCTCTACTTGGGTTTTGGGCAATTAATGCTCCAGGACTCATAGAGAAATTAATCTCATTATCACTTTCCAGTAATGCTTCAATGGAAGATATATTTCTCAGATCGGACAAGTTCACCCAGTTAGCTTTTGAAAACAACTCGAGTGGTAAATCATCGATAGCTAAAGTATCAGCAGCTCCACTATAAGCCATAATCATTCGATCACCTTTCTTATCTACACAAATATAACAAGAACCAGTACTGATATCTTGAGAAATGACTACGGTTTCTTTCACGTGAACTTTTTCTTTAATGAGATCGTTAAGCAATAGCTCTCCGAAAGTATCCTTTCCTATCTTGCCAGAGAATGCGGTCTTCAAACCTAATCTACTAGTAGTTACTGCAACATTGGCTGCAGCTCCCCCGGGCATAAATTTAAAATCCCTTACAAACGATTCCCCATCTCTTTTGGGAAACTCTTCTACAAGTGCAATCATATCTACTAAAACTGCACCTACAGAGATGACGTCGAATGTTTCGGGCATTGTTAACACTCCAATTATGGGTAAAATAATTGACTTTTGTTAATTTAAAGGAGTTTTGCTTACTAGCATTACTGCGAATTTACAGTTTTCTTAGCTTTATTCATATCACTTGGTCTGTTAGGTATAGTATAGAAAACAGGGATGATAATTAGAAAGCCAGCAATCAAGATGAACATAGGTGTCAAATAACCATATGGTTGTGGTATAGCATCATACAAAAAACCAGCAATAAAACCACCTGGTAACCAACCAATTGATCGGAAAATCGCTATTGAATTATACACTTTGCTTTTACGTTCGGGTCCAACGTTTGTGAATAATGCAACAGTTGAAGGTATCCACAGAGCAACTGAAAATCCTAGAGCAATTCTAGCGAATATCATTAATATAAACAAATCTTGATAAAAAACAAATATCACTGTTAATATTATCCAGACAAGTCCACAAAGCTCTGATATAAATAGAAAAAATCTTGCACCTATTTTGTCTACATATCTCCCAAGATACATAGCCACTAATATTGTGATGCTTGTTATCATAATTAGCAGACTGATTTGTTGATCATTGAAAGCATTCGGACCAAAGATATCTTCATCTTGTAATCCTGCCCAGTGAACTCCTAATGCAATACCCCATAAGAAAGCATCTAGGAAAAATGTTAATGCTATTCTTAGCACCCATTTATCTTTGAATGCCTCAACAAATCCTCCAATAAAACTAGTTTTCTTCTTTGTATCCTTCTCTTCATCCTCATCAAGGATTTCTTCCTTTTTCTTCTCTATTATAGGAATTGCTTTTTGATTTTCTTTTACTAACTTCCTTGAAGGATCTGTAATTATGAAAGTGACACCAATAGCAATTAGAACAACTACAATTGTACCGTATAGATAGAAATATGCTCGCTCATGATTTGTAAATTCAAAACCAACTATGAAAGTAATAAGGAAAACAATAGTTGATACTGTTACTTCACCAAATCGACCAAAAAACGCAGTTATAGATGCTATTAATCCTTTTCTTTCTTCTCCAGCGGACTCTGTCAAAATAATATTGTATGGCGATTCATTAAGAGAGAACGCCAAGCTTAATATTAAAACTGCGATAATTACTATGTATATTTTTGTGGGCTCAAAAATAAAGAACCCAAATGAAACAGCAATCAAAACCTGTGCGATAATAAAAACTCTCTTATACCCTAAGATGTTATTCAAGTAATCAGCAAGTATTAACCCAACAATAGCTACCACTGATGATACAGTTCCGATAATTCCGAACAGTTTTTCGGAATCATTGATATCTAGGAAATACAAACTGTAGAAAACAAAATGTATGCTGCTTGCAGAACTAGCAAAGAAGGATGTAATTGTAAAGAAGAAAATGTTTCTTTTTCTTTCTTTTTTGGTTAGTAATTGTCTTCCTGGTGTAGGATCTACTTGTGCTATAAGTAAAACCTCATCATCTTTATCTAATATTGACAATTTTTCTAACCACTCAAAATTATTTAATTATGATAAATATAGCAAAATAGAAATCGCATTTAAGCATTTATATTACTCAAGCATATGTTGCTTTAGGTTAGCTCCGCTGCTTTTACTCTGAGATATTTGCGATATTTCTTTTGGAGAAGTAAAATCCTTTGAAACTCTTCTTTACTTATATCAAGTGATATGTCAAAAAATTCCTCTTTGTTATTCATTTCCTCTTTTGAAAGATTAGAAACAAAATCCATTGTTTCCGGAAATGTTTTGATTAATTCAGCTAATGGATAAATTGTCTTACCAGAATAAGCAATCATTGATGGTTCTAGTGAATATTCGTTTCCATTGAATGATACACCAGTTCCTCCATTATCTCTAACATATTCCAACATTTGAATATCTGTTATACTATCACCTATGGCAATTGAATCAGATGCTTTTAGATTATGTTCTTCTAATATCTCAATGATAGACTCTCTCTTTCGACCTCCACCACAAACAATGGTAGAATCAAAAACTGGGCCAAAATTAGATTTGGGTATATCTGTAAAGAAGAACTTGTCTAGATACTTCTTAACTTCGGGCATACCATCTATTAGATATCTTGGAAAAATATCTTCAAATAAAGGTGTGAGGGCTTCAGCATTATCTGGTTTTAA
>JAGXNT010000021.1 GCA_019894765.1 Candidatus Heimdallarchaeota archaeon
GGAACAGTTTTTACTATCAAATCATTATGGGTGGAGATTATCGAAAAAATTGATCTAGTCAAAGATGCTCGGAAATTTTCTGTACCTGTGTATTTCATTGTTGGTAGATATGATTACAATACACCCTTTGAGTTAGCAGAACAATATTTTAAGAAAATACAAGCCCCAAAGAAAGAATTCATTTGGTTTGAGAAATCAGCGCACTCTCCAAATTTTGAAGAACCTGAGAAATTTGATGAAGTAATGATAGAAAAAGTACTGAAAGAAGTCAAGTTGGCAAATTGATTGTATGATTGTCATTTTGGATTAATTCTTCTTAAATAAACGTATTTTCTTTTTTCGAATGAAAATAATAGAGAAGATCAGTATAATCAAGATTAATCCTCCGCTTGTTGTTAGACCAATTACTAACCAGTTAACTGTATTTGGTGGGGAATAGAATTCCGTTTTAAGGATAAGATGTTGACCATCAAAGGTAATGATGCCGCCATACCCAATGGTAATCGACTCATTTGACTCGAGTAAAACCTCTGAGGGATCATATACAGATAGATTAAAGCTTTGTTCATTTGGATATTGTTGATTTTTACGAGTGCCATCAAAATTCACTGCTCGAACAATTGTTTCATTCCCATCTGAATAAGGATTCATGATAACGGTTTTTGGTGCATTAGTTGTCATCTTGAAACCATAACCTGTAGGTTCAAAGATGTCTGTAATGAAATCAGCTCGTAATGCTTCAGCTAAGGTATTCTGCCCCATAATAATGTCCACCCAAAAATCTTCACCAAGACGGTCTCTTAAGTACGTGCAATTTCCATTTACAACAGTCGAAGTTGTATCGGTAACGCTAGTGCCAAAGAGGATTTGCAAACCAAAATCAGTTCTTTTGGTTCCATTGTGGAAGTAAAGTGAAGTATCACCTGTTGCAATGACAGGTTTTTCAGTTGCGAAATCCTCTACTAGAGATATTTCTGTCTCATTCATCGCAGCAACATCTGGTAAGATTAGCATTTGTACACCTAATTGATCAAGTCTTCCTAAATCTCTAGAAGTAATTACTTTTGTGGGAATATGTGATTGTAGCATCATTGCAGTCATACCAAAAAGATCATAGCTATGATGACCACCAATATACTCGTTATAAGAACCCCAAAATTGGTCATTAAAGACACCCTCGCCATAATCAACAATGGGATTGTATATTGTATCTAGTGAATAAACAAAATCTCTTGTTTGAGGACTATAATAGATTGCTACTGGATTAACAACCTCCCAATCACCATAGAGATAGGAATCATAATCTGAAATCCAACTGAAAAGCTCACTTCGATAATCAAAACCCACTGTACCATCCATGTCTGGTCCGTTTGTCTCCCAGAAGTTTCCTTCAAACATAATATTAGCAGCTGCAAGCAAGGTGGAATCTTCAGGATTTACAGCATAATCCAAAATCCAGCTTGGATGATCATTATCTAAAGATCTATACTGCAAATTCTTAATTACTATGTACAACCACAAGTCCTCGGTAAAAGCTCTTGAGTCCCCTTCAGTACCAAACTCATAGGTAATTGCATCGAGATAGTCATAGAGATAATAGGGATCTGCGCCTGATAGCAAACCATGTAATCCTTGAGCCAACCAAATCTCAGCAATGATCTTTATGTTTGGATTAATTCCCTTAGCAACTGATGAAACTTCAGCGAAAAATTCACTCACAACATCAGTTCGGAATTGTAACCATTCAATAAAAACAGGATTGCTCAAATCGAAGTCGGATTCATCACCAGGAGGTGGATGACCATATCTGGATGTGAATTCTTCAACAGTAAAAGCATCAAAGCTACCCCAAGTCCACTCATTGTCATCACTATACCAAGTTTGCCAGAAAGGGACATCAATGTAAATACCATCCAGTCCTGTTCCCGCAAGATCCGCAACAATAGACATATATTGAGCTCGCCAATCAGGAGCAAGAGGAGTGATCCAAGCGGATTCATCGCCTTTCTCCACCCAAAAACCTAGCTCAGAACCATACACAGCATAGTTTCCATCAAGGTCTCTTTGAATCCATTCTGGATGATTTTTTAGAGTTGAATTGTCTTTTGAGTTTGCATCTTCTGTTATTAGTTCAAAACCAGCAATGTACTCTACGACAAATAATCCTTCTTGATGAGCGATTTCTACAATTCTTTCAGTTCCTTCAATATATAATTCAGGTTCAAAAAAAGTCTCATATAAATGAATGAGACCGATATCTAATTCGAGGACATTAACATTCTGACTGACTAACTCAAGCACCCTTTCTCTTATTTCAGCATCTTCCATGTCTTCCCAGAACTCATAACCGACTATTCGAGCGCTTTTCAACCAATCTGATGTCAAAGGATCTACTGATTGTTTTTCAAATCCGGATGCTTTTTGATTTTGACTAAAAGTTGTAAAAATCATCAGACTAAGTAAAAATATAGCTCGCAATGAAATTCTTTTGCCTTTATAAGATAGCTTTTCTCCAATCAGAAACTTCACTTCAACCACCAGATAAAATAGAGTATAGTCAATAAGATAGAAAAAGATAGCTTAAAAGAAAAACAACAGTCTTCTCTCAAAAGCAGAGTAGTAGATTCTTATTTATGAGAAAGTTCCTTATCTATCGCAAAATATTTTTTTGGTGAACGGATTAAGGTAAATGAGAGGAAAGCAGGTAATAGAATGGAAAAGAAAAAGAAAGGAGAAAAACCTCTTACAGGATTAACAGAAATTTCAGAGAATCAAGAGAAACCCTCACTGGGAGAAGTGTTAAAAAACAAATCTTATTCCTTAGTTATTTCTGGGCAAATATTAGCTGTTGTCTCAAATATCATAGCTTTTACAGCAATCTCCTATATCATTTATTCTACAACCCAAAGCGCAACTATGATGAGTTTACTAATTGTTATAGGGATATTGCCGAATGTTCTTTTAATGCCAATTGCTGGAGTGTTGATTGACCGATTAGATCAGAGAAAAGTCATCTTTGTAGCCACAACAATTCTCCTAGGAGGAAAAATTGGTTTCTTAGCAATCTATCTGTTAAAGGACTTATTAACACTTATAGATATACAAAAAATCGTTACAGGAACAGGACACATTATTTATCAAAGCAGTCTTAATTATGTGCATTTTATTTGGCCACTATATCTTTTAGCATTCATTAACGCTATAGGAGGCAGTGTTTTATTCCTAACAATTGGAACCTATACAAGACACGTAGTAAAAAGAAAGAATTTGTTAGTGATGAACTCCTTTAATCAAACAGTTATGCAAATTGCTACTGTTATAGGACCTCTTATTGCCGGAGTAATTGCTGATTTTAATTACTTGTTTAGTTTTATTGTTAGCGGAACAGTTATTGGAGCAGGAGCAACAGTATGCTTCTTTTTAACATTAAAAGGTAACAAACCCATTTTAGAAGATCGGAAAAGAAAACATTGGAAAGAGGAAATACTAGAATTTGGGAGGGATATTAGAATTGGTTTTAGAGCAGTTCGAGAGGATTCAAAAATCAGTTTTGTTTTAGTGATGTATACATTGTTTAATTTCACTGTGGCATCTATAGGCGGGTTGTATAGTGTAATCCTCCAAGGGAAATTAGAATTAAATCCCACGTGGTATGGAGCGGTTGGGACGGTTTCTGCTGGAATTGGTATATTAACTTCATTAATAATAATAACAATTGGAAAAATAAACAGAAAATTAATACTAATTAATGCAGTCATCTTGATTGAAGCGATAGGATTACTATTGTTCTCATTGATTACAAACAAATGGGTAATGGTTCTTGTAGTAACACTGCCTTTAGGAATTGTGAATGGTGCTGCGAATATCCCTTCTTCTACATTAAGACAAGAACGATTGCCTAAAGAAAAACTTGGCAGGGCAATGTCTACTGTTACTTTGTTCACATCATTAGGAAATTTAACAGGAACAATCATTGTCACAATAGTTTCTGGGATATTTTTGCC
>JAGXNT010000115.1 GCA_019894765.1 Candidatus Heimdallarchaeota archaeon
ACTAGCTCTGCTTCATCGTTTATATCATTATAAAATGAGGTATTTATATTCCCAACATTATCTATGAAGTGCGCATCACTTCCTCCAATCAAAGGTATATTCATAACATGGGCTATAGTTTCAGCTGCTTTATTTTGACTCATACTACACTTAGCGTTTATTTCAATTGCATCAAATTTGTGTTTATAGACATCATCTCGTAGACTTGGAGATGCTACTTTATAGGGATGAGCACAAACTGCTGCCCCATCGTGATCTCTAACCCAATCTAGAGTTTCTTCCACAGATCTTTTGAAAGGAGGTTGGTCATCTATTCCATAGATTAGTATGTGCCCTTTCCTTGTTGTGACTTCTACAGCAGAAAAAACCTTCACATCATAGTTTTTCGCAAGCTCTTTAGCTTTTGCAGTTCCAGCGTTTGAATCATGATCTGTAATTGCAATACCATCTAATCCTAGTAATTTCAATTTCTTTAGGAGAAGTCCTATTTTTATTTTGGAATCAAAGCTGATGTTCGAATGAACATGCATGTCTATTTGCATTTTATCGCCTAATCTCCGGGTTTTAGGAGTGAATGGTCCTGTCTAATAGACTAACGACAAATTTCCTTAATAACATCTGTTTTATGTGCAAAAATGCACTTTTGTTTTTTGCTATAAATCCCATTGTTGGATAAATTGCACTGCTTTGAATAATATGAAAAACTGTTTTTATAATTGTTCTCGAAAAACAAGCTGAATAGAGAAATTTTTATAAAGAAATGACTAAATCAAAAGTTAGAGGAATCAAAATGAGGAATAGTGTTCTTCTTATCCAATAGAGAATCATCTTCTGAATATATCTACTGGAAGGAAGGCATCTCAACCCAAAAGATTTCTGGTTTTAGTGAGCGATGGACAAGCACAGTGCAATGTGAGATTGCTCATCATTTCTTTGAATATGAGAACAATTTTAAATGCACAAAATTCAGTTGT
This sequence comes from Candidatus Heimdallarchaeota archaeon, assembly GCA_019894765.1. Next base: position 975 of record JAGXNT010000115.1, read on the forward strand.
CGCATTAAAAACTCACTGGGAAACCCTCGAGATGATCACCATCAGAGGCTAAAAACTCTAGGAGGTCCAAAGGACAATGAGTGAATACGATTCGAAAAAAGTTGAGCCCAAATGGCAGAAAAAATGGGCTGATGCAAAGATCCACGAAACAAATGTAGATCATACCAAAGAAAAATTCATGATAACGTTTCCAATAGTATATCTAAACGGAAGCGTTCATGTTGGACATGGATATACTTCTATGAAATGTGATTCTTACGCTCGATTCAAACGTATGAATGGAATAAATGTTGTTTTCCCACAAGGCTGGCACGCAACTGGTCAACCAATTCAAGGAGTAGCTGAGCGTGTAAAGAAAGGCGATAAAATTCAGATAGGTGTATTGAAACAAAGCGGTATTCCTGATTCTGAATTGGAAAAGTTCACAGATCCACTACACATCTCTACTTACTACAAGATTTTGAATAAGAAACACTTAACACAATTTGGCTTAAGCATTGATTGGCGTCGTGAATTTGTAACAACAACTCTTTGTCCACCTTTCAGTCGATTCATTGAATGGCAGTATGAAACACTAAGGGATTTAGGTTACGTTAAGAAAGGAACCCATCCCGTTGTTTGGTGTAGAAATTGCCAAAGTCCTACTGGTGATCATGATCGTTTAAGTGGTGAAGGTAATAGTCCAGTTGAGTTCATCTTACTAAAATTCCCCTTTGAAGACGGATACTTAGTTCCTGCAACTTTGAGACCGGAAACAATCTTTGGTGTAACTAACATGTGGATTCATCCAGATGGAGATTACGTTGAAGCTGAAGTGGATGGTGAAAAATGGTTCTTTTCCGAGCCAACTGTAATTAAGTTAGAGGATCAATTACGTGAAGTAAAAGTTATTCGCAAATTTAAGGGAATAGAAATCATAGGTAAGAAATGTCATACTCCCGTCAGAGAAGAAGATGTGAAGATTTTGCCTGCTACTTTTGTAGCAGTAGACCACACAACTGGTGTAGTTATGAGCGTTCCAAGTCATGCACCATTTGATTATGCTGCACTACGTGATTTGTGGAATAATCCTGAAATGTTAACCAAATATGGTTTACCAAAGGATTTTGCTAGCGATATTGAATTAATTTCAATGATTAAAACCGATGGTTTAGGTGAACATCCTGCAAAGGATATCATCGAAGCTAAAAGCATTGAAAACCAAGAAGACGAAGCTATCGAAGATGCTACTCAAGATATTTACAAAGGTGAATATCACAAAGGCGTTATGCGTGAAAACTGTGGCAAATATGCTGGAATTGCTGTAAACGAAATTAAAGACATTCTAATTAAAGACTTAATCGCTGATGGAATATCTTCCACTATCTGGGAAACTTCAGGTCCAGTCATATGTCGATGCACAACAAAAAATCACATAAAAATTCTAAGAGATCAATGGTTCATTACATATGGCGAAGAAAAATGGAAAAAACAAGCAAGAGCTCATCTGAAAAAGATGACTGTTTATCCACCTGATGCTCGATTGTCTTTTGAATATACCATTGATTGGTTGAAAGACAAAGCTTGTGCTAGGAAAAGTGGTTTAGGTACACCTTTACCCTGGGATACAGAATGGATCGTTGAAACATTATCAGATAGTACTGTGTATATGGCTTACTATACAATTTCAAGAATCATCACTGAGAAAGACATCCAACCTGAGCAATTACCAAACGAAGTCTTTGATTATTTATTTAGAGACAAAGTAACAATTGCAGAAGCTGCAAAAAAATCCGGCGTAGACAAAGCAGTATTACAAGAAATGAAAGAGGAATTCGAGTATTTCTATCCTCCAGATTTTCGTGGCAGCGCAAAGGAATTGATTTTCAATCATTTTACCTTTTACATTTTTCAACACCTAGCTCTATTTCCAAAGGGTCATTATCCACTAGAGGTAGAAGCTAATGGCATGATTCAGATTGAAGGATTAAAAATGAGTAAAAGTGCTGGAAACTCAGTTACACTACTTGATGTCATGGAAAAATTCGGTGTGGATGCTACACGTTTTGGTTTAGCGTACGCAGGCGAAGGTTATGATGATGCGAATTTCAGATACCCAGACGCAGATGCTGCTGGTAAGAGATTGAAAGTAATTTATCGAGACATCACTACATCAAAATTCACTGAAGATGTTCATCGAATCGATAAATGGATTTTGAGTCGCCTACAAACAAGAATTGCAGATACTACTGAGCATTACAAAGAACAACAATCAAGAAGTGCAATTAGCTCTGGATTCTTTGACATACTAAACGATTTGAAATGGTATGAATTACGATCAGGAAAAGTCAAAGGTCCTGGTTACAAAGAAGCATTGTTTACAATGGTAGATTTAATGACTCCAATGATACCCCATTTCGCGGAAGAAGTAAATGAAGTAGTAAAAAAAGACAAGAAAAATTTTGCTGCTCATCGAACATTTCCCAAGGCAAATAAGAAATTAATTGCTAACAAACTAGAAGAAGAAGAAAATCTCGTTAAAAATGTAAGAGATGATATTGAAGGTATCATCAACGCAATCAAGAAGCAAGAAAAGAAACCATTACAAAGTATCGAGATATTCATCGCACCAGATTGGATGTACAAAGTCTTAAGCATACGACGAAAGAAGCCAGAGAATTTAATCAAAGAAATCATGGCAGACGAGACCATCAAAAAAGCGGGAAACGCAGCAGTCAAATATACGCAAAAATTAACCAAACATCCAGGAATTGATCCAAAATTAAATGCAAAATCGGAAAAAGCAGCTATAGAGGATGCATTACCTTATTTCAAACGTGAATTTAAAGCAAAAACAGTTCATATTACTTTAGCAATAAAATCAAAGCATCCAAAAGCAAAAGTTGCTGAACCTGGTAGACCTGGTATTGCTTTAATATTTTAAAACAAATTATGCTGGATTGTAACAGCTCCAGCTATTCATTTCTTTTTTCTAATAGAGACTTGAAATGATCAGGTAGTTTTACATTTAAAATGCAATCAGATCTAGGTATATATGGTTTGATATCTATTATAGGTGTTTTATCAAATGCATCTGTTCTATCAATAAAAATTCTATTGTCTTCAATTTTTATTATTTTAACAATTGTTAATCCTACAGGATTTGGTCGAACTGGAGATCTTGTTACAAAAACTCCACTTAAAGGAGTTTCTTGATTACCATCCAATACTTTAGGATTTACTTGTAAAATAGAACGATCCTCTTTGTTATCTCTTCCAGTTATCCACCAGAGTGTGATTAAATGTGAGAATTCCTCCATTAAAAGCATTCCAGATTTATATTCATCCAGAATTTCTATCCAAGTGTTTTTTTCATCTTTCCGAAAATAACCAACAGGAACTATTTCATAACAATCTTTCACTTTTTATACCTCGTTGTTCAATAGTCACATACAAATAGCTTTTAATGATATAGTTTAATTAGATTATTATACTTTTAACCATTAAATGCAAAATAGCACATAGAGGCTTATAATTATGGCAGATAAAGGCTTACGAAGAGCGATTTGGATAACCGTTATAATTTTCTTAATTGTAACAAGTGTTGCAATTTCCTTACTTTACATAATAAAACCTCTGAGAGTAGGAGGAGAAGGAGTAAATATAGCGATTCTCGATTCAGGAATAGATATGAATACTAGAATTTCTGGTTATAGCTCCTCTCGAGAATTAAAAGACAGGGTAATTTTAGAAAAAAATTTTGTAACAACAGAATTTGGTTATGAAGAAAATGAATCTTCACTTGATTTAACCGAATATAAACATGGAACACTTGTAGCCTTACAAATAGCAGGTCGATCAGTAGGATTAGGTATTGCCCCTCAAGCGAACCTGATAATAGGAAAATGTGCTAGTTATGATGGAACGGCAACGTATCCAGCTATTTATGCTGCATTTATGTGGGCTGTTGAAGAAGCTGATGCTGACATTGTGAATATTTCCTTAGGCGGTCCTATCCTAGAAAATGACACTATTGTTGATGCTATTAATGAAGCTGCAAAAACAAAAGGGGTTCTAACAGTTATCTCAGCAGGAAATAGTGGTGATGGTGCAGGTTATGCAACTTCTAGCATAGAAGGACCTGGTGATGCACTACAAGCAATAACTGTAGGAGCTACAACTTTTGATGGAATAGCAGATTATAGTAGTATAGGTCCTCTAAAGGATCATAGTATTAAACCAGATTTATTAGAATCTGGCTTTACATTAATTGCTATTGGAACAAGTTTCTCAGCACCTAAAATTGCTGCGAGAGCTGCTGTTTTGATGTCTTGGTGTAATACAATGGGATACAAAACAACTCCTGGTTTGTTAAAAGCAGCATTAATGCGTAGTGCTTCCATAAGTCAATCTTATCCAATCTATTATTCTGGAGCAGGTGTGCCTAATGTCACATTAGCCAAAACAGTCATAACAGCAGCACAAAAATCAGGAGATATTCCATTAGTTAGTTATGTTTTACCTGACACTTTGCCAATCTCAATAACAAAAGCATTTCGAGGAGATATTTGGAGCTTTCCATTAACCATTATTACATCAATCGAACAAACTTTTACTTTTACCAGTTCATTACCTTCTATACAATCAATTATTGAAGTTGAAACACCTGTAACAATAAATCAAACTTCATTAGTAGATTGTAAATTTGTAATAGATGATAATCAAACATTAGGAACTCATGTAGAAACAATCTATATTACCAGTAATTTAGGAGAATCTTTAGAAGTAGCAATTTCTGTTGAAATTGAGGATCCAGTTGCTAGAATTGGTTTTGATGCTTATCATTCCCTCTGGGACATGGATCACCTTTTAGGACAATTCAGTGAAATGCGTGATCAATTAGCTGCAGATTCCATAGCCTTAATTGAATTACCAGACCTCAATAATTTCTCACAATTGAATGACTTTGATGCATTAATTATTCCTGATCCCAACACTTATGGTCTTTATCTAGAAGAGGATTTCACAGTAGAATCTTATTATAGAGAATTCACAAATGAGACTTTGGATTATATTACAGAGTTTGTTGAAACCGGACATGGATTATTCATAATGGGAACAGATAACAATTCAGCTGCTCTTAACGAAACAAATCGCTTATTGAATAAATTCAACATAACAATAACAGAGAACACAATCCCTGATCCCGTGATATTCAATGAAGCAACTGGTGAATACAATGTTGTACTTATAACTCAGATGAATGCGACACATCCAGTTACTGCTGATCTGACTAATTTTGATTACCTGGGTGCAAGCCTAAATGTAATAGGTGAGAACTCACTTTCAGTCGCTTGGTCAGGTTTGCAAACAAATGCTGCTGTGATTGCACATACTTCACCAAATAATACCTATGGACGTGTTGTAGTAACAGGTTCGAATTTTATGGCTGATAATTGGGCAATCAATTCCCAATACAATTCGACTCACAACTTGGATTTCATCATAAATGTAGTTGAATGGATCACAAATACTACCATAAGTCCAATGCTGGAACAGCATAGCGTTAATTCAAAATCATCAAGCTTAGCTTCCACACAAAGAACCTCACAAAGTAATGACTTGTCAATAACTGGCTATCAACAGATAAATACAAACAGTATTGTTTCGCAGAATAATTCACTGGTTATAGAAACTACTACTACAATTGAAAACAAACGAAAAAGAAATAATTGCTTTTAGAAGACAAAAGCAATAATATTCTTCTTTTTATCTGCCCATTCAATGTAACCCTTATCTTCCATAATTTTGAAAATACGTCTAAGATCTTCTATTGGAATTGTACTCCAAGTTTGAGCTGCTTCTTGAATATCAATAATCGTCATGACTCTCTCAGCACCAGCAGCTCGACCTGTTTTAATACTCCACTCATAAATAATATCTGCCCATTCATCAAGAGTACGCCAATAAAGCCGAAGTCGGATTTTCTTTTTATCCCACCATATACCCATCTCTTGAGCTACAATATAATCGCCAATTTCTTGTAATTGTTCTCTATCTAATTTCTTCTTAGTTTGTTTGTTATTGAATGGATATTTAGATCGTTCTTCTTCAATGTGTATTATGTGCCTGATATTTATACGAGCATATTCCATTATAAAATTCGACCAATCAGAGCACCATGAATCCAGTTGCTTTTGGTGTTCAGGAGTCACATACATCCATGGCTTGTCTATCCATTCCGGCAGAATTTCTTTCAATTGCCTTTCAATATCTTCTCCTAAATCAAATAAATCCTCTCGAGAGATAGCTACATCTGATTGAATTAGTTGCTCAATCCGAAGCATTGCATTGTAGATTTTCTCTTCAGTTGTAGAGGGATTTTCTATTAAAGAAATTGTGACAGTTGCTTCTCGTGGAGGTTTTGTCTCAGTTTTAGTTTCCTTCGTGGGTTTAACTTCAGTTTTCTCTTTAACCTTCTCCTTCACAGAATCGGATTTCTCCTTCTTCTTTGGTTTGGATTTTGGTTTCTTTTCCTTAACTGACATATAACTATCCCACTGAGATATTGTTTACTTCTGTCATTTTACTTAATTCTATCTTATTTTTTAGTTTACCGTTGTTTCATACAAACAGAGCTGATATTTTGTTTACTCTTTATTTGTTCTAAATACTTCCGAATTCCTCGGCCCAACCACGATGACGCAATAATTCCTCGGGTGCAACGCTTGGTTTTATTTTTTCCATTGCGGAAATGAAATCTTGCAAAGTAACCTTTCTTGCTATAATATCAGGATTATCTAAAGCACCTGAAATATCTAATTCTCTTACTGGCATCATGACAGCTTCACGACAAAGCATTGAAATGTCACGACCAGAATAACCTTCACTCGTTTCGCCAAGTAAATTGAAGTCAACTGACTCGTCGCACTCCACACCTTTGGAGTGTATTTCGAAGATTTTTGCTCGTGCAGGTAAATCTGGCAAATTAATATAGATTCTCTTCTCGAATCTGCTTCTAAACGCAGGATCTAATTCCCACGGAAGGTTTGTTGCACCAATGACTACAAGACGGTCCTCTTTCTTTGTGGTCACACCATCCATTTGAGTCATTAATGTTGTTTTGACACGACGCATTGCATCATGTTCCCCTCCACCTCTTGTAGAAGCAATACTATCCACTTCATCAATAAAGATCAAAGATGGTTGTTTTTCTATAGCTGATTCAAATAATTGTGTGACTAATTTTTCTGATTCACCCAACCACTTTGAAATGATGCTAGATGCACTCACGTTAAAGAATGTCGCCTCTACCTCGGTAGCCACAGCTCTTGCAAGTAGTGTTTTACCAGTACCAGGAGCACCAAAAAGCAAAATCCCTCTCCATGGATTTCTTGCCCCTACGAATAAATCAGGACGTTTCATAGGTAGGATGATTGCTTCTCTCAAAGCTCTTTTGGCTTCTTCCAAGCCAGCTACTTGACTCATTTTTACATTTGGTTTTTCTACGATAATTATTTCTGAAATTGCTTCTTCTAATTCATCCTCTTCTTCATCAGAAGGAGAATCAGAACTTTTACCACTACTTTTCTTAGGTTTCTTCCTTTTTCCACTACTCTCTACTCTTTGTAGACCTTGATCTTTTAATTCAGTAGCACGTGCAAGATACTCTTTAGCTTTAATGTAATACATATTCTTTAGTTGGGGGTTACTTGTAAAACCAATAAGCTGTTGTAGAACTTCTGCAGCTTTCAGATAATTTTGATGAGCAGACTTATAATCCCCAGCTTTATCCTGGTCATAAGCTTTTTGTGCATATTTTGATGCATATTGATACAACGATGAATTTGACAACTTTCTTCCACGCTCGATATTTAATACAGACAACTATCTTATATATTTACCATTATTAGCAATTTTATTATTCGAGGATTACATTCAAAAATCCTTGGAAATGACCTTATCTTGCTACTTACCTATATAAAAGACTGCTAATAAAAGCATAGGGTTACTATTTAGCTCTTTTTCTTCATACTTTTTACGACTACAATGAAATCCATGACATTTGTACCTGTTGGACCAGTAAAAATCAAGTTATTTGTTTGTTTGAGAAAGTTAAATGAATCATTATTGTTCAAGAAATCATCTATTTCTAGTTTCATTTTTGATCCTGATAATGCTGTATAACCATCGACTAATGCTCCTGCGGCATCAGTTGGACCATCAATCCCATCAGATCCTAGTGATGCAATTACAATACGTTTCTTTCCTGCAATTATTTGACTTGCAGCTAATGCTAGTTCTTGATTTCTTCCACCTAAACCATTGCCCTGAATTGTAACTGTGGTTTCTCCCCCCGCTATTAAAACGGAATTATTATCCATTCTCTTTGCCTTCTCTGCAAATTCCTTGCCCACTTCTCTTGCTTCTCCACTGATTTCCGTTGAAATTATTATCGGAGAATATTTTTTTTGATTTGCATATTCTTTCATTGCATTGCATGATTTTGTATTAGAAGCAATAATGATATTCTCTACATTAGCGAAAGTAGAATTATCTGGTTTTAATGTCTCATTAATTTCTCTTGTTAATCCTTCTTTTACTACTTGCTGAACTGAAAGCGGTAATTTATGCATAATACCATATTTATTGATTATTTGTTCTGTAGTATGCCATGATGTTAAATCGGGAGCAGTTGGGCCAGAAGCAATTGTATCTAAAGTGTCACCTATGACATCACTGATTACTAAAGAGATGACTTTCGCAGGTTGGATTAATTGAGCTAATTTACCTCCTTTTACTTGAGATATATGTTTTCTAATTGTGTTCAATTCATGTATAGTAGCTCCAACTTCTGTTAGTATATGAAATAATTCACTCAAATCCTCAAGAGTAATTCCTTCAACTGGTAACTCAAGCAAAGCAGAGCCACCACCACTAATCAAACAAATAACTAAATCACTCGATGATAATTCATCAATCATTTCTATAATCTTTTTTGTTCCAGAAATTGTTCCAGAAGTCACTAAAGGATGTCCCGCGATATTATATTGAATATTTTTCAAATTGAGCTTCTGTTTCACTGAATTTTCTGGAACATTGATCTGTCCTGCATGTATGTGCTGTCCAAGAATTTTTTCTAACGCTTCAGCCATCATTGCAGTTGCTTTCCCTGCTCCAATAACGAATAACCTACTAATATCGCTAAGTAAAAAATTACTTCCATTACTAAACTTTATTTCACTTTTCACTAGCTTTATAGAATCATGAATTGCTTTTTTTGGGTCTGCTGCTTTAATGCCCTCATTAATTATTTCTAATGCAATTTTTCGTGCTTCTATTGTTTTCAGGTCAAAATCTACCTCGAGAAGAGATTGATGATTCTTAATAAAGGAATGATTGGATTGTATTTCAAACACCAGTCCTAAACTTCAATAACAATAATAAATTACAATAAACATTTAAGAAGAATTATTAAATTACTTTTCTAGTATATAAGCTGGTGAAAAACTTGAGCTACACAAGGCAAAGAATTACAAATGCATTATTCAATCAAAGATTCTTACTTGGAGTATATATTCCACTAGTTCTAGAGTTTTTAGTATTTGCAATTTACTCTGCATTTAGGGGGACAAAGCTTGATGTCACTTGGTTGATTTACTTAATCATTTGGATTCTAATCTTCCTTGCTCCTGCTCTATTCTTCTATATTGTATCACCAATGTTTATCTATTTCATCTGTGGGATTAGTAAAGAATATGAAATGAGTTTAAAGAAGAATATTGATTCGCTATTTATTTTCTCAGATGATATAGTTGGAGTATCTACAAAGCTAAAAGTCAAAATTGAAAAATCTATAGAAGAAAGATTAATCCCACAACTAGTAAAAGAAGTTAGAGGATTGTATATCGATTCTTATGTTAGTAGAACCAAAGAAAGTAGAAAAGAAAATCTACTTAGTAGTTTTGAATCATTGCTACTTTTCTCAGTAATCTGGGCAATCTTAGCGATGGCGAACTTTATTGGTGTAATAATACTTCATTATAGACCAATTTCTTTTGATTTCTTTATTCTTGATAGAATTGATAATCCAATAAACGTGGCGATTTTTGCTTCCCTCTTTGCAATTTTTATTATTCTCAGCAATATCATTGCAATATATTCCATTGGTCGTCTTAGGAAATTAATCTTAGAAACACTTCCAATTGTTGTGTACATAGACGAAGAAGAGAGAATTAAGCAAAGTAATTACATCCGAGCATTGAGTCAATTTCCAATCGAAAGCCTTGTTGGGGAACGCTTGTTAAGAAAACACTCAAGAAGAATCGATCCTATATATCAACAGGAATTCTCAGAGTCTCTTGGAGAAGCTTTGAGAATCTACTCAAGAAATCAAGTTGCTAAACAACAAGCATGGAGAATCTATAAACCAATTCTTGATGAGTTAAAAGTAACAGCAGAACAAACTGCAGTAATAAAGGATAGGTTTTTTGACAGTCCTTTCTATGAAATTGCTCGAGATGTTTTCAGTTATGAACATGAGGTAAATTCTCTCAAAACAGATATTGAATATGTAAAAAATCGTTTGAAATTATGGGATGAAATATCGGAAGAAGAACATGCAACAGCTTTGGTGTTTCTATTTAGGTCTACTGAACAATTATTCAAAAGTCTCATAGATAGATTTGGCGCTCCAGCTGATATTTACACTAATTTTTCCATGATTCTTAACTTTTTAAAAGATAAGGGCTTAATTTCTGAAAAAGATGAAAAAGCCTTTGACATTATTCGAAAGAAAAGAAATGCTCTCGTTCATCAATCGGGACGAGTGATTTCTATTAAAAAGAAGGAAATTGAAAATTTTCTTGAAAGCTTAGAGAGAACTTTACTTGCAGTTGAGGACCACTTCAAAAGTGAAGAAAAAGATCAAGAAACATAGATAATATTTTGATCCTTTTCAGAAGAATCCATTAATAATCAATCTTAGCGAAAACCTTTTTGAGTAGTCCCTTTGTCCCCTCAATTAGAGAATACTAGAATGTGATTTTATGTCTGAAAAAAGTAAAAAAACAACAAGCAAGAAACCAACAGCTAAAAAACCAGCTGTTAAAAAAGCAACCAGTAAAAAATCTCCTCCAAAGAAACCAACCACAGCAACAAAGAAAAAACCAGCAACTGAAACAAAAGCAAAATCTAGAAAATTAAAAACTATAAAAGCTATGATTGTAAGTTATCGAAGAAATAATAGATTACAAACAACCAATCAAGCTATTGCTAAAATACTAGCTGATTATAATCATAAAGCTCTGATTGGAAAGAAATTCGTTCTAGAATTTCCTGATAGTGAAGCCATAGCTAAAGGTGTAGTCACTGGTACACATGGAAAAAGCGGTTCAAGACAAGTTAGAATTCGATTTGATAATGCAGGTATGTCAGCACATGCATTAAATCTAATTGGTGATATTTACATTTAAAAAACGAGTTTGAGAGAGAGGAAGTTCCTCTTCTCTCTGAAACATTATTTTCTTACATTTCTGGTAATTGAATTTGCCATTTCTTTATAAGGTCAATAAGCATTTGCTTTCTTTTTACTCCCCCACTTTTGATCTTATAGACTTGTGTCATTCCCGGAGATCCGACGTGTTCATACAATTCTTCGATTAATTTGTCACATAAATCATTAAATGAACTATTGTCAGTTATTGCTTCTAAATACTTGACGAATACATCAAAAACCTTGACTAGGTCAGCACTTGGTGTTCTGTCCATCGGTTCAGGTTTGCCCATTTTCTTCTTTTTATATATTGAAACTGGTTTTGGTTTTGGAATAGCAATTTCTTCTTCAACCTGTGGTATAGCAGGTACTGCATCCCCTACTTTTGCTTCAACTTTAGGTGCTTCTTCTTTAGCTTCTCCTGAATGAATGCTCTTTCCTTTAAGGAATTCGCTTGGTTTCACATATCTATCCCCAACATCGTCTTCTGCATCAATATCCTCTACAAGTTCAGCGACAGGTTCTTCTTTAATTGGTTGTCTTTTAACTGGTTCTGGAATAACTTCTTTAGGTTCTTCAACAAAAGGTTCTACTTTGACTTCTGATGGTTCCACAGGGGTTTCTATTCGCATAGTTTGTCTCGCAGGAGCAACCGGTGTAGGTTGAACAGTAGCCATTCTCGGTTCAAAGATTTTCTCAATTTCTCTAGCATGAATAGCTATTTGATTGAGAATTTTCTGTTTTGTAATATTCCTGTTATCTGCGATTTCCGAAAGCTCAACTCCCATAAAGGCAATGAATTCTCTTTTAAAGGGATCATCAGTTGTTGGATATAATTCATCTAATTCTTCAATTAAATCTTCAATTCTCTTTCTAGTTTCATCTCTTCCCTTGACCTTACTTTTCTCCTCTGTTAATTCTAATTCAATTTCTTTTAGCTCTCTTTGATGATCTTTCATTCTTAATTCTAATTGACTGTTTTCAAGCTCAAGATTATTTGCTTCTTCCAGTTTCTTCTCCAATTTATCTTTTGTTTTCTTGAAATCTTCTGTTAAGGACTTGTTAGTCATTTTCAGATACTTGTTTTCTTCGGAGAGCTTGATGTTTTCTTCTTTTATTTTGGCATCTGATCTTGCCCCAGCGGACAAATCTTGAATTTGTTTTTGAAGTTCCTTTACTTGAGCTTCAGCAGTTTGATACTTACTTTGCATAGTGATATTTGACTGCTTCAAAGAGTTATTTTCTGTTTCTAATTCTTCATTTCTTTCTGAATATTTTGACACCATACTTATCATACGCGGAGCCATACCCAAGCTGATATCCTTATTTATTAAGAGGGTAATCAAGTTCTCCAATTCAAAATATTTCATGTCTTTTTGTTTTAACAAGTTAGCAGAACGTAAAAGCATATCAAGATCATCTATAAAGAATGCCAAATTGGAGTAACCCAAATCTTTAGCTTTACTAGTTAATTTTTCTAATTGCTTTTGACTGAGATTGCTAGCTCCTTCACTCATATTTATTCACCATACTCCGAAAATTTGTTATCATACAATTTGTAAAAGCTTTTTCACTATAGAAAAAACTGCAAAACTACCTTATTATCTTTTAGTTAGGGAAATTTATGTAATAAAGTGATTTCTTGTTATATAAATACAATTGATAGCACTTTTTGTTTAAAAATAAACTTTAATAAAGTCCGCATCTTTAAATAAATCCTCTATGAATAACCTAAGAAATATCTATATAATAGGAATCTTGTTTTTTAGGTCGAGTAATATTGAAAAGTAATTCCTAATAGAGGTTATAAAGTGGTCCTTCCTAAAAGCTTTCAACTGCATGAATCAAGATTGACAAAAGAATCACTAGATACTATTGAATTTCAATATGAGAGACTAGATCAAGATTCTTCCGATTATAAAACATTCCTCAATCGGTTTCTAAGGATTTCAAAATCTCCTACTATACCACCTGAGGATTATGAAATATGGTACTTGGCATCTAAGATTGCTTACTTTTTATCGGATTATGAGTTTTTCAACACCGAAGATTTCAAAGAAAAAGCCTCCCATAATAATGGTTCAAGAATCTGGTATTCATTAGCGATGGCCGCTCAAGGTAATATAGACGAAGCAATTAAAACTCTTGAACGAATCAAAGAAATTTCTGAACAGAACGGTGATTTTCTACAATATATTGAATGCTTAGGAGTTCTAGCTCAAATCTACTTTGTGAGTGGAACGAAGAGTAAGGAAAAATTAGCTGAGGTCATGGAAAAAATAGACAAATTTAAGGAAGAGAATCAGGGAACAATTCCTAATTATGACCATATGTTCATGCCAGCTTATTTGATTAAATGTCGGATTAATGCCCAGCAACTTGCACCAAAAGACATCATAAAAGAAACATTGCCAATATATGAACTTGCGAAAGCAATTCCTGATCAATACTGGATAACTCATTTTGAACTAGACTTGGTACAAGCTTATGTTTTATCTTCACAATTAGATGAAGCTGATAATCATTTGAATGAAATTTTAACAACACTTCAATCAATTAAATTTCCAGCTCTAGAAGCAAAAGCTATTCGAATAAAAGGTCAATATTTAGAAAGAAAAGGAGAATATGAACGAGCTGAAAAATCATATCTCGGAGCAAAAGAAGTCTATAAAGTGCTTAAGGATCAAATTGGAGTATCTGCGTGTGTTTCAAGATTAGCTAAGCTCGCGGAGTTACAAGAACAGCAAAACAAAGCAGAACAATATTTCAATGAATCTTATTCGATTTCAGAGAAAATGACTGATTATTATGGAATGGCCGTTGCTCTTACTTCACTTGCACGAATCTCTTATCAACGTAGTCAGTACGCTGAATCAGCTGCAACATTTAACAAGGCACTAGAAATTGCGAAAGAAAATGATTATGATTACTTATTACCTTCTATTTATGATGGATTAGCACATGTTAGTTTTATTTCCGGAGACTTTTGGTCAGCTGTAGAAGCACGAAGCAAATCTGTAATTTTTAAGGAAAAACTTAGTTACTCAAAAGATGAATTATTGATAGAGCATATGAAGCTTGGACAATTAAATGCACTAGTCGGTAATTTAGATACCTCTTTTAGCGAATTCGAGATTGCATTAAGCTATTGCATGGAACAAAATAGAAAAGATGATATTTATTTTGATATTTTGAATTGGTTATTCGAGATCTCGACAGCTCATGATAAATTAGCTTTAGCTGAATCATATATGAGCCGAGCTGATCTTTTCGCTTCAATTCATAATTCAAAAGAAGAAAATGCACAGGCATTAATTTCACGAATTAGATTTCTCATCCAGAAAAAAGAATTAGTTGAAGCTGAAAAATTGATTGCTATTGTGTTTGAGCAAGCACAAGATTTCCCATCACCTCTTACAATGGCCTTAATTCTTGTAGAAAAATCGGTAGTATTATTCATGAGATTTTTAGATAGAAAAGAAGATTCAATTCTTGAGGATATTCTTCAAGCTATGGATGATATGCTCTTCATTTCGCTTGATTTAGAATTCTTGCCATTAACTATGTACACTAAGAAAGTACTTGCTAAGGTCTTGGCGTATAAAAACGAAATAGAAGACGGAATCGAAGAATTAACTGAAGCATTTGAACTAGCAGAAGAATTAGGAATGCATAAATTTGAGGATCTAATTAAAAAAGAATTAAAAGATCTAGAAAAACTCAAGAGGAAAGAACTCGATGAGGATGCGTTTGAAAAGAAACGTGATACCTTCCTTCAAGAGGGTTTAGAATTTCTAAAAGAAACATTCTGGTTAGTAAGTGCATCTGAATATCAATGAGAATAAGATAGCTCTTTTTCCCTTAACTTTAAGGAATATTTATTCATAATGAAATACTTCTAACAACTTGATATTAATGACAGAATTACAGATTATTTGTGAGAAAGTGGATGCTCTAATTGAATCTTTAGGAGGTTACTGGTCTAAGGAATGGTTACTCCAGCCTGTTTTGGAGGAATTGGGAGAGTTTTCAAAGGAACTACAAATAGATGCAGGATTACATCCAGGAAGATCGACCTCAAAAGAAAAACTTGAAGAAGAATTTGGTGATTTACTTTTTGCTGTAATTGCCCTTGGTAGAGGCTTAGAGATTGATATTGAAAAAGCAATTCTGCTTTCCATAAAAAAGTATCAAACTCGAAGCAAATAATTTATTATGAGGGAATTTATTCTCATTCAACAAATCCTATTCTATTATTCAATAAAAAACAATTTTGAAAGTTGATTAGTAAATGAAAGACGATGTTTGGAAAATAGCTAATGAGATTAAGAAGGAAATAATAGAGTTTCGAAGACATTTTCACATGTACCCTGAATTAGGTTATGAAGAAGAGAAAACTTCTGAATTTGTTATTAAGAAACTGAAGGAATTAAGTATTGAAGTCACTCCTAATTTAGCGAAATTTGGAGTCACTGGACTCATAAAAGGGGCAGCTGGTCAAGGAAAAACTATAGGCATTCGTGCAGATATGGATGCTTTACCAATCCTGGAAGAAAATGATGTTCCTTACAAATCAAAACATGATGGAAAAATGCATGCTTGTGGTCATGATGCCCATACTGCTATTTTGCTTGGTGTTGCAAAGATTCTCGTTAAAATGAAGGATAAAATAAAAGGAAATGTAAAATTAATTTTCCAACCAGCAGAAGAAGGATTGGGTGGAGCAAAACCAATGGTGCAAGAAGGTGCTCTAAAAGACCCTGAGGTTTCTGCTGTGATTGCTCTACATATGGCTGATGAGGTTGAAGTTGGACATATAGAAGTAAAAGATGGAAGTTTTACAGCTAGTGCAGATAAAATATGGTTTGATATTGAAGGAAAAGGTGGCCATGCAGCATCACCACATGATACCATAGATCCTATTATGGTTGGATCTCATCTTATAACTGCTCTGCAAACAGTTGCTTCAAGAAATACTGATCCTGTAGATCCAGTAGTTCTTACCATTGGTACTTTTAATGCTGGAACTGTCTACAATGTTATTCCAAGAACTGCTCATATGACTGGAACTATTAGATCATTGAAACAAGAAGTTAGGGAAGCGACTTTTGAAAGTGCAAAAAGAATAGCTGAAGGCGTAGCAAAAGCTTTTGGTGCAAAAATCACCCCTGGAATAAAAAGAGGTTATTCCCCTGGATATAATAGTCCTGAACTAAACGTTTTGCTAAAACAAGCTACCTCAGAATTAGTTGGGGAAGACAAAGTTCACATAGCTGAAGCACCATCTATGGGTGCAGAAGATTTCTATGAATTCAGTGATAATAATCGAATTCCTGTAGCAATGTTCTGGTTAGGAATTCTAAATGAAAAGAAAGGAATCATCCATCCAGGTCATAATCCAAAATATGATATTGATGAGGATGCACTTCCTTTGGGCTGTGCTATTCTTTCCTTAACTGCTTTAAAATATCTTACAAATTGATTTCTTGTAACTGAATAAAAATTGGTTGATGTTTTTTTATCAACCATTATTCAATTTTTACTCCGACAATATAAATCTATGAATTAATTTTATATTGCATTGTTAATATCATAATATTAAATAACTATCAAGACTCCCGATAGGGATAGGATGGTGTTTATCTACCAATGTCAGATAAAGATATGCAAGTCTCAGAAAGTGATCTAAAAGGCGTCAAACTTCAAGAAACAAAAACAAAAGCACAAGAATCAGAAATGATACTCCAATTCAAATGCCCAGATGGATCCACTATTGATTGGCCTATTTGCTGTGGAGAATCGATGGAACTTGAAGGTGACCAATTGGTTTGTGTTGTTCCAGATTGTGGAAAAACAATGGAAGTTCCGACATGCAGCGATGGTTCAAAAGCTAAACCATTTATTGGTAAAGCATAAGGATCGATCAATTTTTGTTTTTATAAAAAATGTGTGAAATAGGTGAACGGGGGATTAAATTCCCCACTCCATTTTCCTTCCATGAATAAAAGAATAGGGATTGCTATCCCTTCATATATTTTATTTTTTTAATTAAAATCTCCACCCGATTTGCTTGAAGCCAGCAATTTCTGCAACTTCTGTGAATTTGTGAATAATAAATATGGGTTTTTCTTTCTCAGAAAGTTTTTCAACTTCAATATACCTATTTGGATCAAATAAAACACTGACAATTCCGATTTTATTAGCACCAAGAATATCAGTTTCTATTTTATTTCCAACATAGATAATCCGTGTTGGGTCAGTTAGTTCTAATTTCTTCATAGCGGTCTTAAACCCAACATTTGATGGTTTCCACTGACTAGGTAAGTCATTAATAACAACAACATCAAAGAAATGCTGAATCCCTAAATATGTTAGCTTTTCCCATTGCTTTACTTTAATACCATCTGATATTAGTCCTATTTTAATTGATTTCATTAAGGTAAGTAAAGTAAGAATTACTCCTGGAAAAGGACGTAATAATCCAAACTTAGTGTTATGGTATGCAACAACTGCTGCAGCAATGAGCTTTGGATGCACTTCGTATCCTAACTCTTCAATTAACCGATCAAAATGTTCATTGTAATTTGAACCATATTTACTGACAATATCTAATAAAATACCAAAAGCTGTATCTTCATCTAATTCTATTCCAGCTTCTTTTAATGCTCGTATTGCATTTCTCCTAGCAGTTTGTGACATAAGAGAGCTATTGAATAGTGTATCATCTAGATCAAAAAAAATCGCGTCAAACTTTTCCTTCTTTACCATACGCGACATCTCCTGTGATTTAACAAATGTCTTTGACATATAAACCTCTTTTGGAAAGAAAAAAATCTAAGATAAAGAAACTATTTATTTTTCAGCAGCATTTTTAGCTTCTTCTTCCTCTTTTGGGTGCTGGAATAGTTCTCCTCGAATGTATTTCTTAGCTCGATCCTCATACTTCTCTTGACACATCGGACTACAGAAATATCGTTTCCTGCCAAGAATAGCTTTTGAAAACACTTCACCAGAAAATTCCCGGTGACAATAATCACATCTAATCAAAAGATTGATAGGTGCTTTTGGTAACTCAATAGGTTTACACATGAAAGTTTCAAGGTTGATTGATGAAACCAGTTCTATAATTGAGTCTCCAGGAAGTGTGTTTACTGCTTGAATGAATTCTAGTTTGTCTTTGTCACTCATTGGATGAGTTACAATAAGTAGATTATAGTGACCTGAAGTTATTGTTAGATTTGCTATGTATGGACTGTCATAGATATCCTTTGAAACTTTATCTAAGTCACTTGGTTTAACTTTTAAAAGAAAAGACATAGATGTTCCTTTCATTATCATGTGTTCATCTATCATTATAGTGAACTTTTCAATCAAACCAGTGTCTACATATTTCTGAATTCTAGTTTTAATAGATGGAATGGTTAGATTAGTCTCTCGGGCTAAAGCAGCGTAACTTGTTCTAGCGTCCTCTAAAAGTGTAGTTAAAATCCGAAGATCTGTTTTGTCAAGTTTATGCATAAGAATTTCCCTCAAACTCAAATAATAACTCAATTTTTATTGATTATTCAATACTTTAAGCGATTAATACTTTAAAGTCTTTTCTAGTCATATAAATTACTCACATAACTAATAAAAACATTTTATAGATAAACAGCTAAAATCGTTTGATTAGACAAGAAGAGATGCAAATGCAAAAAGAAAAAATCGATTTAAGAAGCGACACAGTGACCCACCCATCAGAAGAAATGATGGAAGCAATTAGAAATGCAAAACTAGGGGATGATGTTTTTGGAGATGATCCCACAGTTATAGAGTTGCAAGAGAAGACTGCAAAACTCTTAGGAAAAGAAGCTGCTCTCTTTGTTTGCTCAGGAACCATGGGGAATATTTGTGGTTTGGTGAGTCAGACAAATAAAGGAGATGAAGTAATCTTAGAAAAGAATTCACATATTTTCCTGCACGAGGTTGCATCATCTGCTGTAATCGGTGGTTTACAGCTACGAACATATACTGGTAAGAATGGTTATTTACTCACTCCAGAGATGTTAGATGAATTAGTTAGAAGTTCTGATGTACATTACCCAATTAGCTCTCTCGTTACGATAGAAAATACTCATAATATGGCTGGGGGTATTCCTTGGAAACCAAAAGAATTGAGCGACATTTTTTCTGCTGCTAAGAAAAAGAATTTGAAAATACATGTTGATGGTGCACGGATATTTAATGCATCAGTCGCTCTTGGAATCCCAGTAAAGGAACTAGTAAAAGACGCTGATAGTGTAATGTTCTGTTTAAGTAAAGGATTGGCTTGTCCTATTGGTTCAATGATAGTTGGTAGTCAGGAATTTATAGATAAAGCATTACGAACAAGGAAAATGCTAGGCGGAGGAATGAGACAAGTAGGGATCATTGCTGCTCCAGGCATTGTTGCGTTAGATAGTATGATTGATAGATTAGCTGATGATCATAAAAATGCTCAATTATTGAAAAAAGGAATAAATGAGATTAATGGAATAACAACCCAAGATTGCGAAACCAACATATTGTTCATTGATATAAGTGGATTAAAAGTACCTGGTAAGCAATTCAAAGCTGAACTAGCAAAGCGTAACATTATTGTAAGTAGTCGTTGGGACACCGTTTTTCGCTTTGTCACTCATTATGGAATTGAGAAAGAACACATTGAATATGTTTTAGAGACTCTACATGAACTGTATGGGTAAAACATACAAACGTTATTAAAGTTCAAGGAAAAATAAATTTACATTTCATCTAAGCGAATTTTCTCTTCGCTAAACAACTTTATTGAAGGATAGTCAATGGCAAAAGTGTTTGTAACAGGTGCAACAGGGCAAGTTGGCATGCATGTTGTGGAGTACATTCTTTTGAATAAAAAACTGGGTGTAACAAGTCCTTCTGATATAATTTGTCTTGTGAGGAATCCAAAGAAAGCTCAAGCACTAAAACAAATGAACGTAACAATAGTAAAAGGTGAATTACAAGATAGTGATACAATTTCTGAAGTAATGACTAACGGTATTGATTTCGTATTTCATGTTGCAGCAAACATTCTTTTGAATCAAACCTATAACCAAATGTATGCCCCCAATGTTTTAGGGACAAGAATTATGCTTGATGCTTTTGTTAAATCGCAAGCGAAATGCATCATTTATACAAGCTCTATCGCTGTGTATGAAGCATTCAACGGGAAAAAACGATACTACAATATAGATGAAAATAGTCCATTAGGTGATCTTAAGGGAGAACCATATCAAGTAACGAAAAGAATAGCTGAGAATCTCGTTAGAGATTATGCAAAGAAGAATCCAAATAAAACCATCATAATTACTAGATTGGGACCAATAATCGGTGCTGGTGATAGACAAACAATTCCAGCTGTTGTAGAAGTAATGAAATTTAGATTTCTACCAAAACTCATTAATCGAGGGAAGCATTTGTTTGCGCTTACATCTGCTCGTGATGTTGCAAGAGGACAAGTATTTTTAGCTGAATATTCTGGAGATATTTCAGGAGAAATATACAATATTGCTCATGAACCTATCTCTTATCGTAGAATGATGAATGTCATTGCTGACTATTATCAGAAAAGGCAACCAAAATTTTCAATAACCTATTGGTTCTTCAAATCTCTTTTACCTTTACTTCGTGTTTTGCACAAAATATTTCCCACGATAAACCTAATTAAAATCGCATTATCTCCAATTACAGTTAAATATGTAGGAAAAACTTACATCTATAATTCAGAAAAATTAGAAAAACTAGGTTTTGAATACAAAGTAACTCCTGAAGAAGCAATAATTGATACTCTTGTTTTTCTAGACCCAGAGAAGAAAATGATGAAACCAAGTTGGCGACTAAAGCGGAAGATTAAGCAAAACTAATGAAACGGAAGAGCATATATCTAAAGAGGTTTAGAATTTGATTAAATGTGTAAGTTTTGATTTTGATAGGACAATAGCACATGTAACGCCATTAACACATCATTTTGTTCCAAATCTTCTTGCTCAAAAAGGGATCAGTGTCTCAGCAAAACAATTTTTGCAACACTCCATATATTTACGAAGAAATTTACCAGAGCATTTAGCTGATAGGTTTAGTAAATATGGAACACTTCCAAGAGAAGAGCGAGAGCAATTTCTCAAGGAATATAATAGAGCAAGAGTAGATATGATTGATTTAACTTATTCCGGAGAAGATTTAGAGGAATTGAAAAATTGGCTTGTGGAACAAATCTACTTGACACAGAAAAAAGTTCTCTATGATGATGTCATCGATACAATAGTTAAATTAAAACAATTAGACAAGAAAATCTACATTTTATCTGGAAATCATTCAGACGGAATTACTGAATTGTTAGACCAAGCAGGTATTCTTGATTCTTTTGAAGAAATCATTACAGTAGACAAATATTTTCCAGAAAAAACTGATAATTATCAAGTTTTGTTAGAGAAGTCACAATTTGAGCCAGAAGAAATTCTGCATATAGGGGATGATGTAACAAGTGATGGTTTTGGACCAATGAAACACAACATAAATGTGCTTATTATCAGAAGAGAAAAGCAAATGGTTGTTTTTGAGGATTCAAATAATGAATTCAAAACGATTACTACTCTACCAGAATTATTTAGCTTTCTCTAATGATTTACTATCTCATTTATTGTGTGTGGGTTGCATTGAGGTGTAATCCTAAAGCTTCTTCATCCATGCCAAAAGCCATGCCCATAAGTTGTGTGAGGTAATAGACTGGTAGCTTTACTTGTTTCTTTATTATCTGTGAGACAACAGCTTGTTTTGTTTCATATTGGCTTTGGCAGAACGGACAAATAGTAGCCATGCCTTCAAAACCCATCTCAATAAGTTCAGTAAGCTTATTTCCTGTCATTCTAAAAGGCATATCATGTTCTGAAATAATGCCACCTGCTCCACAACACTCATGAAGAGTTGGATAAACTTCAGTTTCTAATCCTATATCCTTCATAACAGCCATCATTTTTTCTAAACGAGATATTCCACCTATTTGCTCTTCACCTCGTTCTTCTTCACCATGACACCCTAAATGAACAGCTATTTTCTTTTTCGAGAGATTCTTGGTAACTTTTGCTTTAATATCCTCTCGAGCTTCGTAAAATATGTCTACAAGATGAACAATCTCAAGTTTCCCTTTAAATGAGAGTCCTTCCTTAGCTAATTGCTTGTTTATCTTCTTTCTTAGTTCTGAGTTCTCAAGTAATTCTTCTCTTGCTTCATTAAAAGATAAATAGCAACCATTGCATATTGGAATAAGATTTCTCTTCTCTTTTTCCGCAACAGCCATATTCCTCGCAGCAAGATAAAGCCAGGTAGTTTTATCTACTGCAATAAATGGAAAACCACAGCAATTGAACTCTTCTTGTACTTCAATTGGTAGCTTTAACTCTTTAACAATCGCTCGTACAGATAATTCAAAAGCATATTGGGAAGTAGGTACTTTACATCCTAAGTAAAGATAGGCTTTGTCCATTTTTATTCCTCCGTAGATCCTGCTGTAGCTTTTTCATCTTCACACCCGATGTCAAAGAAACCAAGCTCAGTTAAAGCTTCAGTAATGGCTTTAGTATTAATTTTAGGAAGAGGAGGTAATCCTATCTCTTCACGATTATACTCGTCAAAATCTTCAGTTATGATAATTTCTTCTTTTGAGGATAATCCAGTTTCTCTAAGAAGTCTGATTAGAACTTCGAATCCTTTCGGAACGTGATCTTTCGCACACTTGTAGCTTTCATTCTTAAGCTCTGTTACAATCAAAAGTGGGGAGACATTTTGAGGACAACGACGTTCACATCTCTTACATAAGACACAATACCAGAGATTTTCATCGTTCAGAAGATTTTCTCTATCAACTTTTGATCGAGCAACAATTACATGTGGTTTGAAAGAAGGATCATATTCAGCAGTTGGGCATCCACTAGTACACTTGGCACAAATATAACACGCAGTTTCATCGAATTTCATTTAACTTCCTCCTCAGTTGCTAGATTAGCAGCGATAAGGTATTTGCCTAAATTGACGTAATCCTCCCCGACAAGATCTCGTCTACAAACAGGACATAAGTGCATAATTTTAGAGTCAATTAACTCGAACTCATCTTTAATTTCCTCAAGAATTCCAACAGTAGCATATATTGCCCCACACTTTGTGCAAGCAACAAATTGTTTTCCAGCAAATTGCTTTTTCTCTTTCGCTAGAAACGGTTTAAGATGAATTTCTTTCTTCACAATTATAGCATCTGTTGGACAGGCTCGTATACAAGCTTCGCATCCAGTGCATAAATAGTGTTCATAAAACATTTTACGATGTTTTTGTGTTTCTTTAGCTGTTATAGCATCTGTTTCGCAGAGAAGTGCACAACTACCGCAAGAAACGCATTTATCATCATCCACAGTAATCATACCAAATCCTTCTCTGGGAATTGGTTTTTCATCTATTTTGTCCTTAGTACCAAGAGCTTTGACATATGCATTGAGAATCTCGAGAAGTCTCTCTCTTTTATCGTCACTCTTTACTTTGGCTTTAATATCTGGAAGATCCGGTAATGATAATACATCTTTTACAAAGTTTGATGTTGAATTTGAAAATGCTTCAGGCATACCTGCTGAGTTGTAATAACTAGTAACGTATTTTGGATTTATTCCTATACCTTTGAGTAATTTCTTTAGGAAATTGATACTTTCTTCTGCATGAACATTTCCATCCCCATAATGACATTGATCTGGGAGACATCCAGAAACAAAAACACCTTTTGCCCCTTGGACTAATCCTTCTAGCACCCAAAATGGGTCTGTGGAACCACTACAAGGAGTTCGTATTATTCGAGTATTAATAGGATATTTCATGCCTGATTGTCCTGCTAAATCTGCAGCTGCGTATGCACATTCGTTGCAACAGAAACCAATAATTCGTTCTTTTTCCTTTTTCATGATTCTTCTACCTCGAGGTCTTTCTCAGTCATTCCCTTAATTTGAGGAACAATCTGTATGGTTCGATAGTGTGGTAGCTGCATTGAACCTGTAGGACAAACCGTCGTACATGTTCCACATTTCTTGCAGACAGTAGGATTTACCCAAGCAACTCGCTTAATAGCTCCTTTCAGTTCAATAGCATCAAATGGACAAACCTCTACACAGGCTCCGCATCCGACACAAGTCTCTTCAGTCACTTGAGCTGCGTTGTTTGCTAAGGTTATCTTCCCAGTCATTAACCTGCTTGCTGCTGAACTTGCAGCTGCTTTTGCTTCACTAACAGAAGCTGTAATAGTTTTTGGACTACTCGCACAACCAGCGATATATACTCCTGCAGCTTTTGTATCAACGGGTTCTAATTTTGGATGCAATTCCTTGTAGTAATCAACCATTTTTCCCTCACTTGATGAGGGATCAACACCAAAAATAAGTCTGATATCACTTGCTTCTTTTACTGGTCTCATACCAACTTGTAGTGCAACAATGTCAACTTCTAAATGCTCTAATTTCTCAATTGCAGAATCATAAACTTTGATTCCTAGCTGACCGTTTGGTAGAATGTCTATCTGACTAGGTTTTCCACGAACAAATCTAACACCTAGTTCTCTTATTCTCTTGTAATATTCTTCATATCCTTTGCCGACAGTTCGCATGTCTGCATAACAAATGTAGACTTTCGTATCTGGATATTGCTTTAGTGTTAAATAGGCATGTTTTAAGCTCGCCATGCAACCAACGTTACAACAGTAACCAGCAATATCATCTCTAGACCCAACACATTGAACAAATGCTACTGATTTGGGTGGTTTTTTAGTACTTGGTTTAATCAATTTTCCATCTGTAGGACCAGAAATATTGAATAAAAAGCCAAATTCAGAATTTGTCATAATGTCTGGGCTATTTCCATAATTGTATTCCTCGATAATAGATGGATCAAAATCCTCAAAACCAGTCGCAAGGATTACCGCACCAAAAGACATTGTTAGATGTTCTGGTTTTTGATCAAAATTAATAGCACCACTTGGGCAGTTCTTTTCGCATCGTCTACAAACATCTCGACCTTTATCACGGTTCTTTAAGTAAAGGCAGTAATCTTGGTCAATCACAACTGCCTTAGGAATGGATTGTGCGAAAGGAAAGAATACCGCATTAGTTTTTCCAATTCCGTGGAAATACTTGTTCGGTCTTTTTTTAACAGGACAGTGCCCAATACAGGTGTAACATGATTTACATTTATCAATATCAACAAAGCGAGGATGCTGGACAAGTTCGACTTCAAAATTTCCACCATTTCTTTCAGAACTTACAACCTCAGTCTGAGTCATAACTGTGATATTTGGGTGTGAAAAAGCATCATTCATCTTTGGAGTTAAAATACATGCAGAACAATCATTTGTCGGAAAGGTCTTATCTAACTTTGCCATGTATCCTCCGATGGTCGCATCTTTATCTATTAAAACAACTTCAATATTTTTTTCAGCTAGATCTAAAGCTGTCTGAATGCCTGCTACTCCTGCACCTACTACAAGAGCTCGTTTCTTAACATCATACTCAGTTGAATCAATGGCTTCGAGATTAGCAGCACGCTCAATAGCACCATTAACAAGATCAATAGCCTTAATTGTTGCTAATTCCATATCGGAATGAATCCAAGAATTTTGTTCTCTTAAATTAACAAACTCGAGATAAAAGGGATTTAAATTATTGCGCTCTAGAACTCTTCTGAAGGTTTTTTCATGAAGCTTTGGTGTACAAGCACCAACTACGACTCGATCAATCCCTGTATCTTTTATAATTTGGGCTATGAGTTCTTGACCAGATTTACTACACATAAACATATAATCTGTGGAAAAAGTAACAAGCTTGTTTTTCTTAACTACATCTGCAACTTTTTTAACATCGACTGTTCCTGCTATGTTTTTTCCACAATGACAAATGAATACTCCAATCTTCATATTTTTTCACCGGTCCTCTTCTTCAATGACTACCTTCCTCTATAATATTAACAAAACAAATCAAATCCTCACCAAGATTCAAAACTCGTTGGGCTTGGAGTTTGATTTTCTTCATAGTTTCGCTTGGAACATCAACTACTTGCAGAGCTTTGTCTTTGCACGCGGCAACGCACAAGGGACCACCTTCTTTATCCTCACACATCTGACACTTTACAGCTTTAGAGTCAAGAAAATACATGCCACCATAAGGGCATGCTGCTAAGCAGAACTGACAACCAACACATAATTCAGGATTAACTTTTACGATTCCTTTTTCTTTTGTAATCGCTTCCGTTTTACAAACATTCATACAATAAGGAGATTCGCACTGATGGCAACTCACAATGATTCTAGATGGAGTTAATGTTAATAATGCAATACCATATTCCTTTTTGCAAGCATCAATGCAGTCAGAACAATCATTTTTGCATTTTTCAGGATAAAATACTAAGCCTTTTGTCATCTCTAGAAAATCCCCTCAACATCTTTGATTTGTTCATAAGTAAATACCGGTCCATCTTTACAAACCAAGAATTTACCATATGCACAGTTCCCGCACTTTCCATACCCACAAGTCATCCGATTTTCTAAACTAACAATAATATCCTCTGGTTGAACCCCTAATTCCAAGCATTTCTTAACGACGAATTTCATCATAATTGCAGGTCCCACAGTTACCACTTTAGCATTTTCAGGCATTTTGAATTTATCAAATAGAGTAGTAACTACTCCTACATTTCCTTTCCATTTATCATCACCTTTGTCAACTGTGACAAGCATTTCTGTTTTTGGATCCTTTTTCCAGGTCTCAAACTTCTTTACATAAATTAAATCTCCAGGAGTTCTAGCTCCATACAAGATAATTTGATTTGGAAAATCATTGACGAATATATGTTGAATTAATGATCTTAATGGTGGTAGACCGATACCACCTGCAACAATGACTATACTATTTGCTTTTTCTAATTCTTCAAGTGGGAATGGTTTTCCAAAGGGTCCTCTTATGCCTACTTTGCTACCGACTTCTAATTTGTGCAAAGCTTCTGTGACTAAACCAGCTTTTCTAATCGTTGATTGAAAAGTTTTACCAGCTTTAGAGGAAAAAGCAAAAGGTGCTTCACCTACTCCAAAAATTGTTAACATGAAGAATTGTCCTGGTAAATAGGTTAATTTTTCATCATCAGGTGAGAAAGTGTATGTATTAACATCCACTGTTTCTTTTTCTACCTTGGTGATTGTATATATTATTGGTTTACTATGACTGGTAATTTTACTTCAGCCCCTTTTTTTGCTAAATAAGTTAAGATTTTCTTAATATCAAAATGCGCCGGACACAATTTGTAACACCTACCACATCCTGTGCATCCCAAAACACCATATTGTTCAAGAATGACCTCAAACTTATGACTATATCGTCTCTGGAATCGACGAGACCGATTTGGCATTAGGGTATGTCCCCCGGCCATAAGATTGAAAGATTCGAGAACACATGCATCCCATACTCGAACTTTTGAAAAATTGTTGGTATCCTTTTTTACATGTGCTTCAGTATAACAAGTACATGTTGGACACGAATAATTACAATAACCGCATCCTAGACAACCAGATGCAATCTTTTCCCATTCTTCCACAGGTATATTTCGTATTTGTTCTGGGGTGGGTATAGTTATGATTTCTTGATCCGGGTTCTTCAGAGCTTCCTTTTTCATCTTAGTTATTTGTTCTCCGAGACCTTTTGGTGCTTCTACAAGTCCAAGTTTCTGAATGTATTTCTCGCCCTTCTTGGTTAGAACTTCAACATAATACTCTTTGTCTTTTAAAGGAGTCAGTTCCAAATCCCCAAGACCGTTGTTTAGTAAGCTTCCTCCAGTGGACAGACAAAAACCACCTTCACAAGATTTCAAGCAATTTACGACAGCAAATATAGCTTGTTCTCTAAATATCTTGTATTGTGGGTCTGCAGGTTCTTCTAGCATTACTTTGTCAATATATTCAATAGCTATTGCATCACAAGGATGAATTAGAACAAGATTTTCATCCATATCAAGATGCTCTTTGATTTTTAGAGACTTAATATTGTAGGATAAAATCTTCTGTCTCTTAAAGACATACTGGTTTTTCATCTCTAAATTAGGTGGAACAACCAAATCTTTGATAATATAAGCTTTAACTGGGGACACATTACTGCCAACTTTTAGTTTATCTTGAGATTTTCCTAATTCAAGTTCTAAATATATTTTGGTATAAATGCTAAGAATTGAATTTAATTGTTTAGATTTATATTATGAACCATTTTTTTCGTTTCTTAAGTTTCCAATGAGATCTAACCTATTTTGTAAATCAGCAAAAATAATTAATATCATCAATATAGTTAAAAGGGTAAGGTAACAAACCCTTGGTCGACTCCATTCAAGCAAGTTTTGGAAGAAAAAATAATGCCCTCTAAAATAATCTCTAGAGATAAAATAAGCAATTTCGTTGATTCTATGATCAATGATTTCATTGTAATTGCTACAACAAACAAAAACGAAGTACCAACTTTGGCGGAAATCTCTAGCTTTGAAGAAGTTCTTTTTGATACAGATTTACCTATGATTCCATTAAAAAAGCTCTTTCATCCTGCACAACAAGATCTTTTCAAATTTAGCCGAACGAAAGGTGTTGTTGATATCTATTTGCTAAAAGCAACAAAGGATATTGAAACAAAAGTAGTTGTTTTTGGCGTGAGGCCTTGTGATATAACTGGTAATAATGTATTAGATGAAATATTCAAAGAAAATTTCCGTGATGATTACTACTTAACTCTACGTAATAGAGCACTAATAATCGGAATCAATTGCTTGAAACCTTGTTATGAAAACTGCTTTTGTGAATCAATGAATTCTAATGATCCAAAGAGTGGATTTGACATAATGCTTACTGAAATTGCTAAAAATCAGTACTTAGTTGTTCCTAATACGGATGGCGGGAAAAGAATAATCGAATTATATCCTGAACTCTTTGAGGATGCAACAGAAGAGCATTTTGATAAATATATTAGAATATTGGAGTTGAAAGATAACAATTTCAAAAAAGATATCCTCGTTGAGGGTCTAGCAAGTGAATTAGAGGATAAATTCGAATCAAAGGCGTGGAGAAAGTATACAAAAGATTGTCTCTTTTGTGGTTCTTGCACTTTTGTTTGCCCAACTTGTTATTGTTATAATGTTAAAGATAAAATAGCGATAGATCTAGAGCATGGAATACGTCTTCGAGAATGGGATTCATGTTACTATCCTGAATTTGCAAGAGTAGCTGGAGGTCATGATTTTAGACATGAAAAAGAAAGACGTTTCAGATATCGCTATTTACATAAATTCATTGACATTCCAAGAAGATACAACGTTGAAGGGTGTGTGGGGTGCGGAAGGTGCATTACTTACTGTCCCGCAGATATTGATGTCAGAGAAGTTTTAGAAGACGTGAGAGGGGAATCCTAATGAGAGCAGTAATGGCACATGATAAAGGATATATTGCACCACATGAAGCAAAAATCATAAAAATTAGACAACTAACAGAAACAACTAAGCTTTTTGAATTGAAATTTGTTGAGGAACACTTGAATCCTCTCTTCCAAAATGACCCTGGTCAATTCGTTGAATTATCTGTTTATGGTATTGGCGAAGTTCCAATTAGTATAACTTCCCCTCCAACAAAACGTGGTTCTTTTGAGCTTGGAATAAGAAATGTAGGAAATGTTACCAACGCAATGCACAAACTGAAGAAAGGAGACATTGTTGGAATTAGAGGTCCATTTGGCAATCATTTCCCTGTTGAAGAATACAAAGGTAAAGATCTATTATTTGTTACTGGAGGTTTAGGTTATCTTCCTCTTAGATCTGCTTTCAGATATGCTATTCACAATCGAGATGATTATGGACAAATCTTCATTCTTTATGGTGATAGGTGCCCAGCAGATGTTCTTTTTCCAGAAGAAAACGATGAATATGAAAAACGAGAAGATATAGAATTCCTTAGCACTGTAGATCGTGACGATTTAATGTGTTGGGGAGGTAACATTGGTGTTGTTACTTCACTTTTCCCAACAATAGCTGATAAACTTGATCCTAAGAATACTGTTGCAATGATTTGTGGTCCACCTATTATGTATAAATTCGTGAACATAGAATTAGAGAAATTGGGTCTAGATAGTGATCACATTTTTCTTTCTCTCGAGCGAAAAATGAAATGTGGAGTAGGCAAGTGTTGTCATTGTGGTATTGGTGATAAATTTGTTTGTCTCGATGGTCCAGTCTTTACCTTAAGACAAATACGAACGCTACCGGAGGCTTTAATGTAATGGCAAAACCAAAAATTGGTATTGTTGCTTTCACTGGTTGCGCAGGTTGTCAACTAAGTATTTTAGATCTGGAAGATGAACTCCTCGATTTACTAAATCTAGTTGAAATAATTGATTTCAGAATGGCTATGACAGGAAACAAAGAAGGACCATATGACATCTTATTTGTTGAAGGCAGCATTGTAAATGACAAGCAAGAAAAGGAACTGAAAGAACTTCGGGAAAAAGCTCAAGTGCTTGTTGCTATTGGTTCCTGTGCATGTTTTGGTGGAGTACAAGCTATTAGAAATTATCATGATGATAAGAAAATCCGAGAAGCTGCTTATGGTGAAGAAGGTGCTAAAAATTTCCCTGTATTTCAAGTTAAACCACTTAACAAAGTTGTTCATGTGGATCACTACATTCTAGAATGCCCTGTAAACAAATATGAGTTCCTTGATTTTATCAAATATATTTTGATCGGTGGAAAACCGAAACTCCCAAATTTACCTGTGTGTCATCAATGCAAAGCATTAGAAAACCGTTGCATTTTCTTGGAAGACAATATCATTTGTATGGGACCAGTCATTCAAGCTGGTTGTGGAGCGTTATGTCCAAGTCATGGTTTACCTTGTGATGGATGTCGAGGTTCTACACTTGAAGCAGCATATCAACAGCAAGTTGACTTGATGATCAAAAAAGGAGCATCTGTTCAGGATGTCTCAAGATTTGTTTTGAAATATAATGGAGAAGATCCCCAAGTGAGGGATTTTCTATTAAAAACT
This sequence comes from Candidatus Heimdallarchaeota archaeon, assembly GCA_019894765.1. The sequence goes on from JAGXNT010000115.1 coordinate 32,564, forward strand.
TGGCAAGAGCAGGATGAGGACCTCAAATATGGTGAGGAAGAGGAGAAATAGGTGTGATTAAGAATGACTGTTAAAAAATTACATTTAGAACACATTTGCAGAGTAGAAGGACATGGTAATCTCTTAGTTGAAATTGATGGTAACAAAACCAAAAACGTCGAAATGCAAATAGTTGAAGGTACTCGATTCTTTGAAGGATTTGCTGTCGGTAGAAAATATGATGAAGCAATAAATATCATGTCAAGAATATGCGCTATCTGCAGTACTTCTCATCAACTATCTGCTGTGGAAGCTTTGGAACGTTCCGTTAGCATTGTTCCAAGTGATCAAGTTCATGAATTTAGGATTCTACTTGACCATGGTGAAAACCTTCAATCACACATTTTGCATGTTGGAATGCTTGCTTTACCAGATTTCTTGGGTTTTGATGGAGCTATACAAATGATTCCAAAATATCCAAATGAAGTTAAATTAGTTCTTCGAATGAAAAGAATCGCAAATGATTTACAAGCATTAATTGGTGGGCGTGAAATTCATCCAGTAAACATTCGACCTGGTGGTTTTGGCAAGTATCCTACAACAAAGCAACTCGAAGAAATGAAAGAGAAACTCGTTGAATTTAAGAAAGGAACACAAGCAATAGCTGATCTTTATGCAACCCTAGATATTCCCCAATTTGTGAATAAAACTGAACAACTTGCGGTATATGATGGAAAAACATATCCCTTCATCCGTGGGGATATCAAAAGTTTGCTCAGTGGAAAAGTAATACCTCCTGAGGATTATAAAAAAGATTTCATAAAAGAAGAAGTTAAACCGTATTCAACTGCCAAGTTTTCAACCATCAATAATGGTGATATCTATTATGTGTCACCACTTGCTCGAGTCAATATTAATAATAAGTTCTTAACTGATGATGCAAAGGCACTCATAAAGCAGTTTGGATTGAAATTACCTGACTTCAATCCATTTAACAATAATCTTGCACGAGTCATTGAATTAATGCATTGTGCGGATGAAGCAATTGAGATTCTAGACAAATACATTGCAACACCTCCCAAAGATGACAACAAAAACTTCAGAATTAAAGCTGGAACAGGAACAATCGCAACTGAAGCACCAAGAGGTCTATTGAACCACTCCTACGATGTGAACAAAGAAGGAATCATACAAAGAGCAGATGTTATAACTCCTACAGCACACAATACAAACAAAATTGAGGACGACGTGATTAAATTCACTCCTAAACTCACAGACATGAAAGACGATGAGCTCGAGTTATTCTTTAATATGCTAGTTAGATCTTACGATCCATGTATTTCATGTTCAGCACACGCAATAACAATTGACTTGAGAAGAACAAAATAATTCTATTTTCTTTGATTAACGACTGTTAATCATCCTTCTTCTTTTTATTTAGTTAAATTGATTACAAGACAATTATTTACTAGCAGAAATGTTTATGAGTGTCCTTTTTAACAACTTTCAAAGTAATTTTATAGCTTTAATATCTTAACACGTATGGTGCGAAAAAATGGCTACGTTTGGTGAACTTTTAGGAACTTGGTTTGCTCGAGAGAATCTTGATGCGACTCTTGGATATCTTATAGCTATTGTATGTGGAATATTCATTCTCACAGAATTATATACGATAATTACACAGAAAAATGAACCTGATCTTGTAATGCTACTCCTAGCTGGTGTTTTTGGCGGAGTCGTACAAGGCGTTACTCAAGATCCGTTATTAGCAATTCTTGTTGGTTTGTGTTGGTTGATGATTTACTCAGTTTGGACTATACGTGAAAGTCCAGTTTGGAGAGAATTAATGCTTGCATCACTAATCTCTTACATAGTTGTTCTTATTGGGAGAACGATCCAACGAGTTATGGAAATGTGGGTGGCCTACAGAGGTTATAACATCGAAACCTATACAAGATGGGGTTTGACAGGGCAACAATTTTTTGGAATTTCGTGGAATATTTTCATTTATATATTCTTTATATTATGCATAATCTTCTTTGGCAGAAGATTCTTCTTAGTTTCAAGATTAACATCTCCACAAGTTATCTATCTTTTACTTTTCGCACTTTCATATGTCGTTTTATACCAATTTAGTGGTGACAAAGGAATTCCAACTTTCTATTATGGTGGATTAGATCAAGCAGTGGCGGATAGATTACTCTTTGGTTCTTTTGGAACTTATGAAATAATGATATTAACGAATTTTGTGCTGTATCTCATTTCAGGTCCATTGCTACATCTTATGTTTGGAGTCAAGAAAGTAAAAGATAAAAGAGTCTTAGGTTTAGTAGAAGAGGTTAGACATAAATTAGGAATTAAAAGCAAAATAAGAGTAGGAAAGGTTAAAGCTCCAATTCTAAATGCATTTGCATTTGGAGCTTTCTTTGATAAACGGATAGCATTTATGTCTCGAGAACTCGAAGATTTTACAGATGATGATATCAGAGGAATTGCAGGTCATGAACTAGTGCATTCACAAAAAGTGCATACATTGTGGTTACTATTAATTTCAATTGTATCTTTTGCAATCACCAAAGCACTTGCTTTACCAGCAACAACATTAGATTATATTTTTGATCCAAATGTTGGATTTGAATTCTTATGGTATTATCTTTACAATATTGCTTTACTAGGATTCTCGTACATCTTTGTGAGATTCTTAGAAGGAAGAGCTGACAAATTAACTATGAACGCAGGTTATGGTAAAGCATTAGCAAAATCACTTGTAAAACTTGATGGGTTCTATCAAGGAATTGCCAGTGAAATGGGTCTTAGTGTTTATCTATTAACTGACAAAGAACAAACAAAATCTGAAAAGTTGAGATTCCTCGGTGATGCTGGAAGAAACATGTATAGAAATTACGTTAAACCAAATATTGCAGAGAATTTAATTAATTTAATTGCAAGTCATCCAAAATCAGCTTATAGAGTCGTTGCATTAACCGATCAAGAAAAACTCCGACCCTTCAAAGCAGCATTATTACCAATCTTCTTAGTAATTCCAATTCTAAGACGCCCATTTCTTAAGGACTTGCATGAAGCAAGACACAAAGCATCAGAATTGATAAGTGAAACGTTTGAAACAACATATACCTCAAAGGGAATCAAACAATATGACAATTTGTCACATCTTTCCTATCAACATAATTTTCTCCTAAATAAAGAAATTATTGCAATTTCTAAAATGAATAAAAAAGAAATTATTCAAGGAACAATAACAAAAATCGAAGTTTCAAAACAGATAACTACTCCACTTCTGTTGAAGCTTAAGACAAGTGAAGGATCAAAAGTAATACCAACAAGTGATTACAAAATTTTCGAAATAGCATTAAATCAGAAACAAATTTTCAAAAATGGGAAAATAGGTATTATCACAGAAATAAATACAGAAGAAAAGTTCTCTTTCAAAGCAAAATTCAATGACAACGGCAAAGAAGAAGAAAAAGAATTGAAGGTTCCAGGAATCCCAGTGACTTATTTCGAGTCAATTGTAGGCAAGGACATATTATTACTACAAAAAGGTGTGACAAGATTAGCTCATTTAGAAAAAATGGATTTGGATGAAAACAGCTTTGCAAAAAGTAAACTCACAATAACTGTAGGAAAACAAACTAAAGTTATTAATGGAGAGAAATTTGTCATTTCCTTTAAACCATTTGATGTCCATATCAAGAAAGGTAAAGAGGAAGAACAAAGATCTTTACTTGAATCACTAAAGGGTAAGCCTGTTTCATTACAAACAAAAGACGATCTTGATACCTTAGTAAAAGGAAAAGTTACAGAAGTAACAGAGGAAATTATCAAAATCGAAACTTTAGATGAGAAGAAAGAAATCATCATAAAGCGTCTTGAATTTCTGTATCTATACGAAGACTCAATCAAATTGATTTACAAACCATCAATCTCTTTCATTGAAAAATTCTTTATGCGAATGCAGAATCGAACAGAACTAGCATATATTGTTCCTTAATAAAAAGATAAAATAACCTTAGGAGTAAAATCCTAAGGATTTCACATTTATTTCTCATTTAGCAATTTATCAGCTATTAGTTTCTTCCATTTGGGAGGAATTGTATGTGAAAGTAATCGATTTAAGGCTCTATTCGCTTCAAAAAGGAATTCCTTTGAATCATCATGTGCTGGAATATAAGGGAGCTCTCCAGGTTTTGTATGCTTAATTTTCTGAGCCCAAAATCTATTCAAGCTTTTCAATTCAATATTTGAAGGTAATGTGATTTTCACATCTTCTGCAGCTCTCAGTATTCTACCTAATTCTTTGGATTCAATGACGTCTTGATATTTAGGTAGTGAGTCAATATCCTCGGTTTCGTGTATATCAATGATAAGCCGTTCTTTTACTACTGATTCGACAACACTTCCGATATCGAAAACAACTCTTCTAGTATCTCCTTTCGCGAGATCTTCAATATTGGAAGCCATCAATTGCTTAAGTTGATCTGTTAGATTAGTGAAACATAAGAACATGTCATCTGTTAAGAAATGACCTTCCAAACTTCCAGCTTGAATCAGTTTTTCAATTATGATTTTGATTTCTTCTTCTAATCCTTCTAAGTTGTTCTCTTTCGCTATTATTGATATTTTTACACTACCATCATGAATAATCTTATTCGCGAATAATTCATGAACGATGAAAGTATGCTCGTTGATAAATTCACCTTTAGTATAACCTTCTTCAGCAATTTTCTCAAAAATAACCTTTGAACTATCAACAGAAGTATCATATGATTTAGAGATTTCATTTAGATGAATGATTGGCATTGATTGAGCAATATCACTAAGCTCTGAGATGAGTTCGTCAGAAACTGACAACAAAAGTGAAATCTTATCCATATGAATTGGAGCTGGAATTTCTTTTCTCTCGACTAATTCTCGAAGTATCTCCTTCAAGGTGTCAATTTCGATATTAGTATCTTCTGCTAGGCTTGTTACCTTCACTTGCTTTATTTTCTTCAAGTGCATTGCACCAACCCTCTTCCAATATGCTTGTCTAACTGTCTCTCGAGCGAATTCTCTAGTAAGTATGAAGTTCTTCGATCTATCAAGAATATACCGTTCACTAAGCAAAGGAACAGAATTAATGTATTTCACAATACGCTCTTCAGAAAGCCATAATAATGCAGTTACAGCAGATACTTTGGCTTTTTGTGAAGGTTTACTTGATTTCGATAATTGTCTTCTAATAGTGCTATCAATTATGTTAGCAAGATCATCATTTACAGCTTGTAAATCATCAAGTTGGGTTTTGAAATCTGTACTTTCTTCACGAAGCTTGGTAAGAACTTTTTCTTTGGTTTTTTGATCCTCTTCCAATCGATGAAGTGATTCAAGATCTTTTGCACGTTTTGAATCCTTCTCAATCATTTCTTCTCGTAACGTGCTAATTTGTTCATCCCTAACACGTATAGTATATTTGAGAGATTTAACATCATCAGTCTTATCATCCTTCCTGAATACTTTATCAAGACCTTTAGAAATCCCTGGAATCCTAACATCAGTATACTCGTAAATGAAAAAGATAATTATTACAATCAGTAGAAGTGGGACAATTGCATAAGAAATGACTTTTAGTAATACATCTTGCCAATCTCTAAGGGGACCGTTGGGATTTACTACATCTTCAAATAGACCAACATCTAACCTATAAGAATAGCTTTGCTCTGGTTCTCCTGAATAGATAAATTCAATCAAGATGAAATATGTGCCATTTGTCAAAGTTATGCCTTGTATAGCTTCATCAGTACCCGCTTCTGCATTCTTAGAAGAAAAAATCACTACAATTTCTGAATTATAGATAATGAGATCAAAATTTGCTGCTTGAGGGACCAATAAATAAACATAGATAATGGATTGTTTATCAACAGAAAATTCAAAGAAATCTTTTAGATCACCTTTGTAAACAAGCTGACCAGGAAATTTAGAAGCACTCAATGGGATTACGAAATGAGCGTCAGCAGCAGTGTTACCTGCATCTGTGCCTGAATTCGCATCATTTTGTGTTGTAAGAGTAATCGTAATGTTGTATGGTATTATGACATCAGAACCTATATTGTCTATAAGAATTACTCGCAGACGATAATCTCCTGGTACACTTATTGAGTAGTAAATTGACTCATTAATTCCTATTATGTTATCTGAAAAATCAAGCAATGTAGGATTTTCATCATAGAATTCAATATCAACATTCGTTGTATTCAAAGGAACCAGATCAATATCAATAATCTCTCCTTTAACCAATGAGATTTTATAGAAATCTTCATCATCGCTTCCCCATACCAATGTTCCATTTGAAATTCCTGAGGTAATACTTAGAGAATCACCAAATGAGTTACCAGCATCTGTTCCAGAATCAAAATCATTTTGGTTAATCAATGAAATTACGAAACTATAATTCCCTACATCACTAATACTTGCAGGTGCAATAAGTAGTGTAAAATTATCCGTTGATCTAGAAGATCGAATTACTGTTTCCCGTAATCCTGCATCTCTTAAATTCTGATGTGGATCAAATTCTGGGGTATACAATGTTAAATCAAAGTTCATTATTGGATTAAGTGGGATCATAGTGACATTGATAATATTTCCTTTCATCACTGAAAACGAAAAATAATCTTTGTCTTCTGAAACTAATGTTCCATTATAATCACCAGGGGAAATATAAGTAGCAAAAGCAGTGGTATTTCCTGCATCTCCACCGGTTTCAGCATCACTTTGATTACTTCCGTTTGTCAGAAGTAAGAGTAATTGGGAGCCATTATCCGAATAAATTTGACTTTCTGAGAAAGCATCAATTGGTTTTACATCATTTGAATATTGACAAAATCCACTAATCAAAAAAACAAGAAAGGTTAAACCAATGATTAATGGTAATTTGTCATTTTTTGGCAATACAATTCACTTCTTTAGATTAAATTCTTACTTTTTTAAATAATTGCATAATATAATGTTTTAATCTATAATAATAAAATACTGAAAAATGCAGATAAAAGTTTGCTTCGAGTATTTTTTAGTCGAAAAAAACCATCAACTACAAAAAGACTTTAATGTTTGATATTGCAATTCAAATATAAAAATAAAAGAGTGAACAGTATGTCTAGCCGACCAACAGATGCAAATTCCATTAAAAGAGGAAGTTATATTTTAGCAGAAGAAGAACCATGTATGGTTTTAGATTTAAGTCATTCTAAAACAGGGAAACATGGTCATGCGAAAATAAGAATGGAAGTAATAGGACTTTTTGATAAGAAAAAAAGATCTATTGTTATGCCATCGACGAATAAGGTTCAAGTACCGATTATTGATAAAAGAAATGCTCAAGTTATAACTATCGAAGGTATAGAAATGTCTGTTATGGATAAAGAAACTTTTGAGACACTTTCTATGCCAAAACCATCAGATGAAGAGCATCTTAAAAAACTTGAGGATATCGTTGGTGCAGGGAAAACCGCAGAAGTAGAATATTGGATCGTCATGAGCCGATTCATTGTGAATCGTGTGAAAGAATTAGATCTCTAATAAAATTAAATGATTGGTCGACTTTCGACCTTTCAATTATTCTTTTCTTTTATTCAATAGCCTTCATAGTGACATCTGAGACATTTGGAATTTCTTTTATCGCATCAATTATTTGTTCTTTTCGTGTCTTAAATGAAGAACCAAGGATGATTCCATCCCAGAAACAATCAGATTTTGAAATACAAACGCCTGTGGAATAGACAAATTCTGTTATTAATTTGTTAAGTTTGGCCAGTATTTTACCACTAGTTTCTGGACTAAAACTATTAATAGCAATTTTCAACCACCAGATATCATCGTCTTTCGTTGGAAAGAATCTTAGTGTTTTGCTTTTCTTAGAATAAATAGTTAGAAAAATATTGCCAGAGCCTTCAAGATCATTTTTTACACTTTCTGGTAATATCGGTGAATTCAAAGCGTCAATTATTTTTACTTTTGCACATTCTATTAGATCCAATGAGTGTCCCTCTTGCTACTATTAATTGTATGCTATAACTACCTCTTGAATTTTCATTAATAACTTTACGTTTGCGGTAAGTTGACACAAAACTCAGGTAGAATTTTTTTCACTAATCAATCAGATAAAATAAAAAATATTTCACATGCTTTTCTCCCATAAAAGTAAAATAAGGATAATGAACCTATTTCTATAGAAACAAATTCTAGTAGTTGATTTAAAATTGGCAATAGAAAACATTTGGATTATAGACAGTAACAGTGGTATTTGTATCTACGATTGGTGCACAGAATTCAAAGAAAAAACGATTGATGAACAACTAGTCTCAGGATTACTACTTGCCTTCAGAAGCTTCTCGAGTGAAGCAGGTTTAGTGGACATAAGTGCAATAGAAGGGATCGATAGAAAACTTGCTTATCAAGCTGATGATAGATTCATCATTGCTTCTATCTGTCATTCTAATGATTACGAACCACTAGTAAACAAGACACTTCAGGGATTATTAGCTGATTTTCGCAAAAAATACAAACACCTCATAGATGAGGATTCAACAACTGACGTTTCACCATTCAGAACTTTTAATGAAGACCTTGACTCAAAATTAGAAGGTACAACTGCAACAAGAAGCACTATTTCATTAATTGCTGGGGCAATAATCACAATGATGCTTGTTGGAGTAATATACGTCATTTACTTCTTCATTCATGAAAAGATAGTTCTTCTATTACCGGAAAGTGGTGACATACTAAATCTAATAATAATATTCATTGGTTACTTTGTAAGTGGAATCGTAGGAGGTTTAATCGCTGGTGACAGAAGATATGGTATTTTCTCCGGGATTTTTGCTTCAATTTTTGCTACTGGTTTATTCATTGCCTTTCTATATCAGGATTGGATACTTATAAACGTCGCAGCTGTTGTAATAAACTCCTTACTGTACTCTATACTCTTCTTACTCTTAACTACTGCAGGTGGCGTTGTTGGCGGTTATCGTAGAGAACAGAGATTCTTGTATCCATTAAACATTGATGAAGAAGAGGATGAATAAAACAAAAAAGAAATAAGAAAGAAGAAGAGAAATTCTTCTTCTAATTTTTTATACTCAATCTACGCTTGTTCATCAGTTGCAGTATACAGAGTATTGAATTCTGTATTTATATCTACTAAACCAGTCGCAAATTCACCAGGAGTGTCATTGATTTCCATGAAAGATTTAATGTTTGTAATTACTGATGACCAGTTATTGAGATAGTTTTGTAAGTATTGTGGATCACTGACAACCAAAATTAGTTGCACATCTGTAACCATTGCTTCTGCTACTAGTAAATTAGCAGTGGCTGCAGCAAAATTCTGAATTGAGTATTCTTCGCAACCAAGTAAGAAATATGTAAGAGCATTTGCGGTGTTATTGGTTATTTGACCAAATTCTTGCGGTTTGAAATCTTTGGTAAGAATATCTTCAAGATCAGCTCCAACACTGGAGAATGTGGGACCATAAGCTTCTGCTGTAACTTTAATCCTAAAACCAACTAATTCCGTTTGAGCCAATTCACCAAAATTAGCTGTTGTATTTGCATCAGTTACAGGTGAATACATAGCAAAATAATCAACCGCTGTAAGATCGGGTGCTAGGTAAAAGTCTTCAATCATAGTGTCGATTCCTTCGAGAGTCATTGCATAATTCAATTCCTCATTAAGCAAAGGATCCATTAGACCAAGAAGATCATTTAATAGATCAGAATAGTCACCAGTTAAATCAGCTGAGACAAATCCACTTAGATCACCAGTTGGAGTAAAAGTATCAATTGTCAAGCCAGTTACGTTATTAACGGCTTGTTGGAAGGAATTCTTTGCATCAGTGAATTTGTAATATTTGAGATATTCATTACCTTCAATAGCGTTGTATGCTGTCCACAAGATGTTCTTAGTTGGACCGATGGAACTAGTAGTATATTCAAGCATCTCTGAAAAACCAGTAATTTGATCTCTAAATCCACTTATTTCATCAATAACTTCAGAAATTGGATCACTTAGAAAAGCTGGTAATTTAGAAGTATCAATTAGACCAAGAGCTTCGTTGACTCCATCAAATGCTTCATCCAAATCTCCAGCTGCTAAATCAGCTTGCACTTCAGTTAAAGTAATTTCAGCTTCAGTTAGACCATCAATTGCAGCAATAATCTTTAGCTTTAATGCTGCAACATCTGCGAGATCATTTTTAGTGATACCTGAATCACTAAAATCTGCAAGAATCAAACTTGGTGATGTTCCAAATCCGGCCATACTTTCTGTTGCATTAGATATACTTGAAGTTAAACCAAAAATACCATTGAATAATGGAACAATGATATCCGTCAGAGCCAGCGTTGCCAGAGCCAGTTGATCACCTGCTTCTATAAATGGACCATATTGGTTCGGTATAATTGTCATCAAATTAAATAATCCAATGTTCTTCAAACCTTGGAAGTTTATTTGAGCCTCACCCATCATACGATTCGCATCAGTCATTAAATCGGTAAAGTCTTGTAGTGATTGTGTAGTCATTCCTTCAGTATCAAACACAGCATATGCGTCCTGCATTTTGGCAGATCCACCAAGAAAAGCAGAGCTTGCTTGTACTATACCAAACGTTGATGAGAAAATTATAGGAGTGAATATAGTGAAAATGATTAATCCTATGCTTAGTAATGGGATGCCTATCCAATGGCCTGCTTTTTTCTTCCTAATTGTGATACTTTTGATTAATGCTGTAGCAATTGTTACAACTAGAACAACTAAGATGAACATTAGTACTAGATCTATAATCCAAATCCAGAATCGGACCGAATTAAAGTCAATCGCAGCTAATGCTGGGAACAGACTACTAAACGCCTCAAATGCAGGTATTGAATAATCAACACTTGAGAACAATGGTGTTAGTGGATTAAGAATGTAATTAAGACCAGCGAGTGACAATACTAATGGTGGGATAAATGCTACAAGGAATATTAAAAATCCTCCAAGTAATCCCTCAAGAACACTTCTGGAGAATAATCCAGGCAGTGTCATTGCAATTAGAATTAAAACTAATTCTATGTAATATAAGTCAGGACGACTTACTCCATTCAACCATAAAGGAATTGAGAACGAAACTTCGATTACCAAGGCAGCAATAACGCCTACAAGCAAACCAGTTAACATTTTTTTGCTTCTTTTCTTTCGCTTCTTTCGTTTCTTTACTGGTTTAACTTCCTCAGCTTCCACAACTTCTTCGTCAACAACAATGTCTTCCTCTTCTTCTGGCTCAGCGTCAAGTTCCTTAGCTTCAATTACTTCCTCCTCTTCTACTTCGAGGGGGATATCGGGAATCTCAAATTCTTCTTCCACTTCTAAAGGTTCTTCAGCTTCTACTTCAAGAGGTATTTCAGGAATTTCTAGTTCTTCGTCTACTTCAATTTCTTCATCGTCTTCGACAGTCTCAATTTCTTCTTCATCTTCGACTTCGATTTCTTCGGTTTCTTCCATTTCTAATGGTTCGTCTTCAGTTTCCTCTGCTTCAATTGGTTCGTCGAGAATCTCTTCTTCCTCTGTTGTTAGAGTTGCTTCGGGTTCTTCTGTTTCCTCTATGATTTCTTCTGTATCTTTTTCTTCAGACAACAGTATCAACCCTTTATTTATTTGTCATAATCTAAATGATAAAAACTCTTCATTTTTCAATGAATGATTTTACTAGTACTCCCTATGAAGTCAGTCTTTAATAAACTAACTGAATTAGCATATTGCATGAAAAAATTTCATGAAAAAACGACTAATTGAATACTTTCAGAGCGGTAATTAATAATCACTTACTAAATGCAACCTGAAACTCTTGTTTAATCTCTTCCTCAAAAATTCTTGCATTTTGAAAAAGGCTAGTAATAGATTCAATTTCAGCATTTTCAATAGGAGCAAAAATAATTACAGTAATTTTGGTATCTAAGAAATCTGTTCCAATTTTCGCTATAAAGTGATAAGCAATGCGCAACTCATCATTGCTTTTCCATGCATTAATTCCAGCTAATTTTTTTACTCCTCTGTTTGAGAGAAACTTTGTAATATCTTTTAAGAGTTCTTTTTTTGTGGTTGCTTGATACTCTCTTTCAAAATATTTTATTGGTCCCTGAATGTTTGTCTTATATGCCTTCTTCAGGTTTTCAAGTAATAAAGGCAAAGAATTCTTATCTGATTCTTGGTTTGCAGACATGGACTTCAACTACTTTTGCAAATTCTTCAATTGTTCTGATAATGGATCCTTACAATAAGTAAGATTAAGTTCTTATTATCAAAATAGTATAAATTGTTTTGGCATAACAAGAAATACTTTTTACTTCCTAATTGGGAATCCTTATATTTGATTTTTTAGCTTATTTTATTACAAATTGTTAATACCATAACATCATATGGTAAAATTTGTCAATATTAAAGGGGATAAACTCAGTAAATATGTCAATTCAAAAAGTCTTTGGACTCCTTGTAACGGATCAAAAAGTACCATTACTAGACAAACCAGATGAAAAGGATCAATGCTATCTTTGTGGTTTTACTTTTGAAAATGAAGACTGCATGCATATCCTTAGCGATGAAGAATTAGTAGATAAGAGAAAAGCTCATCAAAAGTGTATTTTTAATCATTTACAATATCTACCAAAAGATACCAAAGTAGCTTTTGTTAGTGTTGAGACGAATGAAGTCCTTTCATATACTGCGGTAAATGGAAAGGCATAGTTTCCAAAAATTAAGTAATTGTAATGTCAACAGAATCATATTTCAGTTTTTAGCATAAATTCTTTATTCATAGAGAAATTATGTATAGGAAGATATTACAAGAGCAAGTATTTCTGGAGAGAAAACGTTGACTCAAAAAGTACACATTTCAACAAATTTAACTCCAAACATCATCATGCATGTTTTTTCTTGTTTGGAAATTGAGGGGTCCTTTTATAATTCTGATTATGGTTTAAAACATCGCTTCACCATCTTAGAAGAAGAATATAAGACTTGGGAAGAAATTTCCAAGAAATGTATGACTCTTGGATGTAATGTAGAGCTTTTTGCAGTTCTTTTTCAAATTCCAAGTTATATCCCTGCAGATGATATAGAAACCGTTATCAGTAGTTTTGAAAAAATCTCGGAAGCAATCGAGGAAGGATCAATTGAAGCATTACTTAATAGTTATCCAGAAGTATTTGACAATATCCCAATTTATGTTCCAATAACTATTTTAGATGAACAATTCAAAAAATTATTCGAACACAAGGACTTAATGAAAGAGATTTTCAAGAAATTTCAAGGAATACTTGGAGGATTGTGGAATCGTTTTTATAAAGATAATTGGGAGAACAACACCAAAAAAATGATTGAAAAACGAATTAAGGATTTTGAGGTAATATTAAATCCCATCAATATTATTTCTGCTTGGCAAAAAAAACTTGACATAAAATTTCCTTATCCTGAATTTCTTATCTATTTTGTCGAACCAACAACAACCCTTGCTACTAATTTACTTGCAGAAAAAATAATTGTCTCCGCTAGCCTTGATGATTTAACTCTATATAAAGTAGCAATACATGAAGTTGGTCGTGCGTTTCTTTTAAATACAAATTTGTTTACAAATGATAATCTGAAATCAATAGCTCAATCAAATATTGAGAAACTCTCAGTTATAGTTGATGCAGTTTGTATTCATGTCAAGAAGGAATTATTCAAGAATCTAAAGATAAGAGACGATGAGCTTGATCCGTATATTGTTCCCGAAGTCTCAGAGATAATTCCTGTCTTTGCTCAAATTTGGGATTCTATGAAGGAAAAAGATATCTATGATGCACTAGTTCAAACATATAATAAATTGACCCCAATCGTTTGATTTAGCAAGAAAAAGTTAATTCAACTAACTTATTTTTACCATAGATAATAGTCTCGATTTATTAAAAACCTAAAGAGGATGAGTACGACATTGAGAATTGAATCTATGATTGAAAAAGTTGATGCGAAACTGATTAAAAGATTAACCAAGGACCTTGTAGCTTTTGATAGTCAGAATCCACCAGGATCTACAATAGATATTACTAATTATCTTCAAGAAGAAAGTAAAACCTTAGGTTTTACCTCAAAAATCTATTCTATGGATAATCATCGAAGTAACATTGTTATTACTTATGGTAAAGGTGAGAAAGATATCGTTCTGAGTGGGCATCTTGATACAGTTCCCGTTGGTGACTTATCACAATGGAAATACCCTCCTTTAGAAGTAACAGAAAAAGATGGAAAATTATTTGGTAGGGGAACAGTTGATATGAAAGGGGGTGTAGCTTCTCTAATAGCTGTTATGGATGCAATCAGCAGATCAGATATTGAATTAGACCAACGTTTAGTTTTTGCAGGAACAGCAGATGAAGAAGTTGGTATGAATGGTGCTTTCCATCTAAGAGAGAACGGAGTAATGGATAAAGCAGAATGTTTGATAATCACCGAAGCAACTGATTTGAAAGTGGGAATTGCAGAAAAAGGACCATATTGGATTCGAGTGACTGTCAAAGGCAAGGCTGCTCATGGTAGTATGCCTGAATTTGGGATAAATGCAATTGAAGGTGTTTGTATTGGAATTAAGGCACTAAAAGATATCATTCCATCAACTAAACATAATTTGCTAGGCCAAACTACTTTTAACGTAGGTATGATTAATGGTGGAGTTAAAATCAATGTTGTTCCAGATGAGTGTTACATAGATTGCGATTTTAGATTAATACCAGAAGTAGATCAAAAGGAATTTGATTCTTCGGTAGCTGTCTTAATGAAGAAACTTTCAGATGAAAATGAATGTCAATATTCTCATGAAGTTTCCCATACAATTCCCGCTATAGGAACAAATCAAGATGAATCCATTGTAAGAGGATTGATGAAGTGGTCAAATAGTATCGCTAATCCGTCAGAAAACCCAATTGGCTTAACGTATGGAACAGATGCTGCTGCTTTAATTCCTCCGGATAACATTCCATTTGCAATTATAGGTGGGGGTTCGCCCTCAGTTCTACATCAAGCGAATGAGTATGTTCGTCTATCTGATCTTGTTGATGCCTCGAAAATAATTATCGGAGGAATTTTGGAAGCTTATACCAAAAATTGATTTTTTCCACCTGCAATTTTTATTAGAAAGTCTTATTTAATTGTATGAAGTTCAATGCTATATATACACAGAAATGTGATCTATCATTGGTGAAACATATGTTGGAATTGAAAAAAACAGAAGACTGGGCATTTTTCTTCCTTTTCTTTGGAGGAATTCTCTTAATTGCAAATGCCATTTTTGGCTTTATTGTCCATTATACAACAGGTCTAATAGAGATGCACTTTCTTGATGGACAGGGTCTATTCGTATTTGGTGGACAGAATTTTGCATTTCCATTAGGAGCTTCGATCAATATAATTATTGGATTACTTGCTCTTTTCTTAGGTTTGAAATTATTCTTTATTCCTTTTAGGAATTTCATCACAAAAATAGATATAGCTATCATTGGATTTGTTATGTTTATATTTGGTGCTGTATCCTTTTCCTTACCTGGTGGATTATTAATGGTAGCTGGGGTTTATTGCATTCTTTATCGATTAACTGTTAAAGGAGCAAATAATCCTACTGCAAAATAATCTATCCCAATTCTTTTTTTCTTTTATTTTTCCTTCAAATTTTAAAAAAGCAATTACCTAAAAATCTTTTAATAGCAAAACTAATGACAAAATACTATTGGGAAATTTGAGCGATTAATATGACCGATGAAAAAGCTCCAAATTCTGATTTAATTCATTCTGAATTAGAAAATAATAATGAATCAGAAGCTGAAAATATTAATCTCAAGTTACCAACAGGTGACCCGATTACTGTTGCTCAAATAATAATTAAAAGGATAAGAGAAAGCCCAGATGAGGATTCGAGAGTAATAAGTTTCTACCTTCAGCATTTATCAAATCTTTATACTAGTCAACCTGAGAACAATAATTTGTTTTTCTTAATGCTGGAAGGATTTTCAGAAGCAGCAAACTACTATAATGATGATTTAGAAGCAGATTACCTTACTTCAATTTTAGATAAAATCTTCTCAATAATCGATTTGTATTTGGAGAATGATGATCGATTAGCGGCAATAAGTGATGCATTACTAAATGTGCTTCTAGGATTAGTGAAAAACGAGTTCTTTGATGAATTAGAAGAATATGTTGTAACAATTGTTAATAAGTCAATTGACAATCCAAACAACATCTTCTTACGAACTGCTGCTGCAGAAGCAACCATTATAGCAATTAGAGGGTTTGGCGATGATTGGAATTTTGAGAAAACAAAGGAATTTGATATTATCCTGAAGGGATTATTACCTCCTAATGATGTTACTGGATTCCTTGCTGGTATTTTGCTTAAGGGATTATCTGAGGAAATTGATTGTTATGGTGATATGCATGAATTTTCTTCCATGAAACGCACAATAAAGCTAATGAAAGACCTTTTCTCGCAAAAGTTACAATCTGATGATGAATCACTACTTCATTTTACAAATGGTTTAGTTCATGCAATAAATTGGTTTGGCGAAGCTGAAGACTATGAAGCTATGATGGAAGCTTTGGAAGATCTAACAAATCTTTCAGATAGTCAATCTCAGAATCTTGAGGTTAAAATAGCGTTTGGTAATGGATTACGAATAGCATTAGATCACTGTGGTATAATGGAAGATCTTGATAATGCTACAAAATTAGCAAAAAGATTACTACAACTTGCTGATGATTTGCCTGAGAATAAGAAAATACAATCAGTTGCAATTATTGGTGTTTTTAAAGCTGCTACTTGGGCTGGAGTCTTTTGGGAAACAGGCTTGGTTAATGCTTTAATGACTAGTGTAGAAAAGATTTATTTACGTTTCCCAGATGATGCCCAAATCAAAATTCTGTTGGGTAGAGGTTTATTCAATCTAACAAAGGAATTATGCTTAATTAATAAACAAAAAATGATGACTAAAATCATCAATGAATTATCAAAGTTGCATCAGAAAAATCCTGATATTATCGAATTAGCTCAATTTTATTCTCAATCATTGGTTAACATGTTATACCTTCTCAGTGAATTTAGTGATAATTTTGAGGAAATCTATTCATATTTGAATGAATCAGAAAAGCTTGCAATAAAATACCAAGAAGATGAAATAATCTCTTTAAGCTATTCCAAAACGCTAGTTAATGTTATCCGAGCTTTAGGATTGTATGGCAAAATAGATGAAATGGAATCCACATTGGATGTTTTAAGAGATTATACTATATCATCTGAAAATTTTGATATTTTATTGCGTCTTGGTAAAGGTTATATCGATGCAATAAAAGCTTACGGAGATCTTGCTGAACTTCACAAAATAAACCCGATACTTGTGGAAATTAAAGAATGGATAGAAGATGATCCAACAAATATTGATTTACAAATTATTCTAGCAAAAACTCTTGTAAATACCATTAGTGGTTATGGAAAAAATAACAAAATAAATGAGATGAACCTTCATTTAGATGAATTACGAGAAATAATAATTCATTTTCCTGCATTTAATACAATTCAAGTTCAATTGACAAAAGGTCTCTCTCATGCAATACGATGGTATGTTAAACAAGAAGATCTAATGCGTAGTGTAAGCTTACTACATGAAATGCGTTCAATTAGTATCGATTTCGCTGACGAAATCGAAATCCATGAAATGCTGGCTAGATCAACACGACGTATTTTGTCTATATCCTACAAACTTGAGAAATATGAATTAGTAGAAGAGCTGCTAGAAAGCCTGAGAAAACAACTCAAGAAATTCACTTACAACGAAAACATTCAAGTTGAATTGGCACGAGCTTTAACTTCTGTAATACTTGAGGAAACAACTTGTGACAGTAATTCCTACTGTCAGTCGTTGATTATGGAGCTTAAAGGATTACGAATACAATATCCAAAGAATGATAAATTAGCTGCTATCCACCAAACAGTCTCTCCTATAATTAAGGATTAATTCTTCTTTTATCCAATTGGTGGGAAAATATCCTCATGAGGTTTACGTTTCTTGCCATCTGGTCTTGGGATTCCCCTAGAAGGATCTGGAGGTAATGTTCGGAAGCAATCCTTACAAATAACTCTTGGACCATTTGGGAAATTGTAAAGAATCATGTTGTCCCTATCCTCAGTTTTACCACAGAGATGGCATTTAGCTATTGATTTTATCATGAATTCATCCTTCCAGTATATATTAACGCATTTCCAAATAAAATTACTTTGTTAGATAATTATATTTTAGGAATAGAAAGATTTTTCATACCCAAAAATTTAACAAATGCGACTAATACTGAGAATCAAATCTGGTGGAAAACATGGTAGATTGGGCTAAAGTTAGAGACGATTTTCCTACATTGAAAAGAAAAATTGATGGAAAATCAATTGTTTATTTTGATAGTGCTTGTATGGCTTTGAAACCGAAGCAGGTTATCGATGCTTGTTGTTATTATTATAATCAACTCGGAGCTTGTGGGGGACGATCTATTCATTCTTTAGCAAGAGAAACAACAGAATTGCGAGATGCTGCTCGAGAGAAAATTGCAAATCATATCAATGCTCGAAGCACAAATGAAATTATTTGGGTTAGGAATACCACAGAAGCAATGAATTTAGTTGCACATGCATTGCACTTTGAGAAAGGGCAAGAAATAATCACAACAAATCTTGAGCATCATAGTGGTGTTTTACCTTTTCACAAAGTGATGAAAAGAAAGGGATTAAAGCTCACAATTGTAGATGCAAATAAAGAGGGTTTGTTTAATGTTGAAGATTTTGAAAATACCATCAACAAAAACACTCGGTTAATATCTATCGTTCATACATCTAATGTTAGTGGAACAACAGCCCCTCTTGATGAAATTATTAAAATTGCTCATGATTATGGAACCTTAGTTTTAGCGGATGACGCACAATATTTTCCACACAAAAAAATGGATGTACAGAAATCAGATGTTGATTTTTCCACAGTAAGCATGCATAAAGCTCTGGGTCCAACCGGAGTAGGATTTCTTTATGGAAAAGAACACTTGCTAAAAGAAATGGATTCATTCTTAGTTGGTGGAGATACAATCATTGATGTTAAATATGAAAACGGCGAAGTAAT
Organism: Candidatus Heimdallarchaeota archaeon; assembly: GCA_019894765.1. The sequence continues at coordinate 51,755 of JAGXNT010000115.1, forward strand.
TCCAACTTATCTTGAACCACCTCACAAATTTGAAGCTGGTCTGCAAAATTACGCAGGGGAAATTGGTGCAGGAGCTGCTGTAGACTATCTTAATTCTATGGGCATGGAAAACATAGAGACTCGAGAGAATTATCTTACAGAAAAATTGTATAATGCTCTCAAAGATCTTTCAAGCATCAAAATTGTCGGTCCTAAAAATGCTCATGAGAGAAGTTGTTTGGTATCATTCACATTAAAAGACATTGATACTGCGGGAGATATTGCTAACTTTCTTGATTGTGATGTGGATAATCATAAAATTATGGTTCGTGCTGGTGCTCATTGCACAAATCCCTTCCATTACTTTCTTGGTATTCATCCAAGTGAAGGAACAGCTCGAGCTTCTCTTTATGTGTATTCAAATGAGGAAGACATACGAATCTTGAAGGAAGCCTTAGAAAAACTAGAAGCAATTCTTGAAAGTTCTTAGATAAAATGAGTTGAATATAGTTTACCACTATATTCAATTGCTTTACTAACCATTCCACATGTTATATGGATTCTGATTTTCTTCATTTGTTGTTCTAGGAAATCCTCTCTGCTCATTTTTTATTGCCGCTTCAAATGAACCATATTTTTGCAGTATTTGTTCTTCAAGCGGTTTAGCGATTTCAAGAGCAGCTTTTACATGTTTACTAGTAATTATTTCTTCTCTGTTTGTTGTTGCTAAATCTCCTGCTACCTTTATCAATCCTGCAAGTTCTCTCAACCTTAGAGTTAATGCTGATTCTTCTTCATCTACTTTTTCAGCAATCATCCTTGCACTTTTAATAACTTCGAAAATACCCTTTCTATCCATATCTGGAATTTTATCATCTCGAAGTATTTCTTGAGAAATGAATTGAACAAGTTTCAGACGATTTATTTCAGTATCAGGCATCGTTGTCTTAAGTAAAATCTCATAACCATCACCTTGAATTCTGGATCGTAATGGTGGAACAATACGTGGTAAATCAATCATGTTACATGCAGCAACTAAAACAAAATCAGCTGGAACCTCATCTACTCTTACAGATGCACCAGAGCTTTGAGGATTTCTCCCAATAATTGGAAACTTCTTTTCTTGTAAAGCTGTAAGCAATGATCTTTGTAAAATTCCTAATTGTGAAATCTCATCAATAAATAGCACTCCTTGATGGGCTTCATGAATTGCTCCCGCTACCACTCTTTTGTATGGTGGAGTCCCTAATTTGTGATGCCCTCCGTATGGATCATGCAAACAATCTCCAAGAAGTTCTGTTGCACTTGCACCTGTTGCTTGAATAAAGAGAGATCGTCTTATTGGTAATAAGACCTTCATAGGTCTAGGTCCTTTTTTAGCTTTAGATAGTTCAATAGCTTCTTGATCAAAAATACGTATACTATTTCCTGCTTCTTCAAATAGAAGAATTTCTTCTCTACCGTCAGGAAGCTGGATTGCTTTAGAAACTTTTGATCCATCAGATGACTTTGCACTAAAAGCTGACAATGAGAGGAGATCACCAAATCGAGATGGACTCTTCTTTATTTTTGATTGTGAGCAGTGAGGACATTTTCTTGTTTCAGGAATAGAGAACTTCCGACAGTGTTCACAAGCATACCCTAATTTAACAGCAACATCAAAAGGAGCTTTGGAAGGATGTATAAGTTTTCCAAATTCACCACCATTTGTTTGTTGATTTCTATTCTTTAACTCATGTAGTTTTTTCCTTTCGAAAAATGGTCTCTCTGGATTTTCAGGATTATGAACTATCCAAATCTCTTCGTCTGGTTGTCCCAAATGAAATGAAAGTGCTTGAGCTATCATTGATTTTCCAATACCAGGAGGTCCAATAAGTAGTAGATTTCTTCTTTGATGCGCTGCCATTCTCGCGATCTTAATAGCAAAATCTTGCCCAATTACTCGTTTCAATGGATCTTTTGGTATAGGTATATTAAAAGTACTCTCAATATCCCTCATTCGAATGGTTTGTTGATTATCTTCAAAGCTCTCCTTCTTTTCATTAATAGGTTCTTTTCCTTGATTTTTATCAAAATCCTCTGAAAAAGTTTGTTCTTGACCTCTAGACATTTTTGTGCACAATAGTACATCATTAAAGGAGTTTCTTAAAGCAACAGATTATCTGTATATTATCTATTCAGATTAGTCTAAAATCAATAGAAAAAAATAAAAAAAAATGTCTAGTTGGCTAAACATTCAGTTTTAACCAACTCTATTATTAATTCACGCGAAAGTATAATATTTTAGTTTTGCAGGTCGTCTTTCAATTTCACCTATTCTTGCACCAATTATTACATCGATGTTTTTCTCATCGCAAGCATCAATTAATCTTTGAGTAATAATTCCATCAAAAATTACTTTGGTTACTCCTTTAGACTTCTGTATTTCTTCAATTATTTTTGCTACTGGAACTGTCTTAAGCTTCTTCAATTTATCATTCAGGAATATACCTTCTTGTTTTTCTTTTCCATCAATTTCTTTTACAATTGGTATTAATTCATCAGGTATTTTAGGTGGAGCGGGTTTACTATAGCCTTCCCTACCTCTTCTATCTCTAGATTGTGGACGACGACCATCTCTTGAATATGGTCTCTTATCAGGGGGACCTCGAGAAGAAGTTCTTGGTCCGCTTCTCCCTGTAGATTGGGATGATGGTTGAGGTTTTCTTGCAGGTGGTCTACTAGTAGAAGTAGTATCAGGTTTTGCTGCAACTTTTCCTGGTGCAGGTTTTGCAGCTACTGGTGTAGCTATTGGTTTTTGTATTATCTTTGTAGCTTTTCTCTTGATTGCTTTTTCAAGGACGTCTGCTGCATGAATTTCAGATATAAAGCTTGCCTGCTCTATTGGAACTTTCTTACTTAATTGCTCAATGATTTCCTCTGGTTTAAGGTCTTCAACTTCTTTTCCTGTTGGAGCTCGGGCTACATAATCAATATCACTATACATTAGTAGCTCTTTTAGGATTAGGTCTCCTCCTCTATCACCATCTAAAAATGCTAAAGTGGAACGTTTCTTAGTTAAATCTATAACAACTTTTGGTACAGAAGCTCCTTCAACAGCAATAGTGTTTCTAACACCGGCTCGAAGACAGGCAGCAATATCAGCTCTCCCTTCAACTATTATTATGGAATCCGAATCATTAATTTCAGGTCCAGCTGGTAAACGTCTGTATGTGATTATTCTACCCACACGAGCAGCTTTTATTACTTCATCAGCTAATTCACTAGAATCTTGATGAGTTTCTGTAGTCCATTTCTGAAGAAGTTCAGAAGCTCTTTCTCTGATTTTCTTCATCTTTTCTACTCTTATATCATCAATCGCTTTGATAGAGATCTTTGCGGAGCAAGGTCCAATACGATCTACTGTTTCAATTGCTGCAGCTAAGATTGATGTTTCGACTTTATCTAAGCTTGATGGGATGTCAATATAACCTCTAGTTTTACCACCTCTGATATTCAAATTAACTTGAATGCGTCCAATTCGTCCGCTTTTCTGTAATTCTCGAAGTTCAAGTTCTTCAGAGAGTAATCCTTCTGTTTGACCGAATAAAGCACCGACAACATCGGGTTTTTCAACCAAACCATCAATTGTGAAATCTGCACGAATCATATATTTTGTCGTTGACGGCTCATCGTGCATTGCGTTTTGTTTATTATTATCTGCCATCTTTTTATTAACCTCCATAGTTTTTGGAGTAATAACATTTGACTAAAACAAATAATCCAAACTCTTAGTTTTTCTTATACTTGTTTGGAATAAGCTATACCTTTTTTCAAGTTGCTTTTCCATCGCATCTTCTAAGAGTATACTATATACTTCAGATCAAAAAGAAACTAAACTTGTTAGATTTTTTTTTGTTAATTTGCCATTGGAAATATCTTTTCCAAACTACATTAATCAACATGAAATTTGATATCTAACGTCTTTTCATTTCATCAATAGAGGAATGATTTTTCCTTACTATTTTTTAATTCTCCTTTATTGGAAGGCCATAATCATGATCCGATTATACCACATTATATTTTTGTGAACGTGATTAATGATAAATAGCTTCTTACATCAATCGATTGAGCTATTTTGTTATGATTCTTTTCGATCTAATCTGTTTATTTGATTAGTTTATGTTATTTTATCGTAATCAGTCTCATCTTTCGTTATTTTTAAACCTTTGTGACTGATTGCAATATGCTATTTGTTTTCATTCTATAAAAACTATACATATCGGCAATTAGAAGTAAAGCAACTAAATAATCGCAATAAATGAACAACAATTATTCAGAATGGTCATTATGGTTTAATTAAAATAGTAATTCTTTTATTATTGAACGCAACATTTCTCTATAGATTTAAAATCAGCAATATACATAAAGAAGGCAGGAAATATTTTGAGGGTAATTGCTGGAGGAATTCATTATTTTAAAAGATAGAAAAAATCGTTTGAAAATAGCAACAATACTAGTATTTTTGATATCATTGCAAATATTCACGTTGTCTTTAATGACAAATACTGCAATAGCAAAATTTACCGAACCTGGTGATGATGTCTTAACAATAAATGGATATTATTATTCTGACTGGAATCAAATAATCAATGTTGGAATGGATGGGTCATTGCTTGTAGAAGAAGAAATGACGTTCCACTTAGATGCTGGTTCATATGGTTTTGCTTATAGAGATTTGAAATGGCAAAGTTTTCATGATGTAGTGTCTTGGAGTATTGTTTCTGGACCAGGAACGCCTTCAATTACTTCTTATAAAATGGAGAAAGAATCAGATATTATCCAATTCTATTGGGAGTGGTCTAGACAATCTGTCTTATCTGGTACTGAATATACTTTCATCTTAACCTACAATGTCTCTTCAGCAATGGATTTGAGAGGTAATCGTGATAGAGTCTATTGGAATGTTATTGGAGGAGAATTTGAGGTGCCGATTTATGATATTGATACCACAGTAGTCTTCCCTAAGGAATACAACATAAGTGATGTAAGATCTCAAACTTATTATCAAGGATCTGATCCTGGAGATGATAATGGTGTAGTTTCAAATGTTGGAGGGAAAACAATTGTTACTTATCACCAAGGATCAGTGGCTGCGTATGAATCTTACACAATAGATACTGATTCACCACCAGCTGGAATAAACATGCCCTTTTCATGGCGGGTATACTTAAATAGTAATTATTTTCTTGTAATAGCAATTGGCTTTGTGCCTATTTTCATATTCTTTATCCTGGCATTTCTAATTAAAGGCATAGATCCAAAAGCCAAAGCGATTCCTGTCTTAAATGAAGTTGCTATGAAAAAATGCACTGAATGTGGTTACAAAGATAGTCGAAGAATTCAATATTGCCCCCAATGTGGGAACAGTATGAAAACTATTAGTGAAGTTGGACCTCCAAATGATTTGTCTCCTGCTGAAGTAGGTACTTTACTTGATGAAAAATTTGATAAAATTGACTTCGTAGCTGAAATATTTTACCTGGCAGAAAAAGGATATCTCAAGATAATTCAACCGGAAGACACTGATGAAATGTACTTCCAAAGAACACAGAAAGAAGAGTATTTAGGGAATCTATCAATTTTTAATAAAGGAATCATTGGATTCATCGAATCAAATTCTCATGAAACACTTTGGTTTAGAGAACAAACAGCAGAATCAGATAAGCCAAAGGGAATTGCTGTTGAAGTTACATCGCTCTCAACAATAAAGGAAAATGTTTTGTCTTTGTGGAAACACAAAGATTCTGTTTACAATAAATTATCCGGTGGAGATTCAAAGTATTTTGAATCGAATCCAGAAAAAGTTAAGAGCTTTTACTTTGGAGCTTCGATAGCCGCAGGTATAGGTGGCGGAGTACTTCTATTCTTTGCTTCATCATTATTCCATATTAGTAACTTAACTTGGGGTATTTTAGGTGTAGTAATTGCAAGCGTGATTGGTTTGGCTCTCTCATTCAAAATGCCAAAATTAACCAAACATGGTGCACAAATGAAAGCAAGTTGGCAAAGCTACTTACAATTAATAAGAGGTCAAATAATGGGTTTCCCTGATCCTTACGAGCAATTCAACTTCTCAATGGATCATTTCTCGTATCTCTTAATTGATCCGAAATTTAATTTACCTGCACATTTGAAACACATCTCTTCAGAGATTTCAACTAGACCACCTCCTACGGGTTATCACTTCATAACTCCTTACTGGTATTTTTATCCACGAATCTATATCCCAAGACGTGGTGGGTTACGACATAGACCAATCACTGGATTCGATAGAGCAGGCAGGGGATTTGAAAGCGCAATTAGTGGTATAAGCAATATGGCAGAAAACCTGCCAAAAGCTATCTCCAACATGGCAGAAGGTTTAACCTCAGCTATCTCAAATATGAGCGAAAGCTTTACCCCACCATCTTCAAGTGGTGGAAGTAGCGGATTTGGTGGTGGCTTCAGTGGAGGAGGGGGCGGTGGTGGCGGAGGAGGAATCGGATAAACAATTTCAAAAAACATTAACAGGATCAAAAACTTGATCCTATTATCCTCTTTTTTTTCCAAAAATAAAAAAATAAGAAAAAGAACAAGCATGAAATCTTATTCTTTCTTTTTCTCGGCAATAACTCGTGGTTTCTTTAATGGTTCACCTGTTTCAGCGTCGCATTGAACTACAACTGTTTTTGCTAATTGATCTGCTAATCGTTGTCTATTCTTATCGTTGGTAATGAAATACCAAGCAATTACTACAGGTATCCAAGTTGCTTCGATTCCACCGATAATTGCTCTTATTACTAGCTGCATCAAATCTCCGTCTTTTACAGGGCGTAGAGTCCACTTAGCTTCATCTTCAATGAACATTATCTTTATGTTCTGCTTTTTCTTTCCGAAGGTTTGACCATCCTTTTTATAAGGCATCCATACGAAAAGATAAATGCCTGCTGCAAAACCTACAAGATATAATGGTATAGAGATGAGATATCCTATAACTATCATTGCTGTTGATGCAATGGCAAAACCAATACCAAGGAAGATACCCATAAATATACCAGCTGCAGCTTCGATTCCAAAAATAATTAAGTAATCGATTAATCCAGCAAAAAGGCGCTCATTAAAGGTTGCCAAAGCAACTTTCACATCTGGTTTTTCACTCATAATACTAACTCCAATTAAATGGATAATTAACAATAAGTCCAAGAGCTCTTTTCATATAAAAACAATTTTGGAATGAAAACTGGGAGAAACACAAAATAGATGAATCTCAAATAAAACAGAAGAACCTTTAAAAATTCCAAAAACCACTCAGTCTAGAGATTTTTGTCACAAAGGACTCATCGACAAAAATTTGGTGATTATATATGGCAGAACAAATTGAAATGACTGAGAAAGGCTCAGCAAATGCAGGAGATGGTGGAGCCATAAAAGAAGCAACGAAAACCGGCTGGAGAAATGCCTTCCTCTGGTATTCGTATGATGCTGCTGACACTTTTCACAATTAGTAATTAGTCTAGCATATACTCCATTTGCTCTCCTTATTGGAATTGCATATATGGGTTGGTCTTATCAGACATCTTTCGTTATTACTTCAGTTTTTATGGCTGCGTCTAATTTGTTAATAGCTATTATGGGACCAGTTCTCGGGTCTTTTTCAGATAATATGGGTAAAAGAAAAGTTGCAGTAATAATGGCTGCAAGTGTTATGATCGCTACTACTGCACTAATAACTACTTGGGTGAATTTCTGGTGGGCTTCAATTTTATTCTTAATAGCCAATTTCTGTTACCAGGCTGGCAGAATGTTTTACGATGCGCAAATCCCATTCATTGCAGAAACTAAGAAACGCTCGCTTATACAAGCTGTTGGTGGTTCGTTAGCCTTTTTTGGTTCCGTTTTCGGTGTCTTAACAACTATGATTTTAGGCCTGGTTTTAGGTGATTGGACTCATATTGATACAGCTATCTGGGATGCAAATCCTAGTGAATATTCTGGTAAGATAGATATTATCATAGCTGAGCTTAATGGTATCATTAGATGGTTGTTCTTAATTGGTGCTATTGTTATTCTGTTAATGTCTATTCCATACATTTTCCACAAGGAAGTCGAGAATCCCACTAATATCTCTATTAAGGAAAACCTAAAAGAATCATTGAAAACCTTCAGAACTACTGGTAGGGATATTCTCAAGGATAGGAATTCCATACTCTTCTTTTTGAGTTGGTTCTTTATTACTGACGCAGCAAATACGGCTATACTGTATATGGCTGTGGGTTACTCGCCTGCGGTTACGAATTATGTTATTTTTGCAGGCATAGGTGGCAGTCTGATTTTCGCTATACTTACGGGTCTTTTCATGAATAAGTATGGCCCGAGACTTACGTTTATAATAAATGGTATAAGCTGGGCTATTGCGATAATCATAGTGTTCTTTTCTGGTTGGCAATACAAAACAGAATTGGTTTGGAATGGTTGGAGTTTTAATACGATAATTCATGAGCTTCCTAAATGGTGGATGTTTATCGGAGCCTTCTTCATCGGAATAGGTTTTGGTGGCATTTGGATCGTAGGTAGACAGTTTATAATGATCTTGGCTCCTCCAAGTAGACTTGCTCAATATGGTGGTTTCCAGAAAATCGCAGGCAGAGTAAGTGCTATTGCCTCACCACTTATCTTCGCAGGATTAATTTATGCTTTCACGGGACAATTCGGAGTGCATCATGCATATAGGTTCGCATTAGCAGGTTTACTGCTATTCTTTATCATTGGTGTGATACTGCTGTTCTTTATCAAAGATCCTCATAAACGATACTTAGCCGGTGAACGTGCCCCCTATAAAGACCTATATCCTCCCAAGGAATCTAAAAAATAGAAAGATAGGTTCTTAGAACCTTTCTTTTTCTCTTCTTTTTTTTATGTAAGCTCTTTTCCATCTTCCACTAATTTTAAGCATTCTTCAAAAATTTCTACTGCTTTTCTTAGGTGAGGAATGATAATTGATCCTCCAACTATTAATGCTACATTCATTGCTTCAAAAAATTCTTCAGAAGTGACTCCTTCTTTTACACAATTAATGATATGGTATGTTATACAGTCATTGCACCTGAGCACTGTTGATGCTACAAGTCCCAGTAACTCTTTTACTTTTATAGATAAAGCTCCATCTTCATATGCTCTAGAATCAAGAGCGAAGAATCGCTTGATTTGCTTATTATCACTAGCCATTATTCTCTCATTCATTTTCTCTCTGTAACGTTTAAACTCTTCAAGTTTGTTCATAAAAACACACCTGTATTTATCAAATAATCATTTTACCTCATTAATACACTTTTTGTATAACTCTAATACATTATTCACCCGAAAAATATTAAGCAAAGGTTTTTTTCGTATAAGATGGAAGATAATATAGTTAACTCATAGAGGAGAATTTGTATTGGCAAGAACAGCTCTTAAATGGATCTTAGGTATTTTACTTACAATTGCTGGCTTCTTTATAGCTGGTGTTGTAATTATTGGTTACACTATGGATGTCTCATGGGACAATAGTTTTGGTGGAATGATTAGTGGAATCGTTATGGGATCAATATTCTTTGTTCCTGGTCTTATCTTCATTATCTTAGCATTAATTGATGTCTCTAATAATGCATTTGATTTGAGAATATCCAAAATCTTAGAAGAAAATGATCGTATTTCTCCTCCTAAACTCGCTGAAAAAGCTCATAGCAATGAAGATAAAATTGAGAAATCAGTTTCAAGAATAATTGAAAAGGGTTTGATTATCGTTTATTTTGATAAAGCAACTGGAGAATTCGTTACTCAAGAAGGACGAGCTATTGCTGAAAGAGTAATTGGAATTATTGATTCAAAAAGAAGAATTACTTTAGAAGAATTAGTTGCTGAGACAGGTATGACTCATGACGAAGTGAAGCGTATTGTCGTTGGCATGGAAAAACGAGGTTTATTCAGCGGAACGTATGATTGGAAAAGCGGTAAAATTCTCTCCAAGGATGGCACACGCATGTTAGCTGATGCAGAGACAAATTGTCCTCACTGTGGAGCTAATCTAACTGAACCCCCACTCAAGGGCGAAGAAATTAAGTGCGAATTCTGTGGAGAAATTATAACAGGTAAGTGAGTGTTTTTCACACTCATGTCTTCTTTATTTTTCGTGCCATTAAATATGCATCAGACATGTCGTCATAGTATTGTTCTATTGTATTTATAATTCTAAAACCATATCTCTCATAGAATTTTATCGCTGCGTTATTGGTTAATCGAACTTCCAAGCGTATCAAATTGATTGGTAGCATTTCTGAAATTTCAATAGTTCTCTCCAATAATTTTGAACCAATGCCTTTTCTTCGATAATCTAAATCTACAGCAAGGATCTTAATGTGTGTTGTCTTGATTGAATAAATACCAAAAGCAACAAAACCTACTACAATCTCTTTTCCAACCAACTCAGCAACATAAAAATGCTCTCTATCAAATAATGACTTGATAATTTCTTCTGCATCTTCTTCTGGAAAGCTCTCAATACTTATTTTTATTACTTTATGGTAATCCTTTTTCTGCACTTTACGAATACCAATTTCTAATTCTGTCATTGAGTATCTTACTTCCCTATCCGAGTTAATGAACTCGTGAATGTTTTCTTTTAAGAATTTTTAGCAAACATCTTTTATAGTAGCTATGCTTGTTATATCATTTGTCACTGAATCTTTTACCTAGAATCAGGTATAAAAACTATGAAAGAAGCATAACGCTTATTTAGTAGTGAAAATCCCTCAAAATATGTAAAATGAATTCGTTTCAAAAGAATACCTTTCATCACTTCATTATCTAAAAACGGAGCATTAAGAATGTCGACTAATATTACAGAGATAATAAAAAATTTGAGTTCCAAAGACGCCACAAAGAGAGTGAAAGCAGCAAAAGTCCTTGGAGATTTAGGAAGTAGAAAAGCTACTGCTGAATTAATGAAGGCATTAAATGAAAATCCAGATGTTGATACAAGAATTGCCTGTGCACAAGCTCTTGGAAAAATTGGCGATAGAGAAGCAACAGAATTAATCATTGATACTTTTAAACGTGATCCTAATAAAAAAGTTAAAGCAACTTTGCTCTCTGCTTTAGGTGAACTTGGTGATGATTCTGCTTTTGATACTCTCATGGATGCAATGCTTAATGAAAAGCTATTAGTTATTCGTGAAGCTGCAACAGCTGCACTTGGGAAATTAAATAATAAATCTGCAGCAGAAGATTTGCAGAATCTAGTTCGTACCGATAAGAACACAAAAATTGTTGTTGCTGCAATAAAATCTCTTTATCTTTTAGGTGAAAGAAAAGCTGCTCCTCTATTCAAAGAATTACTTGAAACATCAGAAAATATAGAAATACGTTCTGAGGTTGCTTCAGGCTTAGGACGAATTGGTGGAAGAGCTGCTATCCAACCATTAGTAGCTGTTTTGACGAAAGAAGAAAGTGAAGTTGTGAGAGAAGCAATAATAGTCTCTTTAGGTAGAATTGCAAATACTACTGCTGTGGATCCTCTCATTAGTGCTCTAAAGAAAGATAAGAGTCCTTTAGTTAGAAAGAGTGCTGCTTGGGCGCTAAGAAGGATAAGAGATGGTCGAATTACTGCTGCATTAATGTCACAACTAGATAAGGAAACTTTTGAAGCTGTTAAACAGGAAATAATCTCCTCATTAGGAAAACACCGAGAAAAAAAAGCAGTAAATGCTATTATTGATACACTAAAAAACTCTAAAGACGAACAAGTAAGAAGATCAGCAGCTATTGCATTGGGAGACATAAATGATAAGAAAGCTGTTGAACCACTGCTTCATCAACTCGAAGTTGATAAAATCCCAGAAGTCAGAAAATATGCTGCATGGTCACTAAGCAAACTAAAGAGTGTTAATTCTAAAGATCACTTGGTAGCTCTCAAAAAGAAAGAAAAAGACTCTGAAGTTAAGGATATGATTCAATCTGCAATAAATGCGATAGATAACGCAATTCATCACGCTGAAGAAGATGCGAAAAAAGCAGAGGAACGAGCTAAAAGAGAAGAATATTATTATTTCTAATGAAATTCTCTTTTGGAATTCCTATCACTTCATTAATTTTTCTTGGTGATATTCACCAATTAATTCCCCAAAAGAAAGTCCTTTACTAGAAGCTATTGCAAAAGTAATTTTGTAATTATTGCCTTTCTTCACTTTTTCAAGCTGATCGGGAGCTTTCAAAAAGAAAAATCCTTTTCTACGATTCTTGAATTTAACTCCCACAAATGGTTCAAATCCAATCCGGTTCGCAAATTCCATTAAACCTGTAATTTGTTCTTCATTGATATACAATGTATCCTTTCGAACCGTTTTAATTTCCAATACCAGAAATTTATCTCGAGTAATAGATCCTGCAATTAAATCCGGTCTTGGAAGTGTTGTCCCTCCACCAGAGGCCGGTGAACGTAAAACTGCAAAACCAGCGTCCCAGAATTTGTGAACTAAATCTCTTTCTGCACGGATTCCACTTGATGACATATTATTCCCTATGGAAAATTACCTTTCATATAATAAAAACTTAAGCAGAGAGATAGGCGAAATTAACACCAACGGATAAAAGCAAATCTTATCAATGAGTTCAGATGGTACTAGAAAGAGTGATTAATTAGTTCTAATAATAAAAACATAAATGGCTGGACCGCGATGACTCCAGAAAAAGAACCATCGTTCTAAAGAACAATGGGGAGCGCGTATGTAAGGAGTCGATCGCAATCCAGTGCAGGTGAACAGGTCTCTTTTCAAAGACCATATTTCGAACAAGGTCTCTCTTGTTTGAAGCGTAACTAATTTTTGGCGATTTTCATTATCATTGATACTGCTGCAATGACATCTTCAGCTGGGATGCCTACTCCACGTTTGTAGATCAACATAGAGCCTTTGTTGGTAATTTGAGCACTTATTTGACCAGCATCATCAAGATCAATGTATCCTCTGAAATAACGGATAACACCCTGTCTTCTGTAAATGGTCCATTCTGCGGAATCAAGAATCTCGCCACTTAATTGTATTTGACTTAAAGCAGGATTATCAAGTTCTGAAATTTGAACAGTTTTTACCATCGCAGCATCACGACAGAGGGTAACCATGGCGTTTTCACTTAGATTAATACCATCAAACTCAACACCTAATAAATTCATCAATGGTAATAATCCTTTCTTTGTTACCCAAGAAGTTCCTCGACACTCGAGATACTTTTCTCTTGTGTGAATGATATACTCACATCGTCCTTGAGAATAAACTACTTGTGTTTCCATTTCTCCATCTTTCATTCTTTGGACAGTAATAGGTTGTCCAATAGTATAGTAAACACTAATCATACTTCCATCTGTGTCCACATCAGAAAATCCTTCGTAAAATTTGCGTTCTTTAAATTCAACTGGATGTTCCTTCAGTTTTTTCACTATGGTGCCAGCCGCGCCAAGTGAACCACCATTGATGTGATACAATCTTAATGGAAGAACCATTCCTCTTGGTATAATTAATCCATTTGTTTGAAGTGCCATTTTTTCACCTAATTTGTCACTTATTGTTAGAAACT
>JAGXNT010000022.1 GCA_019894765.1 Candidatus Heimdallarchaeota archaeon
AGCTCATGGTAATGACTGTTCGAGATGGTAGAGCTGGTAATCCAGACATTGAAATTGGTATTTGCGGTGAGCAAGGCGGTGATCCTAAATCCATTGATTTTTGTTATCGCATTGGTTTGGACTATGTAAGCTGCTCACCTTTAAGAGTTCCAGTTGCTCGTTTAGCTTCTGCTCATGCAGTTATGAAAAACGGACCAAGAGAGTAGAATAAATGTAGAAGACTCTATTTTGAGTCTTTTTTCCATTTTTTTCTTTGTTGTACTTTCTTCTAAGAACTATTTTTCTTCTTTTATCAAGTTTTATTTTTAGTAGCTGTCGATCCGATGATGGGTCTTAAGTAATATCTGAGGAACGGTTTTCTAACAAATGAAGTCAATCTACTGTAGTAAGAGGATCAATCTCAATGAAGTTCGTTCTTCTCTTATTTGCTATTATACCATCAATTATGTAAAAGAGATTGAAAGCAACAAGTAATCCTAATTGCACTAAGAGATACAGATAAGGTTGTGTAGAGAAGATGGATCCATCTAGAAAGTGGAAATTAGGATAAGCTTCAGGATAAATGAAATTAAAATAAACTTGATCCAATAATACTAGAAATAGGCCCCAAATTAGCATGTTTATAATAAGAGGTACCAAGCCTCTAATTAGATCTATCTTAATAATCTTTTTGTACTTGTTAAAGCCAGTTACTTTCCAACATCGATTATAATACCAATAAATGCTGGTAAAGAGCGCAACTACTTGCAGCACGATGATGAAGGCAAAGAGCAATCCCTCTAGAGAGGAAGGAGAAAATCTAAGTGGGCTTGTACTAGCATCCCCTGGAAAGTGTTTTTGCTCATATTCGTAAGGAAAGCCAGAGAGATAGAAAATCCCTAGAATAGCAGTAGAGACAATAAGAAACAGCATTCCTTCGAGTACTGCAAGCACTAGTTTTCCTTGTAAAACCTTGTTTCTGTAAGAGCGATCATGCCAATTGACATACATTTCCTTATCCCCAACAATAAAATATGCCGTTGCCATGACCATTGAAAAGAAAATTACTATTTTTAGAATATCAAGAAAATAATAGTAAACATTGAAAATCCCTGTTGCCATGGATAATGCAAAAGCTAAAATAATACAGGCAAGATATAGCCCAATTCGCAGTACTAGGAATCGCTTTTTCCAATAAGCACTTTGCTTAATTATGAATCGTATTCTCTTTATTGAGCTTATCATTATTCTTCACTCTTTGTTTCTTGACCCACTACTTATACAGCTTTAATGATATAAAATCCTCTAGTTGTAATTCCTCAAGATGAGATAATCTACCTTGGTTCTTCATTTTACGGATCTCCTTTAACCCTTCTCCTTCACCTTCCTCAAGGTAAGCAAGTGCTAAAGCTAATCTGAAACGAATTTCATCAGATTCTGTCAAGAGCATAGTTTCGGTAAGTGGTTCTATAGCTATATCGGCACTTAATTCAACTAATGCCCAAGCTGCAATGGAGTGCAATAATCCTTCATCAGGCATTTGGAGAATTTCTATAATTTCAGGAATAGCTTTTTTAGCTTTTTCACCAAGTACACCTAAACCCCACACAACTCTTTCACGTACTAATTTATGTTCGTCCCTTATTGCTTGTATTAGTAGAGAATTAATATCACTGGGTCTAATTCGTACTAAAGCTTCTACTGCTGAAGCCCGAACTTCCTCACTTTTATCTTTTAAGAGAATTTGAGTCAATTCTGGATTTATTTTGTCGTACTTTACTTTCCCAATAGCTAAAACTGACATAGATCTTACTGCCCAGTCTTCATCTTTTATTGTTTCAACAAGTGTAGGGATTGCCTCTTTAGCTTTCATTTCCAGATTTTGAAGCTCCCAGGCTGCTTCTCGTTTTTCCTCGAGATTATCGGATTTCAGTCTTCTAATATATTCAGAAACTCTTTTCTTTATTTCTTTTTCACTCATTGTACCAATACCCTTTCTTACAACAAAAGCATATTTAGTTATTATATTAAAATTATTATTGGATAATAATCCACTTAAAGAATTAAACAAATAGAATAGTTGGGATCTATTATGAATGAAGAAATTTCTTTAAATCAAAAAATTGATAATATGAAAAAAACAACAGAATTCCTTCTTGCTTTAGATGAATCTTTCACATTAACAAATGGTTGGAAAGCAAGAGAGCTTCTGCTTCATCTTTGGTGTTGGGATGATGAATTCGTTAAAATATGTGAATTCAAGATGAAAGATTCATTAGATCAATGTGAATTTGAATTTCAAAAAATGAAAATCGAATATTCAGAATGGAATGATTACATGCTTGATAAGATGAAGGAAAAATCCTTCAAGGAAGCGAAGGAGAAATTCAAAGTAACTAGACTCAAGATCATTGAATTGTTCGAAGATCTAATCAAACTGCCGGAAATAGTAGACGATGAAAAATCATTTTATCGAACAGATAAAATTCTTGATTTGTGGCAACATGACAAACAACATTTAGAAGCAGGTGGAGCAAAGATAGAATTCTAACGGTGTTCCGCTTTTCATCTTTTTGGAGGTCGTTTATTGAATATTGAGCCAATTGGTTTTGTAAAAAGTGAGATAATTTATCCCTATGACCAAGCATGGGGAGAAGTAATTTCTGAAATAATAGTCAATGAAGAATATGCTAAAGGAATAATTGGCCTTGAGGATTTTTCGCATGCCATTATTATCTTTTACATGCATAAAGCATCATATGTAGAGGAAAAGCATCTTGTACGTCACCCACGAGAACAACAAGATTTACCTAAAATTGGAATTTTTGCTCAAAGAGCTCGACATCGACCAAATCCTATTGGTATTACTACTGTCCGTATAATCAGTGTTGAAGGAAATACACTAACTGTAAAAGGTTTAGATGCAATTAATGAAACACCAGTATTGGACATTAAGCCATACTATCCAATTTTTGACAAGAGAGATGATGCTTCTACGCCAGATTGGGTACAAGAAATAATGAAGAATTACTTCTAGTGAAAATTACCATCTATTATAGAAATCCTCAACAATTCCTAAGAAATTTTTTACATTGAGTTTCTTTCCATTATCTAAAACTACATGTCCTGTGAAATATCCAAAGAGTCGAGGTTGAATTGACTTAACCAACAAGAAATTAACTTTAGTTAATCTATTAATTAAGGGGTGAAAGTCCATTTCGAATCGACCATCATTACTTGTAATTTTCCAAGGTTTCATGTAGTCTTTTGGATCCAGATGAAAAGTTACTTCATCTAATTTGTGAGCTTTGCCTTCGTAAAATAGCATATTTTCTGAAGCCGGAGTACTATCAGTAAAGCCATACCCAACATTCCAGCCAATAGATTTACCATCAAGATAACCTGAAGCTGTGCCCCAGTACCACTGATTTACATAAGTCCAAATTCCTCTACCCCAATCCATGCCACCCATTGCACTATCATGTGAAAACTCGTAATACTTACTTCCTAATCTAACAGTTCCTTTAGCTGGCATGCAATTAATTTTTTGATTATAATAAAATGCTTTCCGATTTTTCTCCCATGAGGTAGCTCTTACCATGCTTTCCAAATTCGGGTCTTGATGTAGTGAAATATCAGCTGTTAAACCCCATTCATCCTCTTCCCATCTAAAATCAGGAGCTTCAATGGTAATATGGCGTTTAGGTAAAGAGTAATTATATTTCATTAGAATTTTATTGTTCTCAAAAGAGACTCTCCCATTTCCAGAATGTGGTAATAATCCTGTTTTACCTCGAGGTAGAAGGGTCATAGTTTCAAAATGAACGTATTTTTTCATATTGAAGTCTAACCAGCAAACCGCTATCAAACCAAGATATCCAATATCAGCTATAGTACAAGTCAAGCAATGTTTTCTTTTATGATCAATAATGTAGTAAAAATCCCATTCTTTGAATCGAAGCCAACTTGCATTTATTTTATTTTTATCATATTCTAAAAGTAGATCTGTTGCCCATCCTTCTTCTGCTAGTGTTCCATCTTCTTTCAAAAGCGGTTTTCGTTCAGTAATTCTATGTTGTTCTCTCAGCAATCTTCCCTCCTATGAAACAAGTATTACTAGAAAATTAAAAAGCTTTGTTGGGTGAGATATCTAAAAAAACAATATTAAGAAAGCAATTCTTCCAACTCGTTCATTTTCTTGATTAGTTGTTTACCTTTCGATGTAATTGAGTATCTTTTTTGACGATCATTTGATTCAATTTCAATTATAAGCTCTCTTATTTGTAGTTCCCTAAGATGTTGATAGACGGCTTGCAAAGAAATCATTTGACCTAGAGATTTCCAAATTCCGTATCCAAAATTACTATCTTTGGAATTGATTTTTTCTAGAATCTCTATTTTAGTTCCCATACTTCTTAATGATTCCACTTTTTTATCTTGAGAGGTACTTTTTTGAAATGCACCAGAAGTTTTCATTCCACTTGCAGTAATAATCGCTAGCATAGTAGCATTTTGTGGAAGTATTTTCTCTTTCAGTAAATTATCCACTGCTGCAATTACTGTGGCACTACTTAATTCCGCAAAAATTCCTTCCTTCTTCCCTAATAATTTACTTGCAGCAATAATTTCTTTTTCCGAAACAGAAATTGCTATCCCATTACTTTCTTTGATACTTTGAACTGCTTTTTCACCGAAGATTGGGTTTCTTACCATTATGGCATCTGCTAATTTATTTTTGCTAATGTTCTTCTTCGATATTTCCTGAATTGAATTTCCGTCATCAAAAGATTTTGTTATGGAATCATACCCTTCAACTTGAACACCAATTATTTTGGGAAATTTGTAATCTGAGGGTATTAGTTTGAAATCTTTAGCTTGTTTTAAGCCCTTCCAAATAGAATATAGTAAACCACCACTTCCCATTGGAACAACAATATACTCGAGTTCTTTTAATGAACCAAATGTGTTTTGTTGCTCAACAATTTCTAGTGAAACAGTTTTTGCTCCTTCTATTGTTAAAATATTAAATTCTGGAGTCGCTTGATAACGTCCTTTTTCAATCATTTTGACAGCAAGATCAAGGCTGTCATCAATAGTCTCCCCGTAGTCAATAACCTCTGCACCATAAGCTAACATTTGGGTATGTTTCTCTGGGGAAGTGCTCTTAGGTGCGACACAAAAGCATTTGATTTGAGCTGCTGCACAATAAGCACTTAAAGAAGCACCAAGATTTCCATCTGAAGCACAAACCAGGGACTGCATATTTCTACTCATAGCATCAGAAACCATCAAAGGGGAAACTCTATCTAAATACGAGCCTGTTGGATTTGAGCCTTCGATTTTTAAAAATAAATTAACTTTGTCTTGAAATAAGTGTAAAGCTTTGCGTAAAGGTGTTTGTCCCTCTCCAAGAGAAATTGTTTTTTCGAAATGAGGTAGAAAAGATCGATAACGCCAGATCCCCTTTTCACTATTTTTGATCGCTAAACCTGTTTCCGATAAATCAAAATCATATTCAACTGAAGTTGCACTGCACTGCGGACAAGTATGAGAACGTTGTTGTAGGTTTAATTCTGCTTGACAGATTTTACAAACAATCTTTTCCGTCACTTCATCATTCTCCTCTGCAACTTTAATTGTTAAATATCTTATATTCAATATTTCGAATAAAGTTTATAAAGTTAATGTTTCAACTTTAATATACAAGTTATGACTTGTATAGTATCGAGGAGATTTTCTAAAATGAAAAATCTATTCTCTGAAAGATCCTACATGAAGAAAGGCGAAATACCTCATAGAACAGCATATGAAGAAGATGTAGTTCGAGGCACAAGTCGTGTCAAAAGAGGGTTCGCTCGAATGACGAAGGGCGGAGTCATAATGGACGTTACTTCTGTTGAGCAAGCACATATTGCAGAAGATGCTGGAGCAGTTGCAGTAATGGTCCTTGACAAATTGCCCATAGATGTAAGAAGAGCTGGTGGTGTTGCTCGTCCAGCTTCAATTCCGATTATTATGGATATTCTCGATGCAATTACCATACCTGTAATGGCTAAATGCCGACTTGGTCACACCTATGAAGCTAAGGTTCTACAAGAAACAGGTGCAGATTGTATTGATGAATCAGAGGTACTAACACCGGCTGATGAATTTAGGCATATCTGGAAGTGGGACTTTGTTGCCCCATTTGTTTGTGGTGCCTTAGATCTTGGTAGTGCATTACGCCGAATTGACGAAGGTGCAGCCATGATACGAACAAAAGGAGAACCAGGAACCGGTAATGTTGCTGAAGCGGTGCATCATATCAGACTTGTCACCAATGAAATCAATGAAATTAAGCGTTTATTTGAAGTCAAAGATTATCAGCAATTAATGTTTAAAGCTCGAAAAATGACTTGTTCATTTGATACTGTTTTAGAAACAGCTAAAATTGGTCGTTTGCCCGTTGTGAATTTCGCAGCTGGGGGTATAACAACACCTGCTGATGCTGCACAAATGATGTTGCTTGGTGCTGATGGTATTTTTGTTGGTTCAGGTATTTTCAAGAGTGAAGATCCTCTAAACAGAGCTTCTGCTGTTGTACTAGCTACTTCTTATTGGGATAGCCCCGATGTAGTTTTTGAAGCACAAGAAATGGTTAGTGAAGAAAAAGCAATGATGGGACTAACTGGTTCCGAAATGAAATTGCGAATGCAAGATAGAGGTGCTGATCTATAATGTCTAAGAAGAAAGAAATTCAAATCGGTGTGCTTGCAATTCAAGGAGATGTTCTTGAACACATCAATATGATGGATGAAGTTTTGGCTAACAAAGGAATTAACTCTAAGACAATTCGCGTTAGAAAACCAGAACAAATTGAGCAGTTAGATGGTTTGATCATTCCAGGTGGCGAAAGCACAGTTATGAGTAGACTTGTTTCTGAAATGCGGTTTGATAATAAACTAATCAATACCATTCGAGAAAAAGTGAAGAATGGAATGGCGATACTTGGAACTTGCGCTGGAACAATTATGCTTTCAAAAACATCCAAAGACAATGTTGTGAAAGATTTCTCACAAGTTTTGCTCGAATTAATGGATATTGATGTTCTCAGGAATAAATATGGGAGACAACAAGATTCCTTCGAATTACCCATTTCCATTGAAGCATTTGGTAAACAACCCTTTCCAGGAGTATTCATCCGTGCACCAGTAATAGTGTCAGTTGGAAAGAATGTGGAAATACTTGCTCGAAACAACGAAGAGATTTTTGCTGCAAAGCAAGGAAAATTATTAGCGGCAACATTTCATCCAGAGTTAACAGAGGATACTAGATTTCACGAGTACTTCTTGAAACTAATTTTGAGTTAATTAGTAGTTGGCGTGGTTTTCACGCCAATTTTTATTCTTTATACGGATATCTTTCTCCTTTCAAATAGCGTGCATGATTGTTTTTTATGAATAGTATAACTACAAATCCGACTAAGAAAAATACTAGCATTGAAAGAATGGCAATTTGATAGGCCAAGGTTTTTCCATAAGGTAATACTAAAGAGAGTACGCCTGAGAAAATCAATGGTCCTAATGCAGCACTAACTTTACCGGAAATTTTCTTGAATCCCATGTATTGCCCAATTTTCTCTGGAGGGCATAATTCAAGGATAAATTGTCGACCTATTACGAAAACTGAACCCATTCCAAAGGATAAAACAGCAGCAGCAAAATATGCTAAAATGCGTAATTTGTATATTACAGTTTTATTTCCAATTATTACAGTTTTATAGGTCACTCCTGCTAAAACGGTTAGAATAATTCCAATTATCCATGCGATTGCTGTTATTACAACACCAAATTTCGGTCCCTTTCTATCGATTACAGGACCCATAATAAAGAGAAAAGCAACTCCAACAAGAATCCCACCAAATAGAATTACTCCGGCTGTTGTTTCCTCAAGACCTAAACCTTCTCTTAAATAATCAACCATAATAGCAATGACCGTACCAACAGCATCATTGATCAGAAACCACCCTACCAAAAACAGAAGCATACCTTTGTTTTCCTTGAAAATTTCTTTGAATGTTCGACCGAGTTGAACAAATGTGCTTCTAGTTCTTCTTCCAAACGATTCAGTAATTTGCTTTTCGCTTTTGTTTTCTTTGACAAAGAAAAATGGTATTAGGAGAAAAAGATAGAACACTGCAGCAAAAATAAACATCCAATAAACCCAACCTAATTGGATGTCTTGTATTGCGACATTGTTATTTAACACATCATCGACTGTTGTTGCATCTCCAAATCCCCTTGGTAGAAGAAAAACTAGAAGAATAGCAAAGATGGTCCCAACATAACCAAATGCAACACCAAAAGCTGATACTTTAGCACGAGAATTCGTATCACAAATGAACGGCAGCATAGATTCGTAATAGAGATTCGCAGCTTGAAAAACAACATTCGTTATTAAGAATATTAAGAGACCAAGTAAAAACCTCATTGTCACAACAATCAAAGGAATAAATGCGATAGTAATTACGCCTAAAATAATTACTAGGGGTTTTCGTTTGCCAACTAGATCAGAGTGTGCGCCAAGAATAGGCATTAGTATTGCTACAACAACATTGGAAAGCATGAGAAAAGTACTGACCAACAAGTGAGACCGAGCAAAAGTAAAACCTGATCTGAGACCCATTAATTCTCCCCATTGAAAAAGAGTTATTGAAACAATAGCCATAGCGAAGACAGTATCAGCTGCATCATAAAAAGCCCAAAAAAGTATGTTCTTTTTTTCGGTTGTTTGAGCTTCTCCTACTCTTGCTAACTCAATTATCCTTGATTTTGTGGCACCCTCATGCAAATCACTAGAAGAGGTTTCATCCTCCATGATAACCACCTAGCCCAGGAGTTGAATGGACTCCTAAATTACAACTACAAAAGAGTTAAACTATAAATAGATTTTTGAGAAAAAAAGTGGACATAATTAAACAAAATCATTTGACCTTGCTTAATTATTAAGTTTATTTTATGATTTCAAGTTCTTTCGCGTGTTTAGTAATAATCTCAACCGCTTCATCAAGTGTGTCAAAATCAAAGGATGCTTGGCAAGATGTGCGAAGTAGTTGACCGCCTATTGGAACCGCTGGAGTACGAACAGGATTTGTGTAAACACTTCTTGGTGTTTCTTCAAAGAGATTCTTAAAGAGCCAAAATGTTGGCATATCTTCTCCAACAATTAGTGGTATAATTGGAGTTTCTGATTCACCGATATTAAATCCAGCTGCTAAATATCCATCTCGCAATCTTTTCGTATTTGCCCAAAGTTTCTGTCGATTGGAATCATCTGTTTCTATTATGTCTAAAATAGCAAGTACTGAAGCAACTGAAGCTGGAGGAGCACTAGCACTGAATATTAAGGATCTTGCACGATGTTTAATCCATTGGCAAAGTATCTCTGAACCAGCAACATATCCACCAATAGATGCGAAACTTTTGGAGAAAGTGCCCATTATAAGGTCTACTTTCTTTTCTACACCAAAATGGTGTGCGGTACCTCTGCCATTTGGACCCATAACTCCAACAGCGTGTGCATCATCAACGTATACACCCGCACCATATTTTTCAGCTAATTCAGTAATAACATCAACATGCGCAATATCGCCGTGCATACTAAACACCCCATCAGTGACTATGAGTCCATGTTCACCTTCAGGAATCTTTTTCAAGCATTTTTCAAGATCTTCCATGTCATTATGTTTGTAGATTAACTTGTTTTTCGATGGTAATCCACCTAACCTTATACCATCAATAATCGAAGCATGATTTTGTTCATCAGATACAACCCAATCATCTTTGCCAAGAAAGCAAGATAATGTACCAAGATTTGCTTGCATTCCTGTTGAAAAAATAACTGCTTCTTCAGTACCAAAGAAGTTTGCTAATCGTTTCTCTAATTCGACATGTAATTCCATGGTACCATTAAGCAATCTTGATCCGGTGGAACCAACACCAAAATCATCTATTGCTTTTTTTGCTGCTTTCTTAATTCGCGGGTCAGTTGTGAAACCAAGATAGTTATTAGAACCTAGCATAATAACTTCTCTACCATTTATATCTACAATAGGACCCTGTTCACTACACAATTCCTTGAAATATGGATAGATACCAAGTTCCTTTGCCATACGAACCTCTACAAGCAACTCAGTTTCTGCCCGTTCTAAATATCTGTCGAAGAATGCCATCTAAATCACTTAAATTGTTTTAATACTGTGTTTAAAAAGAATTCTCCCTATACTCAAATAAATAATAAAAAAACGAGGGGCAAATAGGGTATAAAAAATCAATGAAAAAATATATACAACTATCTGCTACCTCTAGCTTATGCTTAATAGAGAAATAGTTGTAGATGGAAAAGTAAGATATGCAACATTCATCAATCGTCCTAATCGGTTCCTTGTAAATCTCAAACCTGAGGGATCGGATAGAGTAGAGAAAGCATTCTTACATGATCCTGGCCGTATGAAAGAGCTTCTAATACCAAATGCTCAATTAATTATTCGAGAACCTTTAAGCAATAAAGACAGAAAAACTAAGTGGGACATTCTTGCTGTTGAATTCGAAAACAAGATTGTTACGATAAACTCTAGCTTGCCAAATCGAGTGGCAAAACAAGCCATCAAAAATAAATGGATAAATGAATTAGCGGATTATATTGAGATTAAAGCTGAAGTAAATTATGGGAATAGTCGTTTAGACTTCTTGTTGACTAATGACAAAGAAAACTGCTATGTAGAAGTGAAGGGTGTTACACTAGTTAAAGGTAAAAAAGCTCTTTTTCCTGACGCTCCAACAAAAAGAGGAGCACGACATCTTCGGGAATTAATAGATATTAAATCAACAGGGAGTAGAGCCATTGTATTATTTATTTGTATGAGGGATGACCCAATCGTTTTTTCGCCAAATGAAGTAACAGACTCAGAATTTAGTGATCAATTAAGGGATGCCTTATCAAAAGGCGTAGAAGTGCTGGTTTATACTGTTAAACCTATAATAAAAAATGAAAAACTAGTGTTACAATTTAAAAACAAAATTGCCTTAGAAATAGAAAAAGATCAGTGAAACAAATCACAGGTTAGGATGTTATGAATCTTCAAGAGCTAGTGGGAAAAATTGCTGCAGATAAAAACAGCAAAAAACTTGGGAAAATTATCAAAATTGAAAAAATACAAGATCAAAAAACAAAAATCTGGAAAGAAAAAATACTTGTGCTTGTGCACAATATTCTCAGAAAAGATGTAGTGATTCTTGTTGATTCAGAGAAATTACTCATAGCTGAAGCTACCTATGCACTTTTTGATTTGGAAAAAGAGGATTTCGAACAAGAAGTAAGAGAAACTCGAGCTTTGATGCGATTATATAAGGATTAGAGAAAATACGGTTTTTTTACCCAGATAACACATATGTAAGGTAAATTTAACTTAGTTTGGTTTAATCTTGATTTGCAGGACTGATTAGCATGAGCTTCTTAACTATTTTTACACCGATTTTGATAGTTATTGTAGTGCTTGCTTTTGTCTTCGAACTTATGGATGCTTCTTTAGGCATAGGGTTTGGAACAGCTTTCACACCAATATTGCTGATTATTGGATTCGATGTCTCTATAGTAGTTCCTTCTGTTCTTGCTTCAGAGTTAGTTGCGGGATTAGTGGCAATGTTATTTCATACTCTTCTCAAAAACGTCAGGCTAGGTAATAAACGGGTTTTTAAGAGACGACGACGCAGAAGAACAAAAGTTTATTCCTTACCAAATGGTGAAATTGTGAAAGCTTTTAGCAATCCAAAACTAGCAGCTGATGAATCTGCAATGGAATTTGAAATAGAAGAGGAAGATGAAGAGATTATAGTAGAAGATGAGAACGACTTAGTTTTAGAAGAACACGATGAAATCGAGGAAATAAAACTCAAGAATGGATCCATTGGTGATCGATTTAGGAATTTAACCACAGATACAAAAGTTATACTCTTATTATCAATCTTTGGAATTCTAACATCAACTTTAGCTGCAATAATCAATGTTGTTTATGCGGACAATGCTTTCTTTAATTTAGGGGTGAAAATCTATATCGGTATCATGGTTTTTAGCATGGGAATTCTCATTCTATCCTTAAGAAATACTAAAATAAAATTTTCATTAAAACGAATTATTGCTCTTGGAGCCTTTGGTGGATTTAACAAAGGCATTTCCGGTGGTGGTTATAGACCAGTAACAGTTGCTGGACAAATTTTAGCTGGAAGAGAAGGGAGAAGTGCATTAGCGTCTACAACTTTCTCTAAAACAGCAGTCAGTCTTTTTGGGGTCCTTTCTTATATTGTTTCACACATATCTATCAACAAAAGTGTCGGAGAAGTAATAACTTGGGATTATCTCGAATTAACACCATTTATTATGATTGGAACAGTTTTAGCTGCACCACTAGGTGCATTGGTCACAAGAAAAATTGAAGGTAAGTGGCTTAAGCTTTTAATTGGATGGGGAACAATCTCATTAGGAATTTTTAGTGTAGTAAGAATTACTCTCGATTATTATCATGTATGGGACATTATTCCAAAAGTAGTGTTTTAGTAATTATTTTGAGTCAACAACTATTGATTCTTTTTCAGATGTTTTACTAATCTTTCAATAACTTCCTTAGTATATGACTCATCAAAAATAACAATATTTCTAAAAATCTTTGTGATTAATTGTTCAGCAAAATCAAGTACAAAATCAGCCATTACTGTTCTTTGATAATTTTCATCCAAACTAAATACAACATCAAATAATTTTGAGTATTGTGCTTCCGATAATTGTTCCTTAACAAATAATTCTTCTTTTTCGAGTAATTGTTTGATAAATTCTTTACTCAATTGTTTTTTTGTGAAACTTGAATTTTGCTCAGCAAGTCTATTAATTACATTACATAAAACCTCAAAACCAATTCGATTAATACTGTAACTTAATTCTGCTTCTAACATGGTGTAGGTTTCAACAGGATCCGGCAAGGTACTTAGACGATGCTTTGCTTTCATTGCTCGTTTCGTTTCTAGTTGTCGCTTCTTATACCAAAGAACACGTTCTTCAAGGATATTTTGGATGTGTTTTAATTCCGCTAATTCCTGCTCTTTATCTGTGCACAATACAATCTACCTTACAAATGAATTAATTATTTCAAAGTAATAAAATTTAATCAAGTACTGGGAAATTAAAAGTGATGGATACTTCAAATCATTTATTTACTATTAAATACAATCAATTCTGTTAGATAAATATATTCAGGATGTATTGTCATTGGCATGTGATGAAAATGTATTTACAATCACTGAGATGATTGGAAAAAAAGCAGTTTCTGGTGATAATATAGTGATTGGGAAAATCACAAAAATAATAGATCAATCCGATAGTGATAAGGATGATACCACCAAGATTTGTGATATCCGAGAGGATCTTTTTCAAATAGTTGTAGAGTTAGATCCAGCAATTTTTCAAGCTTTGAATGAACCTATTGAGATACTCTTCTCCAGTCAGACTCTAGAGAAAGTTGTAGAAGATGGAATACAGCTTAAATTAACTAAGGATATAATCAACAGTACATTAGAAAGTTCAATGAACTAGAATATCATCTTTCTAAACAGAAATAGGTCGCACTATTTTAGTTATGAGTCCATTATCTTGTATGTGAAATACTACTTCTGTAGTACTTTTAAAATCAAGATTCCCAATTATTATTTGCTCCTCTGCTTCTCTAATTGGGGCAAACCAACGAATTACCCAACTTGTTGCAGAATCTTTTTCTGCTTCAACACATACGATTCGATTTTTTTGCCAGAGTCGATAATAATGATTGTTTTTTTTCGTCAGATTAACCAACATTAAACCATGAATTATCTGTGTGGAATTTCCGAAAATTCTAACTTCAGGTATGATTTCTTCATGTATGAATTTTTGAGCCATACCATCAATAATTGCAATTATGTAAGTTCTATTATTTAGGTTCGTTGAATTCATTACTTTGTAATTAATATTGTAGGTAAAGACTAACTCATTACTTGAATAAAATCCCTCACCATATTTTTCCTTAAAGGTATTATTTGCTCGAATATTTACGGCAATTCTAGCGGATGAATAAAAGGAAAATGTTACCATGAAGAACAATAAAGCAGCATTTCTTCTACGTTTATTCCAATTCAGAGGAATAATAGAGACAGCAGCTATTAGTGCAGCTAAAGAATGGATATTATTTGTTGATAAAATTTTCAAACCATACCAATCGAAAGAAAATGGAAATAAAATCATTTCACCTGTTGGAACAAAGAAATCCGTTAGCAAATGTGTTAGTGTTCCTAAATAAAGAGAGAGAAGACCAATCCAAGATAAGAATTTTAGCTCCAAATATTGCTCATCTTTCCAAATTTTATTCTTTAATTTTGGGATATTCAGAATAACTGCAGCAAGTAAAACATATGGGATGACTCCAATAAAACTGTGAGCCATTCCCCTATGCTCAAGCCAATAGAGTTTAGGAGCAAAATACACCAAAGGATTAAAGACGTAATCCAAGTCAGGAATGACAGAACCGATTAGATATGGTACAAGAATTTTATATGGAATTTTTCTAGATTTATTGATCCAGGCAACAAAACTGTATGCTATCATAACGTGGGTTATTGGATCCAATTAGCAGCACCTTTCTGGATTCAAACCATTTTTCTTGGATCTAGTAATTCATCAAGATCTTCTTCAATATCCAAATCCATTTCTTGAATTATTTCTTTGATTGTTTTTCCTGTTTCATAAGCTTTCTTTGCAATTTCTCCTGCTTTCTCATAGCCAATTATCGGAGTTAATCTGGTAACCAGCATTAATGATCTGCTAAGAGCTTCATTGATATTTGCTATATTTGCTTTCAATCCCTTCAAACACAATAGTACAAAAGACTCTATACTAGTTGATAAGATGTTAATAGACTCGAGTAAATTAACAATCATAATTGGTTTAGTAACATTAAGATCAAGTATGCTGCCACTGCTTTCTGCATAAGATATTACTGTATCATTCCCAATAACTTGTAAACAAACTTGTATGATTGCTTCTGATTGTGTGGGATTAATTTTTCCAGGCATGATAGAAGAACCAGGTTCATTCTCAGGCAAAAGTAGTTCTCCTAAACCAGCTCTTGGTCCACTCCCCATCCAGCGAATATCATTAGCCATTTTCATTAAGGAGAGTGCAAGAAGTTTCAGTACACTACTTGTTTTAACTATAGTATTGTGAGAAGATATTCCTTCAGCTTTGACAGGATTAATTTTGTAATTAAAACCAGTAAATTGAATTAATTCTTCTATAACTAATTGATCAAAATTCTTTGGAGCATTTAATCCGGTGCCTAATGCAGTCCCACCAATTGGTAAAAGATATAATTCGTTTAAGGCTTCCTTTAATCTATTCTTTGTTGTACCAATTTGCCTGAGGTAAACAGCAAATTCAGTTGATAGAGGTATTGGAACAGCATCTTGTAAGTGTGTTCGTCCAACTTTTACAATTCCTTTGAATTCCTTTATCTTTTGCTTTAGCGTCTTCTCAAGTAATTCTAGGGATGGTATTAGATTATATTGTATTAAATTGACAGAAGCAAGATGCATTGCTGTAGGAATTACATCATTACTTGATTGACTTCTATTGATGTGATCATTTGGATGTACGGGGTGCTTCTTACCTTTAGGATGACCTAAAATTTCATTAGCTCGGTTGGCTAACACTTCATTCATGTTCATATTAATTTGAGTGCCAGAACCAGTTTGAAATACATCAATAGGAAACTGATCAAAGAATTTTCCTTCGTTCAGCATTTCATCAATTGTCTGAAAAACTGCTTTTCCTATTTCTTCATCTATAACTTCAGATTTTTGATTTGCGCTTAAACAAGCTCTTTTCACAAGTGCTAGTGCATAAAGAAAGACCTTTGGGAATCTTCTTTGACTAATTTTGAAATTATTCAAAGTTCTTTGCGTGTTGATTCCCCAGTATACCTCTTCTGGAACTTCCAATTCACCCAAAAGATCTTTTTCTAACCTCATTTTTTTCGACCTATCACTTCTTCTCAAGTTTTCTTATTTTATCTATAGCGGTTCCAGGCATAACTCCTTTTGGACAAACAGCATTGCATGCGAATATTTTCTCACAAGCAGGCACTCCATTCTCTTGCATTGCTTTTTCAGAAATCACTCTTCTTTGTTTTTCTGATAATCTTGTGTCATCAATAAAACGGAAAGCTTTAGCCAATGTAGATGGTCCTAAGTAATCTTTACTTTTACCTGAAACTGGACAAGTCCAGCAGATACCACAAAGAATACAATAAATTAATTGTTCAATTTTTTTTGCATTCTCTGGTGTCTGTTTTGATTCTGGAGCTTTATCATTAGTCTCTCGATTGAAAAATGGCTTTACTTCTTTGTAGAACTTCCAAAAAGGTTCCATGTCTACTACAAGGTCCTTTAAGATAATCATATTTGGTAGCGGTTCAATTAGAATTTCATTATCTTGATCCCAGTCCTTAATGTCTCCAAAAATCAATTCTTGTACTCTAGGATGTTTCTTAATATCACTTGGTTCAACTTGTGTTTTACATGCCAATTGAGGGAACTTATTAATCGTCATTCCACATGAACCACATATAGCTCCGCGACAAGTATATCTAAAGGCCAGACAATGATCAAAATTATCTTGAATATAAAAGAGTGCCTCTAAAACAGTCATTCCAGGTGTCAGTGGTACTTTGAAACGCTGATATGTTGGTTTTGAGGTTTTACTTTTTTGTCTAAAGATTACGAATGTTTTTTCTTTCTTTGTCATTTAGTATGCACGCTCCTTCACTTCAAAAATACCCAATTTTACTGGTTTTGTTTCCACTATCAACTCACCATTTTTCCGGGTAACAAGTGAATGAACAAGAAATTCTTTGTCATTTCGTGTAGGATAATCAGTTCTAAAGTGAGCACCTCTACTTTCTTTTCTCCACAAAGCAGCAAAAGCTGTAACTTCTGCAATATCCACCATATTTCTTAATTCTAATGCTCTAACTAGTCCAAAATTAAATTTCCTATCTTGTGTTTCTATGTGCATTGATTTGAATTCTTTTTGAACCTTTAGTAAATCTATTACCGCTTGTTGCAGTTTAGCGTCTTCCCGAAATATCCCTACATTTCTATCCATAGTTGTTTTCATTGCTGATCTGATTTCCGATGGTTTTTTGCCTTTATTTTTATCCCAAGAAGTAAGAGTCTTTTCAATTACTTTTAGAGAATCTTCTTCTGCTTTCTTTATTTCAATAGATTTTATCTTTTTACGACTATTTTTTTTGAAAATGGCTCTGCCAACATAGCGTCCGAAAACAATTGTTTCAAGAAGGGAATTTCCACCTAATCGATTTGCACCATGAACAGAAATGCATGATGTTTCACCGATCGAGTATAATCCCTCTATTGGAGTTTCCCCGAAATCACCTTTATATTTTGAAGCAATACCTCCCATAGAATAATGCTGGCCTGGTTGTACCGGAATTGGTTTCTCGATAGGATCGACACCTGCAAAGTACATAGAAATTTCTCTTATACCTGGTAGTCTTTCCATGATCTTTTCTTTGCCAAGATGTGTAAGGTCTAAATGCACATAACTGTCTTCAAATCCTCTTCCCTCTAAAATCTCTGTTTCAATAGCTCTAGCAACAATATCTCGAGGAGCTAATTCCATTGCTTTTGGTGCAACCTTACTCATGAATCGTTCATTGTCCTTATTGAACAGTAAACCTCCTTCTCCTCTAGCACCTTCTGTCATAAGTATATTTGTTCCAAATAGTGTAGTTGGATGAAATTGAACAAATTCACAGTCTTGCATTGGAATACCAATTCGAAAAGCTGCTCCTAAACCATCACCAGTATTAATAATAGCATTAGTTGATCGTTTGTAAATTCTACCGAAACCACCAGTTGCTAACACTACCAACTCGGATCTAAAAACAACTAATTCCCCAGAAGCAATATCCAAAGCGACCAATCCAGCTATGCTATTTCCCACTTTAATTAAGTCCACGAGGAAATATTCATCGAAGAATTTAACTCCTTTCCGAATACATTGTTCATAAACAGTATGCAATAATGCATGACCTGTTCTATCTCCAGCATAACAAGTTCGGGGAAAACCAGCTCCACCAAAAGGTCTCTGTGCTATTAATCCTGAATCAAGCCTAGAGAATGGTGCACCCATACTTTCAAGTTCTATTACAATTTTAGGTGCTTCCTCAGCAAGAACCATAACTGCATCTTGATCAGCTAAATAATCTGAACCATAAACAGTATCATAAGCATGGCTTTCAGCAGAATCCTTTTTTCCAGCTTTTGTATTTCCTAATGAAGCATTAATACCACCTTGAGCAGCTCCTGAATGAGATCTTAACGGAAAAACCTTGCTAATAATAGCAACATTCATTGTATCAGCAAGCTCAATTGCAACTCTCAAACCACTTAATCCGCCACCCACTATTAAAGCGTCAAATTCTTCCACTTTCAAGGAATCAATCCTTCCGATATTCTCTAAAAACCTAAGAAATGATTCTTAAACTCCAATATAGGTTTATCCGCTTAATTTTTTAAGATTGATGTTTAAAACCTAAGACGAGATATCATCTTATTTTATGAAGTAATCAAATTGTACAACTAAAGAGCTAGTTTTATTTATGCATTAAAGACACTTTCTCTTATTATTGTAGGGTAACTTAAAATGTCTAAAGAAATAACTTTCATTCTCGCACCAATATGTCCTAAGTGTGTTAGAATTAAACGGTGGTTGAAGGATCTAGAAGAAACTAATCCTGAAATTAAAATTTCACGATACAATATCGCAACCCAATTTAAAGAAATTAAGAAATTTAAGATAAAAACAATTCCAACTCTCATTATCGGGGACATAATGTTAGGAGGTTGGATAAAGGAAGAAGAGTTTAGAGTAGCTCTTGAAAAATTGTAATAGAAAAAATGAGCCTTTGTTGTGCTCATTCTTTTAATACCTGTCAGCTGAACCTAATACATTTTTGTTTTTGTGAATTAGTAGTTTCTTTAATTCATCTCGAGCAGGACCTAGATATTTTCGAGGATCAAAAACACCTTTCTGTTCTGCTAGAACCTTTCTTATGATTGCTGTTATGACAAGTCGTCCATCTGAATCAATATTAATTTTACATACATTCATTGCTGCAGCTTTTCTTAATTGGTCTTCTGGTACTCCAAGAGCTCCTGAAAGATCTCCGCCATATTGGTTAACCATTTCTACATATTCTTGTGGAACAGATGAACTTCCATGTAATACTATTGGAAATCCTGGAAGTCTCTTCTGGATTTCTTCTAAAATATCAAAACGTAAGGGTGGGATTGGTTGTCCAGGTTTAAATTTGAAAGCACCATGAGAGGTACCAATTGAAATTGCTAAACTGTCACATCCTGTTCTATTAACGAAATCCTCGACTTCGTCTGGTTTTGTATAATGAGACTTTTCTGAAGAAACATGTTCTTCAATTCCAGCAAGTACTCCTAATTCAGCTTCCACAGATGCATCAACTTTATGTGCGTATTCAACTACTTGTTTGGTGATTTTGATGTTTTCATCATAGGGAAGATGACTTCCATCATACATTACAGATGAGAAACCCATATCAACACATGATTTGCACAAGTCAAATGAATCCCCATGGTCTAAATGCAAAGCCATTGGGATATTTCCACCAAGCTCTTTCATAAATTCAACCGCACCTTCAGCCATGTATCTGAGTAGTGTTTGATTGGCATATTTCCTAGCTCCTTTTGAAACCTGAAGTATAACTGGAGAGTGAGATTCAACGCATGCTTGAACTATAGCTTGAAGTTGTTCCATATTATTGAAATTATAAGCTGGAACACCATAACCATTCTCCATAGCGTGCTTGAACATTTCCTTTGTATTGACAAATCCGATTTCTTTATAATGAACCATTTTCCACAACTACACCTATTATTTCTGCTTAATTCCTAGCTTCTTTACTCTATTAATATATTGCTCTAATTTTTTCTTTGACTTTCTTCTTATCCTTCCAAATCGTGTTCTTCTTACTGGGCGTATTCCAGATATTTTTGCTAGTGCCCAAAGTGATTTTGATCCAGGAGACATGAGTAAAAAGTATAGAAGAATGGTATTATTCATCGTAAAGATTAATCGATAGCTTTTCCCTGTAAGAAAACGATCCCACAATACTTTACCTTTTTGGAATTTGTAAGCAAAACCTGGAACAAAAACTCTATCAATAAAACCTTTCATGATGGCTGGATAGATATTCCACCAGACAGGATAAATCCAGACAATATGATCCGCCCATTTAATATGTCCTTGAGCTTTAACTAAATCTAATTCAAGTTTCTGATCTATTTTGTATCCTTTCCGAAGATTTGGATCAAAAGTCAAATCACCAATATTAATTCGCTTAACTTCAGCGCCTGATTCCTCTGCACCATTAATATATGCATTAGCTAGTGCACCACAAAAGCTTCCTTTATCCGGATGTCCCAAAATTACCAGTATTCTTTTTGCCAATTTCTGCCCCAATTGGTAATATACTAGTCCACTGTTAAGGTTTTTGAAAGATTTCTTGGGTAGTCTGGATCTATTCCTCTTTCAATAGACATGTATAAGGCAAGAAGTTGTAAAGGAATCACAGCAAGAATTGGAGAGATTAATTGGGAGGATTTTGGTATTTCGAAGTAATCCCCAGGTCTGACATGTTTATCAAGACCTTTAATGTGTTCACCAATTACAATTGGTCGTCCATCTCTACATTCGACCTCTGATACATGTGAAGTCACATAGTACTTGTCCTTTGGAGCAACAACATAAATAACAGGATAACCATCTTCAACAATGCTTAGTGGGCCATGCTTGAATTCAGAAGAATACATTGCTTCAGCTGAAATATAATTAATTTCCCTAATCTTGAGAGCACCTTCGAGAGCAACCCCATGAGTTACCCCATACCCAAGCAAAGACATAGCATCTATTTCAGACAGTTCCCTTGCCAATAACTTCGCTTTTTGATCACTGTCTTTGATGGTTTTTTCAACCAGTTTTGAGAGGTTGTGGATCTCATCTTTTAAAGATTCAAATTCTTTATCAGAAATAAGTTCCTTTTTATGACCAATTCGAGCTGCCAAAATTAAGAATAAAACTACTTGATTCGTATAAGTTTTTGTTGCTGGAACACTGCGTTCAATTCCTGCACCAATGTATGCATAAGCCTCAGACATTCGTTCTACTGTAGAACCGGGAACATTGATCATTCCTAAAATGTGATAGCCTTTTGGTTTAGCAAAATTAATGGTATTGATAATATCCTTTGTTTCTCCACTTTGCGAGACACATAAAATTACAGAATTTTTTGAAGGTTGATAATTTTTGAATTCCTCAAAGAATCGTCCACCAATTACTGGAATGGACATTACACCTGCCAAATTATTCAGATAATATGATCCAACGTTGCATGCATTGAAACTTGACCCACATCCTACAAGAAAAGCCAAATCGGCTTCAGCTAGCTTGTCAACAAGGTCATCTAAAACATCACTTTCTAAACCATACGCTAGTTGCTCTGTTGCTTCAACTTGTTCATGGATTTCCTTTGTTAAAAAGTAATCATATTCCCCTTTTACAGCATCTTCAGCTGAAGATTAGTAATTCGAGGATCTCGCTTTATTTCTTTCCCATTTTTTGCACTAAAGATTCGGTATGAATGAGCTGTAAGTTCAATTATTTCCCCATCATTCAAAGGCACATATTTGTTTGTTAGAGGGAGGATAGAAGGTAAATCTGATACAACATAATGTTCATCTTCTCCGATTCCGACTACTAATGAAGAACCCATTTTTACAGCATAAATTGTATCGGGGGTATCTTTGTGGAAACACACAAAAGCAAAAGCACCCTCCATCTCTTCAATGCCACCAATAATTCCCTGTATCATATTCTTTTTTTTATCATAGTGTTCTTCAACTGCATGAACACAAATTTCTCCGTCATTTTGACTGATAACTTTGTGACCGTATTTCTCTAGATTTTCTTTGCTTTGATAAAAACTTACAATGTTTCCGTTATGAGCCCCCACCATATCTTTATCACAATCAAAGTGAGGTTGGGCATTTAACGTACTTGGTCGACCAAAAGTGGACCAGCGAAGTTGACCAATTCCAATATTTCCTTTCATCTCATCCAATTTAAGCGATTCAACTACACTTTCTACAGTACCCATGTCCTTCCTTAAATCGATGTCACCATTTTGATAAGTAGCTAATCCGAGACTGTCATATCCTCGATATTGTAGCCTTCTTGCTATAATCAATAATTTCTGAGCAATGTCTCCCTCTTTTGCAACAATTCCAAAGATACCACACATAACAATTTACTCCTATTGAATCGTTCTAATTCATTACAAAGTCTATATGGCAGAAAATATAGCTAAATATATTTCTTCCTCTAGATTTGCTATCACTTGAGAATTTCTTTTACTCAAGCAGTTACTACGAATCCACCAAAAATCAATTGAAGAATTCCAGCTAGACCAAGTAAAACGATTGAATTTGCTAGAAGAATAGTCACGATTCCTCCTCTTAATAAGAAGGATTTCATACGATAATACTCATCTTCGGTTAATTCATCCTCAGGATCATAAACATATTCGTCTTCTTCTTCTATTTCGAATTCCGCTTCATCGTCTTCTTCGCCTTCTTCGTACTCTTCATCCTCATCGTAATAGTACTCGTCTTCATCCTCATTATCTTGTCGAGCTTTGGCTTCTTGTTCTTTTTTTCTGTCCTTGAGTATTTGTCTATAGACTCGTGTTTTTCGAGTTTCTTGACGTAGCATTTTATATGTAAAGTAATTACGATAAGCCATATCACCAATAACAACCAAAACAAATGTAACAATACCAGGAAGTGCGATAAAAGCTACAGGGTTGTATTGCTCAGGAAATCCCACGTAATGATCAACTAAAAGGATAATGCCAACATAAATGAGAGCTGGAAGGAACATAAGAATGATTCTTAACCATTTAGGCATTCGAACAAGTGGTTGGAATTTTTGTTTGGTTTCCTCTTTCTTATCTACTTCTTCCCCTGAAACAACATCAGAGGTTTCTTCGTTTTCCTGTGCATTCAATGAGTTCACCATAAATACTAATGAATTAAGGGGGGTTTTATCTAAAAGCGTTATCAAATATTTGCTAATACAGGTCTTTTTCACAGCAAAACCAAATATGTTGATAAAATAATCTTTATCAACTAAAACAGAATTATCCATACCTTGTTCTACGGTTATAGTTATCAAATGCTTAAACGGAGTATAGATTATATGCCAACAATTGGATTTGTAGGGATAGATAATGCTGGGAAAACCACCATTATTGATATCTTTACAAAGCACAAGATTAGCAAGACAATTCCAACGGTAGGTGTAAATCTAGAACAGGTGTCTTTTTCAGAAATAGATTTTGATCTCAGTATTTTAGATTTAGGTGGTCAAAAGAGCTTCAGATTATTATGGGTCGATTATCTTAACACTGTTGATATGGTACTATATGTTATAGACGCGAGTGATCATGAGCGATTAGATGAAGCTCTCAAAGAATTTCAAAACATGCTTATTTTAACTGAAGCAAATGATGTTCCTATTCTTGTGTTAATTAATAAAATTGATTTGCCTAATACTTTGAGTGCATTGGAAATTGGTCAGAAATTATCTAAAATTCGTGAATTATACAAACGTGATTGGAACATTATAGAAACAAGTGCAGTTACAACAAAAGGCATTATTGAAATGTTCAAGTGGACTTATTCTAAACTCACAAACAATGAGCTCATTTTAGAGGTTGATTTTACACAAATCGCTGATAAAAAGTACTATAATCCATGTCCCTTACTTTTGAAACTTTCAGATGGGGAATATTGTATTAATCATGACAATTTTACACCAGTAAAAGTTGTACCATTGGAAAGAATGTTTTCTCAAGATATGGGTGATCCAGCGCAATTGATTAAGGAAACTATAGAGGAGTTTGAAAACGTAGGGAGAATGGTTTGTTTCAACAGTATTTTTGTTTCTGATGAAGTTTCGAATATTCATTGTGCTACTGATGCGACAATTGTTGAAGTTGAGGGATCAACAGCAAGTAGAGATGAATATATTGATTCTTACAATATGATGCATTTAACTGGTGGAAAAATGTGTTCTGAATGTTTGTACAAAATCCTATTCTCTGCTATAAGACGAAAAATAAAGGCAGGTATGGAACTTAGTATGGATGAAATTGAAAATATTAAAGTTGCTGAAGCTAGAAGAGTCACTGATCTCAGCAAATGCTAAACTCGATTTTTATTTAATCTTTTAACTGCTTCATCATAGCTGCTTCTGTATTCTTTGATGATATTTCGCCAACTATATAATTCTGAGATTTCTCTTGCAGTCATTCGTGCATTTAATATTTCTTCAGTTGATAAATGTGAATGCTTTACAATTATCTTTGCTAAATCAATTGCAGCTTGTTCGTTTGTTCGTCCTTTTCTATTGAGAACAAAAATTCCATAACTCTCTTCATGTAATTGCTCATTTATTAGGAGGCCAAAACCAGATAAATCAGTTGTTACAGCGGGAACTCCAAGAGCCAATGCTTCTAAAGGTGTTAATCCGTAAGGCTCATAAGTTGAGGGATAAATCCCCATGTCACAACCTGCAACAGCATCGTAGTAATCTAATGCTAGTAATTGATCATTTTTTGACAGATAAACAGGATAAAAAATAACTCTTACTGAACTGTCCGGTTTATTCATCAAATCTAGTTTCTTCAATGTCTGATAAATTGTATCTCGCTCATTTAAATTAAAAGGACAAACAGGCGGATAATCATTTTCGTTTTTACTTTCTTTTGTTTTATTAACAAGTTCAGTGATTTTTTTCAATTCATTTTTTGAGAAGAAATCATGCATAGTTCGGGATTTCAAATGCTCTTCATATTCTGGTTGAATCTGAGACAACCACTCTTCCATTTTTATCACGGGGGTTTGTAAAATCTCTCTTAACTCTCGAGCATGTTCAAAAGCTCTCAGAACATCGGTTTTAATACCAGATACTGGAGCTGGAACCCAGATAAATGCAAGAATTTCTTTTTGTTTTTTGCTTGTTCCTAATTCTTCATCTACAAGTTTTAAAGCTTCAAGAAAAACATCTATTCCTTTGTTATGAAATTCATACCTACCAGAAATGTGAACTACCAACATATTTTCTAAATTTACTGAATAGTAGGGGTTAAAGTATGCTTCAATGAAATGTCCAAGTTTCAATCGAGCTTCTTTATGTTTTACAATTAAATCATCTTTCTTTGATAAACCTTCAAGATTAATCCCATTTGGAATAATAAAATCAGCTCTGTGCCCCAGTATTCCTTCTGTTTCCCGAGCAACAGCCTCTGAGACAGTAATTAAAACATCAGCTTCCATTGCGCAAACAACTTCGATTTGATGTGTTCCCTCAACATGATATTGATAGGCTTTCTGGGGAGGAATAGTTTCACCTTTCGCTAAAAGGTCATCAAGAATTACATTGATATCCTCTTCTCCCATAGCAATATTTCTACCAAGTTGTGTTGCATGAGTCATAAAAACTGTTGCAACATCAATATTGTTTCGTTTAAGATAAAGTAAACCTGGACCAGAAATCCATTCATGAAAATGTGTAACTATTCGTTTGTTTTTGAATCGAGGAGACTCGATTAACTTCGATACTAAAACACCCGCAGCCCAACCAAAAGCTACCATGGGATCAAAGACCTCAGGCATCCATAAAGAATCGATATTAAACCAGTTCCAGAGAATTCCCTTGATTTGGTCTATTTTGCGATCGGATTTCCCAGTAACTAAGGGGACATCCAATAGATAAGAAGGATCAACTAGAATTGTCTCAACTGCTCCTCCTCCGATCCAACGACCATATTTCACTTCAATGCCTTCAGCTCGCACAGCATTAAAAACATCTTCGAAGTCTTTAGGGGGAGCTAATTCCTCGAAGTCATTTCGTGCTTTGAAAGCATTGTATAAGCCAATAGTCAAGTAATTACCAGGACTCATCAGACGTTGCATTTCAGGAGCTTTCGATGCTATGACTGTATAAATCCCACCAATTTTGTTAGCGATTTCATTTGAAACCTCAAAAACAATCTGGCAGTCGAGTGAATCATCCTTATCTTCAGTCATAGAGCTCACATCAGGATTTCAATTGGATTGGGAACACTTAGTTCTATACTAATCGGTTAATCAAATGAGATATAAAAAGAATTGCAAGTGTAAACTAATGAGCAGTAATTTGAATTATGGAGATAACTTTTTTTAAGCAAAGATAATAGATTTGTCACACTCAAAAAAAAAACAAGATAATTGTTCAGAGGGTAATTTACTTGAATGGTAAAGAAATTGTCCAAAAAATTCGTCAAAAAATGAAAGATCATCACGAACTGTTTGAGAGAGCTATTCCTCTAATAGCATCAGAGAATATCACAAGCAAAGAAGTGCGAGAAGCAACTTTATGTGATTTCTCACATAGATATGCAGAGGGGTGGCCAGGTGAAAGAGTGTATGCAGGATGTCAATACATCGATGATGTAGAATTTATCTGCATGGATCTCGCAAAAGAAGTCTTCAAAGCAGATTTCGCAGATGTCAGACCAATCTCAGGAGTAGTAGCAAATCTAGTTCTCTATTCAGCATTCACCAATCCGGGAGATGTGAGTATGTCCATAAGTATACCAAATGGAGGACATATTTCAACAGGTCCATTGCTAACCTCTAAAGGAGCGTTCATGGGAGGAACAGCAGGAGCGGTAAGAGGACTAAATGTCAAATACATCCCTTCAGACAGAAAGAAATTAATGATAGATGTAGAAAAAGCAGAAGAAGCAATCAAAGAATTAAAACCAAAGCTGTTACACTTTGGTGCTTCAGTATTCTTATTCCCTCATCCAGTAAAGGAGTTAGCACCAGTAGCTAAAGATTTAGGAGCAACCGTAACATATGATGCAGCTCATGTGTCAGGATTGATAGCGTGTGGATACTTCCAAGACCCGCTCAATGAAGGAGCAGAGGCAATGGCATTTTCAACACACAAAACAATGTTTGGCCCACAACATGGCTGTGTAGTAGCAACTTCAGATCAAGCAGAATTCTACGACAAAATAAAAAGAGCAACATTCCCGGGAATGACAAGTAATCATCACCTACACAATGTAGCAGCGCTAGCAATAACATTCGCAGAAATAAAAGAATTCGGACAAGATTATGGAGGACAAATAATCAAGAATTCGTATGCACTAGCAAAAGCAATGGAAGATGAAGGATTCACAGTCTGCGGAAAAGAAAACGGATACACAAAATCACACACACTACTAGTAGACATAAGCTCATTGCAAGAAAAAGCAGGATTAGGAAAAGACATAGAAGAAGATCTAGAAAAAGCAGACATAATACTAAACAGAAATCTGTTGCCATGGGATATGTTCGAAGGCAGGAATTATCTTAATCCTGGTGGTATTCGTATGGGTGTTTCTGAGGTTACTCGCCTTGGTATGAAGGAAGGCGAGATGAAAGAGATTGCTAATCTCATTCGTCGTGTTGTCATTGATCGTGAAGATATTAAAAAAGTCGTCAAAGACGTTAACGACTTCCGCAAAGACTACCAGCAACTCCACTATTGCTTTAGCTCCAATGAGGATGCTTACAAATACATCGAAATTATCTAGTTATTCTTAGTTTTTCTGAGGGGTATTTCCCCTCCTCTTGTTTCTTTTTTGCTTAAACCCTTTTTCCTCTAATCATTTTAGAAAACAATCCGACAAAATCAATCTTTTTCGAGAAAAACTTATATACAATTTTCTCTTTAATGAATTCAACCGGAGAAGAAGCTATTCATTCATATTTTCTTGAGATGATTCGAAATGTCTAGACGCAGTAAAACTGAATTTCCTTTAGCTCCTATTGAGCGTGTTATTAAAGAGACCACTAATCTGTTAGTCAGTGAAAGTGCAGCAATAGAACTACGTGGCGTTCTCACTGATATTGCTGAGGAGCTTGCCCTTGATGCAGCAGATCTTGCTAAATTTGCTAATCGAAAAACCATTAAGGATCGAGATATCGCACTCGCCTATAAGAATATGAGGAAGACCAGATAGCCTTTTTTGCTTTCACTCATTCTAGTGCGCCTATGCTAATTCTTTTAAAATGATATGTAACAATAGTATCATTATCAAATTGCTGTTTGGTGATACTTGTTGGCAGAAAAAATTACTTTACACGACCTTTCCATTATGTTTGGTGAAGATTATCTTCCACCTGAACTTGACAAGAAAATTTTTATGAAGCATTTCGACGTCGGAGCCAATCGAATCATTGGTAAGAAGACTCTCGACAAAGTTAAGAGTGTTTTAGACACAGCAATTGAAGCAACCAAAGCAGAGCAATATAGAGATAAAGGGAAAGTAATCAGTTCACCAGCTCAACGCTTACATCATAACCTTGCAGTTAGCAAGAAATCACAATATATCGATGACGAAGAAAAGGAATCAAAGTAGACCAAACTTAAATAATTAGTTAGACTTTGGGAGCTTATTGAGGATTCGCTAAATGAAAAACGAGCTCCATATTGGTTTTGATGATACTGATTCTCTCAAAGGTTCTTGTACTACTCATTTAGCTACTATTATAGTTCACGAAATTTTTGATCAAGTGGATTTCCTTGATTTTCCTAATCTTATCAGGCTCAATCCAAATATTCCTCACAAAACTCGAGGGAATGGGGCTGTTGCTCTTAGGATTATTGGAGAGAACTCAGATTTAGAATCAGTAAGAGAACTGGTAATTAAAACTGTCAATAACATGGCTCGATTAGATGATGAAAATACAAATCCCGGTATTGCTTTTCTCACAAATACGATTCCAAAAGAAATTAAGCAATTTTCTCTACGCGCAATGTGGGATGTCATCTCAATTCCTGAAGCAGAGAAATTTAATTCATTTTCGAATATTGATTTGATTAAACTTGGCAATGGCAGAGGAATCATTGGTGCTCTCGGAGCAATTGGTAATCAACTGAAAGATGATTTTACATATGAACACCTTTCTTACCGGCTACCAGAAAATTTCGGAACAAAAAGAAAGATTGATCGTGAGAGTATTCTTGTCGCAGATAAAGCAACACCACTCACATTTAGCAACGTGGATTATGAATATAATTCTGTAATGATTACACCTCGAGGAGCTGATCCTGTTTTTTCTGGAATTAGAGGAGAAACTCCTGAAGAAGTAATGAAAGCTTGGAATTTAGTGAAATCATTGGAAGAAATCGCTATGTTAATGGTTTATAGAACGAATCAGCATACCAATCAGCATTTCCCTAAGGATTTTGTAATTGTACAATTAAAACCTCATCGATCTGCAATTGTTCATGGAGTTGTTAGTAAAACACCTCATTATATTGAAGGCAGTCATTTGATTTTCTCAATTAAAGATGATACTGGGGAAATCGATTGTGCAGCTTATGAACCTACTAAGAGATTCAGAGGAGAATTAAGCAATTTAGCGATAGGTGATAATATTACTGTTTTTGGTGGAATTAGACCAGCTGAAGAAAAACATCCAATGACCATTAATGTTGAACGATTAAGAGTGGATTCTCTTGTTAAAATGACTAGCCATGAAAATCCATTCTGCGACAATTGCAATGCACGATTAAAGTCAGCAGGTAAGAATAAAGGATTCAAATGCCAAAAATGTTCAACAGTTTATCGAGATAAAAAGCAAATTAAGAAAGAATTACCTAGGAACATTTCATTAAAAGAATATTTACCACCAATTATTGCTCATCGACATTTAACTAAACCAATTGAGAGAGAGAATCAAAACAACAAAAACAAACAAATCAGAAAATCTGAAGTCAAAAGGATTATGAAATTGTTACTTGATTTCAAAAACGAATCCTAAAAGTATGTTTTTTCTTCTAAAGAAATAATCTTTTAAGTGAGATTTATAATATATAAAACATAAAATTTTAATAAATACTAAAAGAATTCAAATTTAGTATATGATTATAAAGGTGGAAAATCCTTTGATTACAATTGGCGAATACGAGTTTGATGAAAACCTATACTATTATACTGGTGGAGATGGACACATCTGGTTAAAGAAGCTGGATGACGGAAAAGTGAAAGTTGGATTCGATGATTTCGGACAAAAACTTGCTGGAAAGATACTTTTCGTAAGACTTATACCACCCGGTAAAGAAAGACCAAAAGGGAAGAGTATGG
Organism: Candidatus Heimdallarchaeota archaeon; assembly: GCA_019894765.1. The sequence continues at coordinate 30,395 of JAGXNT010000022.1, forward strand.
GAACAATTGAAAGTGGGAAATATGTGGGAAGTCTCAAATGTCCAGTAAATGGAACTATTGTTGAGGTTAATGAGGAATTAAAGAAAGACGCATCGCTACTCAATAATGATCCTTATGTAGCTGGTTGGATCGCAATTATTGAACCGAATGATCTAGAAGCAGATTTGAAAGAAGACTTTGTTTTTGGTGAAGCTGAAATTAAAACCTGGATAGAAAAGGAAATAGCTACACACATAAAATAATTCTAATTCTTTCCTTTTTTTATTTATTTTTTACAAAAGCAGAGGATTTTAGGATTTCTTTAAAATGGTTTATGCTTGAATCCGAGAATTGTCTCAATCCAAAAGATCGCCATTGTTATAAGGCAAATAATGATAACAAATATACTAGAAGTTGTTAATGATTGGTAGAAAAAAATCATGTAACTAATGAAGAAAATCGTTGTAAAAGAAGCATAAAAAATCCATCTTGGAACCAGCCAATTCTTAAATTTAAAATAATTTCTTAATTCACCAACATTTACTTTTTTAATTATAAAATAACGCCCTCTCTTATCTTTCTCAGCTAAACTAAGATTACATAATTTCTCTAAATGATAAGCAGCGACACTTGGAGATGATAATTCCAGAGTTCGTTGGACTTCTCTAACTCCTACCGACTTCTGACTTGAAGCAAACCAAAAAATCCGAAGCGTTGTACCTTTTAATTGTGAAATAATAACTTCTTCATTTTCTTCGGGTGGTGCCATATCTTATCCCCCAACATAATAGTAATTTGATAGGAAATCTGTGTAATGAATAAGATAGTATAACATATCCTTTAGAAAAAGGATTCGAATTGAAATCAAGAATGAGTATTTAACCGCCAGCAACAATCTGAGTAATAATTACTTTATCTGTAGTCTCAACTTCCTGATCAATTTTAGCAGCTTTTTCATTTACAATTATAGCCATGAGATTAACGGGAACATCTGTGAAATCAAGAATTTCATCTAATCGTTTTTTTCCTTCGAAATCAACTTCTTTTTCTTCAAATCCAAAATATTTTTTAACAAAACCAATAACTCTTATTTTCATTTTTGTTCACAATATATGATTCTTTATGGTCTAAATTAAGCATTGCTATTTATGAAATTATTCAAAATAAGACCTCTAAATTTAGAAAGTAAACTTGTGAGTTCATTTATTCCTTCTTGTTTTCTTACACGAAAAGCATATTAACAACATACTCTGTTGAAAACTCTAGACAAAGGAGTCTTTGATACAATTGGTAAATTATGATAAAGATTTCTTGAGAAAGTATCAAAAAGCCAGAGATGAAAAAGATTCTATTCTCTGTGCTGGTTTTGATCCAGCAATTCCCAATCAACGAGAGAAAAACACTTTGCCCGAGAAATATTTCGAGGACAATAAATCGGTTGAAGAAGGAATAATTGCCTTTTTTGAAGAATTTCTTGAGAGTGTTCAAGATTATTGTTGTGCCATAAAGCCGAACAACCAGTATATATTCCACATGGGGTTAAAATCTTATCAGAAAATGAATAAAATGATTCATGATCAAGGATTATTTTCAATATTAGATCAAAAAATTGGAGACATTGGTTCAACCAACGATTCCGGTTTTTATTGGATGAAAGAAATGGGATTCGATGCAGTTACTTACTCTCCTTTTGCAGGAAATATTGCAGAGAGTCTAAATTCTGCTCATAAAGTAGGGATGGGATTAATTACTCTAACACTAATGTCTAATCCTGATGCTATTTATTTCATGAAAAATGCTGAAATTGAAGGACAAAAGGGATATGAATTCATCGCACAAAAAATGAACGAACTAAATGGAGATGGGATTGTTGTTGGAGCAACCGGTCATGTAACAGCAGATGACCTTCAAAAAGTCAGAGAGCTTGCAGGAAAAGATGTTGTTATGTTAATTCCAGGAATTGGCAAACAAGAAGGGGATCTAAAAAAGGTAATTCAATTTGGCGGTGAGAATGTTTTACTAAACGTTAGTAGAGCGATCCTTTATTCTGAAAATATAAAAGAAACAGCAATAAAATACAATAATCAATTTAATGAAGTAAGAAAGGGAAAATAATCAATTAAATGGTTATTTTCCTAATTCACATTTCTCGCAAGAATTTTCGATACATTGCTACATGAGTAAATGGTAGTGCTGAGACCTTACTTTCTCTTGTGTTACCAATTTCACTTGTCTTAGCAGTATGTTCCTTTCCTTCAACAATTACTTTTGGTGAATTTAATTGCCGAGATAAATTGCCATCGAGAACAAATGAAACTGATAATTTTTTATCTATATCCCATGACATTTTTGCTGCATCATTAGGTGCTAACTCGGTTGGGAGGAATTCTGAAGCTTTTAATCCACTTTCAACTTCATTTGTGATAGTACATGGTACTGGTGTGGAAGAAATTATTGTACAAATATAGGAGTTATCCTTGGGGGCTTTTTCTACAATTTTTGAGATTTCAATATCTTCGCCTTTTGATGGTACTGTTAAATCAATTCTCCAAATCAATGGTGATGGATTAATGAAGTATGTTTGGAGGAACTTTACACCGGATTCAACATTCGTTAATGTTTGCTGAATATTTATACCATGTTTTAAACCAAAATCAATGAATGTCATATCTTCAGTTATGGTTTCTACAGCTAGGTGCATTTCAGATGGAATTAAGTCTCTGATAAATAGTTCATCTAAAGTAACTGGTAATAGATTTAGAACTTCAGAAGTAAAGAAAATCTTGATTTTTCCATCATCTTCCTTTCTCATTAATGAATTATAATCTTGAACTATACGAATTTCCTCGCCTTTACGAATCATAATTGTTCTTGGAATACGTTTTTCTAAAGTGTAAAACGCTTTTACTTCTCCACCGGGAGCAAGGGAAGAAGCATTCCAAGTAAGTTTCAATCCATTCTCAACAAGTTCTTTTTTGTACTTGCCACTTTCTTTACAAGTTACCTCTTTGATTTTGTAAAGATAAGGTATAATGTCTGAAACAATTACATTAGATAATTTATGTTCTGTTTCATTCTTAAATGAAGCAATAAGAGTGTGCTCAAGAATAGTTTCAGAGGGAGTTATCTCTAAACTCAATTTATCTTTATGTTCTACCCCACCACTGTTCTTATAGGAGATTTTTCGGATAACAGTATTTGAAACAGGTGATTGGTGCTTTTCTAGCAGATCATATAATTCATCTTCTGATAGAAGACGATCTGATCTTAGAGCAATCAAATGTGCTAAAACGTCGACTTCAATAGAAACCAAATCGGATGCTTCCACATGTTCAATTGTTACTCGAGATAGCTTTTCTAATGCTTGGGATGCTTTCTTTATTATTTGATACGCTTCTTCTTCTCCTAATTTTATGCCAAGTTTCTCAAAATAGGTTGCACACCAAACAGCCATCCGCCTATCATTTATTGGAAGATTTGTTCTGTTTTGTATGAACAATTTTAGGGTTTTAGCTATTGAAAACAATGATCTTGCTTTGTGTTGCATAATTTGTTCATTATTGTCGTCATATACTCTGACAACTGCTTCAATCACTTCGAAATTATCCTTTTCACTAATAGGGGTGACTGAAAGAGACAGGCTTGCTATACCTGGAAATTTAGTGATTTCAGCTTCTTTGTCTATAGGTTCACTCATTTCTAACACCATTACGTCCTTACGTCTTAACACTAAATGCTACTTTTATATTAAATTTAGTTTTGAAGCACAAGTATCAGTAGATTTTATAAGATTAAATCTTTTGAGGTATGAACAAATCTTACTAAATTACTTTCAAAAGATTAATTTAATATAACCACAGATTAAAAAACTCGTGTAGATATCTTTAGATTATAATTATTGTAACTATGTGGAGTGAAACGGATGCTGTATGCTATAAAACATGCATTAAGAGGTATCAGTCGTCGAAAACTGAAGAACCTTATTAATACAATAGGCATATTGATTGGAGTTTCACTTTTAGCGGGTGTGCAAATTGCAACTGACTCACTTGTTAATGCTATGCAAGAAACTGTGAGTCTGCGATATGGCGATGCTGATATAGTTGTGCAAAAAGGAGAATATATACCTGAGTTTTTTGATTATGAGATTTATAATCTGCTTAAATTAGTTCCCAATATCGATGGTATCGCTCCGAGAATAACTTCGCAAGTTATAGCTATTTCAGCTGCAACGGAACAAACAGAACCTTTCGTTACGATTATAGGAATAGATGAATATTTAGACGAACCTTTTGGGCAGTTGTTACCTGATGAAACATATGGGAATAATGATTTTGATTTTAGTGATCTTGAACTTCAGTATAGTGGAGATCAATTATTATCTGGTGAGTGTATAATTGGAAATCTACTAGCTGAAGATGTCATCGACTTTGATGTAGAAGACGAAGGATTAGTAATGCCCAATGTCAATTTAATGTCAATTCTGTACACAAATGTAAGTGGGATCCTAAAAACTGAAACATTGAATGTTAAAGGAATCGCTAAAGTAGAAGGAAAAGGCGTGATAAATACTGGGTATGTTATTTTTATGAAATTAAGCCATTTACAAGTATTATTCGATACATCCAGTATGGGTATAAACAATATTATTATCAGCACTACAAAAGGGAATGAAAATGCTGAGGAAGTCAAGAATAGCATTCATGAATTATTAGAAACTCAATATGGAGAGGAAGGGGAAAAATTCCAAGTAGACCCTCAAAAATTTGAGGCATTTAAGGACATTGAGGATTCCATAGGTAATTTCCGAGTTGTCTTGTATGTCTTTGGTTCATTAATTATCATTTCTGGTATCATGTTAATCATAAATATAACTTTGATGAATATTGATGAAAGACAACGTTCGATTGGTATCATGCGAGCTATAGGAATGACGCAAAGACAATTGCTCATATCTTTAATTACGGAAAGTATGGTTCTCGGTGGAATAGGATCAGCATTAGGTCTTGGTGGAGGAGTATTAAGTGGTCAAGGCATAATTTTTCTTTTGGAGAATTTCCTTGATATTGGTTCAATTTTAAAAGATATACCATTGATTATTCAACCTCGAGGATTTTTGATTTCATTTTCAATTGGAATAGTCATTTCTCTTCTAGCAGCACTTTATCCTGCATGGAAAGCTTCGCGAATTGATATAGTAGAAACAATAAATGAGGTTGAAACACCACAGATTCGACGAAAAACCGGTAATTGGTCCATCATCCTGGGTATTCTTCTGATCTTAACATCAATAGGAGCATTTGTAATATCACTTATAATTGAAACATTACCTGATTGGCGTTGGATGATATTCATAAGTAGTATACTTGGATTTCTATTTGGATTAGGATTCACGCTTTCGAGAATAATTGGTTCAAGAATATCATTTAATGGATTCTCTTTATCTTGGATGGTTACAGGATTGCTTTCCGTACTTTTACTTAATCCATTCATGAAAAACCTGGGAGTTGATGAAGAATGGGCTTTGTATACATTCCTTATTGGTATGTTAGCATTAGTATTTGGAACGATAATATTCATAGCCTTAAACCTGGAATGGATTTCAAATCGATTCAATGATGTCTTTCAACAAATCAAGCGAATGCGCTCTATGGGAATTGTCTCAATGCGTTATGTCGGGAAGAAAAAGACTAGATCAGCGTTAACATTTGCAATTTTTGGTGTTATTTTAACGATGAACGTTTTTCTGGCTGTTTTCACAGGTAGTTTTACCTTGGGTTTCGATGATTTTGCTGAACAAGAAGAAGGAGGAGTAAATATCATTGCGTATTCACCGGGTATCGATCTTAGTTTTCTCAACATAACTGGAGATCCTATTGATATTATAAAAAATGCAGATCCAAATGTAGAGAGAGTTGTTGGAATGAAATTCAAACTTTCACTTTTAGGTGCTTTTGCTAATCTGCGTTTTTCTGCTACGAATGAATCGACGACAATTACTGAAGAACTCACTGTCCCATCAGATACGTGGGGTATTAATGAAGAATTTCTAGATATGACTGAATATCCTTTCGAAAGTGTTTGGGATGGAATTACAGGAGATCCTTGGGTAGCAGCTATGGATAATACAACAAATTACGTTATTTTACCAAACCTTTTGCAAGAGTTCGAGTTTGATGAAGGTGGGAAAACATATGTATTAGATGTTGAGCTTGGTAGTAATATCTCTATCCCTGAATCAGTAGACCCAGTTACTTTCGAAGTAACCTTGGGTAATTATACTGTAATTGCTTTCGTGGAGACAACATCTTACTCAATGCTATTTTCTAGTTATCTCTTTGTTAGTGAAAACTCCTCTATCTTCCAAGATTTTGATGAACCCACAGCTTATCTTGTTCAAACCAATCCAAGGTTAACCACTGAACAAAATTTAGAAGTAAGTAGAAATATAGAAGCAGAATTACTTGGCTTTGATACTTTGTGTCTCAGAGATAGAATGGAGTCCTTTATGGAACTTATCACACAGTCAGTAAGTTTCATGCAAGCATTTGTTTCTCTTGGTTTAGTTGTTGGTGTTCTAGGGTTAATTGTGGTTTCTCTACGAGGTATTACTGAAAGAACTAGAGAAATTGGTATGATGCGAGCTTTAGGATTCCAAAGATCAGAAGTTATTACTGCTGTTGTCGTGGAGATTTTTGCAGTAGCTTTTGTTGGTTTAGTGATTGGTTTTGTGAATGGATTCATTCTAGGGTATGGTATGTATACACAGTATTTGACTGAATTTGATTTCAGATTTATCATCCCTTGGGCAACACTAGCTCTCTTCACCTTTGTTACCATTATACTTTCTATTATTGCAGCTGTTTTGCCAGCGAGACGAGCTTCGAAAATACCTCCAAGTGAAGCGCTTCGATATACTGGTTAAGCAATCTTCTTGTTAAGAGACTACGAGAAACACTTATTATGTAAGAGGTTATTCTTTTTTTGATTATTCGAAGGGTGTGAAAGGTCCAAATTGGCATTGGAAACAGTTGAAGAATTGATAATCTTTATCGATCTAGATAACTTCAAAGAAATATCAGAAGAACAAGGTTGGGTTAATTACAAACCAAATGAAATTACTGGAACTCTAACAGAATTGATTGCGAATTTTATTAGAAAACATGTTGGAGAAGTAATTTATGGTCTAGATGAAAAAAGAGGAACAGAAGAATGCATGCTACGATTAGCAGGAGCTTTATCACACGAAATTATTATATCTGATTTAGAATATATTGCAAGTAGAATTCGAGAAATAGGTTTTGAATGTGGTTGTGAAACCTCAGTAAGCATTGGTGTTTCTAGAGGCCCCTATACACCAATAAGACCCACTGGCCCCTATCAATGGTCGAAAAGGTTATTTAAGGGACAAGCACAAAGACTCGCTCATAAAGCATTGAAAAAAGCTAAAAGACAAGGTGGAAATAGAATCGTTTTCTTATAATTTTATCGTATAACTGGATCCGTATGAAGATGAATCAAACTATTGTGAAAAAAGTGTCCTCTCAAGATAGAAGGGAAGGTTTTCTTGTTGATATGCATATTCATACGAATTATTCAATGGATTCCACATTTACTTTAGAGGAAACTCTCATCGAGCTTGATGGAGTGGTGGATGCATTGATAATTACTGATCATAATACAATGGGTAATTTTTCAGAAGAAATTCTCAAAGCATTAGAATCAAAATATCATATGAAGATTTTTACTTCATCCGTTGAAATATCAACGACTCAAGGGGATATTCTAGCTTATGACATTTCTGCAGCTCCTTCAGAAAATCTAAGGCCAGATGAAATAATTGACATTATCCATTCAGAAAACGGTTTAGCAGTTGCTGCTCATCCATTTACTCTACTTGGTTTATGGGACTTGATCTTTGACCTTAACTTTGATGCAATAGAAATCAATGGAACAAGATCAAAACAAGCTAATAAATATGCAAAGGAAGCAGCAGAATCATTGGGTTTACCATGTATAGGTGGCAGTGATTCTCATAGAAGATTTCAAGTAGGTACTTGTGTGACGGAATTCCCAGAAAAAATTGATTCTATTAAGGAAATAATTGATTTTGTAAAGAAAGGGAAATGTAAACCAGTTTTTCTACAATATTAGAAATAATTGAATAATCACTTATTTCTTTATAATCATTTTATCAATCATTTCATCTGTGAACTTGTTTCTTCGTTCTTGATGCTCTGAAACAAAAATTTGCACTTTTTCTGCTAAGGTTTTCTTGCATTGCCCACAAAGTAGTTTTCCAGAAAGACAGTTTGTTCTCATTTCTTCAACCTTTTTATCATCAGGTTCGAAAAGATAATACTCATACCAGAAAACATTGCATTTATCTGGTTCACCACCAAGTTCTCTTTGTTCTTCCACTGTAGCTCGACCTCCAGTATATGAACGCATAATCTTCTTACTAGCGGATTTAGGTGTATCAGTGGTAAATATGCATGAGTCAGGTTCTGAAGCTGACATCTTTCCACCTTCTGCTAATCCTGGAAAGAATTTACAATGAATTGCAGCTGGTTTATAGTAACCAAGTTTAGGAGCAACATCTCGAGTAATTCTCCAATAAGGATCTTGATCTATTGCAGCAGGAATTAATATTGGGATATTTTTTCTTTTCAATTTTGATGGGAGAAAACAAGGCATAGCCTGAATCGAAGGATAAAATATCATTCCAACATTGGATTCATTTGTGAAACCAAAAACAGCTCGAGCAGTTGAAAAAGTAGTTCTTTTAGCAACCTCTACAGCTATCTGATACATGGTTGGAGTTAATTGAGAATCGAAAATGAAGTGTGTTTTTTTAGGATCAAAACCGACAGCCATAACATCCTTAGCATTTTCGTATGCGTAGTCTTTGGTTTCTTGAAAAGTTAATTTTTGATTGAACAGGAATTTTTCATCATCTGTCATTTGGAAATAAAGTTCAACGTCAAATATATCTTGTAACCATTTTGTGAAAATCCAAGGTACTAAATGCCCGAGATGGGTGTGACCAGATGGACCTCTCCCTGTATAGAGAGCAAATTTCTCGCCTTTTTCCAATTGCTTTAGGATCCAATCAAAATCTCGATGACTGAAGAACAAACCTCTTCGCAATAAAAGATGTAATTTGCCTTTACTATATTTATTCATAACCGCGATTTCTTTTTCGGTTAGTAGTGTCGTACCAAATTTCTTAACTAATGTCTTGTAATCAATAACACCACTAACTTCCCAAGGTGTAACAACCATTTCATTGGATTTCTTACTTTTTTCTTCAGACATGATAATTTCTTCCAAAGATTCCGAACAATTCTAGATATCTAGAAGATTTCTTCTAACTTAAAAGTCTTTCAGCAACTAGAAACAAAATTAGAAAAGATAAAAATTAAATAATGTTCTAGAATCCTAAAACACATAACTCGAAAATTAATGAAAAAGAATGGAAATAATGTTTAGATTGTGACTTCTTTTTCTTCCTCAATTTCACCGAGAATGAAGTCAGATTCTTCAGAGCTCTGAGTTTCAACTGCTTCAGGATCACCGGTTTCTTTGAACCATTCTTCTCTCATATCAATAGATTGTTCCTCTTTGATGAGAGCTTTTCGCTCGTGTATCCTATCCATTCCGTCATACCATTCATCCATCTTTTGGGAACGGGCTATCTTCTCTGCTCTTCGCTTCTTAATCTCAGTTGGGGAGAACTTCCATCGAAGCCATTCACCAAAAGCCATTTTGTTTGGTTCAAGAACATATTTCTTTACGAAATACTGAACTGCAAGTATTTGGAATAAAACCATAAAAATACCCATAATTCCTAAAGGCCAAGTAACTCCTAAAGCACCTTCACCCTTAGTTATGATCAAATACATAGAAACGGGAATTACACCAATTGCGATCATAAGTATTGGAATTCCAAATATAATAAACGCTCCTTCTATCATGTAGAACATTACTACATAAATAAAATCACCGAAACTACCGGTTCTCTGTTTCTTTTCTGGTGGAACGTAAGTCAATGTATATCACATAAAGATTCGTTATATGAACTTCTACTTGGTTATTTATAAGCTTGTGTTTAATTACAAAAAATGCTAAAAAAATTCGAGCAGGTCATATTCGGTGAATCGTTACCACCAAACATCTTTCCAACCCATCGTATATCCAACTGCATTCGCTGCAAAGTGAAGTATTAATGATAATGGGATTATAATTACCCAATAAGTCCATGGAAAGGCTGTATCAATTCTTGCAAACGCTAATCCGAAAACAATGAACCCAATTTGATCCATGATTATAAGTGAGCCGCCAGGCGGGATATTTAATCTTCTTTTGATAAAGGAACCAACAGCATCCCCTGTAACACCACCTAAACCTTGCAAGAAACCATTAGTTAATGGAACTATAAATGGAGGATCTACCATATTTTTGAAGATAATATTAGTGAACCACCATGAAACAAATATCCCAAATAGAAAACCGGCAATGAAACCAGCAGCAAAACCCCTTATTGTTTTGTTGTTTCCTAGGATTCTTCTTCCATCAAACCAGTTCTTTCTGAAATCCATAGGAAGTCCCCCTCCAAACAACATAGGAGATGTATTAGAAATGAAAGAAGGAAGGACAAAAAATATTGCATTAAAAACCTCTGATTTTATTAGAAGTTCAAACCATGATGGAAGCATTTTTTCGTCACTTTCTAAAGAGTTTTTACGGGGTATTATTCTTATTGAACGAGAATTATAAACTATTAAAATTTTCTCATCTAATGCAATACAAGAAAATAACTAAAGTAGTTAAAATACTTTAATACCAATATCTAGATTAAGAAAATAGATGGCATGTAGATAGGAGAACATTACTTAACTTTGAAAATCTTTTGTAAGAATAGAATCAATCTCAAATTCCGAGATTCCGAATTATTATTAGATCCGAAAATCATGGATTCTAGTGCAAGCTGTATTTTTGTTTCTCATGCTCATACTGATCATTTACCACGAAGTAAGAAGAAACCAAATTTTACTCCAACAGCTGTATGTTCCGAAGCAACTGCCAGACTCTTTTTTGAAAGAATGGGTTATGAAGTTCAGCAAAATCATTCTTGGTCAAATGATGAGTTTGAAATTAAAACATTACCAGGTGGGCACACGTTTGATTCAACAGTTGCTGAGATAAGTAATCTGGAGACTGGTCAAAATATAATTTATACTGGCGATATTAATATTGAAAATAGAGGGTATCTAAAAGGATTCGAACCAAAAAAATGTGATATCCTGATTCTGGAAGCTACTTGGGGTGATCGTGACTATAGATTTCCTTCTTTTGAAAAGCAAATTGAAAAAGCAAAAGAATTCATACTTCATGAATTAGAAAAAGGCTATCCTGTAGCACTTCTTGGTTATTCACTTGGAAAATCACAATTATTGAATTATTGTCTTGGTAATTTAAGTGATACTCGATTCTCGAGTAATTCGATTTGGAAAATGGAGCAAGTACACAGAGAACTAGGATTAAATCTTTTTGAGACAGAGAAACTACCCCAAAATCTAGAAGAAGAAGCAATAGCTAATAGTAGTCCATGGATACTATTCTATAATCACGTTGGATATAAAGATCCCACACTTGGCAAGTTGAAAACAAAATACAATTTGAAAGTCGTTGGATTTTCTGGTTGGGCAAAAGACCTCGAAAGCTATAAATATAGAATGGGTGCTGATGCTGCTTTTACAATTAGTGACCATTCAGATTACAATAGTTTGCTTGAAATAGTAAAGAAAAGCGATCCTGACAAGATATTCACAGTTTTTGGGAATGCTCATGAATTAGCAAAAGATTTACAAAAAGATGGTTTTAATGCAGTACCATTAAAAGAAGGACAATCTACTTTGGATAATTTCTTTTAAAAACCGAATGTTATTCTTCTTGAATTTCTAAATGCTCTCGAGCATAAATAATTAAACCTCTACGTTTTGCAAATTTCACTGCGGAATCACTAAATAAATTTGATACGATCATTCCTTTTCTATCAGTCAAGTCGTTCAAAATTCGTTCAAATCGTATGAGACGATCTACTCCTACCGTGCGTTTCCAATCAACAATTTTGACTAATAATTCATTTATCTCTAAATCTGAATTAGCTTTTAGTAACATTTCGAAATGGTGTACTTTTCCACTGGAACCAATTACATCGACTTCTTTCTTAATTACAAAATCCATACTTCGAAAGAATGCTTTAGCAAGCTCTTGTAACTCTTGTAGATTCTCACCATTGTCTGTTAACACGTGTGCGATATTCCTCCTGATTCACCTGCAATATCACATCAATAACATTAATACTATTTTAATTCTTGTTCTTTTACTTTTTCTCTTGAAATGCCTGAAATATCCACTAATTCTTGAAGATTTTGCATGCCAAGGTCTCGTTTTTTGTTTTCCATTTCTTTAATCGCTTTCACACAAAAGCTATTGAGAGGTGCTTCTAATCCAATTTCTTTAGCTTTATTCACAATATAACCATTGATAAAATCAACCTCAGTTTTTCGTTCCGATTTAAGATCCCATAAGAAAGAGGATTTTATTTCTCCATGTCTTTTAATACTCACTTGTTTTACGATTTTACTAAGTAAACCAAATTTTATTTTTGTAAAGAAACTGTCTTTTGGTTTTGGTTTAAATAAGAATGATCTGACATTAATATTGTCAACCTTTTCAAGTGTTATTTTATTTGCTTCAGCAATATGAATGGTTTCTCTTTTCATATCACCCATAATTTGGGAGATGGTCTTATGTCTTAAAAGCTCACCAATTGTTAAATTAAATATTGCACTTAGTGGTGTTATTACAGAATTTACTATTAGTTTGCTCCATCGAAAACCTACGATATTACTAGTTAAAATAGTGGGTCTCCAAAGTTCTAAGAAATTCTTCATCTCAATTAATCGGTGGTCATTGGAATTTTTGCCATTTTCAAAACCAAGGATAAAATCACCTGTTTTCGATGTAATCTTTATTTTCCCTGGTTCAAATTTTGTTGCCCCCCACCCTACAACTCCAGCAACGATTTGTTCTTTTGGCACATATTTCGCCATTAGGTCTGTATTACCAAATCCATTTTGTAAGCTGTATACCAGACTATTTGGAGTCATTATTGATTTTATATCTTTCATAACCTTTTCAGTATCTAAATTCTTGACCACAATTAAGACGTGCTTGTATTTTCGATCCAAATCTTTGATGTTATTTTTAATAGGAATTTTGAATGGTTTTTCATAACCTTCTATTATTAATCCATTCTTCTTAATGGTATTATAATGATCACCTTTTCTATTAATTAAACAGACATCTATGTCCGCATCATGTAGAATGGCACCAATAGTCCCACCTATCGACCCTGCGCCAATAATTAATACTTCTCCTGTTTTTCTGTCCTTACTCTCAGTCATAATTTTTTACCTCTTGCAAGGAAATTCCAACAAACACTCTCAATCATGGACTTGTTATATATATTTTAGCGAATTTTATTTCTTTCGCTAAAAGAAAGAAAAACTAATCAAAATATCATTGTTTCTATAAACAAGAAATCAGTATAGAATACTAAATATTCAAAAGTAAATAAGATATTATAGAATTAGTTTGTAAAGGTAGGTATGCAAATGGATTCTGACTCCTCAAAAAATAGTGAACAAGATACTCTTTATGATAAAAAAATAAGCATTAGAAATAATCTTACTGAGGATACAGCACAATTCCATTTGAAAATTGCTGGAAATAAAATCTCTGCAGCGAGAATCGTTGGTACGTTCGATAATTATCGTGAATACAATAAAACTCTAAGAAATAACTCATGGGAAAAAGGATTAAACATTTCTCTTGAAAACGTCACCCAGTATCCTTATCACCTTCAAATTGCTTATGCTCAAACCTTTGAAAAATTATTGAAAAACACCTTAGAAGTTACAAGCAGATCGAAATATCTTCGAACAATAATCTTAGAGTTGGAAAGGATTTCTTGTCATCTATCAATCATAGGTGTTTTAGGAAATGGTGTTTCTTATCCATATCTCTACTCAAAAGCAAGTTCCATACGTAAAACTGTTCTTAATTTACTAAATGATTTGACTAATAGTTCTAATGGGAAATCCTACATTATTATTGGTGGAGTTGCTAGAGATTTTGATCTTAAAGAAATCAGAGGGTTAAATGCTGCTTTGGATGACATTAGAAAAGACAGCATAAATATGAGAAAGATTTTTTCTCGAAATTCCATTTTAAAGGGATTACTTCAAGATGTTGGATTCTTATCTCGAGATTCAGCTAATAAATTATCTTTAGTAGGTCCTTTTGCTAGAGCCTCTGGAGTAACAGCTGATGTTAGAAAAACAGATCCATATGCTGCATATGAAACAGTCCTATTCAGTGTTCCTGTGTATGATTCTTGTGATCTTTATGGGGAAATTATGATACGTCTTGATGAGATCATTGAATCAATATTTATTATAAAGCAACTTCTTGGAAACCTACCTGAAGGTAAATTAGTGCAGGAATTTACTCTTAGTGAAATTCCTGCAAGTAATTCTATTGTTCGTATTGAAACTCCATCTGGAGAGCTTTTTAGTTTTGCAATTAGCAAGAAGGGTTCACTTACAGATAAACCGGTGAATTATCACATTGTCTCTCCAATTAAAGTAAACATACAAGGGATACTCTCTCGATTATCCGGTGAATCATTTGATAATTTATCTACTATCTTACTTTTTATAGGTGAAGGATGGAGTACTTTTATTTAGATTTGCAAAAAATTTGGCAGTCTATTCTTTTATTGGATGATATTTTTCAGTAGATTTTCTATCTAGTTTTGATAAATTTTTAATGGAATGAATAAACTTACGAAGATTTTTACTTTCAAAAATTAAGAAGAGAACAATTGTAAATGAAATTCCACCTATAATCCAATGAACTGAACCCATCTCTCTTCCGGGTTCTTCAAATGAACTTGAAACAATATCAATACTTTTTGAAATAGTGACAACACCACTCGCGGCATTTGGAAAACTATTTTTTTGTTTTGCTTTCGAAATCGTTGTTCCAGAAACCAATAAACCATCTGAATATCCAAAAGAAAGCATCGTTTGTTTTTCGAATTCACCGAAATAGACATACTTTCCTAAATAATCTGAAAAAATGAATTCTTCATATAGTGTAACATCAGAAAGCAAATTAGTGACATTTCGTACTCCCTCAAAAGTTGAAACGAGACTATAATTTGCTATATGATAATTATTTGCATTTATTGTGAGGTTTTCTCCAATCGTAAGATTGGCTTTTGTCCAGAAAAAGGCGGTAGTGTTTAACGGATAATAAGATGTGTTAGTTGATGTTGATATTCTATGTGTTAAACTATTAATTGTTATGTTTTCTTTTGACAGGCTTATAGTTTCAGTTGAATATCTTTCTATTGACTGGTTTTCGTTTATCATTAATTCTTCATATGAGGAATATGAATAGTGTTCTTCAACATCAAATTTTATATCATCATTTGTCATGTTCATTATTTTTATTGAAATTCCAGTTAATTCTTCTATAGTCCATCTTAGAGCAGTATAATTTACAGTTTCTATTGAAAGATTGTTGTTTTTCTCAGAATATAGTCCTGTAATGTTTCCTTCGAAATAAAATTTGTTTGCTTCTTCGTATGAAAATATATCATCTATCCTGAACATAAAATGATTAGTAGCAGTATCATCCAAGAGTTTTGCACTTGAAACAGAATTTGTGCTTACAATTAATATGCAAAATATTACAGAAATAAGAGAACGACAAATTTGTTTGTAATTTTTTTGCATGTCTTAATTGCTCCTAACAGTTATAGTCGAATTAATTCGTCAAAAGATTTTTAGCATTTCTTAATTAATCATTTAGATAATAGATATCCATTAATATTAACTATAGCAAACTAGATTAAATTACCTTCCATATGGTACGAAATATAGGTAAATGGAGAAATGCTAGATGTTAAGTACCTGGTTTGAAATTACAATATTCCCGGGATTTATTTTTATAATTATTCTAGCACTCTTAAGTGAACAAATTAATAGCAGGCTTAATTCTCGCTTTTTCATTAGTATTGAAAAAACACCAATGTTTATTCCGATGATTGAAAACTTCAAACTCTATCTAAAGGGAGAAAAAGAGAGCACGAGTAAAAAAACAATTTTACAAAGTATAATTTTAGTGCTAATGGTTGCTTTACCATTATTTGCTTCTCTATTACTTCCAATCAACCTTTGGGGGACTTTACCTAGTTGGGCTGGTGTCTATGGAGGGTATCCAGGTACGAATAAAGGAGTTGTTGGTGTGATTTCCTTTGAAGGAGATCTCTTATTCTTGTTTGCAATAATACTGTTTTTTGGGTTTCTCACATTTTTAGCTCAATATTTGAATAAGCAACATTTCGCAAAAGAATCTCTTACAAAAACTTTTACTTTTATGATATTTGATATTCCATTATTGTTTGTTCTAGTAAGTGCTATCATTGCAAAGAGATCTTTAAGTTTAACATTGCTTGCTGAGGATATTCGAAGAATTGTAAATTTCAATCTAGCTTTTGGATTAGTATTTTTACTCCCAATCGCGATTAGTGTATCGTTGTTTTGTTTAGCAATGAAATTTGATCAACCATATTTTGATCGAATTAACACTACTGGAATCATAAGAAGTAATGCTCCAACTCCTAAGAACTGGAAATTAAATTTATGGAATCTATCTATGAGACTTATGGAAGTTGTAATTGCAGGTTTAATTGTCACAGTTTTTCTGGGAGGATCCTATTTACCCATTCCAATACATGGAGATTTTCAAATACTAGTTAACACCGCGAATTTTATTCTCAAATGCCTTGTAGTATTAATGATTACTACAATAATTAGAGCTTTGAGACCTCGAATGAGAATAAATCAAACATTTAATTTTGCTTTGAAAGTCTTAACACCTTTAAGCTTTCTTTCTATCCTCCTTACTGGAGGGTACATTGGATTAGTTGGCTTAAATTGAATTGGGTGAATGATTACGTTAATAAAACATAATGCAATATTCTTTCTTGTAATAGGTGAAGTTTGCCATGGTTAGCGACTCATTTCAATTAGCAATGTTCATTATTTCACCAATCATACTTATTCTAGATGCTATTGTAATTACAACAGGAATTTTCAGAAAACTCTTACGAAAAGAAAAAGAAGATGTTGAAGAACGAGACAGACTTTTCTCTATGGTAGATGTTATGGAGAAAATAGGTATTGGTCTTGGTATTCTTACATTAATTTTGGCTGGATTTCTTGCAGTTAACATTCCTCAAGCAGGCGCATGGTTAGGTTGGTTCAATCCAATTACTATCATTTTTCTAGTTATTATCGGATGCTTATTAGCACTAAGAACCTTAGATGATACTCCTGTCACAGCTCTTATTGCGATACTCGCGGGATTGTTAGGTGCTGCGGTTTTCGCAGCAGTTTTCGGTGATGCTGGTTATGGTAAATGGATTTACTTTGCAGTGTTCCTGGCAGTTGATGTAATTGTCTTTATGTTAGTACGAATGTTGACAAAACAAATGGCTATGATTGGTAGAATTCTGAATTGGTTCCCTGTAGCAATTATCGTAGTTTTTGCTTGCTTAGGCTGGGGAATATTTCAAATAGTTTTGTTAGTTATTCATGGGGTAAATCTGATAATACTGCCCTAAATAACATAGGATCGAGTTTCTCGATCAATTCTTTTTTTCTTAAAAAATTAGTGGATATTAAATTAAAAAAAAAGAAAATGAAATATTAGATTAAAAAATCTTTAATCTAATCATCATCATATTCTTCGTCGTCGTTTTCCTCTAAAGCATCCATTTCAGCTATTTCTTCAGCAATGTCGTCGCCAGCTCCACCGTATTCTTCTTCTAATGCAAGTTCTACTTCGTCTGTTTCGTCAATTTCCTCTGGTTCATCAAATATGTCGTCTGGAATTTCTTCTACTAATTCTGATGCTTCAGTCTTCAAGGCAATCATGAATCTTCTGGCAAGTAAATCATAAAACTTGGTTAGTTCTCCAAGATCATTAGCTTCGTAAAATTCACCTCTACCAATTTCAGATAATCGTTTCAATAAACGGTTATCAGCTTCTCCTAAACCAATGGTATAAAGCACTGTATTAGGATAGTCTCGTCCACATTTTCGAGCAATTGGTACTGGGTTTATGCCTAAGCCATTACCTTTGTTTGGTTGTCCGTCTGTTAAGAGAACAATCATTGTTGGATTTATTTTTCCAGTTATAGAATTAGGTTCAAACTTTGAGGTCATTTCGTAAGCTTGTTGTAGTGCTCCACTCATAAAAGTAAGACCACCACCTTTTGAACATCGTTTTGAAATATACTCTGCAATTATCTCCAAGCCAGCGGATTTTGCCTTACCGGTACAAGCAATGACCGGTGTTGGACTTCCTGTTCCATAGTCTACTTCAAAGACATCAACGTCACCAGCAAAGCTGATTATGGAGAGTTGTTCTCCCCAGCCTCGAGAGACTTTTTGAGATAAGAAAAGCAATGTAGCTAAAGCTGCACCTTTTATTCGTGAAACTTTCTTCTCATCGAATTCATTTAAGAGATTTTCTAAATCTCTTCCACCTTTCAAACCACGTCGAAGACCTTCGACTGCTGTTCCTGTTCCTTTAACAACCATATCTTCTTTGCTCATTGAGCCAGATACATCTAGTACTAAAACTGCATTAAAGGACATTTCACTTGCGGGAACCAATTGAACTTCTATTTCTTTTCCAGAAGGATCGATGATTCCTACTTCATCACCTTCCATTTCCGGAGTTGATTCTAAAAAGCTAATTTTAACATGACCGCAACCAGCATCAGGCCAGTCTACTTGCAAGTTTCTATAAATTGGACGATTCCTAATAACAGAAGTCATCTCATCGAAGTTTTCTAAAATATAAGAAATACATTCTTCAACAGGTTGACCTTCTAAAGGTTCAATTCCAAATTTTACTCGAGTAATAGGTTCTCTCTTTAGATGAGCTTTTCTCACCTTTACTCGATCGCCATCACTGATATTTGCAGAATCCAATATTCCATTGTCAACAGCAATGGATTCAACCTCGACCTCGTCATTCTCCAATACCTGCACTGCACAGCTATCTTCAAATTCATTGATAAGTTGTATTATATCAAAATCGTCTACACCGATTCTTTCCATATCACGCTTATTCATATAAGCTCTGCCATCTATTTCGCCAACATTAATGACTGAAATATCAATAATTTTCTCAACCATTTTACATCATCACTGTTCTTTTTTTGTAATTTTTATATATGATTACATACATTTACATACTTTACCTTTTAAAATGTTTGCATTTGGAGATAAGACAAAAACTGAAAGTAAATTCGACAACTAAGCTCTAGTAAACAATGTGAAAAAAGAGGAAAAATAAAGAAAAAAGAGGATAGATGAAAAGATCAACGACTAATCATCAAAAACAAAAATGAAATCCTTTTCTCCAATTACACTTCTATCTTCATTTTCATAATGTATTCGGAGAGTATATTCCAAAAACTGCCCAAATTTGAAAAGTCCACCAACGTTTGCTTCAGGTGGCAAGGGTGGAAAAAGTGGATTTACGGTAAAGTTATAGGTTACAGTTATTTCTTGACTTTTGGTAAAAGTCATTTCATAATCTGTCCCATTTCTATAAGCCAAAAGTGCCATATCACCGTAGACTATACTATCTCTGTAAATCTCAACTTTCTTCAGAATTCCAATATCATAATCACAAATAATCCTAAAGGATAGCTGAATATCACTAGTTATATTTCCTCTGATAGTATTATTTTTTATGGTCATATTTAAGTCTCGACCATATAAGGGAATTGTTGCAGTCATAACAATAAAGAATACAGCTAGAACAGATGCAGCTACAATTATTCCAATCATTAAAGGAGTCATGGCTTTTCTATTTTTTATAATTTTTGAGAGCTTCATTGATTCAACACTATCCATCTTGATCAATATTTTCAGGTTACCAGAATTTTTCCAAACACTTTCTGATTGTTAATATTCCTTTAAAGTAATTTGGATAAATAATAATTTTTCCTTTCAAATGTTAATTGAAACTAGTTTTACTGTTAAAAAATGATTTTTAAAGAATTTGGTTCATCCTCTATTATTGAAGTAAATAGCATTTTCAGCTCTTTTGCACTAATAATTGAATTTATTATAAGATTAGCAATAGGTATTAATAAGAAATATACTCCCAACAAAAAAGACAGAAAGGTGATATTTGTCGAAGACTAGTACGTATCGAAAACTTAAATAGGTAATTTTTGTAGGGATATGATAAGTCTATGAATATAAACAAATCAAGAAAATAAAATCAATCGGAGAATCTCTCAGTGGCAACCTTCTTCAAAGTAGTAGTTCTTGGCGATGGTGGTATCGGAAAAACATCCATATGCAATTATTTGACCACCGGCGAATTCTTTGGTAGCTATAAATTATCAATTGGGGCAGATTTCTTTAGTAAAAAATTAACAGTTGATGGTGAGGAAGTAACCTTACAAATATGTGATATTGGTGGACAAGACCAATTCGCAGAAATTAGCAATATTTTTACCAAAGGAGCTCACGGATGCATCCTTTGTTATGATACAACACGTCGAGATACTTTAGATTCCTTGGATCGATGGCTTGGCAAATTGGAAGATAATAGTATTCCTAAAGTTTTAGTTAGCACAAAAAATGATGTAGAAGATCTTCAAGAAGTTATAGATGAAGAAGGAATTGAGACTGCACGACGACTTAATATTCCATTTTTTATTCCTACTACAAGCTTGAAAGGAATAGGTATTACAGAAACCTTTGAAGCTATTTGTAAATTAATGCTTTTAAATAAAAGAGGTATGACTATGCCTGTAACAGAGATGGTTGATGTAACTCTAGAAACACAATTGGAAGTTCATACAATCTCTGGTTCACAACATATGCAAGCACAACCTTTAGGCATTGGTCGTGTACCCTCTGAAGCCAACCACCTTGAAGCACCAATAGCTCCAGTTATTGAGCCTGTAAAAGAAGAATACACCCCACCAGTCGTAGAGCCTACTGAAGCTGAACCCTCATTTACCCAACCAATTAGCTTAGCCCCACCAGTTGTTGAAGAACAAACAGAAGAAAGAATCCTCTCTACACCAAGAGAAATAATAGGCATTGAACCACCTACTGAACCAGAAAAAACCGCGACACAACCAATTACCACAATTACCCCACCGATTTCAGAGCAGATGACAAATGATGAAGAGTCTAAAGAAGAAGACAGTTCTTCGTTTTTATACAGATTGCGTCAAGAAAGAAAGAAGAGAGAAGATGAAGAATGAATAGGAAACTAAATCTTTCATTCTATTTATTCTAATTATTGTTTTATTACCCATATATCTGGATTGCTAGTAACAGCAACTATTTCTTTCCGTATGGTTCTGTATTGCTGAATTAAATTCTTACCATATTCCGTCAATGAAGTCTTACCTCCACCACCGGTTCCTCCTCTTTCACTAATTACCACGGGTTGTTCTAATTGCTCGTTGATTTCAGCAATTAGTTTCCAACCTTTCCTAAATGAGATATTACACTCTTTAGTAGCTTCTGTAAGTGAACCTGTTCGATCAATTGCTTCAAGAATTGCCATCCGACCAGGACCAAGAATAGATACTCCTTTTCTTTCAATCCAAAATTTTACTTTAATTGTGAAATCACGAGGCACTTTCATCAACTCAAGTAATCACTGTAAAGTATTGCATAAATATATTCTGAATTCTAGGGAAAAAACGCTATGTTAACGAAATAGCTTTATCAAAACAAAACTTAAAAGGAACAATGAGTAGATGATTGATATATTTATCAAAAAAGATATAAAACAATTAACCTACCATTACAACTGTTGGAGGAAAATCAATTGGGTTACGAAATGACAAGACCAGCCCAGAAGTGGCTTGGTATAGGCTTAATATTTACAGCTTTCGTATTAATGCTCTTTACTTTAGCTGTTCCTTATATTAATCACTTTGGTACTGAACAAAATAAATATACCTATTACACAAGATGGAATGGGCAATGGAAGCAAGGGCAACAAACAACATTTAGTGAACCAGGAGAATTATTAGACTTTCCAAATTCAGCACCTTGGTTCATTGGTTTAGGACTTCTTATCGCATTTATTGGTGCAGGATATATCTTCTGGCTAACTTATTCAAATAAAGCTTGTTACATTACACGAGAAAAACCTGGACCCATCGGTGGCAGCGTCTCACTCTTTGGTATAATACTCTATATCATTGGCAACTTTATTTATGAGCGCTGGGCTACAGGATCACCTCGACCAATTCTTGGTTGGCCTGCTGATTCAGATTTTCTTGTATCAACTGTTCGACTATCACCTACATTCTGGATTGGCATTGCATTAGGTATTGTGGTAATTGCATTAGGTACAATGAATATACTATATTATTTCGACACAGTATCAAAGCGTCCAGTAAAATAAGTGAAATCCTCTTTATCAGAGGATTTACCTTTTCTTATTTTTCTTTTTAGAATTTCTTATACATCAATTTACTTCTAGCTTCTTTTTATTGAACCTTTGATTTTTGGGAATGTTAAACCACAAGTATCACAAGTTTCCCATACAAGTCCATCAATTAGATCACCAGTATTATATCGAATAAAGATTGTTCCTCGCCAATCAATATGACTGAAACATAAATATCCTGGTTCTCCTTCTTCTACTGGTTCTAATGATTTTTTATCTAAAACTTCCCAGTGGAAATATCGGGGATTTAGGTGAATACCAGTGTTTTCTGAACATTCGTAGAATGTGCCTTTTGTACGGTTATTTGTATAGCTTTCAACGATTTTAGGTGATGATCCTAATTCCGCAAAAAGTTTCTTAATTTCAGCTTCCATCTCTGGTAATAACGGTTCACCTGTTAATAAACAGACTTTGAAACTGCTAATTTTGTTCATTTCCTTTTTACTCAATTTTTCTAAGGCTGATGTTAACCACTTTTTAGTTAATGTAGGTGTGCCTAAAAACATCTCAAAAGTAATATTGTTTGTTAATTTGAACTGCTCTTTTAGAGGTGTTTGTTTATCATCACAAGTAAAGAAAGTTCCACCACCAACTGAGAGAGGTGCCCATACACTTTGGAAAAAGCTGATTGAAGGTGATGCTGGCATTATGTTAAAAACCTCCCAGTTTGCTCTAAAGCCTGTCATATACAAATGTGCTACGATCTCTGGAATATTAACTTGTAAATCACGTTTAGTATAAGCTATCAATGCATGTTGTTTAGAACCACTTGTATTGTGAAAGTGTACAGGTAACCACTCATTCACAGCTTCCATTGTGATACGTTCTTCTTCACCTACTGGCTCTTTTGAAAACACCTCTCTAAGATATGTTTTGCTTAGTGATTTCAACCAATACTTGAAGGATTGAAATGGGGGTATTGGTTCTGTTTCAAAATTACATTCCCACCAGTTTGGTTCGAATGGTTTGAGAATAAATTTTTCAGGATCCTTCATGTGATCTGATTTTGTAGTAGGAGGAATTTTCTGAAAATCTGCGAGAGAATCAATCCATTTTGGATCAATATTATGAGTTTGGAACCATTCGCGATAAAAGGGGCTATATTTAGCTACCACTTTCTGTAAATAAACAATGAGTCTATTTTCAGCTTTCCGTTTCTGCTTTTCAATACTCCAACGATAATTATAAGAAGCCATTATTTTCACCATTTATTTAATTAAAACTTTACAAACATGTAATGATAATTTTAATCAAAAATAAATATTTTCTGAGTAATAAAATCACTGAAAAGTAGTCAGTAAAAGAGTTTAAAAAAACAATATTGAATTGTTTTAATGAAAAAATACTAGACGGTATCAACAATGGCAAAGAAAATTGGAATATTAACAAGTGGTGGAGATGCACCAGGCTTAAATCCTGTGATAGCAGGTTATACAAGAACTGCCATAAAGAATGGTTATGAGGTTTTAGGTTTTCTTGACGGATGGAAGGGATTAATTGAAGGAGAATATGAAAAACTAACCTTAAATCGCGTAAACGAAATTGTCCAAGAAGGTGGAACGATATTAGGATCATCCAGGACTAATCCACGAAAAGAAGCAAAAGGATTTGAGAGAATTTTTGATACATTGAAGAAATTAGATGTGTATGCTTTTGCTGCTTGTGGTGGCGATGATACACTTGGTGTTGCAAAGGAACTCAACGAGAAAGGAGCAAAGGTTGTTGGTGTACCCAAAACTATTGATAATGATCTTGAAGCAACAGATCAAACTTTTGGGTTCGATACCTCAATTAATGTCGCAATGGATGCTATTGATCGATTGCGAACGACTGCTCGATCACACCATCGAGTTTTTGTTTTGGAATTAATGGGGAGACATTCAGGATGGATTGCTTTAGAAGCAGGGATGGCTGGAAATGCCACTGCGATTGTTATTCCTGAATTCGATTATCCTCTCGATGAGTTATGTGAATTATTAAAGAGACGACATAAAGGAACTCGTACTTATAGTATTATTGTAGTAGCAGAAGGGGTAGTCTTTTCTGAAATGAAGGAAAAAATCGAAAAAGCTGGTAAAGATTCTTTTGGCAATGTTATTCTAGCAGACTTGAAAGTAGGAGAATTCTTGGCAGATGAAATAAAAGATCGAACTGGTTTGCCTGTCAGAGCGGTAACATTAGGTCATATACAAAGAGGTGGACCTCCCAGTGCATATGATCGATTTTTAGGATTAAGATATGGTGCAAAAGCTGCTGATTTAATTCATACTGGAAAGTTCGGTCGCATGGCAAGTCTCCAAGGAACAAAAATTGTGGATGTTCCAATCGAAAAAGCTGTAGCTAAACGAAAAGTCGTATCCAAAGAATTGTGGTTACTCGCGA
Organism: Candidatus Heimdallarchaeota archaeon; assembly: GCA_019894765.1. The sequence continues at coordinate 55,412 of JAGXNT010000022.1, forward strand.
AATCATTTTTTGGATAGCTTTTTCTTTTTTCTTCTCATATATCCAAGGGTTTATAGGTTTAGTTGTATTTGTATGTAATTGTATGTAGATTAGTCTTTTTAATTAATGAGATTAAGATATAGTTAGTTAAAGTCTTACACTAAAAGAAAAAAGAGGACGCCTTTCATGATAATAGTATATGATACAGAACAACCAGATAGTAAACCGCTCACATTAAATGTTATAGACACTCACACACATCTAGGAAAAGAGGAAACAGTTAGGGGAAAAGGAAAAGAATTTCGAATCATAAGACCAAAAGATCATTTAGATTTTTATGAAAAGCTAAAGTATGACGTTCATAAGAGAGTAACAGCTTATCCTGAGGATTACGCATACACTTTACCTGAAAATCCAAAAGAGTTTAGTTTACCAGCAACAGAACTGCAAAAATTAATCTTTAAAGAAAAAAGAACCACACAGAATATAGGTTGGTTTGCTGATAAAATCGTTACTTTTCCTTTACATGATATTTTACAATCAAAAACTGATCCACATTTTAGACAATCAAATAATTATATACTTACAAGAGCTCAAACCTTGGAATATGGCTCTAGACTTGTTCCTTTTTGTAGAGTGAATCCTAGTGATGAAGAGAAAGCTGTTGATGAGATCAAGCGCTGCGTTGATTATGGAGCAAGAGGATTAAAACTTCATCCATTATCTGAAGAATGGATTGAAGAAATCGTAAGTGACAAAGTCATTGATGTTGTGAGAACAGCAATTGAACATAAACTTCCTGTGCTCTTCGATTGTCAAAATTACAAAACAGCTCAAGAAATCCATCAAGTAGGAATGGAGGTTCGAGCACAAAGTAATGTTAAGGATTTCACTTTAATAGTTGGTCATTTCGGTTTTGATTATCTAACTCCTGGAATGTTTGAAATTTTAAGTGATCCAAATATAAAAACTGAAACATCAGGAATGCGTGGTGACGACTGCGAAGTTTTTTATAAAAATTGTATAGATCTTGTAGATGATTGGCATTTTTCAACTATGTATGGTTCTGATCATAGTTATTTCAGTGTACCACAAGCAAGCGATCACATTACATTTCTGTTATCAAATACTGCCAAAGAGTTAGGAATTACATTTGAACATATCAGACACATTTTAGGAATCAATGCTTTGAGAATTTTGAAGATTTATTGGCCAACAAAAGTAATTGATAGAAAGGGCATTAGTAAATCAAAAGTTGTGTGGGAAGATTTTAACAAAATAATAGATTGCACTCATTATGAGGATTTAGCAAAAACTGTAACAGCATTATCTGAGATTTCTGGTGTATATTTCAACACAGATTCGTTATTTGATCCTACTGGAGAAAATGTCTATGAGGAACTATTTATTCTCAACATTTTTGCAGACATAATAGATCTTCGACGTAGTTTTGTTGTGCAGAACACGGATGAGAACAAGCTTAAAGTTTCAGAAATTACCAAACTTATGGATTATGCTTCTAAAATAACTCAGATTCTAGAAGAAGAAGACGAGACATATCCATTTACACAACAATATTTGTTTGATTATTTATTACATCAAAAACCAAAATGAGAACATTAAAACCTAAAACAAGTAAGTGAAAAAAATGAGTAATCCCCCCAATAAAATTCCACCAACAACAAAAGCCAAAGCTTTACGTAAATTGGCTTTTACACATGGAATTGAGGTTGAGAATTTCATTACAAATAAAAGAGGGGATATACTCGAAGATGGGAAAGAATTAGTTGCTGTTTGGGATCAAATGTTTAATGGAGCACTAAATTATCTAAAATCCCTAACAAGCAGTTCAACAAACGTACCTGAATATATTCGAAGAAAAATAAAAAGAGTAACACGAAAAGATGTTGAAAGACACGGAAAAATTATCAGATATGTCCAGATTCAATACCTCTTTAATGGCAAATCAATAGATATCAACGTTTTTGGACCGGACCCAAATATCTCTCAAATTACTTGGTTACTCGAGTTAGTTACTCCACCTTGTGAATACTTAGAGGAACTTGATTGGTGGATTAATACCCTCTACTTAGCAGCATCTAAATCCATAGCGTCAGGATATCAAATACAACCTTTAGGTTTTAATCCCTATCAAACAGAGTATCGAGCAGGAGTAACTTGTGGGGAACACCATCATCTTGGTGGTTTTAAGAGTGTAAATGAGAAGAAAGCAGCATACAATATGATAAGAGCATATATACCACATTTAATAGCACTCTCAAATACCTCACCATTTATCGATGGAAAACCAGATGGTAGGACTATTCTGAAAAAAGGAGATGATGGGCGAACCTTAATTCTTGCACCGGATTGTGTCAGGAGCCATAGATTAAAAGAAAATTCCGGGCAGCTTGGACCAAATATTCCTGAGTATTTACCATATGTCGGACCATCTTTTACCAGGCAGCAATTTTCAAGATATGTAAGAAAAGAAATACCAGATGATCGATACGTAGATGCATTTCCGTTTACCTCATATGATACTATTGAATGTCGATTTTTTGATGCTCAATATGATCAGAATATAAGGAAATCGATAATTATATTGCTTCAAGCACTTGCATTAAAAGCCATCAAACTTACTCGAGCAGGAAAAGTACTGCCAGATGTTAAAGGCAATACTTTGTATGAGCATCGTAAAAGAGCAGTAAATTTTGGTATGTTTGCAAAATTCCAAGGAGATCCTAGTATCGAATCCTCAGGTGGGGAATTTGTAAAACACTACAATCATAATCCCGAAACCGGCGGACCTCCAGGGAAAATCTACGAATCATTAAGATCATTATTGATTTGGTTAAAGCCTGAATTCCGGGATTTAAGAGTAAATGAAAACGATCTTACATCCATTTTAATTATGTTATGGGGAACAGCAAGAATTGCTCCTCCTATCTCTTCTGCAACATATATGTTTTATTTGTTTGAAAATAACCATGGCAATATTGCTAGTGTAATAAATTCATTAGCTTTAATCAATGGTAAACCCCGCAAATCATTTACTGAAGTCTTAGGTAGACCTCAATATTCAATGGCAGACCTAATTTCAACGAATGTCGCTAAACCTGTACACACAACAGATACAACTAGAAGTTCCTTAGCCAGAAAATTACAATTAGAATCAAGGCAAAGACGCAAAAAAATAATGGTGAAAGAAAAAGCTAGATTGCAAGTAAAACAAAGTATTAAGACAAAAATGATTCGAGATAAAGTGAAAAAAGAAAGAAAAATAGAAAAGAAACGGCAAGATCGTTTAAGACAACTTGAAAAGGCTAAGAAACCCCCACCAAAGCCTGTGAGAGCAACTTCTGACACAAGATCATCATCAAGTATTTACCGAACACGAATTCCTGTTAGTCAAAGTAGAGTTGCACCAAGAAAAACAGTTCCAATAAAAACTACAAAAAGAACTTCTCCATCAAAACCAACTCAAAAACCAACTACTAAGAAAGTCTCAATTAAAGCTAAGCCAACAAATAGAAAACCAACCAAAAAAGCGGTAGCAAAAAGAGCACCACCAGTAAAACATACTGTAAGTAAGCAAACCAGTCAAAAGAAAGTTCTTACAACAACTGCTATTTCAAATAGATCTAATTCAATTCAAACCACTGGGAAGAAGCCCGTGCAAGCAGCATATGCTTCAACGGCTTCCAGAAGTGCTTATTCAAGAAGACAGATTTCAATTCCAAAACCAACGATTGCAAAGCGAACAACAACGAAAAGTGTTACTCGAAAACAGATTACACCAAAGAAAGCAACTGCTTCTACAAAAGCTGTTTCTGCACAGACCATACTTCAATATGAGTCATATCGAGACACTAAATTCATAAAAAGTTTAACCATTTCAAATATGTCCTCAAGAATTGATTATGGTACTATTGTCCCTGTCATCAAAATGAAATGGAGAAAATCAATTATCCAATCTATGGTTACTTATCCAATAATAGTTGAAGCTCAAGTTTCCTCACTCGATAAAAGAAGTAGCTTCAAAACAAAAGCATTTCAAGAAACTATTAAACTAGAGAAATCATCCTTACGGGATACTTGTTACTTACCAATTCCAATTGATATAAACAGTTCAACTGGAGAGTTTCAAGTAAAGTTCATTGTAAGAGATGGGAAAAAGAGAAATATTTTGGGAACAGAGTATCGAACTTTTAGTCGAACAAAAATATCAAGTGATAAAAAACATCAAATTACTCGATTAAGCATTCCACCAAACCAAGTTGGTGATTCAAAAGTTAATATTACAATTAATGCTTCAAAGAAGAATTCTCGAGGAAAGATCACTTTGTGGGGTATTTCCCAAAGAGGTATTTTGAAATTTTATGAGAAAAAGGCTAAATTCGGACAAAGGAGAATTTCTCTCGACTTGCCTATTCTTATTCCTCCAAGCATGTGTTCTTCTCAATGGATGCTATATTTAGTTTTTAATGCAAGAGGAGCTAGTATTTCAGCATATACAAAAACATCACCGCCACTATCAAAAATTATTAATTTTAGCTTAAGTGGTAACCCACCTCTTCGATCAAGAATTTACTCGGACTTTCATGCAGAATTAACTCCTAAATTAATCTTTAAGACAAGATGTGAAATCAGTGAAATTGATGTTTTTCAAGTTGAAAACGGAAAAGGGATGAAGTATCTCAAAAAATATAGATTGAAGTCAAGAATTAATAAAGGAGAAAAATTCGTTTTGGAATCCTTTGAATGGAAAGCACCATCTATGCGAAAGGGTCTCTTCGGTTCTCATAAACAAAAATCAATCGAATTCTATTGTCGTATTTTCGATAATTTAGGAGAAATTAATGATTCATTAATCGGTATAGTTGAAACACCCGGTATTTCTGTTTTTAAGAAGTGATTTCATCCACTCAATAGCCTTCATTTCTACATTCTTTTGCTTTTCTTCAAAAAAGTTAAATACAATTGCCTATGCAGAGAGGCATAGCTATTTGCTCTAGCGATTTTTCTCTGCAGTTCTCGAGAGAAAAAATAGGAGTGTGATTATAGTGTTGGAAGATAAGAAAAGATATCTAATTACAAGCGCCTTGCCTTATGTCAACACTGTGAAACATCTCGGGAACTTAGTTTCCTCATTGTTGCCTGCGGATATTTTCGCAAGATATCTAAGGCAAAGAGGAGAAGAAGTTCTAGCAGTATGTGGAACAGACGATCATGGTACCCCCGCAGAGGTTTCTGCTTTAGAAGCGGGAATGCCAGTAGAGAAATACGTTGAGCAAATGTCCATGAAGCAAAAAGAAATCTATGAGCGGTTCGGCCTTTCCTATGACTTATTTAGTAGAACACATACACAAGAAAATACTGAATTGACACAAGATCTCTTTCTAAAGTTACATAAGAATGGATTCATCAAAGAACAAGAAGTACAATCTTTGTTTTGTATAAATTGCCAAAGAAACTTACCCGACAGATATGTTGTTGGAACTTGTCCTAATTGTAAATATGAGCATGCTCGTGGAGATCAATGTGAAAATTGTTCTAAAGTATTAGATGGTATTGATTTAATAAATCCTAAATGCATTATTTGCGAAAAAAGTAACACAGAAATAAAAAATGAAACCCATCTTTTTCTAGATCTTGGAGGTTTAGAAAAAGACATTCAAGCTTGGGTTGATTCACACGATGATTGGCCAAAAACAACTTTGTCTATCGCAAAAAGTTGGCTAAAAGAAGGTTTACGACCTCGTAGTATCTCAAGGAACATCAAGTGGGGCATACCAATTCCTCTTGATGGTCACCGTGACAAAGTTTTCTATGTTTGGTTTGATGCACCAATTGGATACATTTCGATTACTAAAGAATGGGCGAAACTTCAAGGTAAGCCGGAGCTTTGGGAAAAATACTGGAAAGACCCAGATACATACCTCATTAATTTCATTGGAAAAGATAATGTTCCGTTTCATGCAATAACATTTCCTGCAACATTAACTGGAGCCAAAGATGGATATCATTTAGCAGATTATATTAAAGCATTCCAATGGTTGAATTATGAAAGAATGAAATTTTCATCAAGTCAAGGAACAGGAATATTTACTGATTCTGCACTGGAATTATATCCTGCGGATTATTGGCGTTATTACATTATGAAGATAGCTCCAGAAAGACATGATACAGATTTTCTCTGGACAGAATTCCGAGATAGTATAAATAACGATCTCGCAGATATTTTAGGGAATTTTGTTCACAGAACTTTAACCTTCATTAACAATAACTTTGATGGGAAAGTACCTTCAAGGCAGAAACTAGAAAAAGAAGATAAAGAAATTCTCTCTTTCTTAGAAGAAACAGCAAATAAAGCTGATGAAGAGATGAGAAACCTTGAGTTTCAAAGAACCTTACTAACGATCTTCGATTTTGCTAGAGAATGTAACAAATACTTCCAAAGCAAGAAACCATGGGCCGATTTGAAAAACGATAAAACAAAAAGAGCAGCAACTACATTGAATATCTGTGCTCAGTGTTGTCGAGGTTTAGCAGTATTATTAGCACCATACATCCCATTCTCCGCGGAAAAAATCTTTGATCAATTAAAGCTAAAAGAAAGTGTTCACAAACAATCATGGTTCTCAGTAACTGAGAAAATCACGGCAGGTCACAAAGTGAAGGAAGAATTTAACCCAATTTTCAAAAAGATAGAACTCGAAGAGATAATTGAACTAGGATTGAAATGGGGTAGTGAATCAATTAAAGAAATCCTCGAGAAGAATCCAGATCTAGATCCAATGAAAAAGAAGAAAAAACACGCCCCGAAAAAAACAACACCAAAGAAGAAGGAAAAAAAAGTGACAAAAGAATTTATTTCGTTTAAAGAATTTCAAAAACTCGATTTAAGAGTTGGAACAATTAAGACAATTGAACCTGTAAAAGATGCAAATAAACTAGTAAAAATCATAGTGGACATTGGAACAGAAGAAAGACAAATCGTCGCAGGTATAGCAGAAAGATACAAACCAGATGAATTAATCGGAAAACAAATCATAGTCATATGCAACCTAGAACCAGTGAAGATTAGAGGAGTGGAGTCTAACGGTATGCTATTAGCAGCAGATGCTGACCCAGAGATTTCAGTACTAATTCCTCTAAGAAAAGTCCCGGATGGTTCAAAAGTAAGATAATTGTACAATTAAGACAAATAAAATATTCATGTTTCGTAAAAGCTAATAGCTTTTACATTTTCTTTCTATTATTTTATTGAGAGAAGAATCAACGCAGCAATAATACCTCTTCTAGTTATATCCACCTTAAAGGGATCTTTTTCAAGTACATCACATAACGCTTTCCAACGAACAACAGTATCAAAACTTGCGGGATATTTGCTCAAACAAAAAATCGCTGCAACAACCCCTTTATCCCTTTCTTCCTTAAATTGTCTTTGAGTTAGAAGATCGTAAAATGTTTTCCAACGTATAGCAGCATCTAATTCTGGAATTCTTCTAGACATCGTGCATCATCCTAGACAGTATGGTTTTCTATAACTTATTTTTAAGATACAAAAAATCTTTCGATGTAAGATTATTTGCATAGAAGAATACGATGTTGAGTTAATAAATCTAATTTTAGGAGAAAAAATCACAAGAAAATCTTTTTCAGTCATTCCGAAATACTTTCAAATCAATTTAAGATTAGAAAATTACCCAGATAGGAAAAGAATAATACTTGTATATGAATTAAAAATTAAGATATCTTTGAGGATAAAACTAATGGAACTAAGTGAAGACGACTTTTGGGCAAGATTAGCAATTGAAGCAGGTGATATGAAGAAAGAAGAACCGAACTTCACACCTGTTAACGGTGATACTAGGATATGGAGAGGCTTCCTAATAGGAACAGGACTTTACTCAGGAGGAGTGTTCCAATTCGAATTACAAATACCAAGATCTTTTCCATTTAAACCACCAAAAGGGAAAGCATTAACACCAATCTGGCATCCGAATATTTTCAAAGAACGTATATGTATCGGAATTTTAGGAAAAGACTGGACCCCAGCAAGTAATCTTGTAGATATAGTAGAATCACTAAGATTTCTATTGTCAAATCCAAATCCAGATGATCCATTAAATACAACTGCAGCAAAAGAATTCAAAAATCAAAGAAAAGAATTCGAAAGAAAAGCAAAACTCTATGTCGAAAAGTACGCTACTTGGGACGCACTTGGATAATTATTTCTTTTTTATGAATCATAAGTATTTATCTTCTGCTAATATTCATGGAATGCGTTTTCTTTTTCGTCTTCTTAGGATAATAGCGAAAGATATGGATACTAGTATTCCTCCACCACTAAAGTATGGCCATAATGTTCGTTTACCAGATACTTGTGGTAACATAGCATTAGTTGTTAGGTTTACGGTTAGATTAAGTTCAGAACCTTTCCAGTCAAGATGTGATTGTCCTATCGCTATTTCTTCAACTAGTTGTCCTTCCATTCTTGGCGTTCCTTGTGATCCGTACCAATGTGTGTTTTCTTTAGACATTAACCAAGGATCCGATGTTAATTCATCCCAGTCTTTGCTTTGTATCCCAAACCATGGTTTTGCAGGATATAAAATACCATAAAATGATTTCGGGATTTGATTGTGCATATCCATCCAGATTTCATTTGGCATTTCCCACCCAATCCAACTATATTGAGTACCAGTATCTCCATCAAGGACCCCATCTCGATAATTTCTATATTCATAATTTCCTGCTCCATCCATCAAAAAGAGATTTAGGAATCCATCTGAATTATCATGTTCACCATCTAAATCCCAATTTACCTTATAGGCGTCCAAGGTTATTTCCAGTGCATAAGGGTTATACTGATACTTGTGACTAAAATTTCCTAATCCATTCAGATGAGTATCAACTAAATGAGCCGGATTATAAAAAATCTCACCGGTAAAAGTTGGACCATCATTTGAATCGTCCCAACCCCAAGGCAAGGATGCAGCATCATCTCCATAATTGTCTCCATCCATAGTAGAAAAGCTACCCATTGTATATCCATCACCATATGGTCCTCCTCTCATATTCCAGAACACTTCAATGTCAATTAGTGAGTAACTTACTACACAATTTGTGTCATTTTGTGGTTCTCCACGTAAGCCTAATGGTTTGTATTTAATCCCATACCCCGATGGGAACCCATCTATTTCCCATCGATCAGCGCCATGTACTCCATGACCCCACTTATCCACATAGACTATTGGATGATCATGTCCGCTAAATGGTAAACTAATATTGTAAGCATCTATATATTCGAATTCAACATCCCCGTCAATCGTGTTATGACTGTTTGTTACTGCATTCGATGGATAACTATCTTGATCTGTATATGGTTTTAGGAGTCCATGTGTTTCTGTTATCATACAAAGAAATTCACCCCAAGGTTCAGGTTCTTTTTTTACAACAATTAAAACACCCTCAAGATCATTCTCATGTTGCAAAATTAGTACTTCAGTATAATCACGACTATGAAAATCATAATAACCTAAAAACCAATGAGTATCAGTTTCTACCACCGAATAATAGATTCCTGCTGGATATGAGCTGTTTTCTATGTTTTCCCAATTATCTATTCCCTTCCAATTGCCATCATAATCAAAGGTGGTTATATAATCATAAATATAATTAGTTTCATCTACTTCTTGATACCATACAGGAGCCCAATAATATGCGATTTCTTCTTTACTTGGTGTTAATGATTGCACAAAATGAATTCTATTATTACATAAATTCAGAAATGGTAAACTTATAAAAATCGTAAATGTCAGAATAGTGATGATTTTCCTATTCATGATTTTTCCCTCTGAAATTCTCTTAGTAGAGAATTTTAATTATTCTGGTAATATAAGATTCTAGTTAATCTCTAAGAGATAGATGACAAGTGAATATAATCCACTTTAATATTAGATTGCAAACTAAAAAAATTTAGGGATAAATCTTGTAAAATATCTGAAAAATTCCAATTGAATTCTTATAATTCAAAATAACAAAGAATTGTTATCTTTAATTGTGTGTGTCTTTTTGCCTCTTTCTAAACCCATTTTTATAAGAGAGTACATTATATAAGATAGGAAATTTCACTCCTAAAAATGCAGTATAAGTCAGCTAGTATAAATCTCCCATCCGCTCTATGAGAGATAATCGCTTTTAGGATCGCGACATGCAGTTTGGAGTGGCTTTTCCTACAATTCTCATTTGAGAACCTAGAAGCGAAGTGTAAATTATCTCTCGAAGAGGCGGTAGTAATTATTATTGTTTTAGATAATTTGGAAAGATTTATTTGTAAATTAATTCTCACTAAATCATATTAGCTTGGTGATTGAATTTGACTAATCTCTGGACTGACGTAAAAACAGGTCCTAATCCACCTGAAATTGTCTATGGAGTAATTGAAACTCCTCAAGGATCAAAAAATAAATTTGAATTCGACAAAGAAATTATGGCTATTTATCTTGATAGAGTACTATTTTCTTCAGTTGTCTTCCCTATTTCTTATGGTTTTATTCCAAGAACCTTGGGTGATGACAAAGATCCTTTAGACATTATGGTTTTAATAACAGAACCAACTTTTCCCGGTTGTGTAGTTTCAGCTAGACCAATAGGCGTCTTACGTATGAAAGATGAAATGGGAAATGATGATAAAATCATTGCAGTGGCAGAAAATGATCCAAGACTTGCTGAAGCACAGGGTTTAGATTGGATTCCAAAGCATCAACTAATAGAAATCAAAGAATTTTTCAGAGATTACAAGAAATTAGAAAAAGGTAAGAAAACGGAAGTGTTAGGATGGGAAGACAAAGATTCAGCTTATCATATTATTAATGAATCCATCGAATTCTTCAAAGAAAAATATTACAGTATTATGAACAAGACGTCTGTAAAGTAATAGCTTGTCTTGTTTTTTTGTAAATTAAAATACCTCATTAATAAAATTAAAGAGGAACCATAAACTGGAAAACATGGTTATAATGATTGGTGCTGAGAATCTGACAAAATACTATGGTGATTTTTTAGCTGTTGACCATATTAATTTCGAGATTAAGGAAGGAGAAATTTTCGGTTTTCTGGGACCAAATGGAGCAGGTAAAACGACTACAATACGTATGCTTGCAGCAATCTTTCCTCCCTCAGAAGGTTCAGCGAGAATTGCTGGTTATGATATAATTGATGATGCTATGTCTGTCAGAGCTAACGTTGGCATTCTTTCTGAAAATCCAAGTCTTTATGAGAGATTATCGGCCCGAGCAAATCTAGAATTTTTTGCTAAGCTTTATGATGTTCCTAAAGATCAAATTGGCACACGAATCGATTTTCTAGGTGATCTATTTGATCTAAAAAATAGATTAGATGAAAGAGTAGGAACTTATTCGAAAGGAATGAAGCAGAAATTAGCTATCGCCCGAGCTTTAATTCATGACCCAAAAATACTTTTCTTAGATGAACCAACATCTGCTTTATCACCAGAAGCAGCTAAATCAATTCGAGATTTACTAACTGATTTGGCCAAAGATCGATCAAGAACTATTTGTATTTGTACCCATAATTTGTTTGACGCAGAGAGATTATGTGATCGCGTTGCTATCATAAGAAAGGGCAAAATACTAACTATTGGTTCTCCGGGAGAAATTAGTAATAATTATTCAGGTCCACCAACTATTCAAATTAGTTTTTCCAAGTTAAACAAGGAACTTGTTAAATCCATCTCAAAATCAGAGGGAGTTATTTCAGTAGAACAAAATCCCGTTAGAAATGAAGTATCCATTAAATTGGAGGATCATGTGAAACATACTCCAATAATAATAGCTGATCTTATAGCTAAAAATGCACAAATCCTAGAAGTAAAACCAATCTATGCATCACTTGAGGAAGCATATCTTAAACTCATAGAGGAGGATATAATTAATGACCTTGAAGATTAGGAAAGCTTTTCTCTTGACTCGAAAAGAGCTTAAGGAATCACTCAGAAGTAAAGAGGTCATTCTTATCATCACACTTATGCCACTCATGTTTGCAGTGATTATGCCATTATGTATTCCCCTAGTGAACCTGACTATACCAACAGACGCATTTACAGAAGATGATTTTGATTCATTTCCTCCACTTGTTCCATATTGGGATGAATTGGACGCAAAGGGACGCTTCTTGATTTTCTTTACAATGATATTCTTTGAATCATTCTTGCTATTACCTATGATTTTACCCATGGCTATAGCTGCAGATTCCATTGCCGGCGAACGAGAAAGAAAAACGATTGAATCGTTAATTGCCTCCCCTTTGTCTACTGAAGAGATTGTTCTTGGAAAACTTATGACTACAATGATTCCTTCAGTATTAATTACATGGTTTTCGGGATTAATCTTTATGTTAATTGCAGATCTCTCTCTTTATGGAGAGATAGGCAGATTGGTTTTTCCAAATATGATGTCAGCAGTTTTGCTATTTGGTCTTTCACCATTTCTCACCTTAATTACAACACAAACTATGATTGTAGTATCAACAAGAGCAAGTGGTATGAGAGAAGCACAGCAATTAGGAAGTCTAGTGGTTATTCCTCTGTATATGTTCATACTTGGGGAAACAGCAATACTTGTTTTATTAAAGGCTTATTGGACAGCAGTAACGTCTGCAATTTTGTTATTGATTACGATATTTCTTTTACTTGTAAATTTGAAAGTTTTCGATAGAGAATATATGATTGCGACTATAAGGGGGTAGAAAAAATGATAAAAGGATTTTTCAAGAAAATAAGGAAAGATAAAATCAGCATCATTTTTCGAAAAGAGGTACGGGAATTACTAAAGAATAAGGAGATTCTCGTAACAGTTATCCTAATGCCAATCATTTTTTCTATACTTATTCCAATGAGTATGATTACTTTAAATTTCGCAGAAGGTCAAGAGATTCCAGAAGGCGATCAAGTTCCAGAAATATTTCGTAATCTTGCTACCTATTGGGATGAAAGCTCAGATCTGCAAAAAGTAACAATAGTTCAAACAAATCTTTACTTAGCTTTTCTTATTATGATACCAATGATTGTTCCGATGGCAATTTCAAGTGATAGTATTGCTGGTGAAAAGGAAAGGAAAACAATCGAAGGATTACTAGCAGCACCTGTAACTAAAGAAGAAATTCTCATTGGGAAAGCTCTAGCTGCAGCTGTACCTTCTATTGTCATTTCATGGGTTGCAGAGATAATTTACATTACTATCACAGACATTATTGTCTACAACCTTATGGGTAGCAGGTTAATTCTACCTAATCTTTTTGCAGTGATCATGTTCTTCCTATTAATGCCTACTCAAACTTTATTATCAACATTGCTCATGACATCATTCTCAAGTAAAGCAAAGGGTTCTAGAGAAGCTTTGCAGAAGAGCGGTTTTTTTGCAATGCCTATCATATTTTTAGTTTCAGCGGTGATTTTTCTTCCACTATTAGTTCATCCTGCATTAACACTTGCTTCGGAAGTTATTCTGATATTACTGATGTTCATTATCTTGAAGAGAGCAACAAAGAATTTTAATAGAAATAAATTGCTATCAGTAGGAAGTTAAGAAAGAGTCAATAGATTTATTACTAAAAATAGAACGATTAAATAATGTGTCTGACAAAATCTTTTGGTGTATTTTAAATGAAAGTGGAATTACTAAATCATCCAAATGAAAAACTTGCAGAAATCGCAATAAAGATGTGTAGAGGGAAGAAGAAAGAAGTTCTTAATGAACCAGTTAATGAAGACCTAATAAGAAGAGTAGTCGATTCAGGCCATGAGTCAGTTGCAGAACATGTTAATTTTACTTTCAGAATAACTGGGATGAGTAGAGTAACTTCACACCAACTTGTTAGACACCGCATTGCTTCGTATTCCCAAGAGAGTCAAAGATACTCAGATCCATTAGAGGTTAAAGATAAATATTGGGCAGTTATTCCCGATTCAATTCAAGAGAATCCTGAGGCAAGGAAACTAGCAATTCAATTTCTTGCTGAAACTATTAGAGTGAGAAAAAAAATGGATGAATTAGGGATAAAGCTCGAAGATTCAAGATATTTCTTACCCAATGCTACAAAAACAGCATTGATTATAACTATGAATGCTCGAACTCTTTGGAATTTCTTTAATTTCAGAATTTGCAGTAGAGCTCAATGGGAAATTAGACGACTTGCTAAAATGATGTACTATCTCGTTACTGATGTTGCACCAGCATTATTCAATTGGTGGACACCGAGATGTGAACGTGGTTGCCCGGAAAAATGTGGAAATCCAGTATCAAATGAGATTGAAGAAGGCACTATCATTACTGGTAAAACTATTGAATATCTACCAAAGGATAAAAGAGATTAGTCTTCTTTTTATAATTCAAAATCATCTTCTGAAACAATCCACTCACCATTATTCCATCTGCTTACAAAAAGTTCATCTTTGTCTTTCTGAATTTCAGGTCGACCCACGATTATCTGTGTATTGATACCATCTGGTAGAAACCAATTAAATAATTCAGCCATCCCCATAGTTATGGAAGAAGGAAGTCTTGAAAATAACATTAAGCCATTAAAAGTTCCATTTATTTCCCCGCAGTACACATGAGGAAGATGGTAACAGAAATTGATAATTCTCTCACGCAAATTATTGTGATTCTTACTTATTTTATTAGAATTAACTTCGAGATAAGCAGAAATCTCTCCATCACTTCTTGGTAAGACTACTTGTATATCCTCATAGATTATTTTATTTTCAAATAATTTCTTTATGCGTTGAACTGTTTCATTCATATCTTTCTTGATATTCTTCTGGATAGCTCTTCGATTATAAACTCCAGTCATAAATTGGTTTAGAATTTTTAGATCCAAGTAATCTAGATCAAGGTATTTGTTTTCAACAATTCGAGTTGGAATAACGATATTTCCCAACAATTTTGATTTTTCTTTATGTGTCTCAATTGAAAAATTGTCAAATAGGTCACTTTCAATTGCTATATCATTTAAATTGAAATTCAATGATTTCGTTCTAGTATTGAAATATTTAAACCAATAACTACGAAAAGCTGAATGTAACTCGAAAACATGAAACTCAACAATTTGATTTTTTTCTTTTAGATTTTGACAATAATTGATGAGTTTTTTGTAATAGTCTTTCGTTTTAGGTCCAACATAGAATTGAGTTATAACGCAAGCATTTAGACAAATGAATTTATGGGTATACAAAAATGGATTTCTGATAGGAGTTCGAAAATACACTCTTTGTTTTTTCGTGCAAATTAATAGTACCATAAACTGGGTTAAACCTAATGCAAGATAATTTATACTATACTTTTGTAGTAATACATTCATCTCAAGTAGTTTCTTTACTGTTTTCGCAATTGTGCCATAATGTAAAGAGAGATTTTTCTCAAGTTCTTTAGGTTTAGTAGTCTGCTTAATTAAAGCAATATTCATTATGTCTATTGCATTATCAGATATATTTATTGATTCTTGAAAGGTATTTGATAAAATAATTTCCATTTCATGTGGATCTAAATCACTAGTTGGTTTACTTATCATTCTTTTTTCCATTAATTCTTCATGTTGATAGAGGGTTTGGTATAATCCTTGTCTAAGAACTTCTAGAAGTCCAAGTGAACCTGCTGAGGAGATTAATAATTTGCAGCTATCGATATAGTCTTGTAAATCTGGTGAAGTCTTTCTCCATAACTTCTCCCATTTTTCATACTCAATATTTGATAATCTAATAGATAGTGGGTAAGCATTAGCTATTAATCTTACCCACCAAGAATCACGCATTTGTTTTGGAACAAATAAAAGAAGAGCTTCACGCCAAAAAATTGCATTTCTAAAATGTACTTCATTCAGCAATTTTTGATTGATAAATAAGGTTTCTCCAACAAATTTACTCCACTTACTCTCAACCCCTAAGTCAAATCCAATTCCAGGTTCGACTCTTTTTGGATTATACTTGGTTTCATACAAGTGTTTCTTAATTACTTTCACTTTTTCATACAACTCATTTTCAAGCTGAGTTAAGTCTCCGGAAAAAGATTCCATAATTTTTACACCATTTTTCTAGATTTTTATAGGAAAATACGAGTTTTTCCGTAAAAAATAGGAATAACGAAATATCCCTGTCTTTTGATATATGTGTCAATTTAGTTATTATTTAAGGTTTTTACTAAATTTTCAAATAGAAAAGAAGGAAGCACAATAAATTAGACGAGAAAAGAAGGAAGCAGAAAACTTCTTTCGAGAAAAAAGTCTTGCGTAACAAGTTATAAATTTTCAGCAGAAACTAGTATATTACTCTTAATATTATGGATTAACCAACCATAAAAAACCGTGAAAGTAAATCAACCGTCGAATCTCTTGGGAAAAAGGACGGAATGCTGATATTTATGGGGACATCCCTGACTGAATCCACAAAAACTTGGATTTCAGTCAGGAACTAATTTTATAAAACAAGCATTCTTTGTTTTGTTTATTTTTTTCCGAGTTTTGCTTTAATTTATAAACGAGAAGTTTTTAGATAAGAATAACTAACTCATTAATTAGTGATTTATAATGGCTTGTATATTGTGTAACAAAGATATTGGTGAAAGCGATAATACCCTTGAAGTCTATACCACAGACAACAAAAATTTAACTGTTCATAAGGACTGCTATGAAGAGTATGTAAAAAGTATGTCTATGTGCAGTAGTTGCAGTTCTTGTCCCGGTTGTGGATAAATCATAGATAATTCTTGGTGAATTGGTTTCTAGGGATCCCGTTAGTTGTATTCAGAATTTAAAATTTCATTTTTTGTTTTCTTTCTTCTTTTCTTCAGTAAAGGCTGTTTTTCCATGAGTATATGATTAAATGTTAAAATGGTAAAGTAAATATAGTGAAAAACTTCTGTTTAATTGTAGATTTCTAAAAAGAATGTACATTAGATAAACAAAGAATAATGAGGAAAATATCTTGAGCCAATCTATCGACACTCGCTTTGAAAAAGAATGCAATATCTTACATGCGTTAAATCCTGGTGTAGAATCAGTAATTGTCATTGAACCATCAGGTTTACTTGTACTGAAATGGACATCTACAGAAGTAGATACTGAATTTACTAGTTCTTATGTACGTGAGTTTCTCTCTTTAGTAAAAATGACCACAAATCACTACAAGATAGGTGAACCTGTAGGCATTATGCTTGAGGGAGGAAATGGATTCTTCTTAGTATTCAGAACAAATTCTGGCAATTCTATTGTCATACTCATTAAGGAAGAAACTACTCGATCCACTTTACGTTATCGACTTATGAAGGATTTCTCTGGTCGTGTCGAAGAGATCTTAGTTAATTTCTAAGAAAATCTTTTCTCTTTTTATTTTCGAATCTAATAATGGATAGTTATTTATATTCGACTTCATGTTCCAGTTATTAGCTGACTATGGAAGGTAGTTTTTCATGAACATTAAATCTCGAAGATATGCTAATGGGTACGTTTCTTTGGTACCTGAAACCATTGATGATTTATATGTTCTATATAATGTCATTATTCCTAATGATCAAGTAAAAGCTCGGACTTCTAGGAGAATTAGACAAGTGGATGATGAAGCTCGAGCTGACAAAGGTGAAAGAGTATCTATGATTTTGACTTTGGTAGCTGAAGATATCAGCTTCCATGAATTTGCTAATAGACTTCGAGTTAAAGGAAAAATAATAGCCGGACCTGAAGATCTCATTTCCTTTAACACTTATCATACGATTAATATCGAAGTTGGGACACTCGTAACGATTATTAAAGAATCTTGGACAAAAATTGAGAAGAGTCGTATTGAGGAAGCTGTGGAGAAATCTACCAGCGCAAAAGTACTGATCGTCACAATTGATGATAGTGAAGCAACTATAGCATCAGTAAGTGCATTTTCTAGTACAATAATTGCTCATTTTAGAGAAAGAATACCAAAGAAAACAGGTAGTAAGGAAAAAATACGACAAGAGCACATCAATAAATTTTATGAGAAAGTTACCTTTGCTTTAGAGGAAGCTTTCACAAGCAAATTTCCGGATGCTTCTGCCATGGTTTTAGCTGGACCTGGCTTTACTAAAGATGTTTATTTTAGACGTCTTAAGGAAAACAAAAATCAAACTAACATTCCAATTGAAAAGATAATTGTGGAAACTGCTAGCTGTGGAGGACCAAGCGCAGTTGGAGAGATAATAAGTAAGAATATACTAGGAAGAATAATCGAAGAGGAACAAGCAAGTTCGGAAGCTGTTTATCTCGAAGAAGTAATGGCAAGAATTGGTAAAAATACCGGTACTGTTGCTTATGGTTCAGAAGCTATAACCAAAGCAATCGAGTTTGGAGCTGTTGAAACATTTCTAATCGTTGATAATCAATTAAGACTTCGTGACAGGGAGAAGAGAAAGCAATTAGACAAGTTGCTTAATGATGTACAAAAAGCGGGGGGGAAAATTGTAATAATGAGTGAGAACCACCAGGCTGGAAAGCAAGTAGAAAAGTTTGGTGGAAGAATTGCTTTACTACGTTTTCCAATAAGATAATTAGGTTATACGCATTCTGCAAAGAATATATTGTGACGATTTCTTGTTATGCGAACTTTTGCATTCTTACCCAGAGATAGATGATTAGCATTTGAAACATGTATTAATCGATTTTTAGCTTTCACAATTACCTCGCCCAACTGTCTCCCTAATAATACAACTTCCGCATTTACAACCTCATTTATTCTCATTGGATTCTGTATCATCTCTGTTTTGTAAGTATTAAACATATAAGGTTTTAATACCAAATTCTTTGCACCAAATTTCTTCTCAATTTCCCTTAATTGTTGATTGAAATCAGCAAATTTCTTCTGTTGTATACCTTTCAAATTTCTTCCCACATCATGAGTTAGATAATTCTGAATACCAAGGGTTGGGTACTTTGTTTCATTAGGATTAACTTTTAATGAGAATTGTACGAGTTCTTCAATATCTTGATCATTTACACCAGGAATCCAAACTGGGGCTAAAAGAAGTGAAATTTTTGAATTAGCAATATACTCTGCTAATTCGAGCATTTTATCAATTTTGTAGTCCCCTTTTCCTGAAAGTTTTTTGCTTAAGGATGAGCTTAGAGCATTTATTGATAGATTAATTCTTGAGAGATTTACTTCTACTAATTCATCTATCAATTTTTCAGTCAAGTACCAGCCATTTGTCTGTATAGAAACGACTTTTGTTTTTTCGTTCTCCCACAATTTTTGAACTAGTTCAGGTAAATAGGGATAAGCCATTGGTTCACCTTGACCATCCAAGTGAGCTTCCGCTTCTTTGAGATTTTTTTCTGTTACAATGGCGTTATAAGTATTAACCAAATAATCAGTATCTACAAGATAATCCCTTAATTTTGTTTTTGAGATAGGTCCCTCATCTACGGAACAAAAAGGGCAATTTAACGGGCACCCCGTGATCGGACGAATTTGCAGTAGATTTGTACCTCTATCAATTACACCAAAATACATTGAACCTATTAATGGAATCCCAAATAGGTCATTTGTTATATAGAGCAAGGGTTTCTTTGTGTCTTTATTACGCAGGGTTTGAGGTAACTCTTGAGAAATTGTTTTTTGTAAAACATTAATGATTAAATTCTTGTCTAAATTCACATTAGAAATAAATTCAATAATAACGTCTTTTGTTTTACTTAATCGAAAATCAATTGAGTTTATCTTTATTGGAAATCCTTGTGTTAACTCTAGTTTTAAACTATTAATATCAATCTCGCCTTGCATAACTCCTTTATCTATCTGTAAAGCATTTTCATCTTTCAGAATAGAAAGATCAAAGGGAATGTTTTCAGACAAGTTAATTTCCAATCTGAAACCATTATTATTTGATGATTCTTTTCGTGTCAAAACAAATCCCGTTTTTTCTAAATTCTTTTAACTTGCCAATTAAAGCTATGTTAAAGTACAAATAAAAAGGATTTATAAAAATTGTAGTTAAGAAGGAGTATAATTCTATAATCTTGGTCTAGACTTTGTCCAGCGAAATCGAACATACTCCAAGATTTTGAAGAAATCTTCTTTTTGACTAACAGAAACCAAACTTATGTCGTGTTCTTCAGGATCATAAGTTAATATGATGTCCATACTTTCTCCTTCGTATTCAAAATTTATTACAGCTTGAATTTCTTGAATCGTGATAGTTTTTGCTATGTGATACATTTTTCTAATAGCGTTTAAAACACGCATAAATGAGTCACCAGTATCCATTTGTTCCAACACAATCGTTTTGTTAACATACAATCCATCATCTATCGCTGCATCGAAAAGTTTGGCATATTCCCCTATAATGGAATCTGGTAAAGGAGGTAAATTTATTTGTATGAATTGTACTGAACCAATGCTGTTGAGTCTTTGTAATCCTTCAGTTATTCTATATACGTAAACTTCTGTCTCTGAATCCCATTCATCTTCACTGGTTATCTTTTCTACTTCTGCCACTTGGTTTCCTCCACTGTATAATATACACCAATCAGATTTTATATTTATCTTAAGCTTGAGTTTATATAAAGCATGCAGTTTCTGCAAAATTTCAGTGTTGTATGTTATATTAGTATGAAGTGTTATTTCAAGCTATCTTATAGAATTCCCTAAAACTTTAAACAGTAGGATAATTAATTATGAGAACTGCTAATTATTGAAAAAATCATTTGTGTTTTCAGCGTTCATTTTTGAAAAAAAAAGTGGAAAGCTAATCCTAAAAGAGACAATCGAAAAGATTATATTGAATTTTCATTTGACGTAATTTAGAGCACACCGAAATAGATAAAAAACAATGACTAATACTTTTTGCTTCGATTTACATGTGTTAGTGGATTATTAACAGAGGTATGTCTACAATGACTAAGAAATACAAAATTGCATTTATGCCTGGTGATGGGATAGGTAATGATGTTCTCGAAGCAGCTAAAATTGTAATAGATGAAGGAACAGACTTTAATGCTGAATTTATCCCTGGTGATATTGGATGGGTTTTCTGGGAAAAGGAAGGTGATGCTTTACCAGATCGAACCGTTGAAATGTTAAAGGAGACCGATGCCGCATTGTTTGGTGCAATAACTTCTAAACCAAATGTAAAGGGATATAGATCGCCTATTGTTCGTTTGAGACAAATCTTTAATCTATACAGCAATATGCGTCCATGCAAAGCATATGAAGGAAATCCATTGAATTATCGTGATGACCTAGATTTAGTGGTTTTCAGAGAAAATACAGAAGGACTTTATGCAGGAATAGAATTTTATGATACAACAGAATTACAAGATGTAGCAGCATTCAAAAAATTCGATCAAAAGAAAACAACAGTTTCTTGCAGAGTGTTCACTGAAGAAGGTTGTAGAAGAATTGTAAAGAAAGGATTTGAATATGCTAAGAAGAACAATTATCCTACTGTAACACTTGTACATAAAGCAAATGTCATTCGAGCCACAGATGGAATGTTTCTTAGAATTGCTGATGAAGTTGCAAAAGATTATCCTGATATTGAGGTTTGGAAACAAAACATAGATGCTATGTGTATGCAACTAATCAAAAACCCTCAAAACTATGGAGTTATAGTGACAACTAATATGTTTGGTGATATTGTTTCAGATCTTACAGCACAACTTGTTGGTGGACTTGGTTTCGCAGCATCTGCTTCAACTTCAGATACCTTTGCCCTTTTTGAACCAACCCATGGTAGTGCTCCAAAATACGCTGGTCAATATAAAGTCAATCCTATAGCAGCCATTCTCTCTACTATGCTTATGTTTGATTGGTTGGGTGAAACAGAGATGGCTAAGCAACTTGAAGATGCCATAAAAGTGAACCTAAAAGAAGGAAAGGTTAGAACCTATGATTTAGGTGGAAGCTCTTCAACTTTGGATGTTGCAAAAGATATAGTCAGAATAATGAATAAGTAAGGGATTTTTTTCCCACTTATTTTTTCTTTTTATTTTTTTCTCAAATGAATTAGTTGAAACAAGTTCAAGTAAAGATTTTTAAATGGGGGTCAATGTTTCATTTCGTGTTCAAAATAAGATTTTTAAATGCAATCTTAACCAGACAAGAATAATAACATAGAAGTGATGAAGAATGCCTAATTCAAAAGGATACAGACACAGTACTAGAAGATTATTCAAGAAATCCCCACGCGATAAAGGAATGCAATCCTTAGGGAGATTACTAGTTAAGTACAAAGTTGGAGATCAAGTAGTAATCAAAATAGATCCTGCGATTCAAAAAGGTATGCCGCATCGAAGATATCACGGAAAATTTGGAGTTATAACAGAGGTACGTGGAAGAGCCTATATTATAAAGATTAAAGCTGGCAATGCTATCAAACAAATCATAGCAAGACCAGAGCATGTTTATATTGCCAAATAGATTTAATAGAATGTTAACTAGTATAATCACTGTTCATTGGTGTGAATGAAATGCCTAAAGAAACAATAGATATAAAACCCGTTTCCCTGCCAGAAGTTGTAGCCATATTCAACAAACGAAAGAAAGCAGGAGAGCTAAATTACTTACAAAGAATAGCTTTAGAGCATGCACAGCGTTCATCAAAAATTAATAGCAAGCAAGCGAGAACTTTGATTAAAAATTTAATGACTGAATTTGAATTAACAGAAGAAATCGCAATTAGCATTATAAATTTCATGCCTGAAACTTTGGATGAGCTTCGAGTGTTTATTCAAGATGCATCAAGAGTTTATTCCACAGAAGAAGTTGAAAAAATGCTTGATTTGCTTAGAGAATGAATCTCATAGATACCAGGGAATCCAAGATTTTTAAATAGAGTAATTTTCTCGCCAATTCTTAATTATTTTAAAAGAATATTTTAAATTGGAAACTCTTTAAAGCAAAAAATATCAATATAGAATCAAACAAATAATAAAAGTAAAATGAACATAAACCTATATGTGTAAAATCATACTATAGGGTAGTGATAGATAAGTAGTGAATTAAGATGTCCGAAAGAAACACTAGAAATAAAGATCGCTCTTCCAGCTATCAAAAGAAACCAGATAACTTTCGATCAAACTATAGGTCAGATGAAGGAGCTAGTGTAGACAAGCAAAGAAAATATGAAGAATATGCATGGGCATTGGCTTATTTATCAGAAGGAAGCCCAACAGATCCAAATCCATTTTCCCAACGAGAACCAGTCATTCAAGCCTTAGGTGAGATTTGGTTTACTTTACTCGAGTTGACTCCAAAACGAGGAGTTAATATTGAACCCTTGGTTAGAATTGGAATTGGAAAAGATAATAGAAAAGTCATTAATCGAATCAAAAGACGAATTGGTTTTGATGATTTAGCATCTTCATCTGAACGAGTTTTAGAAGATTGTATAATTGAAATAGTTAACAAACAAGAATTTAGATTTGTTAATTGGTTCAATAAAGCTTCTCTAGTTACTTCTAGAATGCACTCTTTCAAATTACTACCAGGCATAGGTACAACCCATCTCGAAAACCTCATCTCTGAAAGAACAAAAGTGAACTTTACATCATTTGAAGATATTGCTTCTAGAACAAAAGTATCTGATCCTAGAAAGCTTATAATTGCTAGAATCATGAAAGAATTAACTAATACAGATGAGAAATATAGATTATTCACAAGAAAGCCTTGAGCTTTCTAACTACTTTTATCTAGAATAATATTAACAATATTTGTTAATCTTGCATAATCAATCTTCTCAGACATTGCAATTTTCCTAATTATGAAATCTTGAGAGTCAATTGGAATTTTCGAAATTTGCTCTGTGACAAGTGGTAAATAGATGATAAAAGTACTTCTTTTTTCTGAAAGATTTAGAATCAGTTTTTCAAAACCCTTCAATGTATAACTCTCTGCATCCGAGGTTTTATTATTAATATCAGAGATAAGATAAACTAAGGGATTTGGAGAATCCACTTGAATTGATAAATCTTGAAATGGATTGGTTGCTAGTCTTACGAAAAATCCGGGATTTGCTTCAAGCCAAGTATTATTTGTAAAATAATTATTTGTTAATGCTTCCTGGAATTTTTTCTTTGCTTTCAGAATTAGTGAAGCTAGACTTCTCAATTCCGGTCCTAAATATTTAATTGTTGCGCTATCAATTTGTATAATATGCGAAATTGGTTTTTCAATATAAACACGAATAGTCACTTTCTCCCTGAGAGAATGAGAAAGAAAAATAGCATTCGTTATTATTCGAGCTAAATAACCTATAGTTTGACGTTTTTCAGAAAAAGGAACATTCAGATCTTTCTTCTCATAGTTCAATTCAGTTAATGAAATTACAAATAATCTTTGCATTGGAATCACAAGAGTTAATGTTTAACGAGATTATAAAAGAAAAAAGAAGAGTTATAATTAGCTGGGTGAAGCAATTACCTCTTTTTACCTCGAGTAACTTTAGGACCTTTAGCCCCGCCTTGTTGCATAGCTGCAAGATCAGCCATGTTGGGCATTTTTCCTCCTCTTCTACCCAAACCTTTCTTCATTCCTTTCATCATTTTCTTCATTTGATTGAATTGATTTAGTAATTGCTTTACATCTTTTGCATCTGTACCAGATCCTCTAGCAATTCTCTGAAGCCTTGTACTTTTGATGACTGTCGGATTATCTAACTCATCAGCTGTCATTGATTCCATCATGCACATGAATTTTTTCATGTTCTCTTCAGAAGTATCTTCTAAACCTGCAGGCAATCCAGTTGAGAAGCCTGGTAAGAAAGATAATATTTTAGACATGGAACCCATTTTGCCAATGTTTTGCATTTGGGTATACATATCTCTTAAAGTGAATTTGCCAGTAAGGAATGCTTTAGCCATTTCTTCGTCAGGTTCAATTTGAGCTGCTTTTACACTTTCAATTAATGATTCAAGGTCACCCATATTTAATAAACGACCAACAAAACCTGTTGGATCGAATCTTTCGAGATCACCTATTTTTTCTCCAACACCAATGTATTTTATTGGAGCATGGGTTGCTGCACAGGCACTAAGTGCTCCACCACCTTTTGCAGAACCATCTAATTTTGTAACAATAATACTACCAATTTCTGTTGCAGCAGCAAAAGCTAAGGCTTGATCATATGCTTGTTGACCAAGAGTACCATCCAAAACTAAAACAATCTCATCAGGTTTTATTTGCTTAGCAATTCTAGCCATCTCTTTAAGCATGGCTGTTTCTTCTTTATGGCGACCGGCAGTGTCGACTAGAATAACTTCATGTGATTTTTGAAACTCGAGGATACCATCTCTGGCTAACTTAAGAGAGCTTTTTTCTTTTGGATTCCCATACACTGGGACATTAGTTTGATCACCAAGTTGCTTGAGCTGCTCATAAGCACCAGGTCTATCAGTATCAGTACATACTAATGCAGGTTTCATTCCTCTCTTACTTAACCAACTTCCTAATTTTCCAACAACAGTAGTTTTACCAGAACCTTGAATGCCAACAAACAGTAAGACACTCAATTTACCAGGAGTAATTTTGAGTTTCTGGGCTTTCCCACCAAGAATTTTAACAAGTTCATCATGAACTATTTTAATAACATGTTTCTGACGAGGAATCCCAGGAGGTAATTCCTCTTTTAAGGCTCGTTTCTCAACTCGTTCGGATACCTCAATAGCTATCTCAAGTTTAACATCAGCTTCAAGTAATGCTTTCATTAAATCATTTTTTAACTCACGAATGAGTTTAGCGTCTATTGTGCCAGCACCAACTAATTTTTTCAAAGCATTTGAGATAGAGGAACCTAATTTACCTAATACCATATTAAACACCAATTGTGATATAGTTGTTTAATCACTATTTTCAAACAATTCTATATTACTTATAGTTTTATCCTTTTTATTGACTGAGTTATTTTGCTAAAAAAACCTTCGCATTTCG
>JAGXNT010000023.1 GCA_019894765.1 Candidatus Heimdallarchaeota archaeon
GCTGTTTACAACGCAGTGAACAGAGGATATACAGAAGAAACTTGTGGTTGTCCAATAATTCCCGTAGCGGGAATCAAAGATGGGTACGTTTATTCTAAAAAAGTTGATTTCAAAGGTGTCGACTCAGTTGATCTAGCAGGAGTCTTACATGATGCTGATGTTTTAATTAACTTCGCTCATGCAAAAGGCCATGGATTACCAGGTTTCGGCGGAGTGATAAAAAATATTGCTCTTGGTGGGTTCGCAGCAAAAACAAGATGGAACAAAATACATGGAGTAGTGCATTACGATAAATACTGGGATCCAGACAAATGCACTCCGGAACACGCAAAGAAACTAGTGGAATCTTGTCCGGAAAAATGCATTGACTACAAAGAAGACAAACATGAACTAAAAGTTGGTTTCTATAATTGCAACCAGTGCTTTAAATGCCTTAAAGCTGATGAAGGTGTTGGTTCTTTAGAAATAAAGCAAGAAAATTATGATGCTTTCAGTGAGTTCCAAGCAATAGCAGCAAAACTAGTTCTAGACACTTTTGATAAGAATAAAATCTTCAATTTTAATGTCGCTCTCCAAATAACTGCATTTTGTGATTGTATGGGTATGCCACAACCAATTGTTGTAAATGAAATTGGTATTCTTGCCAGCAAAGATACTGTTGCTATAGAAAAAGCAACTTTAGATTTAATTAAGAAGGAAGGCCTTCTTGAATCAAGTATACCACCATTTCTAAATAATGTTCAATTAAAACCAGAATTGCATCCTTTCCAACAACTCTTTGGGCACTTTAAAGATCCATATAAGATTGTTGAGTATGCAGAAAAACTAGGTATGGGTACATCAAAATACGAACTTGTTGAAATCCTTTCCCCAGAAGAAACTGCAAAAATGGAACCTCCAAAAGAAAAATATGAATCAGAGCCAACATTCTTTTAGTTGCTCTGTTCTTCTACTTTTTCTTTCTTTTTCTCTTATCTTTCTTTCTTTGTTTCTCACGAACAATTCGTTCTTTCTTATATTTCTTTAATTTTAGACTATCTAATTGTTCATCTGTTAATTCTGGTGGTTTTAACAAAGGTTCTGGATTTTCAATCAAGTTTTTTAGTAAATCAATGGTTGGTCCTGTATATATTCCGCTAGCAATGCGATCATCAATGCTACCCTTTATTTTCATTACTTTCCTAATTTCAATTTCATCAGTTTCTTGATTAACAACTGCTGCTTTGTGGATTTTTCCGAGAATAAGTAGAACGCTTGCAGTTCCTAACTCGAATGGATGATGATAGACAGAATCTATATTGAGAGAACCTAAATGGGCTATAAAACACGAGCACCATAATGGCATATCATCAATAAGGGAATTAACTGGTATGTTATGTTCATCTGACCATCGCAAGAACCAAAACATGAACCTAATAATCCAACGAGGCATTCCACCCCAAAAATCGATGTCTTTTTGATTGGGATTTTCTTCATGTCGAGCTTTATAGATCTGCTTATTAACAATACTTTGAACTGTTTCCAAGGTGTCAAAAGGATCAAATTCTATCATAGCATTTACTTCTTCACTCTCTTCGGTCTTTTCTTTATTAACTACAAATGATAATATTATTCTGTTTCGTTGCCATAACCGACGACCTGAAACAAAACGATTGACTTTTGGTCGAAGAGTAATTGTTCTTACACAAGCAGCTAGAAATATATGAAAGAGCGTTAATTTCTCGTCATCCTTCTTATCTTTATTGTGCTTTTCTAGAAACTTGAAAGTGCTTGTTAGATCAATTTGTAAATCAGCATAAATGACGCTGTCATTTCTCCTACGCATAATATAAAATTCTAATTCCCGAAACTTTGATGTTTTAACTAATTCGGCATCTGGTCTTCTAGGCATAATCTAATCTCCTGTTAAATTACAATATTTCATTGCAATTTGCTTTATAAATTCTCTTCAGTTTTCATAAGTTACAGGATGTTTTTTAGTTGTTATAAATATCAAGATTCTTTATTTTCATAACATATTTTTCAACATCAAATTTCCTTCTCAAACCATTTGCATTCATATATCTTACTTTTCCAAAAATTGGTCTTTCTCTCCAAGGACGATCATGTTTTCCAAAACACCAAGCAACTCCTGTATAACCATTAGGATCTCGACCATCCAATTCATATTTATTATTCAAATAAATGGCTATTTCATAAGCTTGTTCAGGTGTTTCGGTCCATTCCAGTATTTTCTTTCCCCAATACATTCGCATGTAATTATGCATTTTTCCAGTAATTACCATCTCTTTTTGTGCAGCATTCCAGTAAGAATCATGTGTTTTTGCTTGCTCAAATTCTTCCAAGGAATACACATATTCTCTTGTATCTTTGATATGATCTTCAAGTGTTTGTTCTGCCCATCTTGGAACATTCAATGTTTTGTAATTATCATATCCTTGATTATAAGTAATGAAGTTTATACTTAGTTCTCTCCTAACTATTAATTGCTCCAGATAATCTTCTTTGGCTTGACCTTCTGTTCTCGAAATTTCTAAAGCGACATCTAATGGAGAGATTTGCCCAAAATGTATGAAAGGACTTAGATTAGATTGATAATCATACACGGGATTATTTCTCATGGTTTCATATTTTTCTAATTTACCAGAAATAAACTTTTGTAAATTACGCTTTGCATTTGAGTAACCTCCCGTGAATCCAGAAACTTTTTTCACAGTTCTATCTATATTAAGTTCATTGAGAATTATATTTAGATTTAGAAGATTTAAACTAGTGAAATCATAATCTTTAGAGCTAAAATTGACTTTTCTCTTATTAAGAGGAACAAGGTATTTATTCAATTTTTTATTAATTTTCGGCCTAATTGTGTACGCAGCAAATTCTTCTTTATCAGATGCATCTTCCACAGGAATAACAGCATTACTTTCAACCTGAATAACCGAACAATCTATTTTCCCGGATAAATATTGACGCCATTTCCTCTCAATTTTTAAATATCCTCTATCAACAACAACAAGAACTGCTTCTTTAGCTATTTCTAATGCTCCTTTTTCAGGTGACTTTTTTTGCACCACAAATTTAATACCCCTTCTTAGTAGACTTGATTCTATTTGCTGTAATCCTTCTAAAAGAAAATAGTAATGTCTTTCATTAGCTTCTGGATAGGAATCAGTTAAGCCATAAAAAACAATTAATGGTTTTTGGAGCTCATTTGATTTCTCAACTGCATATTCTAAAGCATGATTAAATTCAGTTCGATTTGATGATTGCATCCAATAAACAACAAAATTACCTTTTCCATTTATTGGTAAATTATTCAATTTCTGAATTCTTTCTGAATGAATCATTAAAATCTGGTATTTTCTTGATTTCAATCAATTTATCTGTTTTGTAATATTATAAATTAAAAACAATATAATATTAACAAATTACTTCTCCAAATTTCAGAAAATCAACTGTAAGTATTAAAAAGAAGAAGAAGAATTGTCTCTAAAAGAGTACATTTACTATTTACTTCTAAAAGGAGAGAATTGATAAATGGAAGGAATACGTGAAACACAATCAAAAGTTACTTATCCGAAATTAAGACGTTTTAATGGAATAATGGGGGCTCTTCATTTTGTTCAAGCTACATTTATGCTAATTGCAAGCTTCGTTATCCCTGGCGTCAAAGATTTTAAATTAGATATATCAACAGATTTCAGATTTTTTGATCCGGGGCCACCTCCTGATTTAGTTCCAGATTTTACTATCATTGAAAATATTATACCATTAGCGATTTTGGCTGCAGTATTTTTATTCATATCAGCAATAGCACACTTCTTGACAGTATTACCAGGACTTAATGACTTCTACAATAGAAAATTAGGAGAAGGAATAAATTATTTCCGATGGTTTGAATATGCTATTAGTTCATCAGTAATGATATTTGCTATCTCACTTCTCTTTGGAATTCAAAATCTAGCAGCATTAATCGCAATTGTTGCATTAAACGCTACCATGAACCTCATGGGTTTAATGATGGAAAAACACAATCAAACAACAGAAAAAACAGACTGGACCGCTTTTATTATTGGCACTTTCTCAGGTATAATTCCATGGATACTAATTGTCATCTACCTATTTGGTTCAGGTGATGTAAGTGAAATTCCTGGATTTGTTTGGGGTATTATAGGAGGATATTTCTTCTTCTTCTGGACATTCCCAGTAAACATGATACTTCAATACGCAAAAGTTGGCAAATGGAAAGACTATCTCTTCGGTGAACGTGGATACATTATTCTAAGCTTAGTTTCGAAATCACTGTTAGCATGGACTGTATTTGGTGGAACATTCCAACCAAGTGGTTAAAAAAATGGGATTAACTATCCCAAATTATTTTTTTTATTTTATAAATTGATATAATTTTTTTAGTTTCAACTTTTTCAATTTATTGAGAATGTAAAAATCAAAACATAACATATAAGATTTTCATTTTTTTTATGATATCTTGGAATGAATTAGGTTAAATTAGAGTTCTTTTATGTATGTCCAAGAATCATTAATCACAATTAAGTTTGGATAAAAAGATCTCTAAAGCTTGTGCTTTTTCCTCGGTCAAATCGCCTTTTTCTTCCCATAATATTTCATCTTTCTTTAAGAGGTAAATATTAATCAATTTTTCAGATTTAATACCGAGTTTCTTCTTGAATTTCATTTTATTTATGTAAGTCGTTATAGTTCTTTGTCGAGTTTTTAAATCTGGTATACCAGCTCGCATACCACCATCTATTATAAATCTCATAGCAGTATAACCTAATGCAAGAGTTGGAATCTCGTAAAATTCAAAAAATGAATGCTTTTTTTGAAGATTTGCTAAATAGTCTGTCCATTGATTTACAATATATTGCTGGTATTGTAGAAATGGAACAATAACTATATTATATTCTCCTTCAAGATCATATGGTACAATATAGTTTTTGCCTTCTAGATCTTTACCTTTAACTTCTGGAAATTTCTTCATATTTATATAAATCTCTTTTTTTATTATAATACTAATTATAAACAATCTTAGGTTTGAGGGAATTATTTCTTTAAAAAATTCTAGTAGCAAAAAACATTAAGTAAATTAATAAAATCAATGCTTTTTTGTCATATTATTTAGAGGTTAACTTTATACTTTAGATAAATATTGTTAATTTAGTTAAAGTGGAGGTTTTTCTATGACTAATTTTACAGAAAGATTACAGAAAAACAACTTTGCGTCTGATTTAATTATAGATAATAAATCGAAAGACTGTGTAATTATATTTCATGCATTTAATGCAACACCATATGAAATGCATGTGGTAGCTGATGCTATAGGAACTTTAGGAGTCGATGTTTATGTTCCATTGATTCCAAAACATGGAATTAGTTCTTCAGAGCTAGCAGAATTAAATCTTGATGAAGCTGTGGAGTGGAGTAAGTTGTATATTCAAGATAAAAGGAAGAAATACAATAGAATCATAATTATTGGTCATTCTCTGGGTTCCGGCTTAGTTTATTCAATTGCTTCTTCGGATATTCCCATTGAAGGAGTAATCTTGACTGGTTTATCAAAAAATTTTACCCAAAGAATTCGTTTATTAACATGGTTAACAAAAATCTTCAAAATAAAATATATACCAACTAATTTTGGTCATCTTGAGAAATCCAAAGTGGTGTCAAGGGAATACTTGAATTGGAAGAGGAAAAAACTACCAAAACAACCGGTACAACTTATGCGGGAAATGGTAGAAACAGTACCAAATAGATACGATTCATTATCCAGTATAAGTACCCCTTTTATGTTAGTGATTGGAACTAAGGATTTTATTACACATGCTGACTATGTTGATAATTTTCTTCTTACAACAAAATCTTTGAGAAAAATAGCATTTATCCTGAATAAGGGGAGCCATGAGATTTTTCTAGATGATTTTAAGAACATAGTTATATCCAAAATCTTGAATTTTGTGATAGAAATTTTAGCTGATAAAACAATCAAGGAAGAAAACTTAATCGAATGTTTCGTTTTAGATGAAGATAAAGAAATTAACAAAACAAATGATTTAAGGGAAATAATTAACAAAAACAAATCAATTGTCGCATTACATAGTAAAGTTTGCTACCCATAATA
Source organism: Candidatus Heimdallarchaeota archaeon (assembly GCA_019894765.1). The sequence goes on from JAGXNT010000023.1 coordinate 6,140, forward strand.
TAGAATGAAGTATAAGAAAAAACAGAATTGGATTGATATATTTTGAAAAAAATCTCATTAGTATCCTTGATTTTGCTTTTATTTTTAACATTAAATAACATTATTAGTCCTTACAATATACCCACGAATCAATTATATGAGTACGATGTTAAAAAAGCTGAAGTATATGTGAAACTAGATGATACTTCTTACTCTGGTAAAGGATTCGAAATTAGTAATATTAACTTTAATCAAAGAACAACAATTCAAGCATTTGTTAATAGCTTGGGAGGGGATAATGTATTATGGACATTAACTAGTGGAGAAGCGTCTTTGGCAAAACTTGCTGATTGGAATTTAGTTGATGAGTCATCTTTATCAAGTAATATTTTAAATCCATTTAGTATAATTCAGAATTTCTTATCGAATCCAATGTTAACAACAGTAGGATTAGGTCTAATCTTTTATCCATTTCTTGGAACAAATCGAACTATTGATTTCTTTAAGGATTTGAAAAATCAAACTCATTATCAATATACATTTTTTATCCCTAAACTTGATAATGTTCAATATGAAGCTTTTTATGAAGAAATAGATCAGTTGGTTATATTCGAATCATTAGTATCAGGTGGATTAAATCAAAACCTAACATCTCCAGAGTTTAATATTTCTTTTAAACATCATAGTCAATTAGTTTATGACATTTCAATTGGTCTTTTATATGGATCAAGATTCTTATCAGAAGGTTCTGGTGTTTTTGAAAATAAAACAGTAGAATTTAGTTTTGAATCACATATAGAATTAAAAAACTATAATTTACCAAAACTTGTACTATCGAATGATAATTTTCTAGTAAGGTGGGTATTAATTGGAAGCAGTGGAAGCATAGTTGTTATTGTAATTACAGTATTCTTTGTAAGATATAAAAAAAGAATCCCCTGAATTAAATACTCAGATTATTATAATTCATAATCTTTCAATATACCAAGTTGTTCAATAGTATTGAATTTTTTCCGATTTGATTTGAAATGAGCGAAAATTGGTGAGAGATTAAGGTTTGGGTTTTCTTGAATTAAGTTTTTCTCTCCAAATCTTATGGATTGAAAAACCATTTTCAAATGAGATCGAATAATATTATCTCTTAATTTAGCCCAACCAAAAATAAAACCCCCCCTTATGTGGAAGTATAAATGTAATTCCTTCTTTTCACCTTTAATCTTCCATTCCCCTAGAACTTCATCTCTCATAAATTTTGTATACAAATCTGAGATTTGTTTTTCATTATATTTTTCTGATATTGTTAAGAAAAGATCACCAGTTTGATCAGAATGAGTTAGAGTATATTTCCGTGGTAAACTAAATTCATCTTCCTCAATATTATCGAATTTTACATGTAGTTTATTTGGTTTAAGATTACTCATCTTTGTCAAGATTAATATTAATCAAAAACAAATATATAATTCTAATTATATTCCAAAACACAAAATACTATTTGAGTAAAAAGTAACATATGTTATTTTAGTATTAATAGAAAAAAGGAAAATTGAACCTTAGTTTAATTTTTGTAATTTAAGAATATCGGGTAAAAAAACTAGTACAAGCGTTAATTATTGTTGGGATTTGCATGGAAAATACAAATAATATTTTACCAATAAAACTGATAGCTCCACCTTGCCCTAATTGTAATCAAAACGGTCAGTTGGTTAGAAAATTAACTGTTAGAAGTCTATTAATACTTGAAGCAAAAGATAGAGTTTCGGATATTGCCTATTATTTGTGTATGAGTTCTGATTGTAACGTTTCCTATTATAGTAATGTGCCAAATGAATTTTTTACAATAAATGAAGTGAAAGTACCAATTTGGTATAAAAAAGATGCTCATCCAAAATATGCTTGTTATTGCAATAAAATTACAGATGAAGAAGTAATCAATGTAGTAAAAGAAACCGGTTTATCAGAAATGGTAGAAATTATTGAATTTCTACGTGAAAAAACCAAATGTGCATGTGTGGCAATGAATCCATCTGGTCAATGCTGCACACCATTATTCTCTGAATCAATTATTATTGGATTGCGAGAAAGACAAAACTAAAACACAGAAAATTTCTAAGTAGGAAAAATAATACAAAATCTTTTATTTTTTAAAAACAATTCTGTTTTTGTTCCTTATTTAAAGCTAAAATATATAACATAGAATTTTTATAATCCTCAAACTTCTGCTTATAAATAATAACTAAACAAATAGATTGGGTTGAAAATTTTGATTAGAAATCAATGGTATGCGGTATTAGATGCCAAAGAGCTTAAGAAAGATAAATTGCTTGGAGTTACAAGATTAGGTGAGAAATTAGTTTTTTGGCGAGATAAAAAAGGAGGGGTAGGATGTATATTTGATAAATGCACTCATAGAGGGGCATCTTTGAGCAAAGGAAGGATTTTAAGTAATAATATGGTTCAATGTCCCTTTCATGGTTTTGAATATGATAAAACAGGCAAGGTAACGAAAATCCCAGCTAATGGTAAAAATACCCCTGTACCAGAAAGATACAAAGTACATGGTTATCCTGTTAAAGATGCTCATGGACTTATTTGGATGTGGTGGGGAGAACCACAAAAAGAATACCCACCTCTACCTTTTTTTGAGGATCTTGAAAGCTTTTTTTTCGCTACCTATAAGGATTATTGGCCAGTACATTATTCTCGAGCAATTGAAAATCAGCTAGATGTCGTTCATTTACCGTTTGTTCATTATAATACCATAGGGAGAGGATGCAGAACACTAATTGATGGACCAAAAACAAAATGGGTAGATAATGAATTGCGAGTTTGGGCATACATGAGAGTAGATAATGGTACTAAACCCTTAAAAGAAAATGAATTACAAGAACCAACGAGAACTGCTTTACTTCATTTTAGATTTGGTAATATCTGGCAAAATCGACTTGGTACGAATTTTAGAATATTCGCAGCTTTTGCACCAATAGATGATGAAAATACAATTATTTACTTACGTTTGTATCAGAAAATCATTCGTTTGCCATTATTAGGTAGGTTATTAACAAGATTTTCTCACCGCTTTAACAGACGCATTTTAAAACAAGATAAACGAGTTGTTAGCACTCAACTTCCAAAAAAGACATCATTTAAGATGAATGAACACCTCATTCAAGGGGATAAACCCATTATTGAATATAGAAAGAAACGAGATGAATTATTGAAATTAAATAACAAATAATTGCATATTTAAATTCTGAGTAGATCTACAGCTTTCTTATTTTCTATCTCAGAATTATTAATAATATCTTACATTTATCTAATATATAGAATTAATTAATTTAATAGGAAAAAGGTGGATACAAAATGGAACCGATGATTTTCTTATGGGCATTGATAGGCCCAGTAGTTTCATTAATATTAGCATTTCCAATAACTGTTATTTGGAAGGACACAAGCTTAGTGGATCTTGGATGGGTTCTTGGATTCATGTCTATGGCTTGGATTTCATATATTGTAAATGGTTTAACATTTGGCAATTGGATAGCTATAAGACAACTAACAATTACAATTTTAGTTACGATTTGGGGTATTAGATTATTTACACATTATGTAGTTCGTAAATCCATCCGTAAAGTAGAAGATGCACGATTTGTAGAATATCGTGAAAACTGGACGAAAAATTTCTATTTGAAAATAATTCTAATAATTTTCTTACCACAAATATTCCTTGTCTATATTATTGGTTTACCAGTAGTATTTGCTAATTCAATTAATGATTCATTACCGATTAATACTTTGGGAATAATTCTTTTGATTATCGGTGGATTAGTTTGGCTTGAAGGATTCTTTTTTGAAACAACAGCTGATTTTCAATTAATGCGATTTAGAAAAAATCCTGAAAACAAAGGAAAAATCTTGAATAAAGGTATTTGGAGATATTCACGCCATCCAAATTTTTTCGGTGAATCTGAACAATGGTGGGGTATCTTTATTATCGCAATTTCCTATGCATTCTATAATTATCCAACAATCACAGCTACAAATATTGGTGTTGGATTTACAACAATATTGGGACCAATCCTATTAACTTTCATTTTACTTAAGGTCTCTGGTATTCCAACTCTTGAAAAAGAAGGAATACTCAAAGGACGAGAAGGTTATGAGGAATATCTTGCAACCACTAGTACTTTTATTCCTTGGTTTCCAAAGAAAACTAAAAAATAACTGAGTCAGCTTTTCTGCTGGCATTTTTATTTTTTTTAATCATGTTACCTACAATTTTATGTAAAATGAACATAAGGAAAAGCTATATTATCTTAATTTACCAATTTGCTAACATTTAATTACTATATTACTAAAGTAATCAAATACTTACAAAATTGATGAGGTAGAGGAAAACGACAATCTTTTGTCCCAGCTGTGGTACTGCTAACCGCGATGAAGCTGAAATGTGTACTGAATGTGGTAATGTTATCCCTAGATTAACCGATAGTACATCTCAGCCAGCTGAATCAACAAGTCCTTCACCCTACGATTTTGGATTAACAGAACAACCCGCTGAATCACAATTCGGAATTGATGTTGGTTACCCACCCCCACCTCCTCCTCCTCCTGAAGACTCTCAATCTTCTGCTTATCCTGCTGGATATCCTCCTTATGATCATAGAAACCCACAACCCATCGGAAGAAAAACAGTCTGTGAACGTTGTGGAACTGTTTTACGAGCTGACGACAAACAGTGTTCAGGATGCGGAATGTCAAATCCTGTTGCAATAGAATCTCCTTCACCTTACGGAGTTCAGCAACAACCATATCAACCTAGTGAACCTTATACTCCCCCTGCTCCTTATGCACCTCGAGCACCTCCACAAACATCTCCCCCACAACCTCCTCCACCAATGGAAAAACCAAGAGGAAAACCTCAACAAAATATAGCGAAATGCTCTAGCTGTGGAGCTATTGTATATGATTATGAAACTCGTTGCAGTAATTGCGACAGAATCTTGTCACCTCCAACTAGACCAAGCAGAGATCAACCCCAACCAGAAGGTCAAGCTCCTCCAGGAACTGCTCGATGCTCTCGATGTAATGCGATAGTTTATCCCCATCAAACCAAATGTCCTAATTGTGACAAACCACTGGCACCAATTCCATCAGATACTGGACCAAAACGTCCAAGTCAAAGAATATCTCGATGCAAACGTTGTAGTCATATAGTCTATCCTACAGATACTCGTTGTCAGAACTGTGGTCGAAAATTAGATGCAGTCTAATTCATAATTAACTATCACTTATTTTGTGTTAATCAATTTCTCTAAGATTTAATTCGAATCATTTTTGAATCTTAACACAATTCATAGCTATAAAATGTTAGACCTAATTGTTTTGGGTAGTATAACAGAAGACATTATCAGAATCCCAAATGAAGACGATAAACACTTTATTGGTGGTGTTCCTGTTTACGCAGCTTCTACTGCAAAAGCATTAGGTGAATCTATAGGAGTAGTCTCAAAAGTAGGGACAGATTTTCATTTAAAGAATCTAAAAATTATAAATTCCCTAGATGCTGATCTAAATGGCTTCAAGATAATTGGATCAACCTCTATGAAATTTGAGAATAAATATAATTTGAAGGGTAAAAGAACTCAAAGAGTTTTGTCAGTTTCAGATAACATTTCCTTCAATGATATTCCCGAAATATATTTTGACACGTACTGTATCCACCTAGGTCCGGTTTTTAATGAAATCACTCCTAACTTAATTAGTGAAGTTCGCAAAGTTTTCGATTTTGTTTCTTTAGATGGGCAAGGATTTACAAGGAGCTTAGATGATAAAACTAGGAAAGTTATCCATAAACCATGGCTCAACTATAAAGAATATTTACCATTACTAGATGTCTTAAAAGTGGATGATACGGAATTGAAAGGGATAACAGCAACGAATGAGTTAGAAGATGCAATTGAATTAGCGCTTGAAACAGGTTTAAAATTATTAGTCATCACACAAGCACACAAAGGAGCAATCATTTATCACGAAAAGAAGAGATATGACATTCCCGCTATTCCTACAAATGTTATTGATGAGACAGGAGCTGGTGATACATTCATAACAGCGTTCTTATTAGAGTATATGAAAACAAAGGATAGTTATTATTCGGGTCTTATGGCTGCGGCAGCAGCTTCCTTCAAAATCTCTACTTCCGGACCAATTCCAAATTATACTCGAGAAGATATTTTGAACAAACTAAAAGCATTTCAACCTGATTTTGAAGAGAAGTAAATGTAATTTCTATTTTTAGGTGAAATATTCAGTTATATTTTTCAACGAGGTTGATGTATTCAAATCTTGTATAACTGAATGTTATGAGGTAAGTAAAATGAGTGAAGAATATGATTATCGTCTAGATGCTCCAAGCGCAGATAGAATTGATGAGATTACTGAAACAAGAGTATTAGTTGCGAAATCTGTCGTAACTGAGGAAGAAGCGAAAACAATCTTTGAAAAAGAAAAAGTAGAAGTCTTTAAAGGATTCTTTCGAAGACCTAAAGAGATTGAAATCGACATTAAACAAATAGTAAAGAGTTATGAACCCTATATGCTCATTGGCGGAAAATATCATCTTCGTTATTTAACGCAGCGAACCTATGATATTGACTTGATAGATGATGCCATTTCTGTTTTTATTCTTGGTGAGGAGATAATTGTCCCAGAAGAAGAAGAAGTGGAGGAAGAAGAAACAGAAGTAGACATAAAGGGAAAGAAAAGAAAAGGACTTTTTGATGGATTATTTAAATCCGATAAAAGTAAAAAAACTGTTTCTAAACCTGAAATACAACTAACTGGCATCGAACATGTTCTCATTGAGAAGGATATTATGGAAGCACGTAATTACAAAGGTAGCTCCATTAATCCAGATGTTCTTCCTGATACTAACATGCTGGAAGGAAATGAACAATTTTTGAGAACCAATAATATTGATGTTCCAAAAGATTATGTTGATATTGAGAAATTCACTAAGGAACTTATTGAAGAATTCACTCAAAAACCGGATACTATACAAAGAGTTATTTCTGAGAAATTAACTATTACCGACAAAAAAGTGCTTTATTATCCAGTTTTTTGGGCAAAAATGATCTACAAAGATTCTAAAGAGAAATATGTTCGCTTAGATGCTATTACTCGAAAAGTAGAAGCTCCAAAAGGCACACGATACGCACCTCCACCTGACTCTAAAGAAGCAATAGCTGCTGAAAGCAGTTCAGGAGTATGTCCTGAATGTGGTGAAGATATAGAATCGGATGATGTGTATTGTGAGAATTGTGGTGTAAAACTCTAGGTTTTCTTGCCACCACAATTTATTTCTATTTTTTTCATTTTTCTTTGTAGTCAATTAGTCCGTATTTTTTATAAATATCTAAGAATTTTACAAGGTAAGGAATACTCACTTTACCGACATCATGTTCCACTAATTTAGCAATTTCTGCTAAAGTTCGATACCCATCTAACCAGAATAGGGCAGATGATAAAGTTGGAGACATGCCTTTGTATTTCTCGTTTATTTTCTGCATAAGCTTACTATCATCATAAGAAACATCCATCAAGCTTAAACCAGAAACAGGCCCTCTGATTAATTTTATTGGTATCATTTTCTTAGCGAAGGCATCATCCTTACTCTTTTCTCGTTTAGGTAGTGGTTCTTCTTTAATATTCATGGATTCTGTGATTTGCTTTATCGCTGCTTTCACATCGATGATTTCTGCTTTAGCGTGAGAGTCAATTCCTTCCTTCATTTCCTTGAGTAGGTTTTTCAGAACATCTTTCTCTTCTTTATTCTTTGTTAAAATTTCCACAGAATCTAGTGTGAGGTGTTCTCGATCTCTTCTAAAGAGTATTTGGGATTCAATTTTCATGAGAATTTCGGAAACCAGCTGCTCTTTCGATAAGTCTTCTGTAGGTTTATCTGTTTCTTTTTTCTTTGAAGGAGCTTCAGCTTTAGATTTCAACTTGAAGAGGAAATTGTTTAGCATTTCTCTACTAAGACTTGTTATCCTCGCTTTACCTTTTACTGCAACTTCTCTGGCTATCCAAAGAATATCTGGTAACTCAGCATTTGCTAAAAAGTAGCAATAAGAGGCAGTTAGGGAACCAATAAGATGAAGCATATCAACAGAAACTTTCTCTAAAGTATCTTCTCCTGTGTGATAATAACGATCGGGCCATTGAATAAACATCGGGGTTCCGATGCCAACATCAGGGTGACCTAATACAACATGATCTGAACCACCAGAAAAAGGTTGATCATTAGCAAACTTGAATGTGGCAAATCCACCTGTTCCTTGGAAATTTAACACTTCTTTACTTGCTTCAGTCAACATAGCACTTAAGACATCATTCACATAAGAAGGCAGTGCATTGTGCGTTTTCTCCATAATTAGTGTTCTACCACCACCAACGGTTTGATCTGCACCCACCATATCCAAATTAATTCCAGCAACGAAATTCGATATTTTCTTTTCATTAGTTGCTAAATAACAATAAGTCCCAGTGAATTCCGCCATTAGGAGAAATCTTATCCCTCTCTTTGGTTGTTCAAGTTCCCCAGATGAAATTAGATTATTTAACGCACGGGCAACTTCAATTAAGGCACCACATCCTGAAGCATTATCTATTGCACCAGGTTTTGGATGACAGAGATGCGCGACAGCAATGATCTCTTGTCCTTTCTCCTTTCCAGGAATGAAAAACTCAACGACTTCCATTGCACCATCATAAAAACTTGAATCAATCTTAGCATGTACCTGAACCTGTTTTATTGGTTTTCCTTCCTTCTTTAGGACCTCATTTCCTTTTTCAGTGCGTTTTATGAGTGTTCGGAGATCATTTCCTTGTTCAGCAGACAAAACAAAACCTAGAGCGTCCCCTTCATCTCCTTTTGTACCATACCAAAACGAGGTGTAGCGTCTTGCTGTTGGAAAATTAGCTCTAGTTCTAATAGGTTTTAGTTCACTAACAAGATCATAAATTATTCCTGCAGCCCCTAATTTGTTTACAGCAATTAATCTTAATCGTTTTAAATCAGAATCATCTGTTAGAATGAATTTACCTTTCAGATCAAGTTTTTCTAATTCTTCATCTTTCAAACCTTTTGGAAGTATAACCACTTCTCCAGTTATCCCCTCAGGAGGAGTTGCTTTAGACCTTTGAATTACTGAACAGGGATTTTCAAAGAAACGACAAAGATTCCTCTTGGTTCCATTAGGTTCAATAAGCTCTAAAGTCGCACTTTTGATCCCCCATTCCTTAGGAACAGGACAACCCCAATAGCTATTGCTTCCAGTTGCAGGATAGCTGTGAGTTTTCACAAGAGGTATATTGTAATTCTCTAATTGTTTGTGACAGTAATTAGCAGCTTCTCGAAAGCCCGGAGAAGATTGGATTCGATGGAAATTTGCAATACCACCAATTACCTCTTTGGTATTCTTACCCGAAAATTCTTTGGAAATTAAATCATAAATCTTTTTGAACATGTTTTAATCAAAGAGATTTTGCATTTATTAAAGATTGTTTAAATTATTACTCATTTCCCTTTTTTTAGGAAAAATTGAATAAACAGTAAGAATTTAGATAACTATCTTTGGAAGAGATGTGTTTAATTTGGAAAGTGATGTTTTTCAATTAACTCCTATACGGGGAAGAACCGATTTATTCTATCCTGATTTAGATGTGAATATTTCAAAAATACTCCCAACTGCACTAACTTTATTTGGGAAAAAGTATCCAAAAAACAAGGTTTTGTTAAATAATCTAAGTGAAAAGATTGGTTGGCAGAAAATCCAAGAATCTGAAATTACAAACATTATTTTTATTGTTCTTGATTCCCTTGGTCTCAGACAATTTATGAAATACTCTCAATTACTGAAAGCAAAATTCGAAACAAATGGATTAACACTTTCCTCAGTATTTCCAACCATAACCAGTACATGTGTAGCTAGTTTGCGTTTTGGAGAAATGCCTAAAACTCATGGAATAGTCGGTCAGAAAATTAACTTCGCTGAAATAAATAATGTTGTGGACACATTAACTCTGAGAGCAAAAAGAAGTGATGTCGACCTAAGCAGAGCAGGAGTAAATGTGAAAAATTGGGTTTGGTGTGATTTCCCAATGGCTAATGATCCAACGATTAATCATCTTGGTTTGATTGAATCGCACATTGCTAATAGTGGATTATCTCATTTAGTGTATAAGAAACCCTGTTCTATTGGATATTCGAGCCACATTGATAGTTTTGCTGCTGCAAAAAGAATTCTGGAAACTCCTACTTCAGCAAGAAGATTCTTAGATATCTATGTAGGGTCAATAGACAGTATAACCCATCGATATACAACCGAGAGTGAAGTACTCAAGGATGAAGTCGAAAATATTGAATTACTTTTGTTTAAGATGCTAAAGAGACTAAATCCAAAGATAGCGAAACAAACCGCTGTTATAATAACAGCAGATCATGGTCAAGAAAATCTTACCGAGGAAAAGTCAATCATCGTTTCATCTGAGGAAGAAGAAGAACTGGCATCTCTTATAAAATCCAGAGGGAGAAGCGGAAGAGTCATTCATTTGTATTCCAAGGACGGCAAACAGGATGAAGTGGCCGATTGGTTTGCAAACAAAATTGGAGATCAAGGAATAATTGTTACTCCTAAAGAATATCATAAATTCTTGGGCAAAGGAGCAAACACTCAAGAAATAATAGAAAGACTTGGAGATGTACAAGTAATTTTAGGTGAAAATGCATCAATCTATTTTGGTCATTCAGGTAATTATGATCCAATCTTCAATTTGGGTTTAAATGCAACCCATGGTTCCCTAAGTAAAGATGAATTGCTTGTTCCACTAATTGTGGCTCGAGTAGACGATCTGCTAGGAAAATAAAAGTGTAGAAAAAATAAGGAAAAAAAGAAAAATAAAAACGAAAGGGATTATTTTCCTTTCTTTTTACTGATTGTTATCTCAATTGCTGAGACATTTGCGGTGCCGCCTTCACTGCGTTCGATTTGTTCAGTAGAAATAATAATTTCTTTAATAACAGCATCTGTGACAAATCGATTACGAATAATTTCAGCAGTATCAACAGCGCGACTAATGGCTCTTCCACGAGCTTTTAGGATTAAGTTATTGTTGCCTTCGTTAAGTTGGGTGATGCACGCTAAAACGTAGGACATAACTGGCTTCGACCCTATAAAGACGACGTTTCCATCTTGTTTACCTTTAGACAAATTGGTTCCTCCTTTGTAAGTCATTGTGTAATAGTATTTGATTTGTCTACTCAGCTCTTATTAAAAGTTTTTTCCATTTTATCATTTTTTTGTTGATTTTATAGTTAATTTTCTATTTATTGGTATAGTTTCATAGAATAAATAAAAGCATAATCCATGCCAATACAAAACACATGATAGGTTTACTTTGGATTGGTATCCTTTGGGATTCCATGAAGAACCAGTTTTTGAGAAGTTAATTGATTGACGACGTATTGTTTAGAAGGATAAAAAGAAAAGCATTGGTGTCTTCAAGTGGACAATAAGTAGAAATAATATTGCAAGTGCAGATATGCTTTCAGAATTACTACGCTTACTCAAAGTGCAGGGATAAACAACTCTTGGTTCTTGAGAAGTGAGTATTCAAGGGAAAGGTATGTGAATAGTAATAGAGAAATAAACCGTTTAATCAGTTTTTCCGGCATAGGCTTTTAGTAAATCAAAATCTCGAATAATACCTACAAGATTACCTTTTGCATCTACTACAGGTAATTGGTAAAGCTCCATTCTTGTCATCTTTTTCGCGACTTCGCTTAATGTCGCCTTACTAAAAGTAGTTACTACTTCTTTTGTCATAATATCTTTTACTGGAATATTTGGGAGAGTTAAATCCTTTGTGTGGACAATGATTGTGGAAACAGCATCCCAGCTACCTTCTTTTCCTTCGCCAGCGGTCATATCACTTCGTTTTTCACTACTAATGGATTCAAAGAATTTTACAAAGTCAACTAATGTTACAATGCCTACCATCTGATTAGCATCATCAAATACAATGGCTGCTTCTGTGCCTGAAAACTCCATTATCTTCTGACAAACTGGTAAAGGAGTATCTTGCCATACACCTAAGATATTATCTGACATGTATTCTTCGATAGTCTTTTCCGAAGAAGTTATAGCGATTACTTTGGATATGATATCGCCTATTGTAATCACTCCCACAAGTTTCCCTGCGGATACAACAGGAAGCTGTCTATAGCTATTTTCTGTGAGAATTGATATGACATCTGAGATGAGATCCTTTTTCGCTGCGGTCTGTGGGTTTTTAGTCATTAAAAGAGCCAATTGAGTTTCTGATGGTTTGCTTACTATATCTGTTTCTGTAACAATACCAACTAACTCGCCTGTATCATCTTTAATTACTGGAAAACTTGTCAAATCTGTTTTTCGAATTATCTCGTATAGATCATCTATTGTACCTGGTACTTTTACGCACACAGGATCGATTGTCATTACATCTGCTACTTTCAAGATTCTTCCTCCGGTAGTATCAACTGGAACAATAGTTTGTTTAGATTAATGTCTTTAATCAATAATTTCAAGATTAAAAGACTTTTTATGAATGTTTTATCCGTCGTCTTTTAAATTTTGTTTGGGTAATCAAATTTATTTGCTGATTATTCCTTTTAGCAGACCCTTGGAATTTGTTCTCCAATAGGTTTCTCAATAATCCTATGTCCCCCAACAATTGTTTTGGAGAACACAAAACCTGGTCTATCAGCTTTGACTTCTCCGATAATTTCTGCTTTACTGCCATTTGGGATTTTCTTAATTGCTTCTAAAACTGCATCTGCTTTAGCTGCTTTGACACCAAATAAAACTCTTCCTTCACAAGTAACCCCTAGAGGTTCTAAACCTAACATCTCACTTGCAGCATTGACAGCAGGATCTATAGGAATTTTTTCATCCTCTAACCAAAGACTAACATTTGACTTTTCAGCAAATTCGTTCAATGCTGAAGCCAATCCACCTCGAGTAGGGTCTTTCATTGAGACTACCCCCCCAATTGCTAAAGCTGCTTCTACTATATCTTGTACAGAGGTGATATCGGATACCAGCTCTGTTTCAAAAGAAATTCCTTCACGTCCAGCCATGAGTGCAATACCATGATCACCAACGGTTCCAGAGATGATAAGCTTGTCTCCTGGTTGAAGCTTTGAATCCCGAATATCTAAATCGTCAGATTCAATAATTCCAATTCCAGCTGTAACAACAATCATTTGATCTAAGGTTCCTCTGGGCATAACTTTAGTATCTCCTGCAATAATTGCTACCCCATTTTTATCAGCAGTTTCTGCAATAGAATCAACAATTTTCTGTAAATCTTTCATTGGAAAGCCTTCTTCAACAATTATACTCGAGAGAATTGCTATTGGTTTTCCACCCATGACGCAGACATCATTAATCGTTCCTGTTATTGCTAGTTCTCCAAGGTTTCCTCCAGGGAAGAATATTGGATGAACTGTATGACCATCAATTGATGTTACAATACGTTTTTTTCCAATTGATATAGTTGCCCCATCGTCTTTTTCATCTAAGCCTATACCATCTCCAACTTTTCTAATTTTGATGTTTTTCATGATGATTTCTAGCATCTCATCCATTTTCTTTCCGCCAGCACCATGAGCAATTTCTACGAATTCGGGTAGCATTTTTTCACCATCCTAAAGTACTCAACAAAACAAATGAATTTTAAGTTTTTGTTTTTGAGATTAATGATAAACAAAAATTTAGATTAAATAGTCTTTGTTAATTATCACATATTACAGTTAGTTAAGCATAAATTCATAAATTACTGGATAAAGTAAAATGAGTATCAAGAATAAATTTTGGAGACAAAAAAATGAACAAAGTAAAAGCATCCCACATACTTGTTGAAAAACATGGCAAAGCAGAAGAGCTTCTAAACCAACTCAAATCTACAAATCCAAACCAAGTACCAAATCTTTTTGCCAAACTAGCAAGAGAACATTCTACCTGTCCTTCTAAGAAAAGAGGAGGTAATTTAGGAGAGTTTGGTCGAGGTAAAATGGCAAAAGAATTCGAGAAGGCAGCTTTTGCACTTGAGAAAGGAAAAATTTCCGGAGTAGTAAAAACTCAATTTGGATATCACATTATTCTTAGAACAGGCTAAAATTAGCAATAAAAGAAAACACAATTTCTCTTTTTTCAAATCCTAATTTCCATCATCATACCAATGAACAGCCCCAACAGGACAATCATCTATAACTTTCTGAATTGCTGCTTTATTGGCTTTTTCAGGGGCGTAGACTTCAGATATACCTTCAGGTGTCATACGGAAAACTTCGGGAAGAGCAAATGTACATAACGCACAACGTGCGCACTCATAGGAGTTCACCCGAGGTATTTTTGTCATTTTATTTTACACTCAAATATTTAATTGATATTTTAACATGTTTTCAAATATAGAAGCTACATTATCACTTAACTTTTTCGCTTCGAATCATTAAAGATTTAAAAAATATAAAAAAATAGGCGGAAAGAGAAGAGAAACTCGAAATCAATTGGATTGATACAATGTTTCTATTCTAATAGTTCTTCTTCTTTTTCTTTTCTCTTAAAAGCTCTTTGCATTCGTTTACGGAAGCCTTTTTCAGCAATTATATCAAGCTGGTCATCGACGTATGTTTCACGCATTTTCTCAGTGTATTCTTCGACTTCAGAAAGAGGATATTTGTTGAATAAATGGCATCTAACTGTGTGGTGTGGAGCAACTTGTCGTAGTTTTGGGATGTCTACCTTACAGATGTCCATTGTATGGGAACATCGTGGGTGGAAACGACAACCACTAGGGGGTGCAATAAGATTTGGAATAGATCCCGGAATGATGGTTAAATCATCATCTTTCCTTGTTTCCGGTTTTGGAATAGCCCCTAATAATGCGATGCTGTATGGATGCATTGGGTTCTTGTAAACTTCAATAGTTGAAGCATATTCAACAATATAACCTGCATACATAACAGTAGTGTAATCACACAATTCCGCAATAACTCCAAGGTCGTGAGTAATAAGCATAATAGACATGTTGAACTCATTACGAATAGCCTTGAAAATGTTCAAAATTTGTGCTTGAATAGTAACATCTAATGCTGTTGTTGGTTCATCAGCAATTAGTAATTCTGGATTGCATGAAAGAGCCATAGCAATCATAACTCTTTGTCTCATACCTCCAGAGAACATAAATGGATAATCATCAACTCTATCTGCAGCACTTGGAATACCAACTAAGTCCATAATTTTAATCGAATTTTCTCGTGCTGTTTGAAGGTCTACTTCTTGGTGAAGCCTAATGGCTTCCATGATTTGATCACCAACAGTAAGAACCGGATTAAGTGAAGTCATTGGGTCTTGGAAAATCATAGCAATCTTGTTACCACGAATGGTTCGCATTTCAGCGTCAGATTTCTTTCTTAGATCTTCGCCTCTAAACCAAACTTCTCCTTCAATAATTTTGCCTGGGGGGTCAGGAACGATGCCCATAACAGACAAAGCACTAACTGATTTACCACAACCAGATTCGCCTACAATTCCGAGAGTTTTTGATTCATAAACTTTATACCCGACGTTTTCAAGTGCCTTAACAACGCCTTCCTCAGTAAAGAAATAAGTCCGAATACCACGGACGTCAAGTAAAACGCCTTCTTCTTCAGGAGGGCGCAGTTCTTCTTCAAAGGTTGTATCACTCATTTTCTTATCTCCGAAACAATTCCGCCAATTATTTTCTGTTATAGTACTATTAAACAATTTTCTTTGATTTAATTAATTTTCTATATAAGACATAATCGAATGTGAAAATTTCTTTCGTTTATCTGAATAGTGTCTTAATAACTAATTTTACTTTAAAAATAATGTGTTTGTTTCGTGGAATGCTTTTTTAAGTGATTTTGAAAGCTTTTGTAAAAAAAATATCGGAATTTCGCTGTTTACTCTCAATAGTGAATCGACCAATTATTTTTTATATATCTTGAAATTCACCTTTCGTTTGAAATTTACTCGATGACATTTTAATGAACTTGTTATTGGAGATAGAAACCAAATGACACCTACAAAAGTTATCATTATGGGAGCAGCTGGAAGAGATTTCCATAATTTTAACACCTATTTTAGAGATAATGAGAATTATGAAGTCGTTGCCTTTACTGCAACACAAATCCCTGATATTGAAGGACGAACATATCCGAAAGAATTAGCAGGGAAACTTTATCCGAAAGGAATCCCAATTTTTGATGAAGTAAAATTAGAAGAAGTGATTGAGAAAACAAAAGCAGATGTCTGTGTTCTTTCTTACAGTGATTTACCATATGATTATGTAATGCATTTAGCTTCCAAAGTTATGAGCTTAGGACCAAACTTTTGGATGCTTGGAAAGAAGAAAACCGAAATTGAATCCTCAAAACCTGTAATTTCCGTTTGTGCTGTTAGAACAGGATGTGGAAAGAGTCAAACAAGTCGAAAAATCGCAGTCAGCCTTTCCAAAATGGGCCTAAAAGTAGTAGCCATTCGTCATCCTATGCCATATGATCCGGACCTAAATTCACAAGCCTGTCAAAGATATGCAACTTTAGATGATTTAGACAAATACCGTTGTACAATTGAGGAACGAGAGGAATATGAACCACTCATTATGAATGGAATAATTCTCTATGCAGGTGTTGATTATGGATTGATTCTAAAAGAAGCAGAAAAAGAAGCTGATATTATTTTATGGGATGGTGGCAACAACGATTTTCCATTCTACAAATCAGATTTAGAAATTGTTGTAACTGATCCTCATCGACCTGGTCATGAAGTCAGCTATTACCCAGGTGAAGTTAATCTAAGAACTGCAGATGTTGTAATTATCAACAAAATGGAAACTGCTGATAGAAAAAATATCGCTATTGTGAGATCAAATATCGCAAAATACAATCCAAAGGCAACTGTGATCGATGGAGCTTCTCCCTTAACAGTTGAAGGGTATGAGAAGATTAAAGGTAAACGAGTTCTTGTTGTAGAAGACGGTCCAACATTGACCCATGGTGACATGGAATATGGTGCTGGAGCAATTGCAGCTTGGAAGTTCGGAGCAAAAGAACTCATAGATCCACGACCAAAAGCAGTTGGTTCTATCAAAGCAATTTTTGAAAAATACAACCATTTGGGAATTATCCTTCCTGCAATGGGTTATGGTAAGAAACAAGTTGACGAACTTGAAAAAACAATTAATGACATTGATTGTGATCTTGTTCTAATTGGTACACCAATTGATTTAGCGCGAATCGTTGACATCAAGCACGATACAGTCAGAGTAAAGTATGACTTACAAGAAATTGGTCACCCAGATTTGATGGATGTCATTAAACCCTTCTTGAAGAAAAAAGGATTATTGAAGAAATAGAGTATTAAAGACGGTTAGAGGTTTTTTCTCTCCGTCATTTTGTTTTCTTTAAACATTTTTTCGCAAAAGCTTTGCGAAGAAAACTAATTTGTTGTGAGATATCTTCTTGTGGTTTACTACCTTTTAAGCTCATAATTGAGCCATCTTTAATGGCAAAAAGAATTGAGAGAATTCGTAAATCTCCAAGTCCTTTTAGAGTAGCATATCCCTTATTCGCAACTTCAATACAGAGTTTTTTAACTGCTTTGCATTTTTCTTCACTACCAGTACACTCAGATATTTCAGCATGAATATCATTGTTTTGTAAGTTAACTCGGAACACGATATCATCTCGTCTGAATAAAACTTCGTGCTTATCATTAACCTCAAAACCTTGCTTCTTTGCAATGTCTTCTACGGTGCTTAAATCAAAACCAACCGGAATATAGGGCATTGCTCGTGGTATATTGACAACAATATCTTCAACTAAATTCGTTAATAAGGCAGCAATATCATTTTGATTCGCCCATTGATGAAAAGAAAAGTTTTCAAGACTCTTGTCTCTAAAGATTTTTTTAAATTTTGTTTTCATTCGAGCATAAGCTTTTTCATCATCAATTTTGGGTGTAAGTATTACTATTTCATTTGCAGCATTTAGTTTATCTTGAGTAATTTCTAGAGCCTCGTTTACAAAATTATGTGCCTTCTTGGAACTACACATGAAAATATATTTTCTCGCGCCTACAAAATAGAAGGGTAATATTACTCGATTTAAAGGAGTACCAGTTAGTGTTGTAACCCAAATTTGAAGGTCAACTTCTCCTCTTGAAGATTCTGTTCGAAAAACAATTGGGTCTACCCCAATTAATTGGAGCAAGTTTCCTTTGTGATGAGCTGTAATCTCTCTAAGGGTTTCATGATAATGATCCTTCATTATGGTTGGTTCTAAAGTCATCATAACTTTCGTAAGAAATCTTACCATGAAATGCACCCGTTTTATACAGTTACTGTTTGCTATCAAAAACGTTAGTATTTAACAAATATTAATCTTTCAATCTAAGAATTTCTACAAGAGCATTTTTTAATTTCATTTGCTATGTCTGCTTATGAAACATCAGTTCCCAATTTTTCCAGCGAATTCGCTACCTTTCATTACGGTTGAACAAATGATAGAAGTTGACCGATTAATGATAGAAGAATATAAGATTTCATTAATTCAAATGATGGAAAACGCTTCTTACACTCTGGCAAATTTGAGTAGAATTCTCTATCCGAAAGCCAAGAGCTTTGTTATCATGGTAGGTAAAGGAAATAATGGTGGAGGAGGATTAGGAGCAGCAAGAAGACTTCACAATTGGGGATATTCATCAAAAGTAATACTAGCTAGTGAAGAAAATTCTCTGAAAGATGTCCCAAAAAGACAGCTTACTATATTGAAAAATATAGATATGGAAATTACTTCTGCAGATGTGCTGGAGGAAATAGACTTAGCATCATCTGAAACAGTAATAATAGATGCATTACTTGGGTACAGCTTGAAAGGTAATCCAAGAGGAAACTATGCTAAGTTGATTAACAGCGCGAATGAATCAAATCTTCCAATAATTAGTTTAGATATTCCTTCAGGAATAGAAGGAACAAAAGGGATAATATATGAACCTGCAATTCATGCTGCTGCAACACTTACTTTAGCCTTACCAAAAACAGCATTTCTTAATAAGAAGACAAATCCATTTCTGGGAGAACTATTCGTTGCAGATATTTCTGTTCCACCAAAACTTTATTCCGATTTAGGAATTACCTATCCTAAAGACCTTTTTCAGAAAGAGGGAATTATAAAAATTGATTTGAATTAAAGCATTTTTTCTTTCTTCATTAATTCAGTAGACCATTTATGGTTAGAAGAATCAAACGCTCCTTTCCATAGACCATAAAATTCTGATTTCTTGTAATCTAAATAATAGAGTTTTACCTTCTTGCTTAAACTCCAAATTATAGCGGAGATGTCTGAGAAATGAGAAGCAGGACATCTCAAATACCACAAGAAGCCATTTTCTGTTATCTTAAAAGTTGATTCGAAAGGTATTGGATCTTTTATCAAAAGGTTTTGTAGTTTATTTGTTGTTTTTTCTTCACAATCACAATGAACTAAAAATGAATTATAGATTTCAAAAGCTTCCCATCGAAGAAAAACCATATATTGTGAAATTATCTCTTCTTCAAGATACTTGACCTTCCGGCTGATTTTTTGTTGAAGACCAACAGTTGTTCTATCAAGTTTTAAAGAATCCATTAGTGCAGTATTCTTTCGACGAGCACCCATCGTTAATTCCTGTAATAAAGCAATATCAAGTGCATCTAGTTTTTGTAGAAGAGATTTTCCAGGTGTTTTTAGGATTCTTTTAGAATCAACTGAAGCCATTTTTTGAATCCAAGCATTCCAATCAAAATTCCAACGCATCAGTTTTGCTTCCCAATTCTTTAGATTAGCTTTTGTATAAACAGTTTCTGTATTGGAGGGAGTTATTGGAATAATATAATTCCGAATTTTCTTTTCCTTCTTCAAATAATTGAGCAAGTCCAGAAGTATATCTAGAGAATTTTTAGGAATGCGAAATTGAACATATAAGCCATTAAAATTCCCAAAACAGCGAATTCGGAAGAGAGTATACGGATGGTTGTAACAAATATGCTTCTCAAAATACTCTACGTTTTCGATACTATCGATTTCTATTAGTACATCAACTATTTCTAAATCTAGGGTATCGGGAAGTAAATTTGCAAAGACATTATAATACGATTTATCCTTTTTCAACAACTCGAGTCTAGTTATGACTGTAGGAGTAGAAAGATTGACAGACTTTGCTAATTTAGAAGCTGGAGCAAGTGGATATTCTTGCAAAGCAATTAGGAGCTCTAAATCTCTCTCTTCTATAACCATAATTTAACTATCCTATGTTTAGACCTATTGTGGGAATTCCTCCGCCTTCCCCAGTACCGGTTGGGGGATCAAAGATAATACTACAGAAACAAGTATACTTTATGTTTTGAATTCTTACATAAGAAGAAAAGTTGATTGTATACCAGCCTGGTTCTGTTACAGTGTTGTAAACATCAAACTGAATGACACATGAAACGGAGTCAAATCTTATGTATCCTTTAAAGGTAAAAGTAGAGTTTGAAGGAAGAATAATTTCAAAGAGACAATCAAGTCTTATCTGTGAACCGCTAAAATATTCCGGATTGAAATACACATTGACAGAAAATCTGGTGTCATCTTCTGCACCATCTATATCAGCATCTAAGTATTCAGCATGAATGAATGACATCTCGTAAACAAATGGATTTCTTGTGGAATATCCTTTAATGCTTAAAATAGAAGTAGGAAGAATCAGGAGTGTGAAAAATACTAAGAAAACTATACCAAGAAATTTTTTATTATGAATTTTCATTTTAATATCCTCTTTCTCACAAAATAACTACTTAGATTATTTTAAAGTCCTTAATATATTTATCTTAAAAAATCCCCTGTTTTTAAACCCAATGATAGATAATGAAATTCGGTTTATTTAAAAAACATTTATAAGGAGTTTTTAATATATCCATATCCATCACACTCTAAACGTGAAGGAAAAGAGTTGATTTTATGAAGAAAAAAACAATATTCGGTTTGATTTTTGCTTCAATGTTCATTGGTTCAATGTTACTCATTGCAAACTCTGTGTATGCAGGTGACAGTGTAGTAAACAAATATGCAGTAATCGTAGGCATTTCAGACTATGAAGCAATCAGTGATCTTTCTTATTGTGATGAAGATGCTAATGATTGGTACAATCAATTAGATGCTAATGGATATACCTGCAAAGTTCTAGGTGATCACACCAATTCTTATTTACAATATGATGGATTAGCTACAGAAGACAATGTGAGACAAGCATTGGCATATTACCTTTCCATAGCAGATGACGATGACATAGTAGTCTTTGCTACAAGCGGACATGGAGGAGCCACCAGAGGAAGAGTAAGAGATTCATTCCTATGTATGTGGGATTGTAGTTCTGGTGAGAACGGTTACGACGGTTACATCTATGATGACGAGTTAAAAGCCATGTACGATGGAGCTGTTTGTAAATGGTTTATCTTTCTTGATCACTGTAATTCTGGCGGTATGAATGGAGTTATGTCTAACGCAAACAGTGCAAACGGTTACATTGCAGCCACCTGTACAGCAAAAGGATATGGATATGATTATCCACCCGGCCTAAACGGTGCCTGGACTTACTTCTTCTTAGAGATAGCTTGGCAAGAACACTTTGGTGGAAGCATGAGTGTATCTATGGAAGAAATATTCGATTACGCAGTATCCATTTACCCATACGATCGAAAAGACCTTCCACAAGAATTCGACGGCAACGTAGCAGTAGCCTTTTACCTATAAGTTTGAGAAAATCGATGATTTTCTCTTTTTATTCTTTTTCTATTTCAGTAAAACAAATGCCTTTTTTGGTGCACTACAAACTGGACAAGTATATGAGTCAGGTAAATCAGTGAATTTCACTTCTTTAGTGTCTTCTTCATAAAGATAATTACAAACAGTACAACGATACTTCGCCAAGGAATTTTTTCTCCTAAATAAACACATGAAAAATAGTTCTATTGTAATTAACGTTAAAAGATGATTCTTAAAAGAAGTTTCTCTTAACAAATTAATCTGTTGTGGAAATAGAAAAAAAGATTTGTCTCTACACAAACAAACGAGACAAATATTGAAGAGTTTTTAATACAAATTATGCGAAGAATTACTGGTTTTCTATGAGACATTGTTCGTGTCATATTAGATTAGATAATTAATCTCTGTTTTCATAGAAATCATATTTTTCTTCGAATTCATAATCGTCTTCGAATTCATATTCGTCGTCTTCAAATTCCCAGTCTTCATTTTCGTCGTCGTCTTCTGGGTTGTCTAGTTTATCTCGAGGATCGATCATCGACTTCCTACCTGAGAGTCTAGAGCTCTCTAAGAAAAATCTTATTATGCTCATTCTTATATAAAAATTTCTTTAAGGAATTAAAAGATATAAAAAAAGAGAATAATTGGCGGGGTGGATGGTCTCGAACCGTCAATCACAAGCTTATTACTGTACGATGTTTTTCTTGAAAAAACTATACTGAAATTCTCACAAGGATGAGAATTTTTTTATAAGAACCAAACAATAATTGGTTAATATAAAAAATTCGATAATATGAAATCAACAATTTTTGAGAAATAAAACAGCTCAAGTATGTTTGAGGAATAAAAATGAAATTTACACAAACTGGAACATTCAAAGAGAATTATTTAGAAACGCAAACTGATTTTAAACCATTGGAAAGTATTCGGAATGTGTTTTTGGATAAACTTGAGTATTTTGTTGGATTTATAGCTAAAAAAAATCAGAAATAATTACTGATTATGTAAAAAATCTTACAAAGAAATACCAGGGATTAGTAGAAGAAGATTTTGTGAAAGATTTTTCTGGAGAAATTAAAAAAATATATGCAGAACTCAAGAATCTAAATCAATATTCGGAATTGAATAAAGCTTCTCTGAATTATTTTATTCATCTACTTCAGTTAGAAGATAAAAGTACATGGGAAATGAGTGAAGTTAAAATTTCAACGAAAGCACTCATACAAGCATGGACATATCCTTCTTATTATTTTTTGCAAGCTTTAACAGAAACTATTGATAGAGAAGAAGCAGTGAAATTGTTTAAGCGATACATCACTCATTATTATTTGGATCATCCTTCACCAAATAGAGATAAATTTGTTAGTCTTGAAAAGAGGTTAGAGGATCGTTTAGCTGGAGATACCACTTCCTCTGAATGGGTTATGGTCCATTCTATGGTAGAAGAAGGCAAATACGCGTTCAAAAATGAGAATTGTCCAACTTGTGTAGAAGCAATGGTTGATCTACCAGATGTTGAACTCAAATATCTTGCTTGCTGTTATGGAGATTATGAAGCTTTTAGAGCTAACTCGAATGATCATATCATTCTCACCATGGAACATACCATAATGCAGGGAGATCCATATTGTTCTCGAGTGATGCATGATACTCGAATTGATTATGATTTACGTCACCCGCCGAAGGAGTTCTGGGATAATTTCGAACCTGGAAAAGAAGAAGAAGCAATGAAATATTACCAAAAGAAAAAATGATTAAAAGTGGCGGGTGTGGGCGGATTCGAACCGCCGATCTCCCACTCCGCAGGCTGGTGCTTTGTCCGAACTTTACTACACACACAAAGGTCTGATTTGTAATTCCAAAAAAGGAATTTATAAAACCAAAGGTTTTAGTTAATATTTTCAAAAAAGAAAGTGGATTAGATACATTATACAAACTTTAGTTTCTTTTGCTCTCTTTTATAAATATCATTTCTGTTATTATTCAGTTGAATCCCATAATTCAGTTGAAAGATATCTTTCACCAGTATCTGGAATTATTATAACAATATTCTCTTCTCTTTGTTTTTTTTCAGCATATTTTAGTGCTGCAGCTAATGCTGCTCCAGCAGATTTTCCAGCAAATATTCCTTCTACTTTTGCTAATTCCTTACTCATGCTATAAGCTTCTTCTTCTACTATTGTTATTATTTCATCATAAATTTCTGTGTTTAGAATATCTGGAATAAATCCTGGTCCAATTCCTTCAATTTCATGTTTTCCAGGTGAACCACCGGATAATACTGGAGAATTTTTTGGTTCAACAACAATAATGTGTATGTTTGGATTTAGTTCCTTCAATTTTTCCCCAGTTCCAGTAATAGTTCCTCCTGTTCCCATACAGGCTATAAAAACATCCACTTTTCCTTCTAAATCAGACCATATTTCTCGAGCAGTTGTTTGTCTATGTATTGCTGGATTGGCTTTATTCATAAATTGATTAACTAGATAAGCATTCTCTGTTTTTTCTGCATATTCTTTGGCTCGTTCAAGTGCTCCAGAAATTCCTTCCTCCTTAGGTGTCAGAATTAATGTTGCTCCATAAGCTTTCATTATTTTTCGCCGTTCTTCGCTAGCTGTTTCAGGCATATAGATTCTCAAATTATACTCTTTAACTGCACATACAAGAGCTAAACCAATACCAGTGTTGCCTGATGTTGTTTCAACAAGGATGCTATTTTTATTAATTAAACCTTGTTTTTCTGCTACCAAAACCATATTATATGCTGGTCTGTCTTTTACACTTGAACCAGGATTGAAAAATTCTAATTTTGCATAAATTGCTGCTTTCACTTGTTTACTAATTTTAGAAAGTTTTACTAAAGGAGTGTTACCAATTGTTTCCAAAATATTGTTGTATAAAGTCAATCCTTTAATCCTTCTCTTCTTTTTTAGCTGTTTTTTTTTCTAATTGTTTAATACGTTCTTCCATTTGCTCAAGATATTGGATGATTGGATCCGGTAATTGTCCATGTGTTAAATCAACTTTCATTGGTTTTTCATCTGCTTCTCTTTGAACCACTCTACCAGGGACACCAACTACAACTGAATTTGGTGGTACATCTTTAATAACTACACTATTTGCACCAATTTTTGAATTTTCACCTATTGTTATTGGTCCTAAGATTTTAGCACCAGCACCTATTACAACATTATTACCTATTGTTGGGTGTCGTTTCTTTCGTTCCAAGCTTACTCCCCCCAAAGTAACCCCTTGATAAATTGTTACGTTATCACCTATTTCAGTTGTTTCACCAATAACTACTCCATTTCCATGATCAATAAAGAAATCAAAACCAATTTCTGCACCAGGATGAATATCTATCCCTGTTGATTGAGCAGCAATGTTAGATAAATATCTAGGTACAAATGGTAAACCGAGCTTCCAAAGAAAATGAGCTACACGATAAATAAGCACAGCTTGAATACCTGGATATGAGGTTAAAACCGTTACTATACTATCTGCTGCAGGATCTTTGTTGAAGGCTGCAGTTACATCCGAGGTTAAATTATCAAAAATCTTTTTTACGTCTTCAATTATTGATGATTTTTTATCTTCTGGTATCTGAAAATCCATTTTCATAAAGCATTCAGCACAGATATTAACAACGTTTTCTTTATCATTAAGTGAACTCTTACATTCTAGACATTTTGACAATTCTTTCATTTTTGATGTTATATAGCATCCCTCAATTTACATTTCTTTTTTTTTTGATTATAACCTTTTAGTATTATAATAAATAGAAAGAATGATATTTAATGTCACTTTTGATAAGTCTTGAAATAAAACAACTGTTGATTTTTGTTTATTTAAAAATTAAATGGAAAATTGTTTCTTATGTTTAGCTAACCAATTAAATAATTGACTCGAATCAACGATCTTTTGAGGAACATTTTTACGAGCTTGTGATTTTGAAGAACTAAAACCAATTTCAAAATAATTTTTCCCTTCAATTTCCAGATTAAGTATAACTAATGCACCTGTTTCTATTGTCGTTAACCAAGCAGTTCCTCGTATTTAATCAAATATTGCACATAATTGTACTAAGAAGTAGGAGGGATTTTTTTGCAAAATAGCTGGTTCTTATTCAATTGGTAAACTTAGTAGGAGATGTAAAATTATCTTGAGAAAAAATGATTAGATTTGTTATTAATACTCAAAATTACCCCATTTAATAAGAGATTTGATTTCTTCATCTATTCATCCCAATTCCTATATTTGATAAACCTAAAAATTAAGTGAAATCAGTGATTATTAATATTATAACAAAAAGAGAAATTAAGAATTGGCGGGTGTGGGCGGATGCGAACCGCCGATCTCCCACTCCACAATCTAATATGAAAACACCTTTCGCTTTCTTGGTACCACGAAAGTAAAACAGGTAACTGATGCAATAAATAGAATTATCCAAATAAAACTTGGAAATGAAAAACTTATTGTTGGAATTACTGGTTCTGAAACAACTGGTTCACCTAATGGATAAAGATCAAAACTATCGGAACCAGAAATTGCATATGAACCCGAACCATCCCAATCAGACCAAAAATTCCCTTCATTTATCTCAATTTGATACCAAGTATTTAAGCTTGAAGAAGCATATCCTTGAGATAATCCATAGCCATTGTTTATGAAATTATTATGGTGAGCAATATTATTGCGAGATCCAGACATCAAGCTACAACCATAACCATTGTTGTTTTTTACTATATTATAGGTGATTTCATTATCATCACAATCATATAGTCTTATACCATCATATGCGGAATTATTCAATACAGTGTTATTGATTATCAAGTTATTATCACTATTTTGAAAGAGATAAATTCCTCCATATTCCTTGGAGCTCAAAATAGTGTTTTTGGCTATTATTGAATTCGACGTATCTCTGGTAAAGATTCCTCGATTAAAATCATCTATTGAATTATTTATGAGAGTAATATAATCACAATATGATGCATAAATACCTGAAGCACAGATATACTCAACAGGAGACCCACCAACGAAAGTGTTATTATTTGCATACACACCATCGCAATAACTAATCCTCAAACCAGTATGATCTTCTAATCCAGTATTGTTGGCTACAATAGTAAAATCAGCATACACCACCACAATAGCATCAGAATCGCACCCACGGAACTGATTGTCGGCAATGACTGCAGTTCCATTGGAAATATTCTTGACACGTAATCCATCACCATTGACTTCGATATAGCAATTACGAACTATGAAATGTTTAGTAGTGTTTTCAACAACGATACCATCAGCACTTGCAGAATCAATAATACTATATCCTTCTATAAGATATGGAGAATCAGGTGAACCATTCCCTGGAAAATCATAATCATGGAAATCACTATCACCATTCACAATAATTGGTATGTGTGGTGTAAGAGATTTTTTATGCAAATTTATTGAATGAATTTCAAATGACAGACTCTGAGTATAAATTGTAAAATTGCTCTGTGAAAAAATGATTAATCCTGTAATCAATATGCTCAGTATTATCCCACTTAATAGTACATTTGATTTCTTCATTTATCCCAATTCCCACATTAAGTAAACCTAATAATAATGATTAAATTAAGATTATTAATTTTATGATAAAAAGAAATACAGAAGTGGCGGGTGTGGGCGGATTCGAACCGCCGATCTCCCACTCCGCAGGCGGGCGCATTGTCCGGGCTTTACTACACACCCATAGGTCTGATTTGTAATTCTAAATAAGGAATTTATAAAACTATAGGTTTTTGTTAAAAAATAGAAAAGGGATATTGCTATTGAGGCGCAATATCCAGGCTTTGGTTTACTCGTTGTTTAAACAAGTTTCTTGCTTCCTTGAGTTTCTATGGAAACTTCTCCACAAGCACTTCCTGCTAAACCCAGCGATGGATTTGGATATTAAATAAATAATGAATTAACTTTCACGTGTTAATCGTTCTTTTTTTTCTAACCAACAAGATAACAATTGCTGAGGGAAGGAGAATACTTGGAATTAAAAAGTATAGATACGGTAATTTTGAAAAATAGTTGTTATAGGAACCCAAACTCAAACTTGGTAAATTATAGTTCTTGGTTTCGTATTGATAATCCAGAGAGATTTCAATTGATTTCCCATTAATTGTTCCTTCACACCATCCTCTTATCCTTAATCCCTTACAAAGACCTGTTGTTTTATCGAAAGCAATTTGGAATTGATTACCAAAAGAAACTTTGGCAGATAGACCAGCAGTGAATCCATAGATGAATCCATTAGAACTATCGATTTCTCCACCGACCCAAGATTCAAAGGACACCTCTTCCTCATTATTAACATAATTGGTATTATTCTCAAGAGAGTAACCAGGCATAGCATATGGAGTAAGTGTTGTGGTAATATAGGTATCAAGGCTGGCAAAAAAACTCCAGGAAGTACCTGTTGGGATAAGATAAGGGTACAAGAAAAAATAGTACCCAGAATCGAAGCTTTCGTAAGCCCAATTATCAGCTAAATTATAACCAAAGTAAGTAGTTAAAAACAGGAATTGTCTGATTTTCATTTTGAACTGATCAGCAGTATACCCAAATAACCGGGAATCTTTCTTAATAGTAAATTCACCATTCATACCTTCTCCAACAAAATTAGCAAGAACAGAGATTTTGGTCCCTTCAAAATAAGAGTTTGGACCAAAAGCGAATTTTTTCGTTTCAACACTATTCTCCCCAACAGTTACAGTAATTCTTGAACGAATGATTCTGTATTCAAATGAATCACCGACAGTAATAGAAGAAACAACAGCAGAATTAGTTAAAGAAAATAGAAGAAACACAATGCCAATGAGAAGAACCGTTTTGATTTGTCTGTGCAGTGAGAATCCTTTCCTTAACTATGATCATTTAAGAAGGTAATAAGTAAGGGAAAAATATAACTGTTATTATCAAAGGCAGTTGTGAGAAAATTCCTTTCAAAAAGCAAGAAATGAAAGGATAATTGTTCTTACTCTTTCAATTTATTCTGATTAAATCCATTACCGGGTCCTTTATATCGAGGATATTTCTTTTTGTTTAAAGTTGCTTCTTTAAATTGGATAGCGTCTTCTGGACAGAGATTATAGCACCTTAAACAGATATTACAGTCATCGCCCCAAATAAATTCTTCATTCTCAAATCGAATATTGTTTGTTGGGCAAAATTCAACACA
>JAGXNT010000004.1 GCA_019894765.1 Candidatus Heimdallarchaeota archaeon
AACCTGAACCCCAGGGAAGGAATTTATAGGCACCAACAATCGTGAGTCGTTCTTTGACGATCTTTGCACCTTTAGCTTCAAGAATTTCTACCATTCGATTAAAAGCTATGTCTTTTTGGAGGATTTTGGTTCCTTTCCTTTTCATGGATTGATCGGGACTACCAGCAGTAATGAACAAAGCAACATTTTTACCTTTCATTGCTTCTGAATCGAGTTTCTTCATAAATTTCTTCCCTGCAGGACTAATTGTACTCATAATAAGCCATGTTCCAAAAACCATCAAATCATATTTTTTTAGATCAGGTATTTCCTTATAGCTTACTAGGTCTGCTCCTAATCCTTCAGCAATTTTTGTTGCTACTTCTTTGGTATTTCCACTTCTTGAATTATAGATGACTATTGCTTTACTCATAACTAACACCTAGATTGAAAATATTATTACACGTTAAAAGGATTCTGAATAATAAAATCAAGAAAGTTAATTGATTCATTATTCATCAATATAATTGTAAGAAAAGATAACTTTCCCACTTGGGCAAGTATAAGTGGTTGCCTCTGTTACCCAATGATCTTTTGGTAATGCTTTTTTCTCGAGTAAAAAGGGAAACATTGGTAACATACCATTTAAAGTCCAGATGCAAATTGATTTCCCATCTGGTATACTTATTTTACCGTCATGAATTATGAAATGGTCTCCAACTTCCATTCCATTGTCACATTTCCCTTTGATTTCACTTACAGCAATTTTAATTTTAGTCAAAAGTTTTCCTCCAATATTTCATGAATAAATTTATTCTTATAATTTATTACTATTGTTTTCAGTTAGGTATTATTTTATCTAGAAAACTATCAAAAGGAAAAATAAAACAAATAAACTGAAATAAATTTTTAAACTAAATTGAGAATTATTTTTTGGAGATTGAAAATTGGAATGTGTATATATTGGAGTAAACAAGCTTCAATGTTCTCTTTATCAAAGATGTGAAGGCATCTATCAGCTTATGAAATGTTTAGATGCAAAAGATCATGAAGCGAATTCTTTTTCTAAATATGTTTTCAGACGGTATTTATACAATAAATTGATTGATAGGAGTCAAGATCCAACATCTGGATTCATTGGATATACAATTAAAAACATAGCAAAAATCCTCAAGAAAATTACTAAACCATTGGTTCAAGACATCTTTGGAATCGAATCAAAAATAGCTCTGATAGAAGATGAACTCAGTGCTTGGGAAAATACCAACAACAAAATAAATCCTCTCCAGTATTTCAAGATATCTGGAGAAGGATATGGTTTAATCTTGAAGAAAGCAGCACTATTGTGTCAAAAGAATAGTCATATTTGTAACCAAATGGAAAAACTAGGACAAAACATCGGAAAGATAATTACATTAAGGGATTCAATTCAAGATTTGGATCGAGACCGAAAAACTGGTAGTTATAATCCATTCTTTTACTGGAAAAAATCTGATATATCAAATTACTATAGGATGAATAGCAAAACATTAAGAAGGAATATTCTACTTTCGGTTCAAAAAAGAAACATAGAGAAATTAAGTGAAACAAAATCTAACAATAAATTTCACTTGTTTAAGGGAATTAGTGCTTTTGCTGCAGCAGCAAGTAATCCCTATGGATTTTGTAGATCACAATTAGAAACTAAGAATTTACAATATGCTACAAATCAACTATTACAATTCGATTCTATTGGTGACTCAGGTACAAAACCAAAAAGTAAAACAGCTTGTCGTTTAGGTGAGGATTGTACGATTGATTGCTGTGCTTCTAAAAGTGAAGATTGTTGTCAATGTGGACCGCCTAAAACTGAAGAGCACAAGTCTTGTTGTAGATGTTTTGATTCATGGGTAAATTGCTGTTATGGCTGCTCTTAATTTTTCTATAATTAATTCCTTGCAGAAGTTGTTAGGATTTCTAACTTTTTTTAGAAAAATAAAAAGGAATTAGAATTATTTACTTTAATCCTAATCCTTTAGCTACACCTTCACCATATTTCTTATCTGCTTTAGTGAATAATCCAACCATTCGTTTTTGAATATCTTTTGGAGCATTTTTTAGACTTCCAACAATATTCTTGATTAGGCGTTCTTGTTCATCTTTCTTCATTATGTTGAATAACATACCTGGTTGGATGAAATCTGCATCAACTATTGGTTGACCATATCTATCAGCATCACCAGAAATCTTCAATGGTGGTTCTTTGAAAGCAGGATTTTCTTTTGGCCCTCCGAAACTATTTGGTTCGTAGTTGACTTGTCCTCCAAAGTTTCCATCATGACGCATATAACCATCGCGATTATAGCTTTGAATTTCGACTTTTGGTTTATTAACTGGTAAAGTCTCATAATTAACTCCTAATCGATATCTATGAGCATCTGTGTAAGCAAATATCCTTCCTTGAAGCATCTTATCAGGTGAAAAACCTATTCCAGGAACAATATTAGCTGGAGCAAAAGCAGCTTGCTCTATATCCGCAAAATAATTCGCAGGATTCCTATTGAGTTCCATAATGCCAACTTCAATTAGTGGATAGTCTTCATGAGGCCAGACTTTGGTCAAATCAAAGGGATTCCATTTATAGCTTTCAGCTTCTTTTTCAGGCATTATTTGTACATGAACTTTCCACTTTGGATAATCCCCACATTTGATTCGATTGAATAATTCTTCTGTAGCCCAGTCAGGATTCTTTCCTGCTATCTCATCTGCTTCTTCCTGGATAAAATTCTTTATACCTTGCACTGTCTTAAAATGGAATTTTATCCAGAATCGTTCATCTTTGTCATTGATAAAACTGTATGTATGGCTGCTATAACCATTCATATGAGCAAAACCATATGGTATTCCTCTATCTGAGAAAAGTATTGTTACTTGGTGCAATGTTTCTGGACTCAAAGACCAGAAATCCCATTGCATTGTTGCAGATCTTAAATTGGTGTCTGGTTCTCTTTTTTGTGAATGGATGAAATCCATGAATTTGAAAGGGTCTCGAACAAAAAAGATGGGAGTGTTATTTCCTACCATATCCCAATTACCTTCTTCTGTATAGAATTTCACAGCATATCCTCGAACATCTCTAACCGTATCAGCAGAACCTTTTTCTCCAGCAACGGTTGAAAAACGAGCTACGATATCAGTTTTTTTACCAACTTTGGAAAAGACTTTTGCTTTGGTATATTTAGTAATGTCATGAGTAACTGTAAAAGCTCCAAATGCCCCAGCTCCTTTTGCATGCACTATTCGTTCTGGTATACGTTCTCTGTTGAAATGGGCAAGTTTCTCAAATAATTGAAAGTCTTGAGCTAAAATTGGACCTTTAGATCCTGCTGTAAGAGAATTTTGATTGTCAGCAACGGGTCTTCCCGCATGTGTTGTTAGTGTTTTTTCTTTTTTCTTTTCTTTCTCTTTTGTCACAATATATTCCTCCTTTGAAACAAAAAGTTTTATAGTAAAAAACAATCAAGTATAATTAA
>JAGXNT010000024.1 GCA_019894765.1 Candidatus Heimdallarchaeota archaeon
GAGAAAATTACTAGAATCATCATCATCTGTTAAACCATCATTAAAATTCAACCTCAAAAATAATAAACAGAAAATTAGGAAAATACTAAGGAATTTCTTTTTAAAATTCAGCATATACAACCAACCCCTGAATTACAATAAACAAGAACATAGTTGTTCATTTATTTTTCGGAGAAAATGAAAAACTAGTAATTACAAAATTGTCTGAGCAAGCAAAAATAGGACAGGGGCATAAGAAAGCCCCCGTCACAGGAAAAGGGAGTTATTTTATTGGGGAGAGAGGTTTATGGGATTCGGAGAGCAATTGAACTAAGAAAGTAAAGTTGCTCTCCAAGGTATTCTTAAACTTCCATTTATAAATAGTTGCCAGTTTAGATTGTGAGGTTTGTTTCTTTATTTTGCTTTAATTCCTAAGTTTGTTTTTTCCTTCTTTATTTTCTCCATGACAACATTAATAATTTCTAATCTTCCTTACAGACTGATTACACATGACAAAAATAATTATCATTGGTGGGGGATTGGCTGGTTTAAGTGCTGGCTGTTATCTTCAAATAAATGGTTTTGATACTGAAATCTTTGAGATGCATGATAAGCCGGGTGGTTTATGCACTTCTTGGTCTAGAAAAGACTTCACTTTTGATGGTTGTATTCATTTCTTATTTGGTTCTAATGCTCCTAATCAGTTCTTTGATTTATGGCAAGAAATTGTTGATTTGAAAGCTTTGGATATCGTTGATTTTGATGAGTATTCCCGTATTGTTAAAGGCGACAAGTCTCTTTCTCTTTATTCTGATCCTGACAAATTACGTGATGCCATGTTAGCAATTGCTCCTGAGGATAAGGCTGTTATCGTGGAATTCACTCAAGCAGTTCGTGATTATTGTGATCTGTATGTTCCTATTGAAATTGCTCCTGAATTAATTGGCATGAAAGTTGGCATGAAGCTTCTTCCGAAGATTAAGCCTTTTATGAAATTCAACAAGGTTTGGAATATCTCTACCGAGGAATTTGTTAATCGATTCACCAATCCTTTCTTGCGCGCGACTCTTGCTGATAGTTTTGAAGGCGGTTATATGTCCCTTATTTCTATCATTACTTCTCTTTCCATGATGAGCACTAGAACTGCTGGTTATCCTATTGGTGGTTCTCTTAAGTTTGCCAAGAAAATCGAGGAATCTTATCTTAAACTTGGTGGCAAAATCAATTATAAGCAAGAAGTGAAAAAGATTCTTGTTGAAAAAGATAAAGCAGTCGGTATTCTCCTAGAAAGCGGTGAGAAACATAAAGCTGATCTTGTTATCTCTGCTGCTGACGGTCATACAACAATTTTCGATATGCTAGATGGAAAATTCGTTAACAAGAAAATCAAGAATTACTACAAGGATTTGGATTTGTTTAGGTCTATTGTTCAAGTTTCTTTAGGGATTAACAGAACTTTCGATAGTCATCACCATAAATACTCTCTTTTCTTGGATGAACCAATAATTATTGAGGGTAATAATTCGGTTGAGCGACTTGAAGTTTTAGTTTATAGTTTTGATCCAACTCTTGCACCACAAGGTAAGACTTCTGTTGTTGCTGCCATTGAAACTCATAATGATGAGTATTGGACGAACCTTCGAAATTCAGACCGAGATAAATATCGTGCTGAGAAAGACAGAATTTCGAAGGAAGTTATTGCCCGGTTAGATGCCTTCTTTGGTGATATTAAGTCCAATGTTGAAGTTGTTGATGTTGCTACTCCTGCAACTTATATTCGTTACACAAACAATTGGAAGGGCAGGTACATGGGTTTCGCCTTAACTCCCAAAGGACTTACTACTCGAATGAAGAAAACACTTCCAGGTTTGAAGAATTTCTATATGATTGGTCAATGGGTTCAAGTTGGTGGTGGACTTCCTACTGGTCTTATGTCTGGTAGAAATGTAACTCAGGTAATTTGTAAAAATGATAAGCGGGAATTCAAAACCAGTTGAATTTCCCTTTTTCTTCTATCTCGATAATTCATCCAGTGTTTTCCATTCAGATGCTTCGTCTATTTGTTTTAGGTCATCTTTTTTCAGTTTTATCTCAAGTGCTCCCACGTTTTCTTCTAGTTGTTCTATTGTATTTGCTCCTATGATTGGTGCTGTTACGCTTTCTTGGTGCACTACCCAACTGATTGCTATTTGAGCCATGGTAACATCTTTCTCTCGAGCAATTTTCATTATCGTTTTTAGCATCTCGAAGTTCCTGTCTTTGAAGTACCTTCTTTTTACTCCTTCTACTCGAGGTGTTTCTGGCAACTTGTCTTTTCCGTATCTTCCTGTGAGGAATCCTGTTCCTAACGGGCTGTAGGATGTCACTCCTAGTTTGTATTTCTCTACTAATGGCAGCAGGTCTTGTTCGTAGGTATGCCTTTTTGCTATGTTATAAACTGGTTGTAGTACCTCGTATCTCTCGAGTCCACACTTATCACTTACCCACAATGCTTCCATTATTCTCCATGCGGGATGGTTTGATGCACCTATATAGTGTATTTTTCCTTGCTCTATCAGTGAAGTAAATGTCCTCAATGTTTCTTCTACTTGAGTTTCTGCATCAAATGTATGAGTAAAGTAGATGTCTACAAAATCTGTTTGTAATCGTTTCATGCTTCCCTTCAATGCTTTGTGTATGTGTTTTCTTGAGAGTCCTCGATCGTTTACATTCTCACTCATCTCCCCGAACAATTTTGTTGCTAGAACTATATTCTCTCGAATTCCACTTTTCTTCAACCAATTACCTATGATCTCTTCTGATTTCCCTACGTAGCTATTTTCTCCCCATTTCCCATAGATATTTGCTGTATCAATAGCATTTACTCCTAACTCCACTGCTTTATCCAGTATTTCATGAGATGTTTGCTCATCTATTCTCCAGCCCATATTCGTTGATCCAATAACTACTTGAGAGATCTTTATTCCAGTATTCCCTAGCTTAACAAACTTCATAGTATTGTATTAGAAGGAGTTTTTATTAATCTTTTGGTTAATTAATTAGAAGGTTATTTTAATATAATATTCTCATAATTTTATTTAAAGGTTTCGCGAGGAAAACATTTTATTCTCTTTGGTTTGTTTCAAATGTAGATGATAATGAAGAAAAAAACACTTTTGAAAAAAATACGTTACAGACGCAAACACTGGGATTCTACTGTTGAAGCTATTGTTAAGAAAGGCTTAGAAAAAGAAAGGATTTCGGATAAATGGTTTGTTAAAGATTCTATCGCTCATATTACTTGGTATGAAAAAGAACTTCTCGATGCTTTGGAAAAGAAATCCATTGTTGAAAGCGAATTTTGGAATATGAGTGTTAAAGATCGCAATGAGATGATTTTCAATAAAACTCAAGAAAAATCTTTTGATGAAATACTAGAGGATTCCAGAAGCACTTTTGATGCTTTACTAGTCAAAATCGAATCGCTAAGTAATGAGGAGCTTTGCTCTGATGTTTATATTAGAAGAAAATCAGATACCAGGGTTACGTGGGATTTCATTGGTGGTATTACTTTCTGGCATTATGAAGATCATGAGGATCTCTTCATAGAGCTTTTTGATTTGGATTATGGTCTATAAAGTAAAAACTAGATTTCTTTGAGAACGACTTCACCCTTTGGTTCCAGCTCTTGATAGATGATTCCTGAAAAGCTGTATATTTCTGTCCTTAAATCCTTCCAGCAATCCCCTGGCAACCATGCTTTCCCACATGTGTGTTCTAGAAATTCCTCTACATCCCAGCACCACTCAACAGGCACTTGTGGAAGCAATAAACCACTAGAACCTCCTCTTTTAACAATTAATCCATCTCGACCGATTTTTATTCGCTTAAGATATTCTTTAGGATCTTTTACTTCCATGAGTTTCGGAGGAGTAAGAATCGTTACTTCTATTAAAATTTCTTTCATTTCTTCAACATCTACAGTTGGAAACCTCGGGTCGCTCACTGCTGAGCTTTTCGCTGCTTCTATGGTTGCTTGCACCAATGTGTGAACTGGTGTTGGAAAACCTATGCAACCCCGGAGTTTCTTGTTTCCTTGTTTATCTGGTTTGTTCAGAGTAACAAATACTCCTGATTCCTCTAAAAATTTGTCAGGAGTATCTTCTGGTTGCGGGAGCAGTTTTTCAAACGTTAAATAATGTAATATCGATTTTCTTGCTAGAGTTACCAAGTATTTACCATCTTCTAATGTATATACTGGTTCTTCATATTCTTCCATTTCATTTACACATTTTTGTTTTGTTTTTTATTGTTTGCTTTTTCCAAAGCAATTATTTCTCTGCAGTCTTTCAGTGTTCTTTCCATTTTCTCCCAATGGGATCCTCGCCAATAGATTTGCGAGCATTCTGCGTTTTTGCACATCCAGAATTCTTTGTAGTACAACTGTGTTTGCTCTGTTATTTGATCTATAATTTCTTCTGTATCTATGAATCGAATCTCCGAATTACAGATTGTGCATCTTGGTAGCTTCTTCTTTGGTAAAGCTAACTCGATTCCTAATTCCTTATGTAAAATTATTAATCTCTCTTCAATTGTCGGAGCATCTACTGTTACTGCTTGTAATCCTAGTTTCTCCGCTCTCCGTTTCAAATCCTCATCTCGAGTAAGGATAATTCTATTCTCTTTCTTTGCTATTTGTATAAAGTCTTGATCAACAAAATCCTGATTATATACAGTATCATAACCTAGCATTCTTAACCATCGAGCTAATCGATGATACATTTGATCGACAACGAATTTCATTGTTCTCTTTTCTTTGGAAGTGATGGTTGTTCACTCCTCATCCTCATTCATTTCGTCTTGTAATTTGACATCATATTTTCTTTCTAAGATTTTTCCAGCATTTGCTTTCGTTATTATAAAATCTTCATCTTTTGATAGGAGACCATTTACGAGAACATATTTTGGTGTGAATAGAACTTCTCTTCCATCAAAAGGAGTCCACTTTGCTTTTGATTCAAAATTCTCTGCGATTATCTTTCGTTTTTTCTTTTCAACTACAACAACGTCTGCGTAATATCCTTGCTTTAGTTCTCCACGGTAATTTATGTCCATGAGTTGTGCAGGATTTACTGTTAATGCAGGTATTATTTTCTCAAAACTCGTTTGTCCTTTTGCTGCTGCTGTGAACATAAGTGGCAGCATGGTTTCTAATCCGTGAATTCCTGATGCTGCTGATTCGAATTCACAGTGTTTTTCTTTATATGAATGCGGCGCATGATCAGTTGCTATAATGTTAATTAGTCCACTGTTGAGAGCTTCCCATAAAGCAGTTTGATCTACATGTGTTCTTACAGGGGGTAAACATTTTGCTTGTGACCCCATTTTTCGGAGATCATTCGCGGTCAGGAATAAGTGATGAACACAAATTTCACTCGAGAGATTATTATTATCTTGATTCTTTTCAATCAACTCAACTGTTTTCTTTGCTGTTACATGAGAACAATGCAAGGAATTTTTGCTAGTTTTGCTTAACTCTATGAAATCTTTCAGCGCTTTCGCTTCTTCTATTTGATTATGGGATTTCAGGAAAGCATCTATAACAGGTATGTTTTTTTCCAGCAGCATTTTTTCTGATTCATCAGCATAACCATTATCTAGGTGAACAATTAATGGGATTTTGTACTCTGATTGTGATTTCAAAATTGAAAGTAATTTTTGATTGTCTTTAGGCGGATAAATAGGTGATGCGGGATAAATCTTGAAGCCAAATATCCCTTCTAAGAAAAGTGGTTTAATCTCCTTTGTGTTTTCAGGTAGTAAAGAATAGAAACCGATATTTGCTGCAGCTTTTCCTTCAATAATTTGTTTCTTGTTTTTTACTCTTTGAGCTGTGTTTGTTGGCGGTTTATTGTTGGGCATATCAAGAACACTGGTGATCCCACCAGCTATTGCTGATCTTGTACCGGTAATCATAGTCTCTTTGTTTTCCTGCTCGAGATCTCGGAAATGTACATGAATATCTATTAATCCTGGTAAAATAAGAGCTCCTTTTGCATCTATTCTGTTTGAAGCTTTAGAGAGTGAGGGTTCCTTTCCAACTTTAATGATTCGATCCCTTTCTATTGAGATTCCACCTTCTAAGAATCCCTCGGGAGTGAAAATTTTCCCATTTATTATATTAGTGTCAACAGTCACTGAAAGTACTCCTCAGGTGCTCTCCTTTGCCATTCTTCTTTGCAATTCACTTTTGTTAGTGAATAAATTACTTTAATCCATTCCTATTTCTTGCCATCGACGATTGCTTTAGTTATATCTGTCAGTGTGACTATCCCTACTAGTCTCTCATCATTATCAACTACAAATACTCCTTTGTAATTTGTTTCTTGAAAGACTGTGATAAGATCACATAAAGGAGCACTTTCTTTGATTATTGGTGGATCCGATTTCATAACCTGTCCTATATAGAATTCATGGAGTCTAGATTTTTGATGTTTTATTGAGAATTGTTCTCGAAATCTTGCTAAAGCATCCGCAAGTGTAGCATCATCTATAATTCCAACAATAGCACCTTCGTCCATAACAGGTAAAACACTGAATTTCTTTTCTATCATAGTGTTTCGAGCAGAAAGGACTCGTTCACTTGCAGATATCATGACTGGGTTTTCTGTCATAAGTTCTTTTACTTTTATCTTCTTACATTTGTCATAAACTTTCAAAAGATTGAACTTTGTCATAATTCCAATTAATTTTTCATCTTCCATAACAAGTAAACTGGAAACTCTATTCTCAAACATCATATTAGCTGCTGTTTCAACACTTTCGTTTTTGTCTATGTTTAATACTGGAGAAGTCATTGCACTTGAAACATGTAAACTTTTAGGTGAAATTCCTTCTGTTTTATAAGTGCCTAATCTATTTGCCACATCACGGAAGGATAGTATACCTACCGGTTTTTCACCTTGAATTACTATTAGTCTCGAGGTGTCTTTATTCTTCCTCATAAGAATCAGAGCATTATGTAGGCTCTGATCTTTTTCTATTGTTTCAAATTCAGTTGACATCACTTCAGAAACTTTCAATGAATATCCTCCTAGAAATTATTATTCTCCATTATCTCCTGTTTTTTCAACGCTTTTTTGTGCGCTAATCACTTTTTATGATTTACGATTACTCATTTATTTCTTCATCTAAATATTGACAATCACTACATAAAGCTTGATCATCTTTGTCGTAAGCTGGATCTCCTTCGTTCCATTCCCCGCATGAGGAACAGTAATAGCCTAAGGATAAATCCGGTTGATTTAATTCTGAATCTTTGTCATAGTCTTCATCTGCGAAATCCATAGTATCATCTTCTGTTTCGCCTCTAAAACCTATCTTTTCGTATTCCATAGCTATTTCTAGTAGTCCGGGGGCAATTCTTAGTAAATCTCTGTAAGTTACTATTCCAACGACGTTATTGTTTTCTACAATAATTAAGCGTCTAATATTCAATTTAGCCATAAGTGACATTGCTTTAGCAACATCCAACGAGGGATTTGCAGTCACTACAGGTTTGGTAGCAATTTCATCAACAATTACATCTTTTGGTTCCTTACCAATTGCTACAACACGAGTGACAATATCTCGTTCTGTGATAATGCCAAGTGGAGTTTTCTCACCTTTTCTTGGTTGGATTATGATGCACCCAACACTTTTGTCTAGCATCAATTTTGCAGCTTCTTGTACTGTTTGATCTTGAAAGATTGAAAAAACAGTAGTGGTCATTACCTCTGACACTTCCATTTTTAATCGAGAGTCAGAGGAGATATCGTCTCGCATTTAGGCAAACATCTCACGAAATTCCTTAAGAAATATTAAACCCCTTTCTTATTATAAATTGTTTGTGAATAAACTAAAGTTCCTAGGGAAAATTAATTCATTCTCTAAATCACAACATATTATTGGAAAGATTTTTGATGGAAGAGCAGAGATTGTTATTTGTGTCAATGAAGAGATCTGACAAGTTGAATCAGGATCAATGCTTGGCTAGCACCTGGTAATGACCTATCATAGTTACTCCGAGACACACTAGTTTTACTCGGTAGGTGCTATACCTTTCCAAACTGCTTTTGTTATTTGAATATCTTGAACAGCTACTCCAGTTAAGTCTGCAATTGTTATTTCATCATCTGATTGTCTATGGAGTGTCTTCTCTGGAATAATTGTTCCTAATTCGATTAGATCTTCTTTCTTAATCATACCAGACTTTAATGCATGATAGCTTTCTCCCCGACTCTGAACCTGCTCTATACTATCAACTACTATTCGATCGGCTTTTCCTAGAATTGCAGCATCAAGCTCCTGTTTTACCGGAGTGTCCGAACCCATTGCGGTAATATGGGTTCCTTTTTCAATTTGATCAACTTGAATCAAAGGTTTTGTTGAAGGTGTACATGTTACAATGAAATTGCATGAGGATGTTACATTTTCTGATTGCATAGTTGTTTCTACTTTGAAATCTTGTTTCTCCATTTCCTTTTTGTAATCATCCAATTCTTGTTTATCTATACCCCAGACAATAACATCTTTACAATCAATAATATTCTCAAGATATTCCAGTTGCATTCTTCCTTGCACACCTGCACCAAAAATACCAATTCGATGTACTTTCTTAGGTGCTAAATACTTCGCAACAACGGCACCTGCAGCAGCTGTTCTAACATTAGTTAGATGACCTTCATCAAGTAAGATTGAAATTAGTACACCTGTTTTTTGATTGAAAAGAAGCATTAAACCGTCATAGCTTGGTAGACCTATTTTTGGATTATTGTAAAAACCTGAAGCAATTTTGATAACATAATAATCATCATTTTTAATGAATCCATATTTAATGTGGGCTTCCCCTGGAGGATCCTCGAAAATCATCTCTCCAACTGGAGGAACCACGACTTTCCCTCGAGAGAATTCTACGAATCCATCTTCTATTTCTTGTATCGGATCTATGTTTTTTAGTACTTCTTTTATTTGTTGTAGATCAACTATTTTGGTCATTTTAATCAAGCCTGTTCCCATTTATTTATGAAGATCTATTGCTTCAACGTAAATTAAATCTACAAATGTTTGTAGACTATTATTTTTTTTGTAGAATGCTCCCAATTTACTATTAACAGCAGAAAAAAGGATGAGGATTTAAAACTTCTAAATCCATATTTAATTAAGAGAATGAAAGAATAGGTGAGAACTCTTATATGTCTGATGAAGAATCAGTTCCAATTAGGTTGATCTCTGATAAAGAACCAACAGATAACGAAATACTAAATTTCGTTGGAAAAGCGGGACATGCATGGACAGAGATAACTGCTTTCCTAAAGGATAATTACGATTTCGTTCCTGAGAAAAAGGATTATGGAAAGAAATGGGGTTGGGCTATACGGTTTCGCAAGAGCAATAAGACTTGGTGTGCGCTTTATCCACAGAAGGATTGCTTTACTGCCCAGATTATTTTTGGCAAGAAAGAAGTGGAGAAATTCCAAACATCAAGAAATGATTTTAGTGATTTTGTTGTGAATAAATTTGATAGTACTAAGCAACTTCATGATGGTCGTTGGATGTTTTTCAATGTAGAAGATACAACTCTAATTGATGATCTAAAGAAATTAATGAAGATAAAGAAGAAGCCTAAATCAAATATGTAAGCTCTTAGTATCTTATATGATCAATTTTTTTTGTTTGCCCTATTTGACCAACTTTTTCTTTGAACGTCCAAAATTCCCCGCATCCTGCGAGCATCCCAAAGAAAGGCTTAGATTCTGGAATCAATCGACCATTACTATCTGTAACCCCGGGATGAACACTGGTTCTAAGTACCTCTGCAAAGAAAACAGTTCTTTTCGGTAAGAGTTCGTGAGAAGAGATAACTCGACATTCTAAAATAATAGGAGCTTCTGCTATTCCTGGAGCATCAATTAATTTCGATTGCACTCGAGTCAATCCTGCTCTCGCAAATTTATCATCTCGCTCTGATGCACACATATCGATTATATCAAATGCTTCTACCCAGGAAGCATCGGGAACGTTTAAGGTGAATTCCCCATGTTTCTCAATGAGTTCTAAAGCTACTTGGTAGTGACCTGAAATAGCACTTTTTTTACCAACACTTATACCAACTTGAGGTGGAGTGCCTTCAAGTACAAAGGTCCAAACACAAGTTAAATCATCCTTTGTTTTCTCATCTCCTTTAACTCCGAGAATAATAGCTGGAACAGGTAGGAGCATAGGTCCAGATTCTGATAATTCAATACGCTTTATTCGATTATGTTCTTCGTTTTCCATAACTAAATCTCCAAGAAATTACTAATTAAAAGAAAGTATAATTATACATCCCATTTTCCACATTTACTTCCCCAACGAGCGATTACTTTCTCATCCATGTAGACCTCGATTATTTCACAAATATTTGGACAACCTTTACACTCAAATCCTTTAGTATTATAATGAATATCTGGAATTTGCCAGCCTACAAATTTTGTCTTCTCACTAGGATTCTTTACCATTTTATTCATAGCAAGAATAGCTGCTCCAATAGCACCCATAACACCGAAGTTTTCTGGAACCATTAATTCATCTTCGTGTTTTATCTTCTCTGATTTAATGAGAGAACGTCGGAAAGCATCTCTAATGCCAACATTAGCTGCTACTCCTCCTTGGAACATTATCGGACCACGAATATCTTTTCCTTTTCCAACATTATTCAAGTAGTTACGAACTAATGCTTCGCTTAAACCACGAATAATGTCTTCGACTGGATGACCTAATTGTTGTTTGTGAATCATATCTGATTCTGCAAAAACTGTACAACGACCTGCAATAGCAACAGCATTGGTAGATTTTATAGCTAAATCACCAAAATCCTCGATTGGAATTTCTAGACGATGTGCTTGTTGATCAAGAAATGAACCAGTTCCTGCTGCACAAACAGTATTCATAGCAAAATCGATTGGTACACCATTTCTTATGAGAATAATTTTACTGTCTTGTCCACCGATTTCCATAATTGTCTGTATATTAGGATTCTCATGGAGAGAAGCAAGGGAATGGGCAGTAATCTCATTTCTTACTACGTCTGCCCCAACTAACAAACCAGTAAGTTGTCTTGCACTTCCAGTTGCACCAACGCCACTAATTTCAAAATCCTCACCAACCATCTCTTTGAGAAGAGTAACTCCTCTTTGTATTGATTGTATTGGTCTCCCTTCTGTTCGAATATATACAGACTCGACTAAATTCTTATGTCCATCAATGATGGCAAGATTAGTGCTAATAGAACCAACATCTACGCCTAAATAGAATTTCGCAGACTCCTCTTTTGCTGAGAGTTCTTCTTCAATGCTCTCAATTAATTTCACCTTGTCTGGTGATTCAGCTATTACTGCTTCTTGCTCATTTGGACAATTACAATCTTCAGTCATAATTAAATGTCTCCCAAGTTATTTTTTCTGGTGGTTGACCATTTCTTTCATTTTCACGTTTTATTTTAAGCATATCAACGAATGCTTCTAATCTTGTTTGATA
The DNA here is from genome assembly GCA_019894765.1 of Candidatus Heimdallarchaeota archaeon. The sequence continues at coordinate 11,515 of JAGXNT010000024.1, forward strand.
ACCAGTTTCCCCGGTTTGTTCATCTACAACCAAAGGTAAAACGGGCATATTATAATCATGTGAAACAACAGGAATGACGGTTTGAGCACTTAGCTCAGGCATACAGCTAAAGGGCCAAATGTGGACCATTCCATCCCAACCCAATTCCCGCAATAGAATTGTAGCTCCGATGCTTTCCTGTCCATCCCCACCACAGTATTGTTGAATATAAGGTCGTGCTTTCTCTCGATAAACTTTATAGTACTCTTTTACAAACGGATTTAATTTCGCTGGGATATCTGTAAATTTCTTAAGCGAAACGGTATTCCGACAAATAACACCTAGCTCATTCAAACGACGATAAACATCCAAATGAAGCATTGGTTCAAGAACGACATAAATTTCACCAATAATACCTATCTTCAAAGGATCGGCATCTTCATCAATAGGAATTTTCTCTTCAAAGATCTTTGGTATTTGTTTGTGGTATTTTTTAATTTCGCGAACACGATGAATGCTGAATAATTTATCATATACTTCATTAGCAACCTTATCAGTCTGACCTTTCTCAATTTCTACTCCTCGATAGAAATTAATCAAATTCTCGGTCAAATCAAGAGAATAGTTTTTTACCCAAATCTTACGGATAGCCGATACTGTCTGCAAAAAAGTAAAACCATTGCTGACTGATTTGAAATCCTTTAACATATCAATGGGAAGATGATAATCAATATTTGAAAATTTAGCACTAAAACCAAGATCTTCAATTATTACTCTTTGAACAGGACCATAACAACTTGCACGACAAGTTCCAATTCCGCCTATCTGAAAAACATGATTTGCTCCTTTTTCTAAGCTTTCAATAAGAGAACCTAAACTTAATTTGAAGGGAGTGCACATCCATTCCGGTGAATGCTCAGATCCTAAGTCGAGTGTTCGCTTATTTGGAACAGATGGAGCAACAATTCGTTCCTCTGGTACTTTTAATTCTTGAAAAACAGCTTTAAAGAGTCTTGTTAGAGGACCAAAATGAGGGTAAGTTAATACATCCATGTATTTTTTCCACTCCATTATAATATAATAAACTCAGATTTTTCTTTTACAGACTCAGGAATAGTTCCATCGCCTTTCTTCATTCTGAGTATATCACTAAAAGCTTCTAATCTTGTTTGGAAGCCAGCTTCACCAGTATGAGCATCTAGCGTAAGGATAGCCATTGGTGTTTTTGCTTTTAATTTCTTTGCAAATTGCTTTGCATATTCAGTTGTTACTGATACCGGTCCACAGATGAAATTAACAAGCATCAAAATTCCATCAATAGAGTTTGACTCGAGAAAATGCATTGCTGTACCAACTATTTCGTGTTCAAACTCAAAATAGAGATAATCATTTCTTCCTACAAATTGTTTTTCCAATTCCTTTTTAGAGAGTTTTTCTGGTTCAGGAAACTCTAATCCGTATTCCCTCATAGATAACCTAAGTAATTGTCTTTTAATGAGATTTCTTGGCATTTGCTCAGATGTAATAATATCAATACCTAATTTTTGCAGTTTTTTGCGGACATCTAGAGATGCAAAACTATCGTTTATGACATATGAATGACCAACTAGTGCTACTTTCAGTATTTCATCACCATTATCATTTGTAGGAGGATCATTTAATAGAATCTCCGAGCGTTCCCACTTCTTTATGACCTCTTCACTTTGTATTTTTTCTTTCTTTGATTTTCTATGATCTCTTAGAGATTTGAGAGCAGCATATGTTATTCTTAGAGGGTTTTTTGTAAATTTAAAACCAATATTGAAAATAATTCTAACCAAACGCCAAAAACCGTGTTTCTCTCGAGAAGTACTATAATAAGGTCCAATGATTGGTGGAAGATTCTCCTTAGTATGCTGAAGAACATCTGCTAGGGCAACAAATTTCGGACAGCCCACCTCTTGCTTATTTCGACTAGCAAATCTAGGAACGAATAGATAATCGAGATTTTGATTTTCTAGATCCAAAACATGACCATGATACAGCTTGGTAGAATAGCATTCATCATCGAGAGTTTCGAGAACACCACTGTCTTTTATCTTCTTATTTGTTTCAGATGAAAGAACCACTTCAGCACCTAATGCTTCGAAAAAGCTTTCCCACATAACATCAAAGTAATAGTAAAGTAATCCGCGTGGAATACCCACTCTTTTTTTACGTCTTCCACGATGACCGCTATTACCTTTTTTACTCAAGGAACAAATCTCCTATTATTCGTAACTAAAATTTCGATAATAAACGTATAAAACGAAATATTACCACTTTTGTATAAATGTTTTCTTTACATTCAAGAACTAGCAAACACTTCACATTAAAAGGTATCTTTTTTTTACTTTAACAAAAAAATGAATACTTAAATGAAAAAAAGATATGGATTTTCTAATCCACTGAAGCTAATTTTGGAGATGGTTCTGCATCAAAAAGATCATCAGTTTCCAACTTTGTTTCTTTCTTTTCCGTTAGTGCTTCTTTTTCTTCTTCATCTTCTATTAGAATAATTCCTTTTTCAACATGTCGCATTGATGTGAATAACCAGGAGATTGCGAGAAAAACTATCCCAAGGACAGTTGCTCCAATAAAGATGTATTTTATTGCCAATGCATCAGCAACTGCTTGTGTTTCAGTTTTAGCAATTCCTCTTGCAAGTGCAACAGCTATCACTCCACTCAATATCATCCCCATAGGTGCTGTAAACTGTGCTATGGCGATTCTTACAGACATTACTCTCCCCAGCTTTTCTTTTGGAACGATCGATTGCCAGATGGTTTGACTGGAAATATTTGCCATTGGTAATCCGAATCCAATAACAAGAAAACCTAAACCGATGAACCAGAACCATTGAAAGGGAGCGAAAGTCAAGAACATGAAGCCGGAATACATGCAGAGTAGACCAATAATAACTCCAAGTACTTTTTTCTTGAACCCTTTCCAAATAATAAACAGAATAGAACCCACAATCATCCCTGCTTGATTGAACGCGAGGATAAAAGCTAAATTCGTTTCCGTTCCCCCATGAGTAGTATAAATGAAAAGATTGAGCAATGTGAATAAAGGCATAATGAAGAAATTAGCTCCTGTAAAAGCACTTAGTAGTGGAAGCAATCCTTTTTTCTCTTTAATAAAAACAAAACCTTCTTTGAAGTCTGCAAAGAACTTTTTCTTTTCCTTTATTTCCACTTTCTCTTTGATGAGTTTTGGAATTTTGATGAAGATTAATGGAATGACTGCTACTACAAATGAAGCAGCATCTATCCAAAGAATGTGTTGGATTGCTAAGAATTTGAACAAGAATGCAGCAACTATAGGTCCTATGAGGAAAATGATACTATTGAAAAAGTAATCAATACTATTAATTCGTCCGAGATGTTTTCGAGGAACCATAATTGGAATCAATGACATAACTGCTGGTTGATGAAACGCTTGGAACACCCCACGTGCTGCTAGGAAGATAAGTAAGATAGGGACGGTCACATAATCAAACATGAAAAGGAATAATAAAACCACAGTTACTGCAGCTTGAAGGAAATCCACGGTTCCTATTAACGCTTTTCGATTCCACCTATCAACAAAAACACCTGCAATTGGAGTTAAAATTATCGTTGGAATGAATCCAACAAACATAGCTAATGATAATAATAATGGACTCCCTGTTTCAACTGTTACCCACCAAGTTAATACGAATTGAATTATACTTGATCCTAATATCGATACTAACTGTCCTGACCAGAAAAACATGAAGCCTTTCATATTTGATTGTAATTCTGGTTGCTGTGTTTCTGTTTCCAACATAGTAAATCACAGGCAATTTTCTCTAATTGTAGAGAATTGTTTCTCTTAAATCATATATTAATGTTTCCATAAACAAAGAAATTAATAGGTATAATAAGAGAAAGACTTTTGTATAATTATTAAGGACTGTTTACTAGCAGGTGAAGAATGTGGATTATCAAGATATTATTACTTTTGAAGAAGAAGCAGTAATGCTACTAGAGGATAAAGAGGCATGGGCACTAATTGAAGATCCACGTTACGAGGCAATTATCATCGTTTTACGAAAGGGACCAATGACTGTCAAGGATTTAGAAACGGCTTATAATTTACATGTAGCCAAGAAAATTGATAAAATGCCTTTAGAAACAAAAGAGAAAAACGAACTCAAAGAAAAGACGAAAAGAAAAGGAAAAACACTTTACAAGTATCTAGATGTTTTGGAAAAGAAAGGTTTAATCAAACAAGTAGGTAAAAGAGTGAAAATGGGTCAAACAGCGTCTGAAACGATTTATGGGCGATCAGCCAAACTCTACCTAATGTGTGACAAACATAAAATAGAATTGAAAAAAGATGAAGTATCCCGGATAATGCCTGTTTTAGGAAAAATTGTTAGTCTGGAAAAAAAGGAACCCAAAGTCTCGGTAGAGTGTTTTACAAAGTTTATGGGCAAGGTTTATTCATTATTGCAAAATGAAAGGCAAAGAGTCTTTAATGAATTTTCTGAAGAAATAAGAGAAATATCTTCTAACATTCATTATGATGAATTAAATCTAGTTGTTCATGGGCTAGATTTCTATTTCCTAATAACTCATGCAGCAGAATTAAGAAAAGAACTAGAAAAATGTTTCAAATCTTAGAAATAAAGGGGAAAAAAAACTGGTGTCGAGGGCGGGCTTTGATCCCGCGACCTCCTGATGTCCCATCAAATATGGCCCTAATGTTTGCGATCTGATTATGAGTCAGGCGCCCATTCTGGCGAATGAACACGCATGGACATCCGAAACCAGGCTAGGCTACCTCGACTCTGTATACCTAGCTGTTTTGTTCTTTTCCTCATCTGTTTTAAGCATTTCTCTTTTTTTGATAAAAGTTCTTCTTTTTATTTTTATGCTTCTTTTACAGTTTTATGCGATTAATATTTTAAATAGTAAGTCCTAACCTCTTTGTATGATTAAATGGAGTAGTTGTAAAACGTGGATGAAAAAAAGGTTACTAAGGAAGAGCTATTAGAGAAGGCGAAAAAGCCTGCAGGAATTGCCATGAAACTCCATCCTTTTTACAAAGGCAAAATGCAAACTGTTCCTAAATGTTCTGTTTGGGGATTTGATGCATTTAGTATCTGGTATACCCCAGGAGTTGCAGCTCCTTGTTTGGCTATTAAAGAAAACAAAGAAGAAGTGTATAAGCACACCAACAAAGGTAATTTTGTTGCTGTTGTTTCTAATGGAACTAGAGTTCTAGGTCTTGGAAATATCGGTCCGGAAGCCGGAATGCCCGTGATGGAGGGAAAAAGTCTTCTGTTTAAGTATCTTGGTGGTGTTGATGCAGTTGCTATTTGTCTTGATACAGAAGATCCTGAAGATATTATTAGAACTGTAAAACTTATCCAACCTTCTTTTGGTGGGATTAATTTAGAAGACATTTCTAAACCCAACTGTTACAAAATCCTTGAAACACTGCGTAATGATCCTGAAGTTACGATTCCGGTTTTTCATGATGACGCTCAGGGTACTGCTACAGTCGTCTTAGCTGGTGTTCTTGGTGCGCTAAAATTTGTTGGGAAGGAAATTGACCAAGTTAAAGTTGCTATGCTTGGTGTTGGTGCAGCAAATACTAGAACTGCCTATCTTCTTATTACCGCTGGTGTTGATCCCAAGAACATTGTAATGTGTGATTCTAAAGGTATTACAACCAAAGATCGCCCGGATATTGTTGAACAGAAAGACTATGACACTTTCAAATATGATTTAGCTCAAAAGACCAATGGCGAAGGTTTATCTGGTGATTTTGGCGTTGCCACTAAAGGTGCAGATGTCATAATTTCTGCAGCAAAATCCCAACCGGGTACTATCAAGAAAGAATGGATTTCTCACATGGCTAAGGACTCTATTGTTTTTGCTTGTGCTAATCCGTTACCAGAAATTTGGCCTTGGGAAGCGAAAGAAGCTGGAGCCAAAGTTATTGGAACTGGAAGAAGCGACTTTCCAAACCAAATAAACAACAGCTTAGGATTCCCAGCCATTTTCCGTGGTGCACTTGACGTTCAAGCTAAAACAATCACTGACGAAATGTGTGTTGCTGCTGCTCTTGCTCTGAGAGATATTGCAATCAAGAATGGATTAACTAAAGATTACATTACTCCAAAAATGGATCAATGGGAAGTCTATCCTATTGAAGCTACTGCTGTTGGTATGAAAGCAATAGAACAAGGCATTGCTCGAGTCATCTTAGAAGAAAAAGAACTTTATAAAATAGCTGAAGAAAAGATCAAACACTCTCGAGATATGACTAAAATGCTCATGGATAAAGAATTTATCAAACCAAAACCCTAGATTCTTTATCTTTTCTTTTTATTTTTCTGTTCTCGTAAATAATAGCAGTGAGAATACTTGTGCAACATAACTGATTAGACCAATTATCAACCAAGCATTCCTATTTGCTATTTGTTCCAGACTTTGATGCAGACCAATAAAAGGTTCTATCATAAAGTCCGTTGCTACTGCCAGTTGATACATAAACGTCCATTCATACGCTTGAGGTAACCCAAAAGCGAATTGAGTTACGAAATTGACAAGGAAGGGGATGATGTAAAAAATGAATAATGTTGGAACAATGGCAATTGAACTTTCAAAGCCAAAGAAGTTTGCTACAATGACACATAATGTGGTTATTGATATTGCTAGAAATGCTCCAGCTGATATGAGAAAGAATGATTTTAGTATCAACAAGAATGTTAGAGAGACTCCGGTCCAAATCCAGAGTATTAGATCAAATACAATTATACCAATTAATCCTGTTAATATGGTTCCTAGAAATGCAGTTATTGCATGAGCTAAGTATAGATTGGTTTTTCTCACGGGTAAAGCGAAGTATCTCTTCATGCTTTCATCTGCAACTTTTCCAAAACTATCTAATGTCAGCATGATTCCAATCATTTGAAGAAGAAATTGGCCAATATTCACAAATCCTGCTGCACTGAAATTTCTAAATGCATCAACTCCAAAATCCAGTAATAACGCTTCATAATCACTAGCAATGGAATTCAAGAAAATGATTGCAGGAAGTAATACAAAAGAGAGTGCAATGAAGAATTTCAAAGTCAGAATTATTCGTTTGAATTCGTACCTAATTATTTCACTTGTTTCTCGAAATTCTAAAAGAGGATTTCTTTCAAAAACAAGCCTAAAAACTCGGCCAATGAAATTCTTTACTTGGGGTTCACGAGAGTCATTACTCATAATACATCACCTAGGTCGATTCCTCCTCATCTACGAATTCATCTCTCCTTTGTTCTACAAAGGGTCTAAATGAAAATACCGAGATTTTATTCTCTTGTAACCGATTCACAATAGAAGTACTAATTTGTAATGCGTCTTTAGATCGTACCATAATTTTGCGACCTGAGATCTCGAATTCTTCTTCTCCAAGAACTTTAACAATTTCCTTCTTAGAAGGAGCATCTTGCGCTAAAATAATCTCCATTGACTTGCATCTTTTAGTGATTACTTCAGTTATTGGTCCATCCACAACTATTTTTCCTCGATCCATGAGAATTAATCGATCACTCATAACAAGTGCATCTTGTATGTTATGAGTTGACATTATGACTGTTTTCGCGGAATCCGTAACGTAATCATGAACTAGTTGATAGACTTTCAATTTTCCTTGAACATCTATAAAAGAGACCGGTTCATCAAAAAGGATAATCTCTGGATCACCAATTATTGCTAATGATAAACTAAATCTTTGTCTCATACCAGAGGACATTAATTTTGGAGGTAAATCCCACCATTTTGACAACCCAACTAATTCTAATAATCTATCTGTTTCCTGTAAAGTCTCTTTTCTGGAAAGCCCTCTTAATTTTCCAAAATGAAACAGTGATTCTTTACAAGGAGTATCGAGATAGAAATTAAGATCAGAAGGCAGATAACCAATACTTTGTTTTACTTTGAGCGGATTCCATCGGACATTGTAATCCTTAATATAGATATCCCCTTGAGTAGGTTTGAGTAATCCCATTATTCCTTTCATTAAAGTTGATTTTCCAGCGCCATTTGGTCCAAATAAGCAAATCCTTTCACCTTTATTGATTGTAATATTAATGTCTCGTAAGGATGTCACTCTTGCACGGGATATGTATCGTCCGAAGATTTTTGATACATTCTCTACTCGAATTATTGGACCCATTGCTGTTCCTCTTAATTTTTGCATAGACTATTTGTTTATGGTATTTCAACATTAAAATTCTTCCTAGTTGTTGGGAAAGTCGAGTAATAATCTTTATTAGATTTACTTTAATTTACATGGAATTAATAGAAACAATAAATACTAACTAACATATAATAACAATGTGAACGTGTGTCTAATCATGCTAGTTAAAAGAAGAATATCCACTAAAACAACCATTAAGGTTTTTCTACTCATTTTCTGTATTTTCTTCGTAGATGTAACTAGCAAATTTGTTGAGAGAAATCCATTAAGAGCTAATGCTCAGGAAGAGGAGGAGCTATTTCCATTTGTTGGGATGAATTTATTGTATGATGTCACACAGTCTACTGGCAGTATTATTGCTGCATCTGGTTCGTTATCTATTGAATACTTAACAATGTTAGATGAGACCCATATTTTTGGCGAATTTCATGTTGAAGTTGTATCACCGGTCGATTTCTATAATGAAACCACAGGAGGAAGTGAAGACTTACTTACCCGACATTTGGATATCAATACTGAGAACACCTATATTATCTGGTTGTTTTGGGAATATTTCTTTGATAGGTCAGACGAAATCATTCCAACACCAATGTGGGTTTTCCCACGAGACCTTGAATATAACACCACCGTAAAAATTCAGAATTACACTTCAATAACAACAAGCAGCGAGTCAATTTCAATTATGGATAAATATTATGAGGTTTTTGTGCACAGAACTTATGGTAGCACCCTTAATATGACTTTGTTGTACGGTTATGCTAGACATGGTACAAGTGATTGGTATGGCGTACTATTTTACATGGCAGGATACTTTGTGGAACCAGTAACTGATAGAAGAATGGCAGTTTTCTTCAAGCTCAGGGAAACAAATGCTGAGCTTCTACCACTGAAGAGTATCAATCAAAACACGATTCTCAGCATTACAATTACGTTTTATGGAGTTGTAATTGGAGGGGCAATTATCTACCGAGTGAGAAAAAGAAGGGAATTAGTTGGTGGAGAAGTCTAATTAAAGTAATAGAAAACAAAAAGAAAATCCCATAAAAAGATTTAAAGATAATTAAAGAAATTTCGATTCTAGAACAAAAACAGTGATGAATGACAATGAGCAGCACTGAAACTTCCCAATCAAGTAAACCCAAACGATTCTTAGCGTGGAGAGAGCATCCACTTGAAATCAAAATTATGGATCTCGCTTCATTAGCATGGTTAGCAGTTGGAATCATTGAAATTATATTTTATTTAGTTGGAACAGAACTTAATGAACGAGTCTTCCCGATGGTATTCCTCCCGTTCTTCATGTTTATTCTTACACTTGCTTTAAGACTTAGACTCATTGACAAACCAGATACATTAAGAAATACATTCATCATTTGGTCCATTATTTTTATTGTTATGGTCATTGCAGTAACTTTGGTTTTAATCTTTTACCCACCATTGAGTTAATAACAGATTTACTGGTGTTTATTGTTTTTCTTTTGCTAGTGGGTATTAGGTGAGATTTTATACCTCAAAATTACAAATAGTTATTAAGAAGATATTTCCTATAAAAACACTAGTGTGGGAAAAAAGCTGGTTGGTGCGATAATCTGTTCCAAAAGAAACTAGAAGAATTAGAATCAGTAACAAGCGAACTTTTTGACAAACTAGAAGCTGCAGGTTTTTCAACAATTGAATCAATTAGTTGGTTAACTCCAGAAGAACTAGCAGAAAAAATCGAAATAGATTCAGTAACTGCTAAAACAATAATAGCTGAAGCAGTTGCTAATGTTGAGCAAAAACCAATTTCTGCAGCAGATTTATTGAAAAAGGAAGAGAAGCGTCTAAAAATCACAACTGGTTCAAAGGAATTAGATACATTACTAGGTGGAGGTATTTACACCGGAGAGATAACAGAAATATCAGGGGAATTTGCAACCGGGAAAACCCAACTATGTTTTCAATTATCAATTAATGTTCAATTACCTCCAGAAGAAGGAGGGTTAGGTGGTGGAGTCTATTACATTGATACTGAGGGGACGTTTTCTTCCACAAGAATAGTCCAAATGGCTCAGAATAAAGGTTTAGATCCTAAGAAATTCCTAAGCAACATCGCTGTAACCAGAACATACAACTCTGATCATTTAACATTTTTAATTATGAATGCTGAACAATTACTTAAGGAAAGAAATGTTAAATTATTCATTATTGATTCGATTGCATCACACTTTCGAGCTGAGTATGTTGGTGAAGATAGACTTGTTTCACGTCAACAAGCGGTAATGCGCTTAGCAGAAACAATGAAGCAATTGATTGAGAAATTAGGCATTGCTGTTGTAGTAACAAATCAAGTAATTGCTACATTTGATGATAATCTCTTTGATAAATCACCTCACCCAGCACTCGGTTTTGCTTGGGCACATCGACCACATCAAAGAATACTTTTACGTAAAGGAAGAGATCAAGCCCGTATAGCTAGAATGTATGATTCTTCTCGTTTACCTGATAGAGAATGTGTCTTTTTTGTAACAGAAAAAGGAATTTCAGATAAGGCTAAGTAATACTTGGATTTCGCATTACTTCTTTTGGTATTTTAGATGTTGTTCCCATTTTTCTTCTTCTATATTTAGTGTTTGAAGAATTTCTTTTGCAGTTATTGCTCCTTCTCGCATTATTTGAGGTGAATTAGGCATGACAAAATCTACTATAGTTGAAGGTTTGTTTTGTTCTAATACTCCAGCATCTAAAATGATATCAACATCTTTTTCATCTATAGTTTCTAGAACATCAGTAATTGTATAGGGAGGTTTAGCTCCAGTTTGATTTGCACTAGTCGAAACAATTGGTTTTCCAAATTTTTCTACAATGTTTTTGATTAATTCATTACTGGAAATACGAAATGCAATTCCATCTTTATTTAGAATATCAGGGATAATATCTTTCTTCTTTAGAGCAATTACTAAAGGGCCTGGATAGTATTTTTCAATCAAAATTTTCGCATTATCTTGCATAAAGGCTATTTGTTCAATCATAGTAATACTATCTACAATAACAGGTAAGGGGTTATCAAGAGGTCTAGATTTTATTTCATAGATTTTTTCAATTGCTTTAATATTGAAAGCATCACAACCTAAACCATAAGCTGTTTCAGTTGGATAAACAATTAATCCGCCTTTCTTCAGAATCTGAACAACTTGATCAATTATTTCTTTCTTAGGTTCTAGGTTCTCTATTTCAATAATCATTTCTTCAACTCAAGATAACTCTACATGATATACTATTCTTACCAGACAATTTTTACTGCATCACTTCTCCAATCAGGTAAAACTTGTGACTCTTCTGTTTTGAGAGCTCCAGCTCCTTTGTATTGTAGTATTCCTCCCCAAGCTATCATTGTTCCATTATCACTAGCGTATTTATATGGGCATACAAGCATTTTCATTTTCCAATCTTTACAGATTTCTTGGAGCATAGATTGAAATCGTTGATTTCGAGCAAATCCTCCTACTATTAATAATTCAGGTGCTCGAGTATGAGCAATTGCTCTTTCAGCAATTTCAGTAAGCATTGATAACGCGGTTTCTTGCAAGCTAAAAGCTGCATTTTCAATTGATACACCCTCTTCTTTAACAAGTCTTAATGCAGCTGTTAATAATCCAGAAAAGCTTACGCTCATTCCTTTCACACTATATGGTAGCTCAAAATACTCTTTACCTTTTGCAGCAACCTTATCAAAAACTGGTCCTGGCCAAGGATTATTTGGATCATGAATACCTACTTCTCGAGAGAATTTGTCAAAGCAATTACCTATCGAGATATCCAGGGTTTCACCGAAAATGGTATAATAATCATCTACATGGGAAGAAATCTGTGTTGTTCCTCCACTAACCATGAGTATAACAGGCGCTTTCGCTTTGGTTAACATCTTTCCAATTTCTATGTGGCTAACTACATGGTTCACCCCAACTAGAGGAATATTGTAGAAACCAGAAAGTGTTCTAGCAATTACGGCTCCTGTTCTTAAACATGGCCCCATTCCTGGACCTCTTGAAAAGGAAATTAATTTTAAATCAGTTGGTTTAATTGCTGCTTCTTTGAGGGCTTCTTTAATTAATGTTGATGCTTGATTACTGTGATGTCTAGCAGCTTCACGAGGATGGATTCCTTCACCAAACGATGGCACATAGGAGGATTTCACATCACTATACTCCTTACCATTAGAATCAATTATACCTACACCGAATGTATGTGCTGTACACTCAATACCTAATGAGATTATGAATTCCTCTTCTGGCATTTTATCTAAGACCTTAAGTTCATTCTATTGCATCTATATATTCAAATTCGACTATCCAATTTAAAAAATTCTGCTCTAGATAATAGAATAAGTGGTTAAGCAAGGAGTTCAGACATTTGTTACTTGTTTGATAGTTCTAATGGAAAAACAGTTGCCAATGCATTGTATATTGTTTGATTAACATAGCTATCTGCATCTGAAAGAATTAACTCAATAACCTCTTCCAGAGGATTTCCTTCTTGGTCCCTAATTGTATCTAAGTGTAATAATGCTGAAAGTGTTGGTTCTGCATTATGTGCGTATTTACCTTCCTCAATTTTCTGGTAACCAGCACTTGCCAATAACTTATGTACTTTTTTGATGTCTTTTTCAACTTTTGGTGTTCCTATCCGAAGAATCATTGGTCTAGAGATTTCTACCATTCGTCAATACCCCCGACTATCATAATTTATCTAATTCTATAACGATCCATTGAATCGCTTCTTCAACACCTTGTCCAGTAGTTGCTACTGTTGGTTGAATATGCCAGCTTCGTCTTCCCATTTTTACTGGATCATCTAAATCACAAGCTCTTACAAGTTCCTCTAATGACAAAGCTCCTTCCTTATCTTGTTTGTTAGCGACAATTAGTAGTGGAGCATCAGGATACTGAGGATCAATTAGCACTTTCCATAATTCTGCTTTCGCTTCTTCTATTCTAGTTCTATCTGCGGAATCTATAACAAAAATTATGGCACTTGTTCCTCGCATAAGTGTTCCCCAAAGAGTACGAAAATGCAATTGTCCTCCAAGGTCAAAAATACTTAAATTAACATTTTCTCTTTTTAAAACTTCAACATTCACCCCAATTGTAGGCAATGTCTCAATATTTTTTTCAAAACGCAAGAAATTTAGCATGGTAGTTTTACCAGCAGAATCTAGTCCTACTACTGTAATTTTAAATTGTTTTTTTTGCCGGAACAGTCTTGCTAAGAAGCTCACACAAATCTTCCTCTTCTATAATGAATTAGTTTTTATCAATATTTTACTTTACGAAATCATATTCTTGAACTTAATTAATAAATCCATCTAATGTATCAAGTTTGTTGTATTTTTGTTACTCATATAATAAAAAAAATGGATTCAATTTTTATCGAATCCATGTCTAAACTAAATTAACGGTTAATTCAATTGTGTCCAATCGCTCATCATATTTGATAACACCTTTACTATCGAGACTTCTAATCACTTTTAAGATAATAACAGGTGGGGTTTTTGAGACCGCTTGCTTTAATTCATCCAAACCCATTGCTTGATTTCGATAAGCTAAAACGGACAGTATTTCGACTTCAGGAATATCTATTCTTACTTCTTTTAAAAGGAAATCTAAAACAGGGCTCAGTTGGACTTCTTTCTCTTTTTCTGCAGCAAGAGCGATTAAAACTCTCTGAGTTTCTGCTAATCGGTTTTCCATTCTTGCTGTAACATCATTTTTTTCCTGAGTTTTCTGTGAATTAATTTCTTTTAAATTAGTAATTTTGTGTTGTGTAGATGAAAGTTCACTCTGAGTATTATTAAGATCAGAAGTTAATTGAGAAATTTCTTTTTCCAAATTAGCTATTTTATCATCTTCATCTTTGATCGAAATTTGTACTCTTTCAATATTTTCTTTCAATGATTCAACACTTGAAAGCAACTCTTTCTTTTGATCTTTGTAATTAATTTCATCTTTCTTACGTTCAGCGAGATTTTGAGATAGTTCATTGAATGTTGTTTCTGTTTTATCTAGAAAGTCTACTGCACTTTGAAGTTCCTTTATGCTATCGGCTATTTTTTGATTTGAGCTAGTTGCTAATCTCTCAAGTCGTTCTTTTTCTGCGATAATGTTTCTTCGTATACTTACAAAATCAGTCATTTTTTTCCCTCCTAAATTTTCAGGCTCCCTGTTACAGTTATAGCTCCAGTTGAGCCATCAAAGGTTAACAAATTTCTTTTTTCCAAACCTTCGAGTGTTTTTGCTATTAATGCTTCAGATAAACCAGTAACTTTTGAGACTGTTGCCATATCAGTATTTGTTCTACCATCTAAGGAATGAATAACCTTAATTTCATTAAATTCAATGTGGTTTTTCTTGATTAAATATTCAAGAGCCATACGTTCGCCTTTTGATTTTCGTATGATATCTCTTTCTTTTTCTGCTTGCTGTTCAATACCTAAAGCTTTTTGCTCAGCAGATTCAACAATAGTACTAATTTCGGCAATTATTTTCTGATTGGTTTCAGTCTCAGCTACATGTTCTGCATTTGCTGCTTCTAACCTTTTCTTTGTGTTAGAAAGTTCTGTTGATGTCTCTCTAACCTTGGTTTCATGTTTTACTCGTTTCTCTGTAGTTTCAGAATATTTTTCCTGAATTTCTTGAAGTAATCTCTCATTAGTAGCTTTTTCTTCTGTAAATGATGTAATTTCTTGTGACAGAGTTAAATTACTTGATTCATATTGTGAAATTTCTCCACTCTGCCTTTTTTCAAACTCAACGAGTTCCTCTATCGGTTGTTTGAGTTCTTCAAACCCTTTCTTAACGGTTGCTAATATATCATTTAACTCTTTGAGGACTTCTTCAATAGTTAGATCCCCACGCTTTAGAGCTGACAAAACTTCTGAAATATCAGTCATATTTCAACACCTTGATTAAGATTAAATTCTCATTCTATGAAAAAGATTTCGATATTTACTTTTTCAACCATAATTATGAGTCTTTACTATTAATTATAACTTTTAGCATTAAAGCACATTGTGTATAATAATCTAAATAATAAGTAGAAAAATAAAGAAATAAACAATAATAGCTCTAAAGTGAACTATTAGTCCATGAATATATTAATAGCAACATTATCCATAACTTGAATGATTGCGGGATTATATTTTGTTCGTACGTTAGTAATGAAATCTTCAGATGGTAGATTTAATTTCTTTATTTTCGCCCAGTCCTGTGCTAGTTTCTCAATAAGAGCAACTCGATTAATAAGAAGAGAAAGACATTCTGAATGCTTCAATTTCGTCATTTCTTTTACAATATCAGCTAAATAAATAGAATTATCACCATTGATGATTTTCTTGTTATCCATATCTATTGATGTTTCATTTGAATAAAATTGTAGTAAGGATCTATCTACTCTAATTATATCAGCATCTCTTGGATGTATGAAATCAGTTGCAAAATTAACTACTCGTAATTCGCGATCGGGAACAAAACATTGGAAAGTATCTAAAATCATATTTAGTAATACTTGATTTTTGTCAGTTTCAGGATCAAGTACAACGAGAAGCAATTTTCTGTTTAAGACTGTGTTAAAGACTTTATCTAAATCCTTCTTGAATTGCTTCATTAGGAAAGGCATATTACCTTTATTTGTATCACGCTTTTTCACTTCCACACCGATTGGTATTTCATCAGTAGATTTCGCAGTGACAGGTTCTGTTGGTGCTGTTGGTGTTATAATTGGAGCAGCAATTGGTGTTACTGGTAAGGGTGCTGCTACGCTAAAGGATTTTACTGAATAAAACACCTTATTACCAATCTTTGTTGTGTAAAGAAAACCAGCATTTAATATTTCTTGTATATTAGCGACTGCTTCCTGGGGCGTAACTCTTGTATTCGAGATAATTTCTTCAAATGAAGATATTTTCGCATCAAGAATACTTAAAGCGGTTTTTTGTAATCTTTGAGGTAACTCCATTACACTTAATGTTTCTAATATTCTTCTGCTTCCAGGTTTTGTCATAATTCTATTTTCAAAAGCACTTCTTAATTGATCCAATTTGGATTCAAATCCTTTGAAAACTGAGGTATCATCTCCAGTCCACCCTAGAATATAATCTTTAGGAAATACCGCGAAAAAGAGGTTTTTAAGCTCAGTGAGAAGGATTTCAATTACACCAACTTCATTTATATCAGTACTAACAAGGAAAAGAATGGATCCATCTAATTCATATACAAATTTGTTATTTCCTGAAATCTCTTCTCTTTGTTGTCTTGCTATGGCTTTACTTGTAATTGATTCCACGATTGATTGATAATCCCCAAAAGAGGTTCCTGGACTAGGCTCAGCACCAGGCTCATAATTTCTGTAGACTAATGGGAGATCATTCTTTATGATTAACACTCTTTTTATCAAACTATTCTACTCCGACATAAGCAAATTCTTCGATATATGTGAGTTCTTTCTTGTATTAAATTCTTCTTTTGAGGTTTAATATTTTGCCTTATAGGACTTTTTCTTTTTTCTATCTTAAGAAAGGTTTTTTTATCGAAATATCCGTTCAGACATAACGACAACTCATAATTGTATGAAAAATAAGAAATGAGAAAAAAACACGATTCGAGTTTGGTATGAACAATGGCAGAAAGTACAAAAAAAATGGGATTAATAATTACAGTTGTAGTTGTTAGTTCACTTATAATTACAGGAACAGGAATTGGTATCTGGTTAGGTGTTAGAGCAAGTCTTCATCCAGAACCTGGGTGGACACTAGACCTAACAGGTAAAATCCAGGGTGGGAACACAACAATCACAATGAGTGAAATTTTAAATTTACCTTCATATAAGGCTGAGTATGAAATAAGAGCGAAAACAAATGTTGTGTATCTTTTTCAAGGAGCTATTTTGGCGAATCTTTTCCAAGATGCAATTACTATTGATCCTACTGCAGAAAACGCAACTTTCATTGCTTCTGATGATTATCAATGGACATTTTCGATTGATGAGATTCTAAACAACAATACATACATTTTGGCTTACATGCAGAACAACAAATATCTAGATAGCTATGAAAATGACGGAAATGGATACCTTTGGTTAGTAGTACCAAATTATGATGAATTTGATTTCAATGGTCAAAGATGTGTGAAAAACGTCGTTGAAATTTATTTCGAATAGAAATCGAAGTTCATCTTCGATTTTTTCACCTATATACTGATCGTGTGGTTGAATGGAAATTGACTTTTATTCAAAGCTCACAAAGAGTTCAGACGAGAAAAAGTCTCACACTGGACCCTCGAACAAAATTGCTTATGCTTTTCGCAGTATCAATTTTTTCATTTATGATAGATAATATGTTATTACTTCTTTTTCTCCTCAATATTATGCTTATCTTTGTGGTAATCTCTCGAGTAGACTTGAAGAAAATATTTAGATACATAAAACCTACTCTTTGGTTAATTCCAACCATATTTATTATACAACTAATTGCCTGGGAAAGTCTTACAGGGAATTTTATTGATATCCCAGCGAATTTTGGTTTTACATCTTATCTAATTTCTAGTAATCGAATAATAACAATAAGTGTTGATGCTCTTATATTAGCAACGAATTCGTGTTTACGAATATTAAATCTAGCAGTTGGTTCAAGTTTATTTAGTTTAACAACAAACTCTAATGATTATTTACAATCTTTAACAAAAATTGGCTTCCCATTTGAAATTGCCTTTACTACTGGATTAGTAATTTATTTCTTACCATTAGTTATCACAGAAACAACAGAAATGAGACTGTCTTTAGAGACAAGAGGAGTCAGCATTAATAGGGGGAGTTTTATCTCAAGATTAAGAAGTTTTAGGATTCTCGCAACAGCCATTTTAATGAATTTTATTGAGAAATCAAAATATCAAGCAATTGCATTAGAGTCTAGAGGATTTAACTCCAAGAAAAAACGAACGTTTTATCGGAAATTGAAATTTAGTCTTTTTGATATTCTCATGACAATTCTAACTCTTTGTTTGATTGCTGGAATTTGTTATGTATTTCGATTTGAGTTGAAAGCTTTCTTCTCAGGATTATGGTTAGGTTTTAACTAGGAGTGAAAAAAATGTTAACGAGATTTATAGGTTTAACTGGTCCAAAGAAATCGGGAAAAACAACTGCAATCGAAGCATTAGTACCAATACTACAGAAGAAGAATCTTCGAGTTGGGACTGCAAAAGTAGCTTTTAGAGATGTTTCAATTGATGTGGATCAAGAGCACTATGATGTCATTCGACACAGACGAAGTGGACCGAAGTTAACTTTGTTTAAGTCAGGTATTGAAACAGTAATTTTCCGAAATGAAAAGCATACCCTTCGTGAAGCACTAAAAATTATTAGCAAGGATTTAGATATTGTTCTACTTGAGGGTTTTAAAGAGGATTTGGTAGGAATACCTCAAATTACTCTTTTAAGAGAAGCAGGTCAAGAAAAGGAATTCGTTGGTGATTACACTGTTGCACTATCCTCTATTCCAGAGTTTTCCGTAAAAAGTAAGCATGAATTGTTTATTCAGTATGACAAACTTGCAGAAGCTGTGAAAGAAAAAGCATTGCCACTTTTTCCAGAATTAGATTGTGAACACTGCGGTTACAGCACATGCCAAGAATTAATGAAAGAAGTTATTCGTGGAAAGAAAAAAGTGGAAGATTGTGAAGTATTAGGCTTTGAGGAATCCTTCGTTATTCTCAAGGCAAATGATAAGGTTGTTCCCTGTAAACCTTTTATTCAAAATCTCATCAAAAATGTGGTTTCTGGCATACTTACTTCATTGAAAGTTGAAGAAGAAGAACTCTCGAGTGTAGAAATACAAGTTTCTTATGAACCAAAAAAGGCGAAAACCAATGAATAAGAAAACATTAGCAATTATAGTAGCAATTAATGTCTTACTCATCAGCACAATTGTTACATTGTATTTCACAGTATGGCTGCCTTCGAGAAGTGGAGAAGAGGGATTCTTAACAATAACAGGATTACCAACAGAAGATATCAAGTTGAGTATTTCCGAATTAGAGAACCTACCAAATATCTCGAGAGAATATTATCTATCAGGTAGTGAGACATTTTCAGCAAATTATACTGGAGTATCGGTGTTCTACTTAGTAACGCAAATTGCTAATTATTCTGAGGATGTTAATGTAAGAGTTATTGCAAGCGACAATTATGCATATACACTGAGTTTTGACGATATTAATCAGACTCGAGATATTATCATTGCTTATAAGAAAAATAATGATTACATGGAAGGAAAATCGTTTGATGGGGAAGGACCTCTTAGACTTATTATTCCTCAGAGGTTTCCAGGAGAATTTAATGGGCAATATTGTGTAAAATTTGTTGCAACAATTGAAATAATTACAGTTTAACAAGTTGGTTTGAGAAAAATGAAAAGATACAGTACCTCTGATCTAATAATTATTGCAATAATGGCTGCAATAGGTCTAGGTACAAAACAAATTGTTCGACCTCTTGTGTCCTTAGTTAGTGTACCATTAGGCATACCCGGAGGTGCAATCGTGGGAGGATTTTACATGCTTTGGTTAGTACTCACTAAAAGGCTTGCGCCTAAAACTGGTTCCGGTTTTCTTTTTGGATTAACACAAGCTTTAGTTGTAATGATATTACCTTTTGGTTCTCATGGCATTTTTACCTTAATTACCTATACTCTTCCGGGTTTAGCAGTTGATCTTGTGGACTTATCTTTTCAATCAAAAAACAACACAGTCTTATGTTCATTAATAGAGGGAGCAGTAGCAAATTTTGTGGGATCACTTTCAGTGCTAATATTGATTTTTAGGCTGGAATGGAGATTAACATTATTCATATCATTAATTGCATTGCTAACGGGAAATATTGGAGGAATTATTGCTCATTATATAGCCAAACAAATTTCAGGTTTGATATCAGCTGAAAAAATACAGAAAATAGAGGATACTGAAGAAGAATTACCTATTAAAGATAATTCTCCGACAAGTTAGTGCTACTTAGATTGTATTTAGGTTATTTCTCGAAGACTAGTTCTCCTCCAAAAAAGGTCATTAAAACCTGAACATCTTTTATTGCTTCAGGATCTATTTGATAGAGATTCTTATCTAAGACAACAAAATCAGCAAGTTTCCCAACTTCTAAAGAACCTTTGATATTCTCTTCAAAACTGGAATATGCAGCCTCTAAAGTATAATGATAAATTGCTTCTTCTACGGTGATCTTTATGGCATCAATTGGATGAGTAACGACAGACCAAATACCAAAAAGTGGACTTAATGGCATATTATCAGATCCAAACACTAGTTTAGCATTCGAGTCAATAATTTTTCGGAAATTGTTTAGGAGCTTGTATCTTTCTGATCCCAAACGTATTTCATATAATTGACCTGGTCTTCCCCATCTTCCTGGAAAGTTTGGTTGCATGGATAAGATGATGCCAAGCTTATTTGCTCTTGCTAAGTACTTTTCTAATAAATACTCTGCATGTTCGATACGATGTCTACCTTTAGAAGTGAGATCAGGTTTGTCAATTTTCTCAAAAGTAGTAATTACCATATCAATTGCTTCATCACCTATTGCATGAATGACTGTTTGCCAATCATTTTCAAGTGCTTTCAAAACTGTTTCATGTAAGACTTCTTTTTCGATATAGAAATCACCTTTGGAAGAAGAATCATCATAATAGGCATCATACAGTTTAGCAGTTCTTGCTCCAAGTGAACCATCAGTGAACATTTTCACCCCACCAATTTTTAGAATGTCATCACCAAAACCGGATTTTATACCAGCCTCAAGATAATGGTCAAAGGAATCACGTGGGATATTCATGTTTACTCTAATTGTGAGTTGATTTTTATTTCTCGCCGAGATATAGGATTTAACACACATAATGGGCAAGTTATCAGCTATTGAAGTTATACCTAGAGAATTCGCCAACTCATTAGCTATAGGAATTGCTTCATCAATATCTTTTTGTGTTTTTTTCAGTTTAGGATTATCTCCAACACGATGACTAAGAGGTGAGGCAATAACTCCGGTTGGTTTCTTTGTTTTTGGATCAATCTCCAAATCAGGTTCATCCCAAGGTATTTCGAGTTCTTTAAAACCAAGAGTATTCACAACAGCCATGTGCCCACACACACGTCGGATATATAACGGATTATCAGGTGCAATTTCATCTAATTCTTCTAAAGTTAAGTAGCGTTTATCATCCCAATTACTTTCATCCCATCTATCACCAAAAACCCATTTGCCTTTTGGCGTTATTTTTACTCGTTCTTTAATCTTTTCAAGTGCTTCTTTTGGGGATCGTACTTTATCTAGTGTTACATCCTTGGATTTCGCTGCCATACTAAGTAAATGTGTATGTGTATCATTGAAACCTGGACACAGAAATTTTCCTTCTAAATCAAGGATTTTTTTCACATTTGAGTATTTCTTGGTTATTTCAGAATTACTCCCAACAGCTAATATTTTACAATCATGAACTGCAAGTGCTTCTGCATGAGGTTGACTTTTATTCATAGTCACAATAAATGCATTTTTCACTAAAAGATCGATTTCCTTTATCATTGTAATCAGCAAAAGAATTAGGAATATTTGGTTATTGAATTTTCCCTAATTAATCAAATAATTGATACAATAATCCTAGGATGAAAGCTAAGAAAATATAAAGAAACAATCTAAAGATACGACGTAAGAAAGGATTTCTTTGAATGATATTCTTGCTACTTTCTATAACATCAATTGATGGGACTTTAGGTTCTTGAAAGTCTTCCATGCTATCTACAATTTTGTTATAAGTATCTTCTTTCTCGATATTTTGCAAGGCTTTCTGATATTTTTGATTGTAGATGTAGAATTCATTTAGAAATTTTTTATCTATTGACTCACTAGATAATTCAGTAACAATTCTTTCATGGAGAAGTGTTAATCCATAATTACTTTTTGTAATCAGAAAGAGCTCTACTAAAAGGGAAATTCCAGATGGTGGTGCTTGTTTAATTACTTTACGTATATATCTTTCTTCGCTTGGTTCATCTATCTCAGCGACAAGCTTATCTATGAAGCCTTTTGGAGTTGTCCCAATTCTGTGACTAATATCTACAAACCAGTCTGTGGGCAAATTGGTTGGTTGATAAATAATCACTTGTAGTAATCCGCGAATTAGCTCTGAATCTACAATTATGTTTTTTCCCAAATGCTTCAATGCAACATCAAATGCTTGCAGTTCTGCTGAAACTGAGTAACGATATAAAGCAGCAAGAAGTTTCTCTCTCTTTGTTAAGCCAAAAAACACTGCTTCTTCTAAAAATCGACCGAAAAATAGGAGGAAGATAATTTCCAAACAACCGATGATCAAGCAAATATTAAGTGAGAGTTGGTCATAAGCAACTCCAATTATTCCTACAATAAATAAAAGTCCAAAAAGAATGTAACTCCCAATTAGAATGTAATTAAAGATATTTTCGCGCCAACAAATTTTACAAACTTCATACTTGCCTTTTCTTGTTAAGCTTTCAGATAAATCAGATAATCCTTCGTGTTTCTCTTCTGAATTTTCCTCTGAGTTAATTCCAGATCTTAGAGGAAAACGGCATTGTTCGCAACGAACGATTTCGGATTCTAAATCATTTTTACTCATTTCAAGTTCATTATTTGTTAAACATTGCCCAACAAAAAAGCTTTGGTTGTTTGAATCTTTACTTTCTTTTGTGGTTTTTTGTAAAGAATCAAATGTCATAATAAAACACCAAGTTTCAGAAGGATAATTTTAAAGAGATTCTATTTACAAGGAATCATCTTTTAATTTCTTCAAAACAGCTAATGCTTTTTGCAAGATAACTCGAGAAGATAATACTTCATCAAAAGTTGTTTTATCATCTATAGTATTACTTAGAGTTTGTACAAATTCAATAAAATCAGGGGAATTTATTAATTCTTTAATTTCTGCTGAGTCTTCTAGTAAATGTTCGGGGTTATCATCAACAGCTGTTTTACTTCTGATTTGAATTTTCTTTGTTTCCTGGAGTTTAGACATCGCTATCAAGATAATTAACGTAAATATCTATTAAAACACCCGTAATATAAAAAATTCATAAATTCTTGCAATAATTTAATCAGTTTTGCTAAAAACAACAAGTTTTTTTATAGGAAGAGTAATCATACGTCAAAAGAAAAGAATAACGGTTTAAAGAAAATCAAATCATCATATTAATCGGTGGAAAGCAGTGAGATTACTAGCAAAGGTAGTTTTAGCAGGAGATGGTGGAGTTGGAAAAACAACACTTATCCATCGCTATATAACTAATAGTTTTATTGATTCAACAAAGTTAACTATTGGTGCTGCATTTCACACACATGAGATAGAAACAAGGGATCATTCTGTTCTGGTTCAAATATGGGATCTTGGTGGTCAAGAGCAATTCAAACAAATGGGAATCTTTGATAGATATTTCAAAGGTGCAACTGTAACAGTAATTATGTTTGATTTGACAAGACTCAATACTTTAAATAGTGTTCCTGAATGGGCTGACCTTGCGATAAATTCAAGTAACACTAAATTAATTTTAGTGGGAGGGAAAAAAGACTTAGCACAAGGATTAAGTTTTGAATTAGCTGATTTTGAGGAGCTTCAAGAAAAATATAACTTTCAATTATATCTTGA
Source organism: Candidatus Heimdallarchaeota archaeon (assembly GCA_019894765.1). Next base: position 35,447 of record JAGXNT010000024.1, read on the forward strand.
AACATCTTCTGCAACTGGTGAAAAAGTAGATGATGTCTTTCAAGCTATTGCAGATGTCATTATAGATACTACCATTGAAAAGAAGCTAAATGATCCGAAAAGTGACACAACTATACCTAAATAATTAATTATTTAAGAGACTAAACCCAGTATATTTTAAACAAGGTCTTATATTTATCACCCCTATATTTATTAACCGTAATTTGTTAGTAGTGATTGAATAAAATAATGAAAAATATGATAAATAAAACTGGAGTTTGGAGAACCAATGACACCAAAGCCTTCAACGAGTAACCTCAAAGCTTTGATTAATGTAATCATTTCTAACGGAAAAACAGGCAATCTAAGAACAGTTGTTCAAACACTTAGCGATTTTGAAAAAGAAGTAAAGAATCATAGAGGGGATCCTGAGATTCAGTTGTTGTTAGCTGAAGCATATAGACATGCATTAGAACCATTTGGTGTAGCAAAGAAATTCAGAGATGCGGAGCAAATGATTACTAAAATTGAGGGATGCTTCAGATCACAATCACAATCTGAGACAATGCAAGAGATTTACAGTGAAGCATTAGGTGCGTTAATTTATCATTATATTATGAATGAAATGGACAAAGATATTCATAGAACATTAACCAAACTTGGTAATTTTTCAAGAAAACATCAAACTAACCCATTTGTTCAGTTTAGTTATGCTATGGCATTATCACAGGTAGCTGAATATTTTTCAGAAAAAGAGAACAAAGAGATCACTTACAATATCTTATGGGAAATCGTAGGACTAGTAACGTTCTTTCCTGGGAAGGAAATACTTACTCAAGTTTCAGATGGGTTAGTCCAATGCGTTATTAGTGCTGGAAATCGCTTAACCAGAAATGAATTAGAGGATTTGGCAACAAGAATTGATGAATTTATTCATTTTACAAATGAATTCGAAATCCAACAAAAACTTACAACTTGTCAAGGAAAAATCTTTCAATATATAGCTGGTCATAGAATGAGAGAAGGATATAGCCCCGATGGGAAAATCCAGAAAAAATACAAATAATCTTACTTGTTTTCTATAATTTGATGCATTATACTCTCGAGATGAGCAATCTGTATTATGCCTACTAATTGACGACCGCCTATGAGAATAGTTGGCAAAGAAGTTATCCCATAAGCTTCGGCAATTTTCGGATCTGTTTCTGCATCTATTGTTTCAACTTCTATAGCATATTTATTTCCAACTTTCTCAATGTGATTTAATGCTATTTTAGACCAGGCATCATCTTTCTTCACAAAAAAGAGAATTTTTGTAGCAATTTCTTTCATTATTTTTGGAGAAATATCTGGCGCTGGAATTAAACCACTAACGATTTCTTGGATGATCAAGTTAAAAGCAGCATCTACATTGGTATCAGTTTTTGCACTTGTGAAAATTAAATTCGCTTTAGCTGCAGGAGTATCACCTAATTTTTTCACATTATAAGCTAACGGCAGGTGTTGTGATTGTGCTAAATCTAATTTTGTACCTACTATTACTACTGGTACATCACGACCATTTGCTTCCTTTAAATCCCTATACCAACCTGGTAAGTTGTTGAAAGTTTCTTCATTGGTTAAATCATAGGCTAAAAGAGCAGCTGAAGCTCCTTGCAGATATCTTAAACCAATTTTTCTTCTACTTTTTTGGCCAGCTATATCCCAAATCATTAACTTGACTTTAACATCAGGATACTCAAATGTTCGAACATAAAAATTAAGTCCAAGCGTAGTCATGTAATCCTTCTTAAAAGTATCAAAAATGTATCTTTGAACTAAACTTGTCTTACCAACACCGGGATCACCCAGTAAGACAATTTTTCGTTGAAACATTTTTGTCATTTGATGCTAACCTCTGAAAGATTGTTGTGTGATGCTCCTTTTGTAGGTTTTGATTTATACAACTAGCAAATTGGAAGAAATGCATTTAGAGTTTTGTTATTACTTCGCACCCATCTTCAGTAATAATGACAGTATGCTCTGCTTGAGCAACAGGAGTCTGACTCTTACTAACAAGCATGGGATAACGATTCAGTGTTTTGTATGAAATAAGTTCCTTTATTGCTTCGAATATTCTAGTTTCAGCATATAGATCTTTTAACCACCTAAGTGCAAAAGGTAATCGGTTATATTGTTCGATTTCTTTTAATAGAACTTTTCCATCATCAGATTTAGCTTTCTTTCCAATTTGTGAAAAGATGAAACTATAGGATTCATCGTATATTTTTTCAGATCCTTCTGAAGTGGTAACGAAGGGTTCAATAGCTAAAACTTGACCAAGTTTTAATTTGGATCCAAAAATGTCTAGTGTTGGTTTATAATTTGGAATACTAGTGCCAGTATGTAGTTTCCACCTTTCAATAACATGACCAGTAAGATCGGTTATTGGGATTAAGCCCTCATTTCTTATTGTTTTCTCTATAACTTCTCCAATATCATTCGGTCGCACTCCAGGTTTGATGAAATCAACGGCATTTTGCAGAGCAAGTTCCGCTGTCTTCTTCAATTTCTGATAGGTTTTTGTTCCTCCAACTAAGAAGGTCTTTGCATGATCAGAGATGTACCCATCAACATGAGCCCCTAAATCAATTTTAATAATAGCACGTTCGGGAATTTTCAATTCATCATCAATTGGTGAAGTATAGTGTGCAGCAATTTGATTGACTGAAACATTAACAGGGAAAGCAGGTTTTGCCCCCAATCTAATTATTTCCTGTTCTAACACTTCACAGATAGTAAGGAGCTTTCTACCTTTGGAAACCAATTTTTTGGCTTTACGCATAACTTCTACAACGATTCTTCCTGCTTCTCTATACTTTTCAAACTCTTCATCAGTTAATTGCGACAAATAGACATTCACCTTTTTTAATCCATGAAATATTGAAAACTCAAGTTATTTAGTAGTTTTGATTATTTAGAATTACTTCAGAAGATTCACTTCTGAAAAAGACCTTTAAACCAATTCCAGGCGATTCCAAGAAGTCTCCTAAGTTCATATTTTTCTGGAATATGCCATGTTACCCAACTAGGATAGGGGTATTGCTTGATAGCTTGTAGAAGGAATAAAGCAAATAACGCTAATGAGACTAGTATTAGGATGTAATCCCACCACTTTAATTTTAAAGAATACAAGTAAGTTCGCTTCTTTATAGCATTCCATCCCCGAGATTCTATAGCTTCTGCTAATTGCCAAGAGCGTCTCATTGCTGAAGCGAAGATTGGCACCAGCAAAGGAAGCATTTTTCTTGCTCTTTTGAAGATATTTCCTCTGTCTATTTGTAAACCTCGAGATTTCTGAGCAGCAAATATAGTTTCAGTTTCTTTCGCTAAAGTTGGAATGAATCTGTAGGCAGTGCTAACAGCCCAGGCAAATGAATATGGCACCCCAAATTTCCTTAACATTTGTGAGATGTCATCAGGGGAAACAGTCTGGAAGTATAAACCAAAAATAGCTGTTAAAACAATTAATCTCAAAACTATAACTATTGCAAAAGATGTTGGGTAATCAACCTTAATGAGTAACGCATCAAGTACTACAATTATTATCAAGAGCGGAAGGAGAATCAACAAAGTTCTCAACCATTTTCTCAGAAAGTCACCTAATAATACTAGAGGTGTTATAATTCCAAGGATAATTAGTAATGGGACAATTTCTTTGAATAAAATGGTAATACAAGTTACAACGATAATGAAAAGCATTTTACCTCGAGGATCAAGATGATGTAAAATCGATTTCTTTAATTCGTAATCGAAATATTCTAGTATTTTCATACTCATCTTTAGACCTCACTTCACTCCTTCTTTTAGGATTTGTTTTAGGTTTTCGACTAATTCTTGCGAATTATAGCTAAGAGGTAAATCATCAAAATGCTTTCTTAGTTTGCTTACTAAGTCAAAAATTACAGGTTGTGCTAAATCAGATTTATTTAGAAGATCTTCATTAGTGAATACGTTAATTGGTTGTTCATCTTTAATGATCTCACCTTGTGATACCACAAGAATTCTCTCAGCAAAATCTAGAATGAATTCAAGGTCGTGAGACACAACAATAATTGTAATCCCTTTTTCTGAAAGGCTTTCAAGAAAATTTCCAAGCCGTTTTTTCTGTCTGTAATCCTGACCAAAGGTAGGTTCATCTAGAACCAATATACTTTGATTCATGGTTAGAACAGAAGCAATGGACACTAGTCTTCTTTCTCCTCCTGATAATTCGAGTGGATTTCTGTCAAGGAGATGACTTATGCCAAAATGTTCTGCAATTTCTTGTATTTTCTCTTCGATTTCGTTTGCTTCTAACTCTAAATTCTTAGGACCGAATTCAAGTTCTTTCTTTACTGTTTCCGCAAATAACTGGTGATTTGGGTTTTGAAATGCGAGTCCGACTTTCTTAGCCATTTCAGAAAGCGGTTTTTTAACAATATCTTCCTCCTCAATTTTAACTTGACCTGTTGTTGGTTTCAATAAACCATTAATGTGTTTCAGAAGGGTTGTTTTTCCTGCACCATTTTTACCAACAAAAGCAACAAACTCACCTTTTTTAATCTTGAAAGAGACATTGTTTAGAACGGAAATTCCTTTCTTATCATAACTAAAGGAAACATCGACAAACTCAATCATTTACTCTCGACCTCCTTAGTTAACCAAGTCATAAAATCATTTGTAGTTAATGGAATTGAATCTCTACTCGAGAGGAAGGAATAACGCTTCGATAAATTTGAGAAATCATTTGTTTCCTCTTTAAGGGTCAAGTAAAAAGATGGAATTTTAGGTAAAAGCTCTTTTGGGTAATTTTGGTTTTCTAATACATCTTGAGGTGTGCCAAATGCTTTTAGCTTTCCGTTTTCAATATAGGCCATTTTGTTTGCAAAATGAATGCATCTATCTAGTCGATGCTCTGAGATTATTATTGTTTTATTGTGTTCTTGATTTAGCTCATATAATTTTGTTAGTAGTTCATTAGCGCTTTTAGGTGACAAATGAGCTGTAACTTCATCCAAGATTAGAATAGGCGGATCAAGTGCTAACGCAGCTGCTATAGCTGCTAATTGCTGTTCTCCTCCAGAAATAGCAAATGGTGATTTAAACCTAATTCTTTCTATATCAAGTAAGGTTATAATTTCATCAATACGATTAAACATTTTCTCTCGAGAAACACCAAAATTTTCTAAGGGAAAAGCAATTTCTCTTTCTATGGTTAGACTAGATAACTGATTTTCAGGATTCTGAAATACAAAACCAACTTTCTCAGCTAATTGTGCAGTATTGATCTCAGTTATTATCTCATCATAAACAGTTACGTCTCCGCCATATGAACCAGCATAAAAATTCGGTACAAGACCATTAATAGTTTTTAACAAAGTAGATTTCCCAGATCCACTAAAACCAACTAGTAAGAGGAAATCTCCTTCATAAATATCAAGTGAAACATTAGTTAAGGCATGAACTGAACTATTGCGATACTTGTATGTTACGCGATTGATTTGTACCGCTTTCTTAGGCAAAAATAATCCTCCTTCATGTATCACTCTTACTTTTCTTGAGAAGTTTCTGTATAAGAGCTAAAGTTCTTTTCTTCAATTTCTCTTCAGTAACATTTATTGGAATATTCAATGCTGCAGCTGTAGAATGACCTCCACCATCACCATTGAATTCCATCCCTAATTCTTTCATGACGTCTCTACCAAAGTGGATGTCAGTTTGTTGCTGAAAACCATGAGTTGCTCTAACACTAAGTCGCGTCTCATTAGATCTTGTGGAATAGATTAATGCAACATCTGCTCCTAAATCCAGGATAGAGCGAGCTGAAGAACCTTCATGCGAACCGACTCTACTCCAAACAATAATCCAATCCTGCAATTTTTCATATTGTATCCTAGAAGCACATTTTAATCTCGCAATTCTTTCTGATTCCTCAAGTCTTTTCTGAATTAAGCTCACAGCTATATCATAATTTACTCCTTGTTGGAACATTTTATCTAATAAGCCAAGGGTTTGTTTATTTAGTGAGTAAAATCTCCTGCTATCATAAATAATTCCTGAAAGGAGAATATTTAGAAGAGTTTCAGGAGGTTTCAATGAAAGTTCAAGAATTAATTCCCAGATTATCTCTGCAGTAGAAGTCCTATTATCATCAATAAAAACAAGTGATACATCTAAATCAGTAAAATCTGTTGGAGTATGATGATCAATTAAGATAATATCATTTTTATCATGTGATTGAACCAATTCCGAAAACTTTCCTAATTGGCTAGGTACATTGACATCAACAATAATAATAAGATCATATTTACTATCAGAATTTACTTTATATTGTCTATCAAAATATTCCATCACTTTAGATGTGTGTTTACTAATTCCATCAACTAAGATATCAACATTTGATGATGGATGTAATTCCTTCATTATAAATTCCATCCCATAAGCGGAAGCTATTGAATCAGGATCAACACTAGAATGCCCAATAATAGCTATGTTCTCAAATTTCCCCTTCTTTATTTTTTTCAGAAATTTTCTTTTTATGCTCAACTATAAAAATTCTCCTTTAGTATTTTTTCCAGTTCCAAGAAGGTTTTGTCTAATGTCTCTTGTATGATCTTTTCCTCATCATAACCAAATCTCGGCGGTAAATTTAAATCAATATCAATGTCTACGATGAGATTTTCTTCTGAATTATCAATATCAATAGTTACATCGTAATGGTCTACATTATGTTGGGGAATGATCTCACTAAGATATTTCCGAACTAGTTGTAGAACTTCATCAGACAATTGCTCAATATCGGATTCAGTGAGCTCTCTTAAACCAAGAAAAGTTATTTGGGGACTTTCTTCATCACTCAAAAGAATCACCCAAAAATCTGAAAAAACTATTTTTCACCGGATTCTAAAGCAACCTTAATTTCTTTTTCAAGGTCTTCGAATTGCTTCTTAATCTTCTCATAGCTTTTTTCTGCAAGTTTTACTCGAGTATCATATAGATCCTTTTGTTCACCAAGTTTTCCTTTGGTATCTTTAATGGTACTTTTTACAAGGAGCCTACCTATACTTCGATAACATTCTTCATCATCCGGTAGTTCTTCAATTTCTTTTAAAGCTTTATCAATATCAAGTTGTTCAAGCTTAACTGTTTGAATTTGTTGTTGTAGGGAACTCATTTGCTGTTGCAAAGTTTGATATCTCTTTATTTTATCTTCTAATTGAGGACTAATGCCTTTTGTCACTGTTTTTCCTCCGATAAGGTAATAATTCAACAACTCTGAGTGGGTTTAAAATAACTTTCGGTTAAATCCATAAAGTATGAATTTTTCATTGTGAGTGAAGGTAAAAATAAATGTGAGTTAATATTATGACAATCTAAAATCTTTTAACCTACATCAACATGATTAAAGAAAAAGTAACAAAATCAAATGGAACCAGAATAAATGACATTATATGTTTCTTTTCTCTTACATATCTATCAACCACCAACACAAACTCCAACAATTTTGAAACAAGTTATCAAAGAGTCCTACCAACCATTATTTGAGGTTTTAACAAATAATCCGAACACAAAAATAACATTAAACATAAACGGTTCACTGATTGAACTCCTTGATTTATATGATGAGAATACTCTACTAGACACAATAAGAAGTTTAGTAATTAACAAACAAATTGATTTGATAGGTTCCAGTTGTTATCATGCTATTTTACCATTGATTCCTCAAGAAGAAATAACCCGACAAATAAAACTCAATGAAGAAATATTTCACAAATTCTTAGGGAAAGGCATCTACAATCCCAAAGGATTTTGGTTACCGGAAATGGCTTATGAATTCGGTGTTATTGAACCATTAATTGCTGAGAATTTTGAATGGACTGTTATCTCAAGTGTAGCTACACCCGATGAAGAGCTTCCAGATGATTATATTCCTTTCTTAAAACCAAATTTCAAAATCTATTTTAGAAATGACTTACTTTCAAATTTAATCTCATTTAAGAACCCAACTGTAGAAGAATTTTATCAAGAACTAAAAGGATTAAAAAATCCTAAAAAGGATGACTATTACGTTATTTTAGCAATGGATGGAGAAACTTATGGGCATCATATTAAAGGTTTGATTGAGGATTTCTTCGAACCATTAATGTCCAAGATAAATCAAGATCCAAATGTTAAGTTGATAATGATCGCTGAGATTCCAAAGTACTTCTCTCAAGAAAAAAAAGTAAATCCACTACCAAGTACATGGTCCACTACTGCAGAAGATTTGCAGCAAGGAGTACCATTTCCTTTATGGTCTAATCCAAACAATAGGATACATAATTTGCAATTAACAGTAATGAATCATGCTTTGTTTCTAGTTGGGAAAGCTCAAAGATATATGAATAATACACATAATCAACCCGAGGAATTTGTTATAAGGTACAAAAATGCAAGAACATGGCTAGACAAAGGATTGCATAGTTGTCAACTATGGTGGGCTTCTGGAAGACCATGGTATTCATCGGAAATGATCCTTAAAGGATTAAATCAATTGATTCTTGCATCCTCAGAAGCTCTAAAAGTTGTTTTGAAAAATTGCACGGATAATAATGAAATAGAGAACGTCAAAAGAATCTTCAATGAGATATTTGAAGCACAAAAAGAAATTTATCTTTCAGTCTAAAAACCAATTATTTTTTAGTTTTAAATTTGAGTAAATCTTCTTTAGTTTTCCATGAATGACTTTTCCATTCTTCTAAGACATTTTGGTAAACTTTGATAGTATGATCAGCAATAATGGACCAATCATAAACATGTTTCAGTTTATCTACAGCATTTGAGATTATTCGGTTTCTTAATGGCTCATTTGTTAATAATTCAATAATAGAATCAGCTAAGGCTTGAGAATTATCAGCTGGAACTTTCATTCCTGTCCATTGATGATCCACAATCTCTGATAATCCACCAACATCTGAAACAATAATTGGAGTTCTTGTAGCCATACCTTCAAGAGCAACAATGCCAAATGGTTCATAAGTTGATGGTACGACAAGAATATCTGAGACATTGAAGTAAGCTAGGAAATCTTCCTCTGGAAGGTAACCTGTGAATAGTACCTTATCTTCGATTTTCAATTCTTTAGTAATTTGTTGCAACTCGTTTCTATGCCAGCCTTCTCCTGCAACAACAAATTTTGTATTAGGCATCTTTTCAAGAACAGGTTTAACTGCTCCAAGTAAAACATTAACACCCTTCTCAGGAACTAATCTACCAATATATGCAACAATCTGCTCCTCAATTAGAGCATATTTCTTATGATGTTTCACAGCCTCTCCTTTTGAGAGCTTAACAGAGAAGTCATCATATCTCACACCATTTGGTATAATGGTCATTTTGTCATTTGGAAATCTGAAGGAGAAGTGGCATAATGATTGCATGTATTGACTACAAACGATATTGTGCCATGCTTCTTGTATGAGGAAGTTTTCAATCTGGTCAATCATGTGTTGACCATCATTATACAACCCATTTCTTCGACCACGTTCTAATGAATGAATAGTGGCAATCATTGGTTTTCTGAATAAATGTTTTAATCCAATTGCTGCGGAAGCGACTAACCAATCGTGGGCATGGATAATATCAATATCATGCTCTTTGATTATCTCTATGGCTTTCCTTTCCATTAAGATATTCATGTTCAAATCCCATTGTAAGAATTCTGGAGCAGGGATTTCATAGGCGTCAAAACGATGAACATGAACACCATCAACCACTTCATAATCAGGAGCTCCTGGAAAACTACAAGTAACAACATGAATATTATAACCTTTTTTAACTAGCATTTTCGATAAGTCATAAACATGCGCAGCTAAGCCACCTACTTTGAATGGGGGAAATTCCCAACTAAGCATTAGCACGTTTAGAGACATTTTTCTAGGCACCCTTCTTTTCTTCTATTTCTAATATAGCTTTTTCAATTAAATTCTGGTAAAGTGAAAAAACATTTTTCGAGTAATTGATATCAATTAAAGGTTGCAATAGAACCTTCTTCTCATCGATTTTGTAATCAGAATGCAGAATTTTCATGATGTCTATTGAATCTGCAAGGATAAGATCTAGTGTTTGCAAACTCAATTGCTCAACTTTCTTAATACCATCATTATGTGGTGACGAAGTAGCATTACGAGTCAATTGTAAAGAGGAAGTAGAATAGATTTTGACAACATTCAAGCACAAATCCCATGGGATTAATAATGGAAGTGTTTGCCAATCAAAGAAGTGGATTACATCAATTTGCTCTTTGTTTAAAACAGAAGCAATTGCACTTTGATATGCAGCTTTCAAATTCATGGCAGTAGAAAATGGAGAAATATTATTAGGAATAGGATTTGGTATTCTAGTGACAACAACTTTGCTTTCAACTTCTGTGCTAGTTCGCCAATCATCAAAAGTAATTACATGCGTTCTCACTTTTTGCTTGGTAAGGTATTGCGCTAGCTTAAAAATTACATCACTTGCTTTAGTTAGCCTTCTTGGAGGATATTCAAAAGAGACAAGGATAACTCCTTTAGGTTTATAACTCTTTGACATAATCATTTCTCCTTTTAGGTCATAATTTTCCTAAGTAATGCTTTTCTTTTCATTCATATAACTTCTAACATGCATTTTTGTTCTCTAAAAACTTATTGTAGTTTTTCTCAACAACTTGTTGTAGAGCACATTAAAGATATTAGGTAAATATCGCTGCGACGGCAATGATACCTTTCCCAAGAAGGAAATACTTCTCTTCAAATTCCCCAACATATCCTTGTTCAATGAGATCTTTCATTATCTCTGGCATATCATAATCGTCAACGTGTTCGATGATTCCTTCAAGTTCAAGTAAAGTTCGTGACATTTCAGGTTTAGTAATCCCGTTGGAGAACATTACATGACAAATATGAAACAATTTATTTGTTTGGGACATTGTATCACAAATCCTATTTCTTCTAGTACCATTAAAAAGATTTTCACAAGGAAGAAAGAATAAGGTTTCTTATCGTAATTGCGGTGGTTCTATTTCTTCAGTTCTTATGATTTCAATTTCAATATCGTTAGAATCTATTCGACCAGAGAAAATCACAGAATATTGATTGTCAGATTTTCTATATCGAACGATATTATATTCACCTTCTCCTTCATTGAAGTAGATGTAAATGAGAACTTCTGAAAGGTCTTTGAAATAAGAACCTCTTAAGACTTTAGTGATATCAAATCGTGATTGCAGAGGAATTCGTACAACAAGTAAAATATCGTCTTCAAAGGGTCGGAAGTCTTTTCCTTGATTATAACTGAGAATGATTTGTCCAAGTTCCCTGTCACATCTTGGACAGAATGGTCTTAATTGTCCTTTAACCATTCGAAAACCTACTCCTCGTTTGCATAGGTACAAAATTCCATCATTAACACAGTAATAGGAGCCTCGTAGATGTCTACCATTGAAGTTTCCAATCTTAAAAATTCTATTAAATGGACAACTCACACAGGGGGAATCACAATCTAAGAATATTTCACTCAAGATCCATATACTCCAAGGGCATTAAAGATGAAATCTAATCTCTTTATTTAATTTATCTACATAAGGTATTTTTACTTAATAAGGTTAGCTTTTGCAAATTTTAAATTTATGGAAACAGATTCCATTATAAAATTCTAGGAAAATCTTTTTCAAAACAAAAACTGATTATTGACCCGTGACCAACGTGAGTTTCCCAATTGTGATTTCAATAGGAGAAGTACTAGTTGATTTTCTCTCAGAAGATGTAGGAACACTAAATACTGTTAAAAGATTTCAAAAATGTCCTGGTGGTGCCCCAGCGAATTTTGCTGTTGGATTGGCAAGATTAGGGGTAGATGTTGCTTTTATTGGTAAGGTTGGGGATGATCCATTTGGGAAATTCTTGACTAATGTTCTTAAAAATGAGAAGGTAAATATTGATAACGTGATTAAAGCACAGAAAGATGAACGAACGGCTCTTGCTTTCGTCTCTTTGGATGAAGATGCAGAAAGAGATTTTGTGTTCTATAGAAAGAATGCTGCAGATTTGCAGTTAACAGAGAAAGAAATAAAATCAGATTATTTAACAAATGCAAAATACATTCACTTTGGAACTGTGTCGTTAACTGAAGAACCAAGTAGAACAGCAACAATTACTGCTATAGATAAATGTCGAGGAGCAGGTGGGAAATCTTGTTTCGATCCTAATTTACGTTTAGATTTATGGGAGAATCTCAAGACCCTGAGAGAAATTATAGATAAAATATTGAGAAAAACGGATATCTTGTATCCATCTCTAGAAGAATTAAAATTCATTTTACAAAGAGAAGATATTGAAGAACAAGAAGCCATTGATCTAATCATGAAAAAGTATCCTATAGAGATTGTTGCACTCAAAATGGGGAAGGAAGGATGTCTCATCAAGAAAAGAGAAGATTTCTTTCTAGCTGTTCCATCTTTCGAGGTCCAAGTTTTAGATACAACAGGTGCTGGCGATGGATTTAATGTTGGATTCATTTTCGGTTTATTAGAAGAGAAATCAATACAAGAAGCAGGAGTTATTGGTAATGCTGTCGGAGCACTAGTAGTACAGAAAAAAGGTGCAATGACATCCTTACCTACTCGAGAGGAACTTCAAGAATTCCTTAAAAACCAAAATGTTGAAATCGGAATATAATTATCAAATCAACAAAAGAGGAAAAATAATGTGTCATTTAGCTGGTTATATCGGAAATAAAAATTGTATACCAATAATACTTGAGTCATTAGAAGTCCAAGAAGCTATTATTGGAGCTCAAGCAACTGGACTCGCAACAATGAAAGATGCGGGAATTACGATGTATAAGACAATTGGACCAATGAAGAATTTTAGGGAGCTCTTTAAAATAAGAGAAGAACCAGAAATCGGGATCGGTCATACAAGGTACGCAATAAAGAATGTGAAGAACGCTGAAACAAATACTGTAGATAAAGCACACCCCTTCTGGAACAGTAATAAAACATTCATCACCATGCATAATGGTACTATAACTAATTATATGGAGTTCGTAGAATATCTAGAAGCAAAGGGTTACGAGTTTAGATCAAAATCCGAATATTACGATAAGAATCTTGGAGAGATGGTAGTTGATTACTGTGATAGCGAAATTTTCGGTTTTCTTCTAGAAGAAAATCTCCATAAAACTGATGATATAAAAGAGGCAATCAAGAAATCTTGTGAAAATTTCCAAGGACAATTCGCTTTTGTAGTTTTACATCAATATTATCCAAACCAGATTTTTATTGCAAATTGGATGCAACCAATGTATGTTGGTTGTTCTCAACATAGCTCCTTTTTCTGTTCATTTGAGGTTGGTTTTACAGATGTGAAAGCTTTGTTACCCTGCAAGTTTGAACCACCTCAAAATGTGTTAATTACTCTGGAGAGAAACAATGTTTCTGTTGAACAATTATTACATCATCGTTTTCCTCCAAAATTTAATTCCAACAAGGAAGATTTCTCAAAGATAATTCTTGAAGCAATAAAAAATCAACAAAATGATGTAGCAGGCATTTGGGTATATATTATTAATAATAGTGAGAAAATTGGTTTATCAAAAGAGGAATTCAATGAGATCTCGCCAATTAATGGATTATCCTTTAGTCCAATTATTTATGATTATTTGAAAAAACTCGAAAAGGATAAAGTCATTGAAAGAAAACTAGAGTACGTTTGGGAAGGAGGAATAGAAGAAACTCCAAGATACAAATTCTATTTGAAAAAATAACACTGAGACATCTTCATACAAAACAATTTTTAGAGATTTAATCTTGTTTTTATACTCAGTCCTTCTATAAAAATCCAGAAAGACTTTATCGTACTCTTTACTTAAACCAAAGTCCAACTTACGTGATAGACATGTCAAGCAACTTTATTATAGAGACAAACAATTTATGCAAAAGTTTCGGTAACAAACAAATTTTAAGAAACGTATCATTGCATATCCCAAAAGGAAGTATATATGCTCTATTAGGGCCAAATGGAGCAGGTAAAACTACCACAATTAGAATATTAACTGGTATCATGAAACCAACGTCCGGGGATGCTATTGTACAAGGGATTGATGTTGTTAGAAACCCTGAACTAATAAGATCTGAAATCGGTATCTTATCTCAATTAAGTGCAGGCTATAAAGATTTCAAGACTCGAGATAATATTCTGCTTTTCACTTCCATTGTTGGTGTAGATAAAATGGAAGCAACCATTAAAATGGAAGAATTACTCAGATTATTGGAGATGGAAGATAAACTCGATTTGAATTTTGGGAAATTATCTGGCGGAGAAAAACGAGTTATTAGTCTTGTGAGGACAATAATCTCAAGTGGTGACTTGATTATTCTTGATGAACCCACAACGGGACTTGATATTGCTCGAGCAAAATTAGTTCGAGATATTATTCATGATTTAGTGAAACGAGAAGGTAGAACTGTTGTAATGTCTTCTCATATAACCTCTGATTTGGAGGATTTAGCAACCCATACAGGTATATTGAAAGATGGGGAATTAGTTTTTGAAGGAACTAAGGAAGAAGTTATTCAAGCTTATGCACCTGACTCAAATTTTGAAGATGCAATTATAACCTCTTTCAAAATTGGAAATAATCAAACGAAAACAAAAGCACCAGAAGAACTACCGATGGAGGAAGGCAAATGAAGAAGAAAAGCCAATTTGGTGCGATACTAAGGAAAGATTTGAGATTAGTTTTTACTTGGAAAACTATTCTGATAACAGTATTCGTTCCATTTATTATGATGTTTCTTATTGTAAGCTTGCCTACAATATTTATTGGAGCTTCTGATACAGTGATAACTATTTGCTCTGATGATTTGGGTTCGCTCGAACAACATCTTAACGGGACTGTTTATAACATAAATCTCGGAGATTCCGCCTTAGCATATATACAAGATTTTGTGGGTAATACTTCAAATTTAGAAGTGGATGTAGTTGATACAAGAGAGGAAGCACTGAATTTAACGAATAGTATTTACATTCCTGCGAATTTTTCAGCGACAACATTTGATGGAACTTCAAAAATTGAATCCAGAAAATCATCCAGCGATATTTCACTTCAAGGGGTTTATTTTGATCAAATCGTCTTAAGGATTCAGGAAGTAGTAGATAGCGCAATACTATTTCTGAATAATGTAACTCAAGAGAATCTTCCTCGTATTGAACAAATATCATACACCCCACCCGCAGGAGATCCAGAATCTGGTTGGTCTCAAGATACATTGGCATTAGCTGGACCATTTGCTTATGCTATGTTTATTCTTGTAATGCTTGTTGGTAATATGGGCCGAACCATTGGCTTCTCGAAAGAAAAAGAAGATGGTACATTTGAGACAATGCTCTCAATTACTAGGAATCGATCAAACTTAGTGTTCTCAAAACTAATCGTTGGTTTTATCGCATCCCTTCTTAGCATCTTAGCCTATTTTACAGGTTCTGCTTTGGCTGGTTTGATTAGTTTACAATTTTTTGGAGATCCAGGTGAAAGTTTTGGAACGGAAGGTATCTTAGCTCTTTCAATTCAAGATTTGCTTTCAGGAAAAGGAGTTGTACTACTTCTTGGAATTGTAGTTGCATTAGTTATTACTATGTTGGCATTAATGACAGTTGATACCATGTTTTCAAGAACTGTAGCAGAACGAGTAGGAATAACGGTAGTTATGGGTTTTGGGTTACTGTTTTATTTCACAGTAGCATTCGATCCTGGAACTACGATGTTCTTTGCACAGATTAATCCCTTTTATTGGATATATCATTCCTTCCTATCAATGGTTGATTTATCATTTGGATGGGTAGATGCAATATTTATAGGAATGATAATAGTGCTTCTAGGAGCAATGGTATTTCTAGCACGAAAATCCATAGAAAGAGAAAAAGTCTTGTTCACCTGAACAGGATTTTTTATTCTTCTTTTTTAAGTTCCTCTGGTGGACCCCAACAACAGCACCATTTGAAGTAACGAACAATTTCCTTTCCAATATATCGAAAGAAAACATAGAGACCCCAACCAATCCAGAAAAACCATTCTATAGGATGATATGCAGGTCGCTCTCTTTTGGGTGGTGTATTCCATTTTTTTCCACCTCTCGACTGTTCGGATGCTTTAACGACAAGTGTTTTCTCACCAGTAACAGGATCAACGGTTGTGGATGCAACTGTTACATTTGATTTTAAATTAGAAGTAGGTGCTTTGATTTTGGGGGCTCTTGCTTGATCCAATAAATGCCCACAAAATTCACAATAAACTAACCAACTCTCGATTTTCTTTCCGCAATTTGGACACTTGATTTTTGATGTAGACATTATTCTCCCATAACCAGTTTCTTGGATAGTATAACGATATTGCGATATATATGCCTTTGCAAAAACAAGAAAATGATTATTTAATAAAAAAGAAAAAGTGTTGCAGTAAAACAAATACTGCAATTAACTTAGAGATAGCTTTTGCGGCTAATATTCTTCGCAAATAAGTTCGTAATAATGATGATCATGTCCACATACTGGGCATATCTTAGGTGGCTCTTCACCTTCGTAAACAAAGCCACAAACGCGACATTTCCATCGTTTCTTAGTTGATTTCTTGAATACTGTACCAGCTTTTACTTGCTCTAAAAGTGCAAGGTATCTCTTTTCATGTTCAACTTCAACTTTTGCGATATTATTGAATTTCAAAGCAACTTCTGGGAAACCTTCTTCTTCTGCGACCTTTGCAAATCCAGGATAAAGTATTGTGTGTTCTTCGTTTTCACCCATAGCAGCAAACTTTAGGTTCTCTTCTGTTGTACCAATATCAGTTGGGTATCCCGCAGTGAATTCTACCATGCCACCTTCTAAGAAACTAAAGAATTGTTTAGCATGTTGATATTCATTATCTGCTGTTTCAATGAATAATTCTTCAATTTGCATGTAGCCTTCTTTTTGGGCTTTCTTAGCATACATAGTATAGCGGTTTCTTGCTTGTGATTCTCCAGCAAAAGCTTTCATGAGGTTTTTCTCTGTTTCAGTGCCTTTTACCGATTTGCCCATTTCGTATTCACTCGTTTAGTTTTTCCATAAGCCGTGCTTATTACAATATTCTCGGGCTATGACTCCATCAGCTTCCATTTTGAATTTAGCTTTAGGATCATCTCCTGGTTTCAAGAATTCTCGATAAGCTTTACCGTCTTTGATTACTTCAATCCACTCAATGTAATGATCTTCTTCCATTGGGTGGGGTGTACTACCAACAACGACTTTGATGCCTTTTAGGTTGCCTTCATCGTCTTTCTTCTCTTTGATAACTGGGACATGCTTTTCATTCTTAAAGTCAGCAGTTTTCTCTTCGAGAAGAATCATTGGTTCACCACAGCAAACTAATTGACCTCCTCCAGCATGAAGGACTTCAACTATATTGCCGCATATCTCGCATTTATAAATTTGTAATTTTTCTGTCATAACAAGATCTCCAGTAAGAGCTTTTTAGCTAGGTGTCTTATTAATAATTTTTCTATAAATTATAAAGTAAAAAACTCTTAAATGGAAGAAAAAAGAAAGTTGGAACTAGAATTCCAAGAAATACAAGAATTCTAGCCGATAATACCTAATTCATTATGTTTTTTCATGATAGTATCTGCTAATGCATCTAGTTTCTTTTTGCCATCTTCCGTCACTTTTCCTCGAACAATAACTGGATCGAGTATTTCAGCTTTCACTCGAGTAAGCATACCGGTTAATTGTTCAAGCATCTGACTCTGCCAACCAAAAGAACCAATAATTGTAAGATGCTTGGCTTTTGGACGTAATGCATTTGTTAGGAACACAGCATACGCTGCAACTGGATGGGCACCTGTTAAGACTGCTGGAGCACCTACAACAATTGTAGCAGCATCTACTAAAGCCATTGCTAATTCACCTAAATCAGTGACAGTTAAATTGAAAGGTTTAACTACAATTCCGCGCTCAATAAGAGCTTCTGTTAAATACTCAACCATTTCTTTAACTGAATGATGCATTGACACATATGGAAGAACAACTTCATTCTTCACATCATCAGAAATCCAATCCCTGTAAGCATCAATTATGTGTTTAGGATTTTGATGAATGGGACCATGACTTGGACCAATCATATCAAATTCAAAATTTTCAAGTTTCTCACAATGTTTCTTGATTAATTTTCTGAAAGGCATCATGATTTCAGCATAATACCTTTTAGCAGACTCATAGGCTTTAGCTTCATCAACTACAAAAGTTTCTGATTGAGCAAGATGGGTTCCAAAAAGATCACAAGAGAAAAGAATCTTGTCTTCTACAGCTAAAGTGAACATGGTTTCAGGCCAATGAACCCATGGCGCTTCAATAAATTGTAGGGTCTTATCACCTAATGAAAAGGTTTCTCCATCCTTTTTTACAATGAATTTTTCTTCGGGAATGTGCAAATGAACCATTAAATGTTCTTTACCTTTCGGATTAGTGACAACTTTAGCTTCGGGATATATTTTAATGAGTTTAACTAAGCTTTCAGAGTGATCTTGTTCTGCGTGATTGGATACAAGATAATCGATTTTCTTAGCAGGTGTTTTAGAGATGTTTCTCTTAAGCTCGTGGAATTTTGTGGCATCGACTGTATCAATTAAAGCTGTTTTCTTACTTCCAATAACTAGATAAGAATTATAAGTTGTCCCATCAGGCAAAGGTATTAAATCATCAAAGAGTCGTCTGTCAAAATCCTTTGCTCCAACATAAAATATGTTTGGTTTTATTTCGTGACTAACCAATTTTTTTTACCTCGAATATAATTTGAATTACATCTTCTTGAAAAAGATATCTCAAAAAAATGTTAATTATTTTATTAAATATTGCTTATTTTCTAAGATTTCAGATAGGAAGTGTGGTTGTAAAATTGTTTTTTTACAACCTGTTATGTAAATGGACTTTTTTCTCCTTTTTGTTCTAGAACTCTTAGTATTTCATTAAGCAATACTTCTTCAGTTACTAAACCCTCAACACTTCCATTACCATTGTTGATGATAGTGTTTGGTACTCCAAAGATATCAAAATCTGCAGCTAACTGCGCGAATTGTGAGGACTCAATCATTTCCGCTGTTATGTTATCATTTGCTAAAGCTAATTTATGAGCTCTTAAAACCATTGCTGGACAATACGGGCATTCTAGGGTAACAAAGACTTTTAGGTTCACTTTCTTTGTTACTTTCTTTAGTAAATCTTCTGCTTCTGGAGAGAGAACAGGCTTTCTACTGGAGACTAACATAATTGACTCAACAAATGTAGTAAATTCCTTACCTGCAGGAACTCCATAGAATCTAATCCCATAATCATCGTCACCATCAATAGCTATTGCTGGATGTCTTTCAATTCCATACTTCTTTGCTTTTGGATCATCCTCATCACAATTACAGATTTCAACACTAATCTTATCAGATAATTCTCCTACTGCATTAACTAAAGAAATCATTTCGTTACAGAATAAACAATGATTCTTTGAAGAAAAGACCTTCAAAGTAACAGGCTCTATCATGTTTGTAAAACGCTGCATTACCACAGCTTTCAAACTTTCATCTATTAAACTTGACATTACAATATACTCCTAGTACTTAACAATAATTCTCATTGTTTTTTAAAATAATTATTGATTAAAACCTTAAGATTATTGATTTAAATACCTTTGATTCTGCTAATTTAAGATAGTATGTGTTTACTTTCTAACAATATGTGAATTATTTTAAGGAGTATTATTCTTTTTTACAAACAAAGGTTAGTGTATCTGCTGTTTTTTCGTCTAAAAGGTACCAAATCAAAAGGAATTTATAGATTAATAAAAAAGAAGATAGTGAAATAGAACTGAGCTTAAGAATATTTGAGAGAAATTAACATATTGGTTGTTTAGATCATTGCAGCAAACACTTGAGGAAGTAACAGATAGTTTCCACTCACTCTTAACACATGATTTCAATGTAGATGGTATTTCAGAAATAATGGTTGCTAGGTTAGGAAAGGGTGGGACTGAAGTTTGCATCATACACCCCAAGCATATGGCTAATTATGGGGTAAAAATTAATGAAAAAATCAATACCATGTGTGTCGCTCAAACTAGCTTAGATAGAGGATTTGAATTAGTAACAGGGGACATTAAGGGAGTAATGAGGGTTAATTCTCGAAATGGTAAACCATTCTTTAGTAAGGACATAAAAGATGGAATTCGTTTGCCTTCTGCTGTTCTTCGAGCTGCACCAGGGGATATGAATGGAAACAAACTCTCTGAGATAGTTGTTGGGTGTGCAAATGGAGAAGTAGTTATGATCGAGAGAATCCCAGGGAAGAAACATAAGTGGGATAAAATTAGAGGATTCTCATTAGGTAAAATTTACCAGCAACCAGTTAACAATGTCATAACTGGAGATTTCAATGGAAATGGACAAATTGGATTTATTGCAGGTTCCAAAGATGGTATGTTCAAAGAAATTGAATTCAGACCACAACTCCAAAAATTCGATTTAATTGGAGAATTTAGAGTAGAAACAGAACCAAGTTTCTGCTTTAGTGGAGATATTGACCGAGATGGTATCTCTGAAGTCATGATCGGTGAATACTCTGGAAGACTAAGCATCTTCAAACGAAATAGATTAATGTCTGTCTATAATTTGGATGGAGCAATTACTTGTGGGGCAGTTGGAGATGTAGATAATGATCGTCAACTTGAAGTAGTTGTAGGAACTGCAAATGGCTCATTTCATATATTCCGACAAAACACCATTGAAAGCTATGATGGGTACAGTAATATTAATGATCTTCGCATTGGAGATTTAAATGGCAATAGATCAAATGATCTAGTGTTTTCAATTGATAAAAGAAGAATAGTCGCATTTAGTTTTATGAGAGATAAAGCAAGAGAAAAACCAAATGCAGAATTATTACCTTATCAAAGTGGAGCAGCTGGAGCAAAACAACCAGCTCTGCATACACCAGATGTCACAAATAATTTCTGTCCAAATTGCCAATCACAAGTCCGATTTATCGAGCAATATAGACGCTGGTACTGTTATAGCTGTCGTCAATATGTAGCTCCAGTTAGCAAACAAGAATCAGTAACTCGAAAACCACAAATAGATGCTCAAACTCATGGTAGCCCATATTCTGTCGGGTCACCTTACGAACCATACCCACCTTATGGTGTTAAAGCTGATGGTCAAACACAAGCACAAGAAGGAATTGACAAAGTAAAATCAAAAGTAGAAAGCTCCCTTGCAGCTATTGGTGAAAGTAAGGAAATTGAGTGGCAAGAAGATAAAGAACAACCAGAGGAAGTTGTACCAGAAGCTAATTACTTCCTTCCTTTAGATTTAGAAGCTGATCCTGAAGCAGGAGCAGAATTTTTCAATGATATTTTAAAAATTAGACATGTTATACTCATTCATGCACATTCAGGAGTTCCATTATTCAGTCAAGGTTTCGGAAAGGATATTGATGTTTCTTTGACTAGTGGTTTCTTGAGTGCAGTTGGAACCTTTACTGAGGAAATGTCTGGAGAAACAGAAAAACGCATTGGAGTTTTTAGTGAGATTGGTCGAGAAGGATTCTGGATTATAATTTACGAAGGAGAGCATTCAAAAACAGCTTTGTTGGTTACTGAAAAATTAGGTGATTTACTCAAGAAGCGAATTAAGTTTTTCATGAATGAATTCGAAGCTATTTATAAAGAAGCTCTTTTGGATTTCACAGGTTTCATTTCTACTTTTACTGGGGCAACAGATCTACTTGAAAAACACTTAAGACTCGAATATCTTTATCCATTAAAACTAGACATTAAAAGGATGAGGTTAACAGCTATTACACAAAGTGAAAAGATATTAGCGAAAATCTATACTGAATTTCTATCAAAAACAGAAGATGAAGTCTTTTATGTCACCGAATTAATAGATGTGGCTTTTAGGAATTCCGAAAACAATCTATCTAAAGAAAATGTTTTAGTAGTTCTAATAAAATACCTAGAAAATGGTATGTTAATTCCCTTACCACCTCCCCCAGAAGATCCATTTTAGTGAAAAAACTCAAACATACCTACTACTAAAAACTTATGAGTCGTTTTTTCCTATTCATATTGTCTAATAGCAAATATTTAGTAAGAGGATATTTCCAAATATTTATGATTGGACGTATTTAAAGAACTCTAGAGGCAAGTTGTTATGTCCCAGTTAGTGGAAAAGGCAGTCGCTTTTGAAGAAAAAAGCAAATGGAAAAATGCAGCAGAGACATACCTGAAAGCTGCAAATGAATTCATTGTCTCTGGCAAGCCAGAAAGTGCTAAAGAACCACTTCTAAAAGCTATTGAAAACGCAGAGAAAGAAGATCTTCCATCCTTATTAGTTGAAATAATCTTTGTTTTTAATAGTATAACCTCTGATGAAGAAAAGAAAAAAATACTACTAAAAGCAATAAAACCATTAGATCAGTTAATCAAAGATGCGGATAACAAGAAGAGATACGATGTACTCCTTGAGCTTGTAGATAAAAAAATCTCTGCTTCAAAAGTAATTCAAAAGGATATAGAAGAAGCACAAATAGAAAAAGCTATGTATCTGCAACAGATTGCCTTATTGATTATAACAAGTAATAAAATCGAAGATAGAAAATTAGGTAAAACTTACCTTAAAGAAGCTGCCGAAACACTACAAGAAATTGGTAAATTAGAAGAAAAAGTACAAGGTGAAATTGATGCTTTTACTCTTCTATTAAATGAAGGTTTCTTAGAAGAAGGGCTTCTTATTTTCGATGGGTTAATTGAGTACTGTAAAGCTAATGGATTGACAGAGAAAGCTACAAATGCAATAAAAATCATCATAGCACTAGCACAAGAAATTCTTATTGGTAAAGGTTCTAAGAAATTAATAAAAGAAGTTAAAGAAAAACTAAATCAAGATGACCCCGGTGGGGAGCTATTAGAGCTTGGAATTGAAAAAGGCAGAGATATAGGTCTAAATGAGACAATTGCTGAAATTGCACAAATTCTTTCTGAACATGCAAAATTACTCTTTGAAAAGAAAAAATATACTCCAGCACTCGAAGTTTATAGTAAGGCTCTAAAACTTCTAGTTGAAATTCAACAGAGGGATTCAGCTTTAAAACTGGCAGATGATATTACAAAGAATGCTTATGCTCTTTTAGATATTAAGGGAATGTTTGCTGTAGGTTTGAGTTATTTTGAGAGCATACATCAAATAGAAAAAATTGATTTAGAGTACCTAGGAGCATTCTATCAAGTTAAAGCTCAAAACATGTTCTCAAAAGGGAGAATGGAGATTGCATTAGAAGATTATAAGAATTCCACGAAAGCATATCTCTTTGGAAAACTAGCTGAAAAGTTTACAGCAATTGTAGATGAGATATTCAACAAAGCAATAGAGCTTATTACCATTAAGAAAATTGAATTAGCTGTAAGATACACGGAAAGTGGAAATGAAATTCTAGAGGGAGTACAAGCTTTTGATCAAATAGGAACTAACTTGACAAAAATTTCTGTGGAGTTAAGTAAAGCAAATCAAATAAAAGAAGCAGAAAACTTCTCGATAAAGGCTGTTGAGAATTTAATAAAAGCTGGAGAAATTATTGGAGCTGCCCATTCACATAAAGCTTTTGGAGAATCATTATTAGGTCTTGAACATTATGATTCAGCAATTTTCCGAATGATTGAAGCTGCAAAATTGTATAAAAGTGCTAAATCAGATAAAGAAATTCTTGGAGCAATTACCCCCTTAGTTATAGCTGCAAAAAACAAGCTAAATGAAAAAAATGTAGAGTTAGCTCAACAACTTTTCAATGGAGCAACACAATGTGCTCAACAAAAGGATCCTATTACTGAAACAAATATTGTAATCGAATTTGCTGATCATGCAATTTTCAATGGTTTCCCTGAAATTGCTTTAGAGTATTTAGCATATGCGACAAGAGTGCTTGGGAAAAATCATCCGGATGAAAATAAGGATCTAGCAAAGAAATTACTTGAAATTGGGAAACGATTAATTATTTCCAATCAGAATTATGCTCTAGGTAAGAGTTTCATTGAATATGGTATCAATACTCTTGTTCTACTTAGCGAAAGTCTTGATGCAACCAACTCACTACTTGAATACAGTCAATTATTATTTGATAATAATCAAAATGTTTTGGCTAAAGATCTGTTGGTTCTTATAACAAAAATCATCTCAAGTGAAAGCAATTCCGATATTTTTGCACAAAAAGTTTCCTTTGGAGCGAAAATTCTCATTGATTACAATTTCATTCAAGAAGGTATTGAATTATTACGAAAAGCAGTTGGTTCATACCTAAGTTTAGGTTCTAATGAACCAGTTATTCAAATAGCATTTTATTGTGCAGATAAAGCAAAACGAGCTATTGAAAATAATGAAGTTATTCAAGCGAAACACTTGTACATTACAGCAATGGAGTTTAGCTCACTAATAAATCTGGAAACTCAAGATCAAATTCTCCAAGATGCAACCACTTTATTCCTTGATCTTGGTGATCTTTATGCAGTAAGGGAATTTTATGATTTCGCACGAAATAACCTTGAAGGAGAGAAGGACTATCTTACAAAGCTTGGACGATTAATTATTTACCAAGGAGGAATTTTGAGAGATCAGAAAGAAATGTTTGAGGAATCTTCTGATTTCATAAGAAATGGTATTACCATATTAAATCAAGTAGGAATGCTTTCAGAAGCCGGCGAAGCAGCACTCGCTCAAGGACAACTGTTCATTGAAAAGGGCAACTTTATTTTTGGTGAAGAACTAATTGAATCCGGAGCTCAAATCTTCATTCAAACCAACGATCCCGAAAGATCAGGTGATGCATTCCAAGCTCTAGCTGATGTGAATATTCGTCGCGAAAGTTGGGCAGATGCTTTAAGACAAATACAATTAGCAAATAAATCCTATCAACAAGCAAATCTACTTGAAAAGCTTGCTATAGCCATTATCAAAACAGCTGATATAGGATCCAAATCATTAATTAGTAATCCAGAAGGGAATAGAAATTTTGCTTTAAGTTGTTTTGAAATCGCTTTAACGATTGCTCAAGAATCACAGCTAATTGATGCAATAATAGACATCTACCTTTTTGAAGCAAGAGCTTTCGCCTTAATTAAAGATCATCAAACAACTAGCAACTTATTTTTACAAGCAGTGAATTTACTAGAACAACAAGATGAAACAATAAAATCACCAAGTATTGCTGAGGAGCTTTCCATTTATGCTAATAGTTTCATCTTAGAAGGAGAAATTGAACTTGGATTACACATTGTAGACTTATCAACAGGAATTTATCTTCGACTAAGTCAACCAATTAAAGCATCTGAGGTATATATGAAATCTTGTAATTCGCTCTTGAAACAAAATAGGATCGTAGAAGGTGTAAAACTAGTTCTTTTAGCATCTGATACCCTAATGGTTGCGAATGAATTTGAACAAGCAGCAAAAATCCTGGAGGAAATTGCTGATCTCTTATTTGAAATGAAGGATTATCAAAATGCATCCATAGTAACTGGGCAAATTGTAACAGTACATCAGAAAACCAGAAATATTGAGGAACAAAAGAAAGCAATATACAAATTGGTTGGGAAAGTTCAAGAGGTAATTGCAGATGGTAAAATTATGGAAGGGGAACAGCTTTGGGAGCAAGTAGCAAACTACAGTATTTCCACAAATCTAGAATATGCTTTAGAAATCAACGGAATGCGAATTGACAGCTTACGAGTTGCAGGAATGTATAATTCCATGAATAATGCGTTTACACAAATGCTTCCAATCGTGGAAGAGAACCTTGAGCAAATGCTAGACCAAGGGAATAAAATTGCTAATATTGCAGCTGAATTATACGATAAAGATGAATTAGAGCTTTCCAAGAGTTTTATACAGACAGCAATAGAATACTATCGAAAATCAGAAAACCACGAACATGCAAAAAATCTCTGCTTATCGATGAGTCACAGATTCATAAGTAAGGGAGATGAAGTAAACGGTATAGAATTAATCGATCATGCAGCGAGAATTGCTAATGAAATTGCAGGATCACATGAAGCTGCTAAAATCTATTTAATTTCAGGCTTTATTTTAGTCGAAACTGGGTATCAGAAAAGTGGAAAACTAGCTATAGATAAAGCAATCGATATTGAATTACAAACTAAAAATATGGCTGGATGCAATGAACTTGGGGATTTAACTTTAGCAAAAGCAACGGAATTAGCTCAGAGTGACTTGGAAAAAGCAAGTGATATCTATGCTTTAGCAGTAACAATTTTTGAAAAAGCAGGTGCATATACAAAAGCAGGAGAAACCTCATCAATTATCGTGGGAAATCATTTGAGCGTTGGAAATGCAATCGAAGCAGTTGAAAGCGCACAAAAAGCAGTCGAGCTTTATATTAAAGATAAGAACATTGATCATGCAGTTAGGACAACAAAACAAATTTTAGAATCCGCTCGAAGATTTTTGGAAGAAAATGAATTAACTAAAGCTGTTCATATCCTTGAGAAGGGTAGATTATTAGTTGAAAAAATCTCTCGATTTGATCTTTTATCTATAATTGTTAGTATTTACCTCGCAGCAGCAAACCAATTCTTACCAAACAGAAAATCATCTATAGGAATTTTCTTCTTGAATAGAGCATTAGATCTTGCGAGTAGCAGTCCTGATCCAGAGGAAATTAAAAGAATTATTGATATGTCATTGAAATTAGCTATCGAAATCATTAGCAAGAAGAATTCTATCGCCGGGGCAAAAGTTTTGGAGATTGTAACAAATCAAGATATCTCGAAAAAAGCACTACTACCTTATGTTTCAGAAATATACTTGGAAGGAACCAAAATAACACTTGATGTTGAATGGAACATGATTGGTAAAATTACTCGAGATGCATTGCGATTCTTTAAGGCTAATAAGCAAGACGAAAATATCAATCATCTTATATCAATTTTAACTAAAAGAGCAAATGCAGATATTATGTTAAATAAACCACAACTTGGTTTCTTTTTCTTGGATTTTGCAATAAGATTAGCAAGAGATGCGGAAGATCCAAGATTATTAGCATTAATTGGCAGTGAATCATTTGAACAATTACTTATTTTAGACCAAGAATCAGTTTTAGATATTAGATACAAACTTCTTGGTTATTGCTACCAATTGTTCCAAGAAGTTCAAAATATGGACGCAGTAGAGCAAGTTGGTAAGGAATTCATCAAACTAGGTTCAAGAGATTTGATTAATAATATGCAATCAGTTAGGGGATATGATGCAATATTAACTAGTCGCGATATTGCTGTTCAAACACAGAATGATACATTGATGACAACAGTTGTTTTAGCAATGCTAGATTTTGGTAAGCAATTATCCGTAAATAATCCAAGAACTACCCTATCAACTCTGGAAGATATAATAGAAGGACTCGAAGCATTTGAAGTACCACATTCTAATAGAGCTGAATTGGATTACAAAGTACTTTCAGATTACCTAAAAACAATCATGGCTTTCGGTGAGAAAGTAAGTAAAACAGAAGATGATTACTCGCTTGGTAAGAAGATTGTTGAGCTCAGTATGCGAATTATTGTTTTAACCAAGAATCAAGCTATTATTGAGAGGGAACTAATAGATACACAAAAGGACTTTCAGAGACTCTACAGAAGAGCGAATAGAGATGCAGCCTTTCGTTTGAGACACACAGCTCTGTTAATGATAGATTTGCGAAATTCTGATGTGGCAAATGAGGTTGCGGAAAACTCATTCAAAACTGCTCAAGCACAATTTGAGAAGAAAAGATATGAGGATTCAATCAGCTTCTTAGATAGCTCATTGAAACTTAATGAAAAATTATCCATGGCGACAGAATTAAAGAACATTGGACTTTTTGCTTTGAGTGCAGGAGACAGACTAGTCACAGAAGGAAAAATCGAAGATTCTATGACTTATTATGATATCGCTGTAGAAGCCTTTGATAAAGCAAATGATGATGAAAGCTCAAATCGATTAGTTAATCGAATCTTTCAGACTCGAGAGTGGGATGCAGATGTAAACATTGCATATAAATGCTACAAGATTGCTTCTGATTCTGCTGTTAGAGTGAGGAACTTCCAGAAAGCACATGAAATTGCAAATAAGTGCTTTAACAGAGGTATTGCATTCATAGATCAACCACGAATCCCTGTAAATCTATCAACGAAATTCATCACGTTAGCTGGAAAGATTTTCGAAGATATAGGAGCAAACAAAGATGCAGCAAATGCCTATGATAATGCTATCCTGAAATTCTTACGACTATTGAAAACAAGAAAGAACGTAGAAACTGTAGTGATTGAACTATTAACAAAAACTGCTGTTAATAGAATGGCAGGTTGTGATATGGATTCTCTTGAGACAATTTTTATTCGAATTATGGAACTTGCTGAATTAAAGAAATCTAAATACACTAAGACTATTGCTCGAACTCTCAAGTTAATTAATTCATCGAAAGTTGGTGCTGCATGGGATTTGATAGCATCACTACCATTCATTTCACATGGCAGATTAAGAAAAATTATGGGTTCCACTAAAAACAGAATTATTTATGATCTGTCTCAGAAAGGCACTTTTGATCGAACACTTTTCTCTTCTACAGATAGATCGTTACCTCTTTCAGATTATCTACTTGAAAGCTTAATTATTGCAAGAAAAATCGAAGGACAACCAATCAACAAAGATGTCTTTATTTCATTAAATAAGATTCAAGCTATTCGTTCATACTTCTACTCTGAATACCAACTTTGGGGTAGAATTGAGCTAGATGCTATTACTAAGGAATTCAGCATACAACACAATGATGCTGTTTCAATTGTCCGAAGAGAATTCTTATCTTCACTTTACATGGGAATACTAGACAATGAACAAAAAACATTCTACTCCTCAGATAGGTTAAAAGCTGAGATTTCACTCATCCTAAACCGTGAACGAAAGAAAGCAGCGATTTTTGATCCCATGCAAGTAGCAAATGAAATGCGTATTCCTCCAGATATAATCAAAGAAGTGCTTCGAGAAATTTCTTGTGAAGAAGTAGTTGAAAGCGCAATTGGCTCTTAATTATTTAGAGCCCATATTCATTTTTTCAATTCCAGCAATTTTGGCTAATATTTTTGGATTTGATTCTTTTACTAAGAATATTGAAAGAAGTAGTGCTACTACTCCCAGCACCATTGGGAATAAAGGAATAATGTAAATACCTTCAGGAACAAATCTTGGAATTATGTCCTCTGGGAAAATATCTGCGATATAGCATCCAAGTATAGCACCTAGATTTCCAAACACGATTTGTTCCATTTGGACTAAACTCATGCCTCTTCCTCGTTCATTCTCAGATGTCATGTCTGCCATAATCGTATTTGCTGTTGGTACTTTCAATGCATATAGAGGATACAAATAAATCGCAAACAATGCCCATGGATGACTAGAGAAGAAGAACATAAATGTATACAAGATTGGATAAAAAAGCATAGAGAAAATGAGAATTGGTTTACGCCCTGTCCTATCCAAGATTGCACCGCTGACTAATAATAGTACCATCCCAAAAGCCGTTGCTATGGTGTTTCCTTTTGCAATTAGTGCATTAACAAAAACTTCATCACTGAAATGTGTCAAATAAACATTCTTGAAATATACAGAACTTATAACGTTAAATGGACCAAAACCAAAATCTAAGATAGCCAATGTTATGAGAAGAATTAATATTTTTCGTCTTTTGAAAATTTCAAAGTAAGAAGCATATTCCTCAGAGGATTTTATAGGTTCCACAATCCGAGGGGTATCATTCAACACCCATGTTTCTACTTGCTTTTCATTAACAACGTCAGTAGTAGCATCTTTTACTTGCTCACTATATGGTTTAGAAGTTGAGAGCATTGCAATAAAACCTGCAACTAAAGCAAAACCAGCAGCAAATCCAAGACTACCTATAATTCCCTTCCAATTATAAATGATATCCGATAAACTACTACCAATCATCCATCCCAAGCTGGCAAAGAAAATTTGGTAGCTTGAAACCTGTCCTTTTCTATCTGGAGGACAAATAATAGTAACAAGCGCGCTAACCTGAGTATAATAAATCTGAGTGAAAATTCCAAAGAATACAAGAATAAGCAATATATTCCAAATTTTTGGTCCTATTATTGATATTACTAGCAATAAGACATATTGCATCATTAATGCAAGTTTAGAGCCAAATATCAATAGTTTTCGTCGACCTGTTTTATCCGAAAAGGAACTCATAGCTGTTGTACCGAAAACAGATATTATTGCTGGAACAGCTAAAATAACTGCAACGTCTAAATAGGAATCAGAAATTTCCTCATTTAGAAAAATACCAAAGAATATCCAATAGGAGGAAACAGCAATATGATCTATAGTATAAGAGAAAAGTAAAGGTAATAAATTCAAAGGTGGTAAAAGCTCTTTTAATGTGCGGTTCTTTTCTGCTTCCACTTTTTTTCACCCCAAATTTTTAAATTAGTTTTTAGCTTTTATTGTTACCATTTTCTTGATCTTTGAATTGTAATTGATATAATCGATAATATTCTCCTTTCTTGGTAAGGAGATCATCATTTGATCCTTCTTCGATTATTTCGCCATCCTTTATGACTAATATTCTATCAGCATTCCTTACGGTAGATAATCTATGAGCAATAATAAATGAAGTTCTTCCATGAAGCAATTTATCCAAAGCTTGCTTAATCAGAATTTCAGTATATGGATCGACTGATGATGTTGCTTCATCAAGAACCAAAATTTTTGGATTGGGTAATAATGCACGTGCAAATGAAATTAATTGTCTCTGACCTAATGATAATTTGCTACCTCGTTCACCTACTTCTGTGTCATAACCTTTAGGCATTCTTACAATAAATTCATGAGCGTTAACTGAATCCGCAGCAACTTGTATATCGTCAAAAGGAACTTCTTTTTGATTATATATTATATTCTCAGCAATAGTCCCAGTGAATAGATAGGGATCCTGCAGTACAATTCCCATTTGACTGTGCAAAGACTCTAATGTTATGTCTTGAACATTGTGACCATCGATTAGTATAGTCCCAGCTTGTATCTCATAAAACCTAGCCAATAAGTTAATAATCGTCGTTTTCCCTGAACCCGTCGGTCCTACTATAGCGACGGTTTCACCTGGTTTAACTTCTAAACTAAAATTTCTCAGTACAGGTTCATTTTCTTTATAAGAAAAATCTACTTTTTCAAAAGAGACATGACCTTTTATTTCCGGTAAAACATAAGCATCCTCTTTTTCCACAACATCAGATGTTGAATGATTCAATTCATAGACTCTTTCTGTCGCAGCCATAGTTGATTGAAAAGTGTTGTAGAACATTGTGAGATTTAGAATAGGTCTGAAGAAGTTACCAATATATTGAGTAAAAGCAATTGCAGTACCAATTGTTATAGCTTTGAAAATAACAGTTGGACCAAAAATCAATGTCGTCCCACCATAGAGATAAACAAATCCAATTACTGCGGATGCCATGAAATTAAATAAAGGAAATGTAGTAGCGAAAACAGCAACTGCTTTCATATTTGCTACTCTGTTCTCTTCATTAACAGTACGAAATTCCTGTATATTCTTAGTTTCTCGAGTAAAGGACTTTGATACTTTTACACCTGTGATGCTTTCTGAGAGATTAGCTGTTACATTTGCTATTGTTTTTCTTGTCTTTCTATATGCTTTTCGAGCACGGTTTCTAAAGAAGAAACTGATGAGTAGAGTAGTAGGTATGGTGAATAAAAAGCACCATAATGCTAATTGCCAATTCATAACAAGCAACATGATTGAAATACCAATCAAAGTTAAGAAATCTATAAGCGAGGTAACTATTCCACCACTCATAAGCTCGTTGATTTTATCACAATCATTTGTAACTTTTGAAATTACCCTCCCAGATTCCTGAGTATCAAAATATTTGAGAGATAAACTTTGCAAGTGAGTGAAAGTATCTGTTCTAATTTTTTTGACAGTATTGTATCCAATTTTATACAGGAGGATTGTCCTAAAGATTTGAATTATTGCAGTAAGTAATGCAACTGCTAAAAGCATTAATGTTAAGTAAAGTAAGTAGAGAAATTTTTCATCATTGGATAATATATTTTTGTTGAATACACCATCTACTATCCATTGAATGATCTTTGGTGAAGCTAAGGCAAGAACGGATCCAATTGCAACTAAGAAAAGAGCTGCAATAGCTAATGCTTTGAAATCTCGAAAGAGATATTTAAGAATCCATTTTGCTAGTACCCAATCTGATGCAATTTTTGGTCGCTCTTTCTGTTCTTCATCTTCTATTAAAGAATTAAAGTGACCGCTTCTTCCAAAACCCATTATTTTTGACCTCCAGAACTTTCTTTGATGATAGAGGTATCTTCTTCAGTAGAAATTTGAGACATTGAATCTATTGTGAGAAATTCTTGTTCCAAGAGTTGAGTTTCATATAGGTGACGGTATAACCCTTCATTCTTGAGTAACTTCTCATGTGTCCCTTGTTCAACAATTTCCCCTTTATCCATAACAATGATTAAAGTAGCATATTTAATCGTAGACAATCTTTGAGTGATAACTAAAGTAGTTCTATTTTTAATCAATTCCTCAATTGCATTTTGGAACTGATGTTCAGTTTCAAAATCAAGAGCACTTGAAGAATCATCCATTATTAGAAGAGGATTATTTAGTAATAGTGCTCGAGCAATAGTAAGTCTCTGTTTTTGCCCTCCAGAAAGTGTAACTCCTCGTTCACCAACAACAGTATCGTATCCATCAGGAAAAGAAGTAATAAACTCCTCAGCTTGAGCAATTTGAGCAGCACGAATGATTTCTTCATCAGTAGCATCTGGTTTTCCAAATGCAATATTTTCTTTAATTGTTCGAGCAAAGAGAAAAGCTTCTTGTTGGACGATTGCAATTTGTTGTCGTAAAGAATCAATTTTTACATCTTTAATATTAATCCCATCAATTTTCACAGAACCTTCTTGAGGATCATAAAATCTTGGAACCAAACTTACAATGGTGCTTTTACCCGAACCTGTTGTACCAAGAAACGCAACGGTTTCCCCGGCAGGAATTTCAAGATTAATATTCTTTAAAACGGGAGGATTATCTTCCACATAAGCAAAAGTTACTCCCTCAAAAGTTATTACACCAGCTATCGGTGGCATTTCAATAGCACCAAGTTTTTCTTGTATTTTCTTCTCCATGTCAATAACTTCAAATATTCTATTAAGAGAGGCTGTCCCTTCCTGATAATGGAGTATCGCAAATGAAAGGAATCGAGTAGGCATCTGCATTAAAATCAAAAAGCTATTGATAGCAATTAAATCACCAACGAGTATATCCCCTGCGATTACACTTTTACCTCCGAAATACAGAAGGAAAAAGGAACCGATACCCAGAATAATTGGGAAGAGTGTTGTTAAATATGCCCGTAATCGAGCCATCTTCATATTCAAATCAAGATATAATTGGTTTTCACTTTCAAATTTTCCAGTTTCAAAATCTTCTGCAGCGAAAGCTCGAACAACTTGAGCACCATAAACATTTTCCGCTAGAACTGAATTCATATCTCCAAATTTATTCTGAATATCCCTCATGAGAGGTCTAGCTTGCTTAGCATAAGAAAACATAACTACAAACATCACTGGAGCAATACCTGCAACAATCAGTAGAAGCTGCCAATCCATTCGACCAATCGAGATGAAAATTCCAATATAAAGCAAAATTGCTCGCAAGAAAATACGCATACCTATACTAAGCAAACGTCTAATGGCTTCAACATCACTTGTTCCTCGAGAGATTAATTGGCCAGTTTCCATTCGATCAAAGAAATCAATGGATTGTTTCTGGATTTTTGTGTACAACTGATTTCGTAAATCAAAGATAAGAGATTGCGAGACATACTCATTAATATATCTCTGAAGAAAACGGAAAATTGCTGCTAATAAACCTGTACCAACATAAATGGGTAACCAGAGAATCATTTGATTATAGTTCTTTCCGTAAAATACATCATTGATTAAAATCCTGATAATCCAAGGAGTGAATAAAGTAAATCCGGAATCAAGAATAGCAGAGAAAATAACTACAATTAAGGCAAACCAAGTTTTTCGTTTCATAAAACTAAATACTCTTAGAATTGGTTGCATCTATTTGATCACTCTAGGTTCTTGATTTTACTAACCGATTATACCATCCATTAAAATTGTTTTGATTTGATTTAAAATTCAAAATAAAATGAACGTTTGAATTTCATCCACTACTTTACTGTATTTGCTGCAAAGCTTCGTTAGCTGCTTCTACTATTCTGCGATATTGACTTCTTGAAGCCTTTTTTAGAATCTCAATGGCACTTGCATCTCCTAAAATTCCTAAAGTACGCGCTATTTCACAGCGAACAAATTGATTAGTGTCCATTGACATTGCACTAATGAGATTTTTCACAGCTGATTTATCATTAATCTTACCTAATGATTCAGCACAAATTCTTCGGACAATATAGGATTGATCTCTCAGAAGTGCTTTTGAGAGAGATCGGACAGCATGTGTTTTAATATCTTGCAATTTGTGATTTTCTAAATTCTGTAATCCTGTTTTCTGAAAATCAAGGATAACTCCAATAGCATATGCAATTTCTCTTCGAGGTAGTTCATTTGCATCTTTTTGAAGAGCCTTGCTCAAAATTGAGATGGAAGAAATATCATCTAATTTAATTAAGGCTGAAGCACACAAAAGCCTGACTGATGGATGAGTATCTTGGAGGAGTTGTTTCTCGAGTATATCTTTGGCACCTCCATCACGACAAGCACCTAGTATCCAAGCTGCAGTTTGACGAATAAGTGATTGTCGACTATCAGCTAAGAGTTTTCTAATTTCTGGCAGGACTTCTGGAAAACTCTCAAAAGATGTTGATCCAACGATAGCCCAATAGAGAACTTCTTCAGTTTTATCGGTTAAGGCAATTTTTAGAAATTCAAAAGCTTCCTCAGTTTTAATCTGACTGAGACCCCAAATTGTACGAGCTCGAATTTCCTTTGTCTCTGTAAGATTATTGTATAATTTCTTCAGTGTAAACATTATGTTGTGAGGATTCAGATTAATTAAGGAAATTAAAGCTAATTCTCGAACTGAAACTTGGGTATCATTTAAAACGACACTTTGTAAAATATCATTGGTTTCCGGGAAATCATTTTGCAGTAATAACAAGATTGCTTGAAATCTTTTTTCACTTTCATTTGATTTAAGCATCATTTGAATTTGTTTTACATCCTTGATTTCTTCCTTTTCCAAGCCATTTGTTCCGGTCATTTTATCTCAAACCTACAAGTTGCTTCTTCTTGTAGTTCATTAAAAAAAAAGAACATAATGGATTTGTCCCTTTGGTTAAGATTTTTATTTCACTATCTTTGCTTGCATTTTCTTTAGTTCTACTGTCCTTCCTTCATTGATCCAATTATTGTAAAGCTCATATTGTATGAAGGTATTTCCAATGATATCATCAATTGGATGTTTGAAGAAGAAAGCTAATTCATGGATTGCTCCAAATTCACCTCGAGATTTTGCAAACATCAAGCTACGAGCAATATCTATTGCAATTGGTGCAGCAAGGATAGAATCAATTCCATGCCAAGTAAATTGTAAAGCCATTTTAGTCCCTAAGAAACCTCGATAAGAGATATAATCCCAAGCTACTTTGTGGTCAACTAGTGGTGGAAAATACTTGATTTCTGTAATTGAGAAAGGTGAATAACCAATACTACTACTAATTGCTTTGTCTTTACTTTCAATTTTGCTTGCCTTATTTGCGTCTTTGCTTAAAGTGACACCATCGTCATCACCAAGAATATTGAATCCAGCCCAACCAAGGATCTTAAGATTCCTCATCTTAAACATGGGAGCTAATGTTGTTTTCATCAGAGTTTCACCAGTTTTCCCATCATCTCCCATATATGGCATCTTCTGTTTAACAGCTAATTCTCTGATTGCTGGTACAGTTGCGCCATGAGAAGGAGTAAAGTTTCCATAAGGTATTTTTTGTTTGAAAGCTGCATAGGCATACAACATACTAGCTGTAACCATTTCAGTTTGGTTTTCATCAATCAAACCTTCAAAGGTATCTAATGATTGGTGTGCCTCTGTGAGTGGGATATGAGGTTCAGTTGATGCGGCATTAATAACACATACTTCGCCATTTTTGTTTTTGAACGATTCATAATCCTTCATTATTCGGCTAATTATTTCTGAGAGAGTTAATCCTTCACCTTCTAATGTATCAAGCTCTCCTAATGCATCAACTCCAGGACCACAATTTATTGCGGTTCCCTTTTTCGCTTTTATTTTGGATAATTCATTCTTTCCTTTATCAAGATATGATCTTTGAAAATGTACATTTTCTTCCCATATCTTTTCAGAAGCCTGGTAGGCATTACGATCTAGAAATCTTACCTCATGACCTCCTACAGCAATCTCCTCTAATGGAAATTTACTTCTTATCGGATCACATTCTGGGGCTTCTGTGACCATTCCTACTTGTACTCGTGGTGCTGCTCCGGTTTTTATTGCTGCTATACCGGTCATTGTTGTTGTTGACACGGCACCATAAGCACCTATTAACCATATTCCTGCCATTACAATTACATCCTGAAAATTCTTACGTTCGCATTATTTTATGGTCATATAATATCATTGCCTTTTTAAATTTTTTAGTTCTAACTATATAAAGAATAAAAAAAATGAGAAGTTTGTAGGAAAGAGAAAAGGAAAAAAAAGCGGAATTAATTTCATCTTAAGTTCATAAGATCTAAAAGTAATACTTTTCCAGCTTCACTTGCTTTTCCATGACCATTTTTTATTACAGAAAGTAAGGCGCCAGTTTTTTGACAAATAGTTGATGCTACGGTTTTGTTGATTAGTTGATGTTCAAACAAAACATCAGCAGTATCATCATCACGTTTTCTAGAAGAATCTTTTTCTCGTCTATTGATTATTTCATCGGGATAAGTTTCAATTATTACTAGTAATTTTGGATTAAGACTATCTGAAACCCACTGAGGTATACCTTGAAGAAATGTTCCTTCTCCAGTTTTTATCGTATAATGAGTATCAACTAATACTACTTTACCTTGTGCTCGCTCATCTATTCGAAATGCTGCTCTTCTTTGGATTTCTTTTTGTACATCTGCAGGGAGAATTCGTAGTTGATCTCTATGGTCAACATTAAATTCTTCCTTTGCTATTTCCATCATAACAGAACCATAAACGATAGTTGTAATCTCAAAATTTTCTTTTTTTGCTAGAGCTAGTGCTTCGTTAATGACAGTGGTTTTCCCAACTCCGGGTACACCACCAATTATCGCGATACTGCCTTCTTTTTCCATTGTTAACACCAATGCTACAATTCTAAATTGCTCAAGAGTTCCAAAATTCTTTTTGGAGCCTTTTTACTTATCATTTCATTTTGTACAAGGTAATTTAGACCTTGTCTTACAGCCCCTGTAAATTCACCTGTTGCAAGGTAATTAGTTGCTCGTAAAGCATCAAAAGAAGTTTTTAATCTTCGGTTAAATACCAATTCTTCTGCGAGTTTATCCGCTGCTCTCTTCCCACCAATAATAGCGGAATCCATTTCAGCATTTGGATAATCGGTATTTCTTCTACCTCTTGGACTAATTAATGGGGGAATTACAAAATATCTAATATCATTCTTATCTTGGAATTTTATTAAATATAATGAAATGATAATATCTGTAGGAATATTTCCTCCACTACTTGTTGTAGATTTATTTATGGCTTCTTTTCGATTCTGCATGGCTTTTTGTAGTTTCTGACAAATTGAATCAGTATTCTCTTTTATACTATCTCGCATTTCCATAAGATTCGATAATGATCTATCCCGGGTCATACGAAGCTCATCAACTTCTCGCTCGGCTTGAGTCTTCTTATGCTCATAATCATCAATAGCACTTTGTTTTCTATCCATGAAATTCTTGGTAATTCCATTGAGATTTTTTGCTAAATTCTTACGATCCTCTTCCATTTCCTTAACTTTAGAAGAGATTTGATCTATCTGTCCTTGTGATTTACTAAGAAAACTTTTCATACTTGCTTGGAATTTGGGTGTTTCAACAGATGGTACCTCGTTAAGAATTTGTCTTGCATGTTCTTGAATAGGATTTATCATTCCTGTTAATCCCAAGGTGCTAGATTCGAATTTAGATAATTCACTAAAAATCGCTTGGTTGGCTTTTTCAAGATTGGAATCAATGACCTGATCCATTTGCTCTTTATATTGAACAAGACGTGTTTCAACTTCGCTTTGTTTTCGAGCAATTCGTCCCGCAAAATCTCTTTCTATTGTAGTAATCTCCGAATTTATTTCTGCGAGCCATTGCTGAGCTAATTCACGTAAAATTTCTTGTGCTTCCTCAAATCTTGGAGATTCATTTAATAATTGAACTAATTCACTACTCATTGAGTCTTCAAAAGAGGGTAATACAAGAGGAGTATCAATCATATCCTCACTTATACTCTTCTTTACCAGTTCAAGTGTGGAACGAGTAAAATCTTCATCAAACAAAGGATAATTATCACTTGCTAAAATTAGAACTTGATTTGCATCTTCGAGATTTTCTGTATAAGCTTTAACCGTAGTAGCATCTTGTATAGCTTTTAGTTGAGCAAAGACATTTGATAGAGATAAATCTTGAACATCTGTCCCACCGCCGTAAATTCCTAAAGTATCTACAAGAAGAATTCGATTGTGAATTGTATCAACCTTTAATCGCCAATACAACTTTGAAACTTGAGTTAATCGTTCTTTTGAGCGCTTAAAAATTCCACCTTTCTTTATTTTATCACCAACAACTCCAATAATATAAGCAAATTCAGCTTCGAGAGGAACTATTTCATCCTTTGAGCTTACAACAAATGGAATAACATTTTCTCTTTGAATACTCATTTATTTCACCAAAACATCTACGAAATTATTTTCTCACATACACTTATTAATAATTACAAAATACAGATTTTCCTTTAAATATATGATTCTTTGTTAATAAGCAATTAAAATGTAGTAAGAATTACCGGTCAATTATTTCTTGCTTTGACGCGTCTTTTTTTTCTGGTTTTGTGTAGCTTGTTCTAAGAAAATTTGTTCATCTTTATGAAACTCACAATTAACCTCGTATAAACTTTTTAGTCTCTTTAATTGATATTCAATATCTTCACGTTTTCGTTCACCAGTTAATGTTCCGAAATTCCCATCATGAATAGAGTAAAGAATTGCGAGAGCACGTAGATTATCAAAATGAATGAAATTTGAAAATCCTTGATCTTCCTCAATTACACACAATTTTCGATAATGCTTGCAACCCTTTTCACAATTAAGACAAGAGGTTACGTAAGCTTTTACTTGATTTCGATAGAAATCAATATCAAATGTAAATCCATCTTTTATTATAGTCACTATGCCGTTTTCTTGCAGGTTATAACCTAATCGTTGTACTATACTGTGAGCTTTATCGAAGGACTTCTTATTATAAAGTTTGAAGACATTTGAAGGTTTAATCAGCTGAGGTGAAAATGTTTGATATTCTCCTGAAAGAATATCTTGAGCAATTTTCATTCCAATATCATTGAAAACGTTTGAAATCGATTCTAGCTTATTAATTGAATTAAATAATATTGGACTTCGATGCTCTACACTTGGGATAGAATCAGGTAATTGATTTTCTGAATTAACAATATTATTGCCCAGTGAAAGAATTGTAGTAGGTACTCCCTGTGGTGTAAGAGAATACAAATTAGTGATATTATCAAAGTCCACTTGATTCTTGCAAAGAATAATTGAATGTGATGAACCCGAGTAATAAGCCATCCTAAATTGATTAAAACGAGGACTATCATTAATGATCCAAATTGACATGCATAATTTCCCAAGGGGGGTTTCTAATCGATAAATCAGTGGATACATGCCTATAGTATTCAAACAATTAGTACTAACTGTGGATTCAGAATAATCTTTGAGGTTTTCAGCTAAAGCAATAGCATCTTGAGTGAACAAAAGTACCTTACTAAGGTAGATATTTTCATCAGAAGAATTATTTTGTAAACTCACATTTCTTCTTGAATTCACTCAAAGACCCTCATTCTCATTGTTCCTATTATTGACTATTAATAGTCCCTTGTCATGGTATTAATGACTAGTCAATAATAAAGTTTTTTCTCATAAAAATATTTACCTTTATCATGGATATTACTTGGTTCAAATATGATGAAAATCAATCGTTTAACAACAAATTTTACCAAAGAAAAGGTCAAAAATGAAAAAAAAGACGAAAACTCATCTTTTAATCCAAAGACTTTTTAGTGTGAGTCTCAAAATAGATTTTAGTACCATAATTTATAGGAATGTGAACAATTTAAGCCAGAAAAAAGGAAAACCAAAAAAAGGTCAAAAGAGACGCAGGAGTTACGATAGAGATCCATCCGTTTCGATAAAAATCACAGGAGCAACAGGGCAACCTGAAACTATCAGAGTCAGATTACCTAAGCAAGGTGAAGTTCTTGGAGTTGTCACCCAGATCCTTGGAGCAGATCGAATTCAAGTTCGGTGTACAGATGGACATACAAGAATTGTAGTAATTCCAGGAAAATTCCGAAAAAGACTTTGGACTAGACAAAACGACATCGTAAGCGTTATGCCTTGGTATGATTTTGAGTCTCAAGTGAATACTCGTGCATATTTAGTATATCGTTATAATAGAAATCAAGCTGATTGGTTGGAAAAGAAAGGTTATATCAAACTAGATTAAATGACTTCTTCTTTACTATTTTTACCTTTCAAACTAACATTTTCTATAATTCGATATGATTCTTCAGATGATACTGAGATTCAAGTAGATTTGGATTAAAATGTGTTAATGTTTTAATAGGAAGAAGAATCTATTGGGAGATGAGAAATAATGCCCAAGAAAAAAAGGAAATCAAAGAAACAAAAAGAAGAAGAAGAATTACTCGAAATAGAAGAAGAGGACACTAGGATTACTAAGGAGCAATTCGACGCAGATCAACTACAGAAAGATAAGATTGATGAGAAAAATGTCAAAGTAAAAGATAGTGATGCATTAAAAGTAGCAGAATCTGTTCTTGACGTTGAAACCAAAACAACTCTATTCAATTTGCGAAAAAGAAAAATAATAGATTATATGACAGGCGTTATTTCAACAGGAAAAGAAGCCAATGTTTACCATGGGTACGCACCCGATGGTTCAGAATTAGCTATTAAGATCTATAGAACTTCTACAAATATCTTCAAAGGATTACAGATCTATATTATCGGTGACCCACGATTTGCAAGAATCAAGAGAGATCAAAGGTCCTTTGTGTACGCTTGGGCAAAAAAGGAATTCAAAAACCTATCTCGAGCATATACAGCTAAAGTAACCGTTCCAAAACCAATCACTTGCGTAAAAGACGTTGTTGTAATGGAGTTCATCGGTAAAAAAGAATTACCTTACCCTCTTATGAAAGATGAGAAATTAAAGAAACCATTGAAAACATACAAAGAAGTACTAGATAATCTAGAATTACTCTACCATGAAGCAGGATTAGTTCATGCAGATTTATCAGAATATAATATGATATATACTCCGAAAGTCTATTTCATTGATATATCACAAGCAGTTCTACTTGATCATCCCTATGCAGAGATATTTCTCTTTCGAGACATTAAAAATATCACAAGATATTTTCGATCTCTAAAAGTGGATGTTATTGAAGCTGAGGAATTATTTGAGAAACTAACAGGAGAACCGCTTACCGATAGAGTGAAAGCGTTTGAATTCTAACTAAATAATATCAATGCAAAATCATTAAAGAGAGAAAGTATGAAAAAAAGTAATAGGAGGAAAATTATTTGGATTTTCAACCAACAGAAGATGTATCAACATTTGTCGTCACAATCCCCCAGAATAGAATCGGTGCACTTATTGGCCCATCAGGTAGAGTTAAGAAACGATTAGAGGATTTAGCTGGAGTGGAAATTGATATTCACAGTGGATCAGGTGAAGTGATCATCGCATCCAAACCAAATATGACTGACCCTTTCTTAGTGATTAAGGCAAGAGATTTTGTATCCGCAGTTGGCAGAGGATTTAATCCTCAAGTGGCTTTTGCGCTTTTAGATGAAGAAATGTATTTAGAAATTATTAACATGAAACTAGTTGTAGGAACAAATCCAAATAAATTACTTCGTTATCGTGGAAGAATTATCGGAAAGGAAGGTAGAACCAGAAGGATAATAGAAGAAACAACTGGAACACGAATTTCAGTCTTTGGAAATACTGTTGGCATTATTGGTCCGTATGAACGACTAAAAGTCGCTCGAGATGCCATCAATATGCTTCTACAAGGATCAAAGCATGGCACTGTCTATGCATTTCTAGAAGAAAGAGCACAGATGTTTCGTTTAAGTGCCAGAGAATTATGGGATAAAGCTTCAAGAGATGCTAAGGATTAATAAAAGGTGGTTTTTTTATTTTGAAAATTCGTCAAACAAAACCAGAAGATTATGAAAGGATAAATGAATTAAACGCTCTAAGTTATGGGTTTGCGAAGGAAGCTTTTGCTGAACGATTCAAAGAACGCTTCAAATACCAATATGACGAGAATTATTGTTTAGAAGTGGATGGGATAATAGCTGCCAATATTAGAATGATAACCTTTGATCAAAACGTCAGAGGAAAAATAATGAAAATGGGCGGAATAGCAATGGTAGTTACCGACCCTTTGTTTAGACGAAGAGGGTACATTCGTGAAATCATGAATTTCCTAATTGATAAAATGGGAAAGGAAAATTTTGCTGTTTCAAATCTGTATCCGTTTAAAGATTCATTTTATGCAGCTTATGGTTATGTAAACGCAAATCCTCATGTTTTCATTAAATTTAATCCAAAATTTATGATGCGTTGGAAAAAATTACCTGAAGGTTATACAGTGAAAAGATTGAGCCCAAGTGAGGGTTTCAAGCACTACAAAGAGATTTACAATGCAAAAATCAAAGATGTTCATGGGGGAATTGTTAGAGATGAGAAAAGGTGGAAATTGTGGGAAGAGAATTGGCCTGGATGGTTTGTAGTTGCAAACAATCCAAAAGGAAAAGCAGAAGGTATAATGAGATACTCAACCAAAGGTTTCATGGAAGGATTCTCCTGGTCTGAATCCGGAAAAATAAGCATAAATGATATTAAATTCTTAACACCTCAAGCTCGCCAATCACTTTACCATTACTTGTACTTGTACACCGATCAAGTTGTTGAGGTAACAATGCCAGTAGTTCCATATGAATCAGAGCTTTACCCTTGGTTATATGGACATTATATGACTGAACTCAAGGCAGAAAATATTTGGATGACAAGAATCATAAACATGAAATTGACTCTTGATGATCTTCAAGTTGCTGTAGACGGAAAGTTAACAATAAAAATAACCGATGAAATTTGCTCCCAAAACAAC
The DNA here is from genome assembly GCA_019894765.1 of Candidatus Heimdallarchaeota archaeon. Next base: position 79,081 of record JAGXNT010000024.1, read on the forward strand.
CAAACTTACACGATAACTAGTCAAAAAGGAAAACTGAGTGTTGAAGAGCTAGGAGAACAACCAAGTAAAATTGAAATGACTCAAGAAGGAATGGCAGCACTAGTATATGGTCTTTTAAGAGCAGACGACTTGGAATCCTTTGAATGGATAAAAAATGCTACAGAAGAAGAAAAAGCACTTCTTGATGCATGGTTCCCAATACTAGCCCCAATACTCACTGAAGGCTTCTAAACATATGAGGGATTAATATGACAAGTAAATGGGGAAAACCCAATAAGGATTTAATGGATCTACTTGCTACTCTTGTAGAACCATATAATTGTACAAGTAAGAAGATGTTTGGTACTCTAACCTACTTCATAAACAACAATATGATGACTGGTGTGCATGAAGACATAATCTTTCTACGACTATCAGAAGAAGATAGAGAGAAAATTAAGACAGAATTTCCAAGTGTTGTACAATTTGAACCTCTCGAAGGAAGGAAAATGAGAGAATATATTGTTTTAGATGAAGAAATCTATAGAGATATTCCAACACTAGAAAAATGGTTGGATAAAGCAGTAAGTTTTGTTTCTTCATTACCTCCAAAGATTCCTAAGCAAAAGAAAAAGTAATTGTTATAAATAAACAGAACACAGTTCCATCAACAAAAAGTTCTGTTGATAACAATGAAATCAAATCCTAATTCTCTAATTACAAATTTATATTGTACATATTGTGCTGAAAAATATTCATCTGAAGAAATCCATACTGTTTGTAAAAAATGTGGAAAAGTTCTATATGCTAAATATGATCTCGAGTCAGCAAAAGAAACTATAACCAAAGAATCAATTAGATCACGTTCAGTTTACAATATTTGGCGATGGCACGAAATCATGCCAGTAAAAGAAGAGAAGTACAGAATTTCTTTAGGAGAGGGATGGACACCAATCATTCAATTGCAAAATTATGGGAAGCAATTAGCTATTGACAATTTGTACATTAAAGATGAGGGATTGAACCCCACTGGATCTTTTAAGGCAAGAGGATTAGGAGCTGCAGTTGCTAAAGCTTTTGAATTTGGATTAACAGAATTTGTTATGCCTACTGCAGGTAATGCTGGAGCTGCTTTGACAGCTTATACTGCTCACATTGGTGGAAAAGCTCATGTTTTTCTACCAAAAGATGCACCCAAGTTTATCATAAAAGAAATCGAAGTTATGGGGGCTGAGATAGAATTTGTTGATGGACTCATAAGTGATGCAGGAGCAAAAGCAAAGGTAGAAGGTGAGAAGCATGGATGGTTCAATATGTCAACTCTTAAAGAGCCATACCGTGTTGAAGGCAAGAAAACAATGGGTTTAGAACTTGCAGAGCAGTTTGGTTGGACGCTACCAGATATGATTATTTATCCAACCGGAGGAGGAACCGGAATTGTCGGTATGTGGAAAGCGTTTGACGAAATGGAAGAAATGGGATTAATTGGTAGTGAAAGACCAAAAATGGTGACAGTTCAACCAACTGGTTGTCAACCCATAGTAAGAGCATTTCATCAAGGAGACAAATTCGCGGAACCATGGAAAGATGCCCATTCATTTGCAGCTGGGATAAGAGTTCCCGGAGCAATAGCAGATTATCTTATATTGAATACCTTGAGAGAATCAAAAGGTAGTGCAATAGCTGTTGATGATTCCGAAATAAGAGATGCTATGTATAAGATGGCAAAAACTGAAGGAATTATGGTTGCCCCCGAAGCAGCAGCAACAATCACAGCAGCTGAAAAACTAATGGAATCGAAGTTTATTGATAAAAGTGACAAAGTAGTATTATTCATCACAGGATCAGGTTTAACAACACCAAATGATTGGTGATGAAAAATTAGAAATGAAAGAGTAAGTATTACTCTTCTTTTCTTCGATTTTCTGCTCTTTTCTCTCGCTTTGTTCCACGATGCTCTAATCGCTTTGTGACTCTTCCTATTCGGTTATAACCCCATTTCTCAAGTGTGAGATTCCATCTTTCCTTAATCTTTAATCTCAACGTTTCATCCAAAGTAAATTTATTTCTTTTGTATGTCTTGTTTGAATTTAAATATGAATTAAAACTACTAAGTGTTTCTTCAAATCCATCTAAGCTTATTGTTTGATAAATTTCCTTTAATCCTTTGACTGGATCTTGAATGAAATCCTCATATCTTACTTCTACTAAATTTCCTTTAGGTATGAGATTCTTTTCTTGGAAGAATTTTTCAAACATTTCTTCATACAAACCTAGTATGAATTCGATGCCTTCATCATCTGTATAGGGTTCTTGTAAAAAGAAATAAGGAAACATTGTTCTGTACATATTCAAAGTAGAAAGAAATACTTCGTATGGATTACGATAAATGTGGATGAATTTCGCATCAGGAAACATCTCTAACAATAACTTAACTCTAAAGGTATTTGATGGGTTTTTCAAAATGAGTTGTTTTCCTTGAGAAGAAAAAGTTACTTTCTGTAGAAAGCGTCTGAAAATTCTCTTCCATTTTGTGATAGTACGTTTAGGTAATCTATCAATTGAACAATATCTGGAGTAGTAATTTAGATTCTGTGGAAAAGCCATACCATGATATAAGGAATAACTGGAGATATTCGCCATTGCATATTCTTCTTCTTGAGGTTCATATGGACCCAATCTCATATTATCCATTCTCCTCTTGGAAGGCATGAAACGTTTCAAGATTGGTTTGAATAATTTTCCACAACTGATAAAAATAGAAGGCAAAAATGCATGCAGATTCGATACGTAGGCAAATTGCTGATCTTGTATCATTAAGGATTGTAAATGAGTTGTCCCACTACGCCAATGACCAATTATAAAAACAGGAGGTTTAGAAATTTTTGTTTGTTTTATTATCCTACCATAACGAATTCTCTCATAAAGAGCAAAAGGAGCTGTGGATAATGTAATCAGACTAATGAAAAGTGCTCGAGGAAAATAACGCCAACTTATTTTAAATCGATTCTCACGTAATAAACGAAGCCAATTAATGATGTTTGTTCCAGTCAGTGGTTGTTCAGTAACCTTAGATGTTTCCTGCAAATAATTTGTCTCCTATTTAATAACCATGAGTATTTTTACCATATAATGATAAAAAGAGGGAGTTAAGAAACAATATAACATATAGTAAAATGGCATATTAATTTTGTTAGACTGTTATGAAGTCATATAAATTTATAATAACTGAAAAGCACCTAGATTTTGTTATATTTATTTAAGAATTTTTGATTCATCCATACTGGCAAAAATATTAAAGGGAAAAATACCCTAGATACTAAATGTATAATTAAAATTAATGGTGAAAAAAATGGAAGAACCTACCTGTCCAAATTGTGGAAAATCAGATCATTTCAGATATAAACAAATTAAACATGTAACTCAAACAATGCCAAGAGATTTAGTGGCTATGGTTTATTGTACAAACTGTGGAACCATTATTGGTATTGGTGCTGGGCGATAAAAAAAATCTAAAGTGGAGCTATATTTTTCCACTTTTCTTTAATTTCTCAATATCCTTGAATTTGTCAGGTAAGTATTCATCAACAACAAAAGTGAGACTCTTAGAAGTGAGAGATTGTTGTTCTGCTTTCTTCTTTAATTTCATGAATTCTTTCAATTCATCTTGAAGATATGGTTTCTGATATCTGGGATCACGAATTAATTGAACTGTTCTTGCAGTGTCTCCTTTTGTAAAGTTGTCAGTTGGCAAATCATATTTTACAATATCAGTAGCAGTTAAACCCATCCAGATGGCGTCAGGAGTAGTTAAGCCAGTAAGATGAGCAGCAGCAGCGCTACCTGAAGCTATGACATTATAGATGTGCATTCCCCAGGGATCTGCATCTACAAATGCATACACTGGTAGTTTCAACTCTTCATTCAATCTTCTTATCAATCGTCTAGTTCCTCTAGGTGCTTGACCAGCGAGGTGAACTAATATGGCGTTGAATTGCTCATCAGCATCTTCTTCAATTAATCTTTGAAACATACCACCTGACTCTATACAGATGACTTTATCAGCACCTGTTCTTTCGAAATCACTTTTAACCATTGTTGGTCCTATAGTTTGCCCATCTGGATTAAAAGTTAAGTCGAGTTCTCTTTTCTGTTTTGTTTTTTTGTCTAGGAATGAGACAACGAGATCTCCGAAGATCGTACTTCTAGCATCTGGGAAAATGTTGAAATCCTCTCGAGCCATTCCTATTATTGCTTCAACGTCAGTAATTACATTATCAGATTCCGATTGGTCATTGAACATTTTTGCCATAGCAGATTCTGAGGAATAATATAGGTCTCTCAAGGTGCTAGTTCTACCAGGTTGCAACAGATCTCTTGCAGCAAAAGAAGCAACAAACATCGTTTGTAAAAATGGTTTCAAATGTCGAACATTTCCTGCAGATCTTCTTACCTTTTTATCACCAACTGAATACTGTCTTGTTTTTAAATCGTAGTAAATGTTAGAACTTGCACGCAAAGGCATTTCGAAATCCGGGTATTTTTGCTCCTCTAATTGCTCATAGACATCTTTACCTAGAGCTACGAGTTTCTTGAACGACTTATCTTTAACTAGATCTGCATGAGTTTTTTCTTTAGTTTCTTTAGACATATTCTTCACCTTCTAAGACTATTCTTTATCTCTTCCCTTACCTCCAGCCACAAAATCTGTGGGAGGAACCTGTTTTTTACCACTTAACTTAGTTGCAAATTGAGCGATATAAGGTAAGTACTTTTCAAAGATACTTGCTCGTTTTGCAGAGCGCTCTTCACGTTCAATTCGGGAAAGATAGACGCGCATTTTTCTTGCACAAACTTGCATGGCTAATCTCATTTCACGTTCCAATTCCGGTCGATCTGCAATGGATTCCTTTCCAGCTGTTCGATAAGGAACCTTTGTGGAAGCGATGTGAGTGATTATTGCTAGTTTTGCATTTTGAGGAACTTTATACATCCGCCAATTAAAGGAGCGAATAACTTTCGCAGCAACATCAGCATATTGATCGTAAAGCAATGGAATTCGATTTGCAAAACGAAACAGTGTAGGTTCTGATGCCGCTTCAATTTTATTACCACCATAAGCCATCGCTACTTCAACGACAAATGGATGACCTGAATATGCTTGAGGTTTTCTGGTTACAGTAGTTACAAACATTGGTTCTAGTTCCTTCAGTATTCCAGCTTCTAGAACAGTTTCCCCTATGGGTGATAAGCACTTCGTTTCTGGTGAGAGAAAGTCTTCGTAGGAATTCATTCCTTGCACACATCTTACGATTTCGTCATGATCAAGCTGATCAGGTACTTTGTCAGGTTTAATGTTTACATATTTCAAGAAATTTATTGCTGTTATTTCACCAACTCGCTGGAAATTGCTAGTGAGGAAATTCTTCATTGATTTTTGCTTTGCTACTCTGATCAATCGCAGCATTTTTTCAGTATCAATTCCCCTTGGATGAGGTAAAACAGCTTTTCCAAGTTTCGGTACTTCATCTACAATTTTATTGAATTTGTAGAGAATACCATAGGCATCAATAAAAGTAATACTTGCATATGGTGCAACCAATGCTGTTGATTCTATGTAATCCAAAATTTTTGGATGAGCTCTTTTATAATCCCCTTCTATGTTAACCTCGACAGCTACTCCATGCCATTTCTTCTTGTTTGGGATTTGATTGTGATATCTAATAATTGGTTCATTTCTTTGGATATCAATCATTAAATGATATTCATCTATCACATCACTTCCTCGTGTACAACTAAGGACACGTGTTGGAAGATTAGTTGTGATTTGTGAATATAGTACAGTCATAGACGCTCCTAAACCAAAATGCCCTCGGGATTGACGTTCAACGTATTTCCCACCGAAAAGAAGTTTTGCTAAGGCTTGTGGCACCTTATTACCAGGTATTCCTATACCATTATCACTTATGAAAATCGTATACACATCATCTGATTTTTCTTTGATTGATACGAAAACATCAGGATTGATTCCACCGATTTCCGCTCCATCAAAAGAGTTCTCAATGATCTCTCTAAAGGCGGTATAGAGACTTTTTACAGGGGAATCAAAACCAGCTAGTTCTCTATTTCGATAAAAGAAATCAGCTGGAGAAAGTTGTTTAAATTCGACCTTACTCAATGGTTATCACTCAATTAATTGCGCTCTAGTCAATTATTTCATTCATCTAATTATAATTTTTTGCCATAAAAAATGTGAGAAGGAATAATTATTGATTTTATTTGGTTTTATGCTAGTAGAATAGAGTTTAAAAAATCACACTGCATCGTTTTTTGAGGAAAATGAGTGAAGAATGGTAAAGTGAAGAGAAAGCAATCGAAATTGATCCAGATGAATTGAAAGATCCCAAAGAATTTCAAATTAATACAGAAGATCTGTTATACGTTTAAGTGATTACAAGATTTCAGTAACCTTAACATCAATCCCGAATTCTTTAAGGCGATTGAAAAACATCTCTTCAACATTTTTTTCGTTTACATTTCTTACAAAATTAATGTTTAATTCATCAAAGTAAGTTAGCATAGCACAACTGGATTTGAAGTAATGATGAGTCATAGGGAGGAGTTGTATATCTACCACCTCGTCACTTAGTTGAATAGGCATGGATGTTCTACCCATATTAGTTAGAAATGCTGAGAAAAGTGCTTCAGCCGCTCTTCTGTAAATAGGGATTATAAGTAATAATTTCAAGAAATATGGAGTTATATGTAAAGCTGGATTAGCTGCAAGCGCAACAAAATTCGATATTTGTTGAATCAGGGATTTCTCTGTTAAATTTAGATATTTGTAATGATGAACTCGTTCGATTATCTCTTCAAAAGTGAATTCACCTAGACGAGGATCAATACCAGGATAAATAAAAGTAGTAAAATTCCTCATTGTTTTAGAAGGAATGATATTTCTTGCGTTTATAGGTAACATAATCCTTATTGGTCTTTTAAGTCGTCTCGATTTTCTACGTGGTAGATTAAAAAGTATTTTTTGTAGAACATCAATATAAACAGCAGTCAGAAATTCTGTTAAAGTAACTTTCCACTCTTTGGCAACTTGAAGAACATCATTTACATCCATTTTACCATTTATGACATGAGAAACACCAGTTCTAACACGATCATAAGGAAGATGAAAAGCGGGAAAAATTCTTCCAACTTTAGGTATACCTATCTTGAAGTTCTTCCGATAAGAATACTCAAATTCTTTAGGATCAGGTGTTTGGTCCGCTCTGAAAACATCACCCCAGTCATCAATGACATGACCTTGAATTCTTAGATATTCTGTAATTAGAGCTTTCAGAAATATTAGAGCAGCAAAACCATCAGTCAAGCTATGATGAAATTCAACCATAATTTGATTATAATTGGCAATTACTCGAAATGGAAAAACAGTAGTAGATTTAATTGGTATGTGTTGACATGGATACTCAGGTTCTTTGATCACTTGTGGTTTATCTGTTGTGGTTTTCCACTTATACCACAGAAAACCTCGAGAGAATTTTACTTGATAATAGGGAAAACGAGGAAGAATGTTATCTAAAGCTTGTTGAAGATCATTGGCTTTTACTAACTCTTTCAAAGTTGCCCAGAAACGATAGACACAGGGAATTTTTGGTGAAGATGCTAAAGAGAATAAAGTACCTGCAGTATCTACTCGATACTTTTCTTTTATCGGAGATTCTTCTTCTGATATTGCAGAAGATTCTTTCCGTTTTTCTTTTTCAGGTTTCTTACCCACTTAGTTTCACCACTAATAAGTGAATGACTCTACAAGTAATTAATAATTAATTTTGTGTCATCAAATATTTGCTTGTAGAAGAGCATTGTACACCTTATTTCAGAAAGATAGAGGTATTTGAACTTTTATTTATCTGTCAAATATTCATTTAGACTATCAACCCATCGCTTTACTCGCTTGAGAGCTAAATCCTTGTCTCCCTGTAGTGGATCTTTGAATCCAATGTCTCCTATGAATTCATTACCCCGCAATTTATTCTTCATTCGACGGGAAACTCTCCCTGCTTTTACTGTGAAACAATAGAACAAACCAATTTTTTTATCTTTGATTTTTTCGATATGAAAGAATGTTCGTAATGCTGGAGCATAGGTACCAGACCAAACAGGAGTACCAATAATAAGCAAGTCATAATCATTAGGTTTGACATCATAAGGCTTTAACAAAGGTTCAGTTTTCATGAGAACTTGTTTTTCGCCTATGTACTTCTTAATATAATCTTTTGATTTTGGCTCTTTAACTAAAGCTAATTCTAAGACGTCTGCTCCGAGTTCTTTGGCAATTGCATCGCCAATAAATTTTGAATCCCCTTCAAAAGAGTAGTAGACAACTAGTGTTTTCACAGATATTTCAACTCAATTTATAATCTATCTTCTATGTCTTTTATACTTCTCATTAACAAATTTAAGAATACTGTATTGTTTTAATTAGAAAATACAAAAGTAACTAGCAAAGATTTTAATGTAAATAACAAGTAAAATCATTTTATCTTGAGTGAAAGGTGTTAGTAATGGCTTCAGAGAATTATGATTTAGTTATAATTGGAGCAGGAACCGCAGGTTGCCTAGCCGCATATTCAGCCGCTAAAGAAGGACTAGATAAGATTGCTTTGATTGATCGAAAACCTCGGAAGCTGATTGGTAAAAAGATTTGTGGGGATGGAATTGGCACTAATCACTTGGATTTCTTACAGGAAATCGGGTTTCCAATTAAAGAAAATAATATTCTAGCAAATACAATCAAAACTGCTCATATCATTTCCCCAGATAAGAAGAAAAATTACACCTTGCCTGTGCAAGGACAATTAGCAATAATAAATCGTCAACAATTTGGGCAAACTTTACTTGAAGAGACATTAAATCAAGGAGTCAAATTATTCGAAAACACTACTTTTAAAACTTTGAAAAGAGACTCGAAAAAACTCCAAATACAAGCTATAAAAGATGGAACTGAAGCAATCTCGTTAACTACTCCATTGATTATTGATGGTTCGGGAATTAACTCGAGAATACGAGAAGAACTAGGGGAATTTGGCGAGAATGCACAATTAAGGGATGAAGAACAATATTATTGCTATCGCGAAGTATGTCAAATTGATTCTCCTCCTGAAATTTATACTGATAGTGCAATCTTTGAGTTCAGTTATGATTTAACAAAGGGTGGATACAAGTGGTTTTTCAGCAGAGGAAATAATGAATACAATATGGGAACAGGAGTTCCAAAATCTTGGATAAAAGAAACCTCACCAAAAGAAGTATATCAAACTGACATGAGTAGCAGATTTTCTGATATGAAAGTAATTGATGGAGGAGGAGGATTTGTCCCAACACGTCACCCAATTCCAACTCATGTTAAAGATAATATAATCTTAATCGGGGATGCTGGTTTAATCGTAAACCCATTACATGGTGGAGGATTAAGTCCATCACTCGCTTCAGGATATATAGCAGGAAAAATAGCAGCAAAGCAAGTTTCAGATGAGAAATTATCTGAGAACGATTTATGGATTTTCAATGAAAAAATCCATGAGAGATATGGTCTGAGATATTCAATTTTGGATCTGTATAGAATACTCTTGCAGAATATACCAGATGAAGAATTAAATGATGCATTGCATAAAGAATACTTACCTCTTGGAAGTGTCTTTTACGCGAGAGAATATGATCTACTCATGAAATTATCTAGGACACTTGGTGAAATCTGGAGTCAATTGCCTAATCCAAGATTTAATCGTTTACCAGAATTCGTTGAAAGAGTTTACGAATGCACAAACAAATACCCAAAATCACCTGAAGAATTAGAACCCTGGGCTAAAGAATACAGAGACATTTATGCAGAGTACTATACATTGATAGCTATAAGATGAATCAGTGCTAATTATAGACTATCACAGCTTTTTTTGTTTTTGAAAATGAAGCTATTGAAACATTTTTAATGTTCAATTCTGATTTACGACTCGATTCAAAGGAGACTAATTCTAATGAATACTTCCCATGGAGATGAAAGTATTGTCGAAACCATTAGTGGTGTAGCCAATGCTAAGGGTACTCCATCGGCAAAAGAAGTATTGAAGAATGGTACTTTCATGTTGCTGTTTGCAGCCCAGTTAACTCAAAATATTGGTGCAGCGGTTTCTTGGTTAGCATTACAGTTCTTTATATTCAAATTGACTAATAGTCCCGGTAAAATGGGCATATTATCAATTTTTTTCTTTCTACCTTACGTTTTATTCACTCCATTCGCTGGAGTACTAGTTGATCGATTCGATCAAAGAAAAATCATGTTATATTCAAATATGCTTAGTTTCTTAGCATCTGTGGGTTATATTATTGTGTACATGTTTAGAGAATCATTAGAGGTTGTTATTAACGTAAATGGTCTTAATATGATCAGTCTCAGATACATTTTACTACTACTCTACATCTTAACTTTCATAAATTCATCAGCAGCATCTATATTTTTCCCAGCAAGAAGTGCCTATACAAGATTAATTGTGAAGAAGAAGAATCTTCTAATTGCCAACTCAATTGGATCAACTGTTTTCCAAGTTGCAACAATTATAGGTTACGTTTTAGCTGGAGTAATAGCAAATAGAAGCTATTTGGGGAGCTTTATTTTTGATGCAGCTACATTTGCATTCTCAATGACGATGATGTTTTTCATAATTCTAGTGGGTAAGAAACCACCAGAGGTTAAACGACCTGAGGAAGTAACGTTTAGAGCACAAACAAAAGGATTATATGATGATTTAGTCGTAGGCTTTAAAACAATAAGAGCTGCGCCAAAGATTTCCTATATGTTAATAGTTTTTGCATTAACCATATTTTCATTTTCAACATTTAATGTATTGTTTATAGTTATTTTACAAGGTGAAATGGGACTTACGGAATCGTGGTACGGTATTTTGCAAGCAGTAATGGGTGTCTCAGGAATTATTATGTCATTAATTCTTATGGGAATAGGTAGAATTAAACGTAAAATTGTAATGCTGAATTTTGCATTAATAGGTGCAACATTATTCTTGTATTTCTTTGCTTTCGCAAGAACTGCCTTGTCCATTGGTATACTTTTATTCATATTTGGAATAGTTATTTCTACAATCAATATTTCAGCTCCAACTTTAATACAAGAACAAATACCCTACGAGAAACAGGGTCGTGTTTTTGGAACACAACAATTATTCCAAGGTATTGCTCGATTAGCTGGAATGGGTATTGTTTCATTAGTGGCTGAAGTCGTCTTACCAAAATATATTATCTTGGTTGCAGCAGGAATACTAACCATTGTTATGATTTGGGGAATGATCTACTCTAATCGAGGAGAAGTAGCTAAACCAGATTATATTGATGAAGTAATAGAACCCGAATTCTCAATTGGCAAAGCAGAAGAGATTATGGATACTACATAACAGAAAATTTTGAATCCGAATAATCATGATAAGTGTAGTGTCAGAAGGTTTTTTTATTCTTTCATCTTTTTTATATTAGAGACTTCTTGGGAGAGTATACTATGAAAAAGAAACATTCTTTGATTTACTTGACAATTTTAATTTCTCTTATAGTTGGATGTCAAATTGGTAAATTGCCAAATTATGCATCAGCTCTTACAGCTCAGAATGGAGTTGAGTTTGACTGGCATCTGAGTAAAATAGGAGCATTTGATGCTTGGAAGATAACGAATGGTTCTTCTGATGTTGTGATAGCAGTTATCGATTCTGGCATCTGCTTTAATCATTCTGAAATAACACATGCGGAATGGATCAATACAGATGAAATCGCAGGTAATGCCATTGATGATGATGCCAATGGTTATACAGATGATGTAGCAGGATGGGATTTTGTTAGTATTGGAGAAACTCCAGATAATGAACCAGAAGGAGAACCTGGGGACGAAGTACATTGGCATGCAACTTTTATTGCAGGCTTGATTGCAGCAGCAATTGATGGTGATGGAATAGCAGGTATAGCATCTAATGTCACATTGATGAATTTACGAGTTCTTAAAGCAGATAATTATGCAGGTTGTACTTATGAAGAACTAGGCGATTCTATTAGATATGCTGTTGATAATGGTGCTGACGTCATTAGTATGAGTCTGCAAAATTATCCTGACACAGCAGATTACTATGATGATATTTTGTATGCCTATAACAACAATGTTTCCCTTGTCTCATGTACAGGCAATAGGTGGCTTGCTGCTGGAGGTGGATACTACTACCGGTCTTATCCTGGAGGATATGATGAAGTAATATCTGTAGGAGCAACAAATTACTATGATGCAAGAGCTGATTACAGCAATTATGGACCATGAACTGAATTAGTCGCGCCTGTTGGAGATCAAGGTTATGATGTTTTATCGCACGTGATTCATAGTACTTATTCAAATGGAACGGATTATATCTATGGCATTGGAACCTCGTTTGCTTGTCCACAAGTTGCAGCTACTATTGCATTAATGATCTCTGCAAATTCCTCAGTCACTGCTTCAGAAATACGTGAGATACTACAAAAAACTGCTACAGATTTAGGAGCAGTTGGAAAAGATGATCATTTTGGATATGGAATGCTGAATGTTACTGCTGCAGTAATGGAAGCAGTTGACAGAGGAAGTATTATTCAAGAACCAGAACCAACTCCAACCCCAACAAATACTTCTACAAGTGGAACTCCTGGATTTACTTTTCTAATTTCAATTTTAGGGATAAACACATTCACTATTTCAATAATTGTTATTACGAGAAAGAGAAAATAGAATTCAATTATAGATTTTGATGACTATTCTATTTTCTTTTATTTTTTATTTCAATTATTTTTGTTATACCAATATCTCTTCAAGGAAAAAGAGAATATTTTTAGATTCAATCAACTATTTATCATTGGGGTTAAATTATGAGAATAAAAGGGATAATTATCATTTTTATAATCTGTATTGGTTCTTCAATAACAAGCATTATGAAAAATGAAAATTTAAAAGATAATGATTCTAAAATATCGTTAATACAAAATCAAAATGATTTTATTCTTAACTCGGAGATTTTTATTGAGATCAATGATGATCAAGATTTTATTGATCTTGCTTTTGATGGTTCAGGAACTGAAGAAAATCCATACTTGATTAAAGATCTCATAATAACTTCAAATTATGATATTGCAATATCTATTGCAAATACTACAAAGTACTTTAAGATCCAGAATTGTACTATAACAACAGCGAATTTAGGGATACGAATAGTAGATATTTCACCTAGTACTGCAATTATATATAACAATAAACTAAGTGACAATTCTGAGTATTCAATTTGGTTAACTAATGCTTTAGGATCAGAGATCATTAATAATACCTGTACTTTATGTAACAGATATGGCATTTGGATTGAACATTGTGATGATTCAATAATAAATGGAAATAATGTTACAAATGGTGGATACAGATTTAGTGGGCATGGAGTTTGGGCCTTTATATCTTATGTTGTTGAAGACAATTTTGTAAACGGAAAGCCATTAGGATATTTTAAACAACAAGACAATATCACAATAGACGATGATACTTATGGTCAGCTTCACTTTATAGCTTGTAATAATCTAACAGTTAGAAATCAGATTTTAGAAGACACAACTATGGGAATTGTAGTATATCATAGTCCATTAGCACAACTGTACAATAATACTTGCAATAACAATGGCTGGGGAATAAATATAGCAACTGAATCTCCCTATTCGATCATTGAAAACAATACATGCTCTAACAACTATTACTTTGGTATTGGTATGAATTATGTTTCCAGTAATACAACAATAAGAAATAATACTATTGAAGGCAATCTTGATCGAGGAATTGGTCTTACAAGAATCTCACATACAGATGTCTACAATAATACAATTAAGAATAATTTAGTAGGAATAAAATTGTCTATATCTAGCTATAATAGTATATTCTCAAATAATATTGAATCGAATACTGAATATGGTATTTATCTTAGAACTGATTCTAATCTTAATGAAATATATCACAATATTCTGATAAACAATAATCTTCTAGGACAATCACAAGCATATGATGAATGCTTCAGTAATAAATGGTATGAGGAGACATTAAATCAAGGAAATTATTGGTCCGATTGGACTGGTACCGGAATATATGAGATCGATGGTATAACTAATGCATTTGATCCATGTCCAACATTTCCATATTCGGATTTTCCTGAATGTAGTTATTCTCCAACAACACCTACAGCTTCGTCACCTCCACCAACACTAAAACTCTTAGGTTTTACAATTGGCATGTTTAGTATTAGTATAATTATTTTATTTATTTCATTTGTTAAAATGAAAAGAAAGTGAAAATTGAAATTAGTCTTCAATTTTGATGACGATTCTTTTATTCTCTTTTCCTTTATTTATTGTTTCAATAATCTTTACAGTTCCAACGTCTCGAGTGTTTTTAAGATGAGTTCCTCCATCTGCTTGTAAATCCAAACCAACTATTTCTACCGTTCGAACTTCTTTGATTTGAGGAGGTAAGAGATTAATTTTTGTTCGAATTAAATCCGGAATTTGAAATGCTTCTTCTCGCGGTAGAATTTTGATAACTATATCTCGAGCAGCTGCAACTTCTTCAGCAACACGTTTCTCGATATACTCGACTCTTTCCTTTGAGAAATCAGCAAGATTGAAATCCATACGAGCCTTGTCTGGAGACATATTTCCACCTGTAACGCTTGCTCCAAACTCTTTCCAGATCAATCCACAGAGAATGTGAAGTGCAGTATGATAACGCATAATTTTATAACGTCTCTCCCAATCAATCTCTCCTTTTACTTTAGAACCCACATCAGCTTCAAGAGGACGATCAACCCTATGATAAAGTGCACGATTACTATCTCGACCAATTTTTACTACAGAATATTCCTCATTGTTGATAATGAGTTTTCCTTCATCATAAGGTTGACCACCACCACCAGGGAAGAAAGCAGTTCGATCGATATAGATATCCATTCCATCTTCAGAAATATTTGTAATTATTGCATCAAATTCTCTGAGATAGCTATCAGTCATGTAAAGCAAATTTGTTTGCATATACTCACATTCACGTTTTTTCTTAGTGTTGATAAACTATGAAATGATAATTCATATTCTTTGTTGTAAACTGATTGAATTTAGAGAGTCATATATCATTGGTTAATCAAGAGGATTAATCTATTGAAAAAAATCTTCTAATCATCAAATGCAAAGTAAATCTTTATGAAATCTTCCAATGTTTGCTTTTGTTGTAACAGATTTTCTTGTTCTTCAGAAAAATCCCTAGCAATAGTCCTTAATCCCACTCTCTCTGCAATTCTTTGAACATTCATTAGTAATTGTTCCACATTTTGGATCTTAGTTTCTTTTGTAGAGCTTTGTTCTCGAATCAAGAGTACTAATAACCGGATATTATTTGCTTTTATCCGAAAACCAATTAACTCTCCTTTATTTCCGAATTCCAGAATTTCTTCTGTTAAAATATCAAGCTGCTCTAATATTTCTTCACTACTGGTTTCTAAGTATTCCCGTAAGAGTATTTTACATAAATAATATCTTGCTTCATAGGCATTTTCTATATTTACATTGTAATTTTCAATTAAATCAGATAGAATAGTTTTAGCTTTTTTTATCTCTGTTAGATCTTTACTTTTAATTGAAATCTGAGCTTCAGCTAAACGAGTATAATCAGACAAATATTTGTTGTCAGCAAGACCTTCACATAAAGAATAGATTAATTGGAGATATTTCTTTGCTTTCGGTATGTTATTTTGAGAAAGTGTAATTTGAATAAGTCTATAATATCCCCGACCAAGAAAATTATACCGGTTTATTTTTTTTGAAAATTGCTATGCATTGCAAAATTTTCTTCTGAGCTAAATCATAATCTCCATTCTCTGAAATTAATGGAACTAAATTTAATAAATAAGCGGCAACGCGATAATCATCATTGTACTTCTCAATATAAGGAGCTAGTTTATTCATATAATCTAAAGCTTGATGTAATTCACCCTTATGATAATAGACACTCCCAAGATAGTAATACGAATTCAAAATTAAATGATTGATATCCAGATCAATAAAAATTTCTAAACTTTCTTTAAAATATTCAATTGCGTCTGGAAAATTAATTAAACTATAATTTATCAGTCCTAATAATTCAAATGAAGAACCAATTCCTACATGGGAATTTGATTCCTCAAACATTTTTAACGATCTTTTCGCAAAGAGAAGTGCTTTTTTGAAATCTATTAATGCAAAATAAGTAGAACCCATTTGTAAATTGAGATAAGCCTTCTCTACTGATACCTGTTATTGTCTTTTTTTCGACATGTCTTTAATTAACTTCAGACTTTCTTTAGCTACTACAAGTGAATCATCAAGTTTATTCATATACGATAGAGCATATGATTTCAGATATAAAACTTGAAGTAATTCAACTTCCATATTGCTTTGTTTTATTGATTCAATTGTGTAGTCAATTAAATCAAGAACTGTTTCGTAATCATGCAATCCAACATGTGTTTTATACCACAAAATCTTGAATTCTATTTTCTCTTCTAGAGGTATAGCATCATAATTTAGCTTAGACAAAAGAGATTTCGATTCTAAGAAATGCCCATGATAAACCAACTGTTTAATTTCCTCTAAAGAGTTATTTTTCAAAGAAAAATTTCTCCCCAACCATTTAATCTAAATTTACCCTTTGTTCAAAGAGATTTCTTTCTTAAATAACTTTTCTTCTAGAAAAAGACCAACACAGAGAATTGGTGATGAGTCAAAGAATGAAGGGACTTCAAGACTTTGACTCACCGCGGTAGATGGATGGCAAATTCGCAAACATCATCTCCCAAGGGAGAGTCTGTATGCAAGCGTTATATCCGGGCCAACACCCAGATGAAAGTGATAACCGTTAGTTTATCTTAATCCATTACAGGATTTCATTATTTTAATAGCAAGTCGCATTGTTTTGAGTGCTGTAGTAATATCTTGGGAATTATATTCTGCTAATTCATAAGCTTTCAATCGAAGTTTTTGAGCATCTTTTGGTTCCTCAAAATCCTCTAGTAGCTTATTATACTCACTAACAATTTTGCTCAATGTTTTTGCTTCCTTGCTATTTGCAGGGAAAGTTAATTGATATTTTAAATCTAAATCTTCTATAGCCATATATTATTCACCAAATGAATTCACAAACGATTTTTTTTCTTTCTCTTCTGTGAATCATTACTTCTATATTCTCATGAGCTATAAAAAAGCTTCTCATAAGTTTGAGAAATAATTCTGAAAATAATGTAATACTTTATAAGGTTTAAAGGTAAAAATAATAGTAATAATTAGTGATTTCTCTTCGAAAAATGTAAAAAATTCTTGGTTAATGATTTAGCTTCAAATTAGATATAGAATTTATTCGAATGGAGAAAATAAAGTGAACGAAACAATAAAAGTTATTCAAAATTTGAGAACCATTCGAAAGTTCTCAGACAAGAAGATTTCCACAAAGGATTTGGAGACGATCATAAAAAGTTCTGTTCGAGCTGCAAATTCTTCTAAAAGACAGAATTATTCAATCATAGTTGTGGATGAAAAAGAAATCCTAGACCAAATGTTCTACGGAAGTAATATAGGACTTATTTTTTGTTTAGATTTTAACCGACTAATAGACACAGCAAAGCATTTAGGATATAATTACGATCCAAAAAACATCCGGTTATTCATCACTGGTTTTATTGATACTTGTCTTGCTGCACAAACTGCGACAATAGCCGCTAAATCGCTAGGTATTGATTCCATTTTTACAAATAGTGTTCATCGAGCAAAAATAGAAGATGTTTACAAGTTCTTCAACTTACCAGAGCAATATTGCTTTCCAGTAATCGCTTTAGGTTTAGGATATCCTGAAGAAGAACCTGAATGGAAAATGGGTCGAATATCCGGACCAGGAATTATTCATAAGAACAAGTACAAGAAACTCTCGACTGAAGAACTTGATCAATTAGTGAAGGACTATGAAAATCAAGATCTAAGGCTTGGAGTTTCCGCAGAAAAATTATCAGAGTTGGGCTTTGAGCGTTATTTAGATTGGTTCTTCGAAGTAAGGAGTCGTCCATTCCCAGAAGAGAAAATCAACGAATTATATGACATCTTGAGGAAAGCCAAGTTTTTAGTAGATAAATAAAGAGGTGCACAAATGGAATATAAATTTGTGAAAGAAGTAATAAACGCTTTAGGATGTCAGAATGTTCTAAAAGTAGATTTTAGTCCCAAGAAAACCTGTAATTTTGATTGTGTTTACTGCTCTGTTGGTCGAACAACAAATTGGACTATGAAGCGAACAGAATTCTATCCAATAGAAGAGGTTTATTCTGAGATTAATCATTACATAAACCACAATGGAGAAGTGGAATACGTGATACTTACTGGAAGTGGAGAACCGGCATTGTACATGGGATTTGGAAAGTTAGCAGATATGATCAAAAAGAATTATCCAAATGTAGGAATAATGGCTTATACTAATGGAACTCTACTGAATCGCAAAGACGTACAAAACGAATTCATGAAATGTGATGTTCTGGGTTGTAATCTAAATAGTGTTTACGAAAAAGAATTCAAGAAAATATGTAGACCACTTGATGAGGTTCGATTACAAGGCACATTGAATGGATTAAAAGAATTTAGTAAGCATTTCAAAGGAGTTCTCTTGTTCGACACTAAATTCGTAAAAGGAATGAATGATACTGAAAGGAATGTCCTAGGTCTGATTGATTATCTGAAAGAAGTTCAACCAAACAAATATACAGTTATTAGTAAAAAACACAAAAGACAAGAATTAACTGAAGAATTTATTTCGTTTGTTAAAGAAACAATGGATGATTTGCCTTTCCCTGTAGATTTGTATCTTTAAATTCATTGCAAATTGATTCAAGATAGGTTTTTATTTTTACAATTAAGAAACTATATTGGGATTAGAATGACTAGCCTTGATCACATGTTTTTTGAATATGGTGAAGAAAACATACGAAGATGGTGCACATCATTAAAGATTTTTAGACTATGCAAAACCTACCCTTATCCAAATGACATGCATCCAGATCGTTTCATTGCAAGTATTCAATTCTCAACAGATGATGAACTAGACAGAATATTACAAAATTTGGAGTTAACTGAAAACACGGACAAACCTGAACAATCTCGTTTTAGATTATACAATGAACATTCTTTTGCAGGTTGGCAATTACTAAATGGTTTATCATGCTATATGTCGATTAATAAATTATTACAAGTAATCACTCTAGAAGTTTCGGGGATAAAAGGTGATCAATTCAAACTTGATGAAACAACGTTTGAAAGAGCAAAGAAAATCGAAGAATTCATTCTCAAACTAGATCTGGTTTTTATTATTCCACCGCAAGATGACAACTATTGCATTTGTCCAAAATATTATCCGAAATTGTGGGAGAAATAAAGGAATTAGAGTTTCATCATAATTTCAGTTAGTTTTTCTTCAACTTTCCATAGGCGTCCTTTAACCCAGCCACAGCGATCCATCATTGCTCGATAGGTATTTTCATTTGAGAAATCTTCATGATACAAAGCAGCATCTGTTAACTCTCGATAAATACACCAGCGAATATCATCAAGTTTCTTGATTTTAATTTCGATAAGCTGTTCTAGAAATTTCTTCAGTTCCTTTGTACCATTTGATGAGAGCTTCTTTTGTAACATATCTTCCAGTTTAAAGTAGAGATATTCAATTCGATGATAAGTAGATACTGCATCATTCCTAGCAAACCACATTTCAATAATTTTAGAGTGGGGGAAAAACACGTTTATACTTCTTGCCCAAGTAGTTACTTCCTCAGCTTGATACAATTGAGCGTTTTTCTTGTGTCTCTTAACAACTTCTTCTGCTCGAGCTAATTGAACATTCGCTTTCTCAGCATTTGTTATGAAATACTCAAGGAATCTAAAGGAATCGGTTCCCCTATGATGTCCAAAACACTCAAGATCACAACCAATTGCTACCGGACCATTCTTCTTGTTAATCGTTTCGAGCATCCATTGACCATTAGGAAAAGCATTATCAGAAAAATGCCAGCTAAGAGCCCGATTACGAGGAATAATGAAAATTTCCTTCTCAGTCGCTAATTTCCAGAGACCTTCCACATCATCAGAATAAAATGTACTATATACTCCATCGATTATTGAATAATCAATATCAAGCTCTTGGAGAAGATGATTCTTGTGGGTAGAGAAAACCAATTCTGGAGGGAATAAACCTCTCATTTCCTTCCCAAACATTTCTTTCACCATTTTTCTATGATGATAGAATTGTTCTTTGATAAAACCATCATCAGTGAAAACGAATGGTGCATGATAGAAAGGAGATAACAAAACTTCAACAACCCCTTGATCAATTAACTCACCTAAAGTTGAAATCAAGAAATCATTACCTGTTCGTTCAAACCATTGAATGACACTACCAGTTAAAGAGAGATTAATAGCAAACTGGTGATCCTTACTTAAGTCTGAAAGCATTTTAAACATAGGACCATAACTCTGCCAGGTAATCTCCTTCACGATAAATTCTTCGTTATAATAGGGCTGATGACCATGAAGGAATAAAACACAATCAGTCAAAATCTATAATCTCCTGTATCCAATGAAATGCCATTTAATCCATTAGGTATCACAAGTAATAATTAATGAGTTAAGAACATTTTCCTTTCAAGTCAACATTCAAAAATAAACCACAAGTTTCTAATTGCGAGCCAACAGAATTAGCATAGACTATTTGGATAATGTTTTGTGTGATTAAAATGACAGATATAATTAATGATAAACGAAATATCAAGGAATTATCGATAACATTACTTGAGATAGCTGATTGCAATCTACTTCTCTCAACAATAGGCTTAGAAAATGAGCAAGTATTGAAACAAATAGGAGATGATGTAAATCCTATTGGTTGGATTTTTGGACACTGTGCTTCGCATATGGATTTCATTTGTGGTGAATTGTGTCAAGGATATCGAAAACTTTCAGAAGAAGAAGGAGCATGTTATTCATTTGGAGTTTCAAAAGATGAAATAAACGAGGGGTTACCAACATCTTTCATGGAATTAATGGAAAGCTATCTGATGATACGTAAAGATGCATTTGATTATCTAAACAAATTACCAGAGGAGAAATTTAGAGAAGCACCAGAAGCTGATGCTGGGAAAAAATCAAAAGAGTCCCTTATGCAATCAATTCAAAGAGTAGCATTACATTTTATGGGACATATGGGTCAAATAATACTCATACGTAGAGCTATTGGTAATCCTGGATTTGGATTCGTTGCTGGTATGACAAAAGAGAACCGAGAGAAAAGAATAGCACAATGGATGAAATGGTGGGAAGATAACAAAGAGAAGTTTTCTTGAATCCAAGAGTAGTATGAATAGTTTTTATATTCTTCACCTATGTTAAATCAGATGTTTTGAGGAATTGATTGCAATGATTAATACTGTTTCAGGACCTATTTCTGAAGATGAATTAGGCGTTACATTAATGCATGAACATATTTTAGTGGATTTAATAGGTATTAACATGGTTAAGAAAACCTATACCACTGATGAAGTTGTAGATTTTGTTTTGCCATTTTTGATTGATGTGAAAAACAAAGGATGTTCAACAATTGTTGAAGCAACTCCTAATGGACTTGGTCGTGATTTAGACGTTTTAAAGGAGTGTGCAAAAAAATCTGGATTGAATATAATCACATGCACAGGTGCTTGGGATGGTTTTAGTGTAAGAGGAAAAACTGTGCCAAACGATATCAAAGAAAAAACAATTGATGATATTGCATCTATTTGGATAAAGGAATTTAGAGAAGGAATAGATGGAACTGACATAAAACCTGGTTTCATTAAAATGGCTCTTGGTGATGAAGGAGAAGTTTTTCCTTTGCAAGAAAAACTACTTCGAGCAGCTATTAAAACCAGTAAAGAAACTGGTCTTCGGATCCAATGTCATGTATGGAATGAACCAAGTGTAAATCGAACTTTTGAAATATTGGAAGAAGAGAAGCTATCTTTTGATAATTTTATCTGGGTTCATGCAGATACAAAGATGAACATTCCATTAATACTTGAAGTAGCAAAGAAAGGAATGTGGATAGAATTTGATGGTATAGCTGGAGCAGAAAATTTCGAGAAATATCCTCCAGGTATAAAGAAACTGTTAGAAGAGAATCTGATAGATCAACTACTATTCGGACAAGATTCAGGTTCTTTTAAGATTAAAGAAAACAAAGAGGAAAATAAGGATCAAAATATGAGACCATATGCAACATTCTTTGATACATTTGTTCCGTATTGTGTAAAAGAAGGAATAGATCAAGAACTCATTACTAAGGTGATCACAGAGAACTCGAAAAGAGTTCTCACTCTTAAGTAATCCTCCAAAAAAAAATGCTCAAAAGAAGAAATGATGGGAAGAAAACAAAGAAAAGTTTTCAGAGTTTTCTAAACATCAACATTTTGTTCCTTGAAAAATCCCTTTCGAAAACTGTTTGATTCGAGAATTCCATTTTCTCAACTTTACTAATTGATAGTTTAAATCTTAATATGTTGATTTCACCAGATGAGCTGGGAATTCCCATAAGTGAAGATGAGAGATTATTGAGGAAATCAAAATTCCAGGTATCAACATGAGAACAAACTGCTACATCTCTTTGTTGCTTTCTATCACTAAGCAAAAGAAAACCAACTAAAATTTCATCACTATAGATTGAATAAATCAATTGCTTTTCTTTTTGAATAACTTTTTTTATTGAAGCATAGTATTCGGGATAACTGATCCTCTCAAAATATTCTAAGCCAGCTTTACCAGATACCGCTTCAATCTCTCCTAAAACAAATTGTCTTAGTATTCCCATTAAGCTACTATCATTATAGTTATGCTTTCTGAGTTCTAATGAGTTTGTTTCGTTGGTTTGGATTTTATCTGCCATTATTGATAGATAGGTTATTCCTTCTCCAACTCTTCTATAACCATGCTTTTCATAAAGTGAGATAGCAGGAGAATTATTGGCCATAACAACTAAAGCTAGAAAGCACTTTTTCAATTCCGAAGCTCTTTCTCCTGAGAAAGTCATTAATGCTTTTCCAATACCTTGTTTTCTGAAAGTGGATTCGACAGCAATAGTGTAAATAAATAGTTGATCACCACGATTTGTACTTAAGGAAAGTATACCTGCAATTTCATTATCCTTAATGTAAAAGTAATTTTCAGCTTTAATTCTGAACCATATAAACATCAAAAACCTAATGAAAAAATTAGTTTGAGAAATTTGAGGATCGTGACTCATATTTCGAATCATAGATTTCTTGAACTTGGACCATTCATACCATCTAACTTTTCTAATCTCAGATTTCATTTGTTTAACACTCTATCTCAGAAAGGAGAATCGAGTTAATAAACATTTAATTTTGATAGTTATTTTTAAAGTCTAGATGGCTTTCCTTAAAATATATAGCATTGCAAATAACTTAATATTTTGTAGTCTGTTTAAAATCAGATACAAACACAATTGTGGGAGAAAAATAGCTGAACAAAGTATAGAATATGCCACTGAAGAATTAGATAATCATAGAAAAGGAAACTACTTAGTAATGGTTCTATTACCAATGATTTATCTAAACATGATAAATCAACCAGTAAAAGAATATGCGAATTTTGTAGGAAACTTGCTAGCATTAACATGGGAGAGATTGAAGGAAAAACCACAAGCTGAACTAGGAAAATTAATAGCAATGGATTATGCGGCATCAGGAGCAGACGAAATAAAGTACAAACAAAACGATAATGGATTCACTATTAAATTAAAAAATTGGCCAAATCCAGGATATATGCAAGCAATGATGACAACAAAAAAAGTTGTAGGAGATTTCCATAATGTTTGGGAACCAATAGCAAAAATCCTAGGATTAACCTTTGAATTGCAAACAACAGAAATAGAAGACTTGCTCATTTTCAAGAAATGGCAAAAATCTCATTAAAATCGAAAATGTTTTATAGGTTAATCAAGCAGAAAAAAGTACATTACCTCGGAGTGGTAGTGCAGCCAGGTAGCACGGCAGGCTCCAGAAAAAGGAAACAAAAATACTGACCGTTCGGAATGATGTAATTTTGGAGCGGTGCTCTCTTTAGAGAAACTTGCTGGTCGGGAGTTCAAATCTCCTCCACTCCACTTTTTTTATTTTACTTTTTTGTTCTACTCTTTATCCCACATCTTTCTCTTAATTGTGCGAAATGCCCTATTGCATGGTAGAGGTTTTGCATAAGAGCTTCTTCTATAGTTGATTTTTCTCCCCATGGAAAAGTAAACTCATCAGCTAGTTGAGAATCATTAAGTGTTTTAATTGCATTTATCATTCTATTAACTGCTCGTTCAAGATCAGCTGTGGGAATATTTGTTGGTGTAAATTTCAATGATTCTTTTAGAAACCAATTTCCCGCATCTTCGAAGATTGCTCTTAAGGTATGATAAAATGTCTCTTTTACTGTGAATTCCTTGGACTCTAATCTAAAATTCCAAGCTTTATTGCTTTCAATTTTCTCAATGGTTTTATAACCAATTTTCTTGAAATAGTGCCATAGTTTGATATAAGTCGCTACTGAAGACATTTTTCTCACGTGTGATACTATAGGGAATCATGATATTACTTTTTTTGCCAAAAAACTTAATTTTTGTTAAGGAGAAATAACACCATTTCAGCTAGTGGTGTTAGTCAATGGTTAACGATAGCAGCAACAACAGAGTAGAGAATTTTGGTAAAGCACCAAGCAGGATTGCTTCGCTAGATTTTACTCGTGGTTTGGCTATTTTTCTCATGACTTTCTTCCATGGGTTCAATCATGTTTTTGATCCTAGTTGGTTTACAGGCAATCCAAGTACTGTTTTCGATTACTATCATCCATTAGCAGTTGTACCAATTGGTTTCATGGTCTATCTTGGAACATGGAATTCCTTTTTCTTACTGGTCTCTATTGCAGTCAATACTTTAGGTATGGTAAAAGGGGCACAAAAAGGTTCTAATTTGGAAAAAATTCTTTTGAGAAGACTGATTACCGGAGCATTTCTATTTATTGCTGATTTTGTGATTGAAGCATTATTATATTATGGAATTCTTGGTTATGGCGTTAAGACAGGAGTTTGGAGTGGTTTTTCCAGTTTGTGGCAGCATTTCTTTGGTATAAGGACTCTCCAGATAATTGCTTGGTCAATAGTTATTACTTCAATTATTAACTACTTCTTGCTTCGTAAAAATGGTCACCAAAAGTACGTAAGAAATATGGTTATTTTTGGAGCTCTTGCTTTAGCAGTACTTTCATCAACACACTTTGTTCATAGAGCAGTTGATAACATGGCTTGGGCTCTACCTCCGGGTTATACTGGAGAAGGTTGGCCAGATATTGGAGTAGCGGTACATAATGCCTCATTTAGAACATGGATATTTGTACTAATAGCTGGGGGATTAGAACCCTTCTTCCCGTATTTGTGTACGGCATTTGTTGGAGTAATGATCGGGTTAACGATTTGTAGAACTAAACCTAACAAACGTATGACACCTATTTTCGGTTCCACTGGTTTACTTATGATGATACTTGGTGTTCTTTTGGTAGCTCTTGGATATCCAATGGTATTTTATACTCGATCAGATCTGTCGATCTTTTTACTTCAATTAGGTGGACAAATTGGACTGCTAATGCTCTTTTTCCGGAGAGTGGAGTTTAAAGGTCGAGGAACGGTTTTCGCTAATAATTGGTTTTCAAGAGAAATGCGATTATGGTCTATGGCTTCGTTATCTATTTATGCATCAGAAGTTTATGATTTCGTTCCAGCATCTTTTATGAATATAATAGCAGGGCAGTATGTTGGGCATAATTTCTTATTAAGAACTTTTAATCAACCAAACCAAATTGGTTATGCATTTTTATATGCCTTCTTTTCAATTTCTTGTTATATTGGGTTGATTCGATTATGGTCGAAGTTTAACTTCACCGGTTCTTTTGAGTGGCTCTTATTAAGAGTGCAAGGTGGTTTTCGAAAACCATCTCTCAATCGTCTTGATACTGATTTAATTCTAAATAAAACCGGCTGGATTATTTTTGTTGAACAAGCAAGTGATATTAAACATGTTTGGATACATAGAATTCAGCAGAAATTGAAGAAAACAGATGAAGAAATCCTATAATGAATGCAATGATACGTGAAGAATAAAACAATCAAAATGCAGATGAGAAATTGGGGCAATCCAATTACCGAATTGTTTTCATGCCTCTTGACCCCAACGAGATAATTGGATTGCGGTTTTTGTCTAGAATGAAACCTCCGTGTGCATTCCTCTTCATTGATAGTCGAAGAAGAGTAGAGTCCGTATTTATAGCCTTCCTCCTGCGACAGAGTTCATCGGAGTTAATGTTTAACTCATTCTTTTCCTGCAGAGACTTTCTCGCAGTACAAATTACCTCTAACATTCGAGTATTTAATTTTTGTCCCGCCACTAAAAAATGAGTTGTATTTTTGTATAGTGTCGAGACTGAATTTTCAGATCTTTCGAACAGATTTCCATTTTCGAAGTTATAAAATGCTGACATTAAACTATTAAGCATTTTTTTGTTTTTCATTTAGTAACTTTTAAAGAAGATAGGAAATTATATAATAAACCAACAAAATTAATCAGTCGAGAAACGAAACTTTAAATATTTGTCCCGAGTCTTAAATAACTGTAGGTGTAGTAAAGATGTCCGAAGAGAAGAAAAAACGAGGTCGACCGAGAGTATACGATACAAATGCGGCGAGAAAGAAAGCGTATCGAGAAAGGAAAAAAGCCGAAAGAAAAGAACTAGAAGTAGAAATTGACAAGCTTCAAAAAGACCTTGAGTTTATTCGAAAAGAAATTGAGCAAAAAGATCTTACTGCTAATCCATTTTTGCATTTAACTTATAAGGATTTAAGAAGTGCTAGTTTGGAGCAACTAAAAGAATATTCTAGTGATTTGATAGCTATAATAGGAGGGCAATATTCACTTTTAAGTCCATTACAGGTTATCGTAAAAGACATCATAAATCAATATTCTGTGAAAAAAATAGAGGATTGGAGCGCATTTAATCCCGACCAAAAAGTCGCTATTGATGTTAGCGGGAAAATACTTGATTTCTATTCCATTGTCCAGAATTTGACTCTATTGAATTTAATAGACTTGGAACTGAAGAATAAAGGACAAGACAAGAAAATAGACATTGAACTTGAAGAAATCGAAAAACAAATATTCGATTTAGAAGAAGAATTTGCAGAAAAAAGGAAAGTCAAGCTTTACGAGAAAACAGATTAGTTTATGCAATATTCTTCTTTCATTCTCTTTCAGATTCTAAATAGCATAGTATTTTTATGAGTATGTTTTCTATAATAAGATTGATATTTTAGTATTAATTAATGGGTTTGATTAAATTGATAATGAAGAATGAAACTGCTATAATCACTGGTTCAACTAGTGGCATTGGTCTAAATATTGCGGAGAAATTTCTAGAAGCAGGTTGTAAAGTAACTATAAGCTCTAGTAGCGAAGAGAAGGTGAAGAAAACTCTTGCTGAATTATCGAAAAAGTACAAGGATTCCGTCATTGGTTTGGCTTGTGATGTGAACGATCCAAAAGCTTTGAAGAAACTCGTGGATAAAACAATAGAGAAATTTGGTTCAGTTCGTATTCTTATTGCTAATGCTGGGACAAATAGGACTTATGGTCCATTTAGTAATTTGACAGCAGACATGGTTAGTAAAGATGCTATTACAGTTATCGGAACCAATTTAATTGGGACTCTCAATTCAATTGCAGCGGTTATGCCACAAATGATTAAACAAAAATACGGTAGAATTATCACATTATCCGGTGCTGGTGCAGAAAGACCAATGGAAAATATGACCATTTATACAGCTTCCAAAGGTGGAATCGTAGCATTCTCCAAAAGCCTAGCTTTAGAATTGTCTCAGAGAGAAGAAGATATAAAGATCAATATTTTTGCTCCTGGAATGATTAAGACTAATCTTGCTTCCAATGCTGATCTTGTCCCTAACTGGGGAGAGGACAGAGATTTTGAAGGCAATTTAGAACTTGTTCATGAATGCCTTGGGACAGACATTGATGATAGTTGTGATAAAGTAATTCCATATGCATTACCTGATCTCAAAGATAACGGGAAAGTCTTTCGAGGATTCAAAATTATGAAGATGATTACCGGTGGAATGAAATATCAAAGAATTTTAAAAAGAACAAAAAAAAGTGATTAAAATTCAATTTGATATTTACTGAATCTAGCAAGCCAACCTTCTTTGGTTGGTAATTCTTTGTAAAGTGCTTTACTAAGAGAGACAACACTTTCCCCATCGACAAGTACTTCTATGTCTTTTTTAGTAGAGTAATTCTCCATTAAAGCAAGTAAGAAATCATGGATTGCAGTATCAACCCCAGCAACAAGACACTTGCGAACAAATTCCTTCTCTTCAGGAGAGAAATGCATTAGACTATCTTGTAGTCTTTGCAATTTCTGGGCTTTGTAAACTCCAGCTAATAATTTATCATAGAAATCAATAGCATTATCTCTAAGATTTGCAATTAAAAATTGACCGAATTTATCTAAAGTTTCAGCTGAATCCATTGTTCTCAAGAAAAGATATTCTTATTTTGCTTTTAACCTCTATTATAATCCAAATAATACACACATTATCTTCATGTATGACTGTAAAAAATCGAATTTCTTAAAAATAAGTATCTCACCAGAGAGATTAGGAGAAAATTAAATAAGTCTCGGAGTGAAACTCCTAATATTCCACTAATATTTCCAACTATTACATTTATTCTAGCAATATAAGACAAATTGAAACAGGTAATAGAAAATGGCTAAAAAAACAAAAAAGAAATTAGTTCTTATTGCTGATTCGGCTTGTGATCTTCCAGTAGAGATTATAGAACAATATGGTATTGTGATTCTTCCAATCTCAATTTACTTCCCGGAGGAAACAAGAACTCAATATGTTGATATCACTACTGAAGAGTTTTTCAAGAAGCTTGAGGAGGAAGATGAGCTCCCAACAACTGGAGTTCCTTCACCAAGAGTGTATAAACAAACTTTCGATAAAGCTCTAGAGATAAGTGATGAAGGTATTATGCTTGATCTCTCTGGTGATTTGAGCGGTATTTATAACTATGGTGTAGTTTACTCAAAGCAATTTGCGGAAAATAAAATCACTGTTGTTGATAGTAGGACTGCAACCTTACCATTCGGATTATTGGTTTTAAAGACAGCAAGAATGATTGAGGAAGGATTGACAAAAGAAGAAATTCTGAAGAAATTAAAGAAGATCATTCCTAAAGTACAGCTAACTGCTTTTCTTGGTACACTGAAATACTTGAAGAGATCAGGAAGAATATCGAGTGTAAAGCATATACTTGGTAATTTGATGCAGTTTAAACCACTAATTACTATTAGGAATGGAGTAATTGATTCTCCTTCACGCGTTCGAGGTGATTCAGCATCGATGGAATATCTGAAAAACCTTGGAGAGAAATTAACAGAATCATTACCCAAAAATGAGACAATTGTTGTTCTTCACTCTCAGAATTTTGAAAAAGCAGAAGAGCTGGTTCAGCACATAGAAAACTCCACAAAAAAGAAATTTGAGGTTCTTACTTGGGAAATCGGTCCTGCAATTGGTGTTCATGTTGGTCCTGGTGCACTTGGTTTGACTTGGGTTGGTAAACCATTTGAAGAGTTACTAAAATAGAAAAAAGGATAGATGTTAACTAATTGCCAGTGAGCTCATCTATCTTATTCAATCTTCCACCAATGCGACCGGTTATAGTATCAAGGATTAATGCTGCACCGCCAATGATGGCACCAAAGAGTAAGCTAAGTTTTGGAAGGTAATTGTGAATTACTTGTTGATATCGTATGCATTGAAAACTGCTGTTATTTTATCAGTAAGTAATTGTCCCAAACTTGATGTACTTTCAATGCTAAGGAAATCCAGTAAAGATGCTATTGTTGAACTAATACTAAGTGAAGCATCCCACCAAGCTTGAACTTTTGCTTGAAGAACGAAATAGAGAACAAAACAATACCAACAAAAACAATTAAACCAGTAAATCCGCCAGCCAACATTCCAGGGAATTTATCCTGAGCAATGAATCCTGCAACGAATCCTCCAATAGCACAACCAAGAACTGCAAGGATAAGAGCTAACCACCAGGATACTTGGAGACCACCGTAGATTAATCCAATTGCGGCCCCAGCACTAACTAAGCTACCAATTATACCGCCAATTATTATTCTTATTAACGACATAGTAAGCACAAAAGTAGTTATTGCATTGGAATTAATAAATTTTAACTAGAAAAAGTACACGTGCATTTATTTGGTGTTCAATATGGATTCAATAAACTGAATTATTCTCTCTGTTACTTGTTGTTTTTCAGAACCAAACAGAATAGTGTGAATTGAGTTGGCAGCGAAATAATCTTCTTTGATCTCACTTTTAACTAACTCATGAATCTTCTCAGCATTATATAGGGGAACACGATCATCCAATCCAGCGGTAACTGTGAAGATGGGTGCTGTTACATTCTGTATTTCCTCTCGAGCAACTTCCATTAAATCCAACATGTGTTCAACTGCTTTTAAGGCGGAAACACGATAATTTAACATACTATTTTTCTCCATGAGTTCAATTTCTTTTTTTCTTCTTGGGAAATATTTCAACAAATCTGCGACTAAAAATATGTAATCTTGCATGAAATACTCGACTTTTATAGGAGCACATAATGTGACAACTGCATCAACTGATTCATGTGCTGCAAGTATAAGAGATAATGTTGCACCCATTGAGTGCCCGATTAGTATTATTTTTTTGCAATATTGCTTGATGAAATCATAGCTTTCCTTTACGGATTTGTACCAATCCAACATATCTGTTAGAGCCAAATCAGCAGGACTTGTTCCATGACCAGCAAGAAGAACGCCAAAGGTCGAATATCCAAATTTTTCATGAAGAAGCTGTCCAAGTTCCATCATTTCTTGTGCAGTGGAAGAAAAACCGTGAACTAATATTACTCCTATATCATTCCCTTTGTAGAAAAAGGGTCCGGCATTATCACGAACATTACGTTCCACTTTCTCGGGGGCGAGATTATCTATTGCTGCCAGTATGGATTCCATTGGCAGGGAAGAGGAAATAGAAGAACTGGAATCTCTACGGAGAAAACTAATAGTAAATGAATTCAACCAAGAAAACATCTCTTTATACGGTGAAAGTAAATCAGAAACAATCTGTTTTCTTGACGGTTTTTTCGACATATTAAATCCTCATTTAAACCTAAGATTTCTTACTCCTTGCTTGTTTCCAAAGTATCATCTTGTTTCTCCATTTCAGCTATTGCTTTCTTGAATTTCTCAATTGGTTTCTCTTTCTTTCTACCAAGTTTAGTTATTATAGGTATAAGGACACCAAATGTTAGTAATGCTGATATTGGTATGATTGCCCAATCCATACCTAGCGCCCAATCGTTTGGTGGAAAAACGAGATCAATTGCCAAAAGCAAACCACTTGCACCTATCATTAGTATTGGTCCGACAATCCATGCTATAGCAGGTCTCTTGAAAATAATGAAACTCACGATATAAGCAAAAAATAATCCTCCTACAGCCCACCAAGCCCAATCAACCCGTATCCAAGCAGTATTAGGTTTAGTGACAACATCAATGATAATAAGGAACGCACTAATCAAAAAAATGTTCAATGGAGTTACCCACCACTTGTATTTAGGTATTCGATCCCAGAATGTCCTCTTAGGAGGGATATTATTATTATCTTGGGTTGCCAGTAAATTATTTGCCGAATCTACCTCAATAAGATCCTTTTTCTTTTTTGCACTCATGACTATCATATGAAATTCTACGATTTACTATTTATTATTTTGTAATCTAGTCACTAACTGAGTAGATAATATTAGGGCAAAATAGCAGAGTTTGTAACTTCTATGTTATTTCTTCTTCCACAGTAATTGCTTGCCCATCATTGGATATTTTTCCATCTTTTAACTCAATTACTCGAGTTCCATCTCTCACAAGATTAATGTCATGAGTGGTTATCAACAAAGTGATTTTTAGTTGTTTATGGATTTTGTAGAGTTGATCCATCACATCTGTTGCAAGCTCAGCATCCATATTTGCCGTAGGTTCATCTAATATAAGAAAACCAGGGGTACCAAAATTAGCAATTGC
Source organism: Candidatus Heimdallarchaeota archaeon (assembly GCA_019894765.1). The sequence goes on from JAGXNT010000024.1 coordinate 111,469, forward strand.
TAAAGAAGCTCTTTGCAGTTCTCCACCAGATACTTCTAATGGATACGATTCTTTTCTGTGTTCGATTTGAAATTGTGTGAATGATTCATCGATTTTATCTTGTGGATACGTTTTGAACCGTATGTTGTTTCCTGCTAGCATATCTCTTACGAAGAGATTTTCAGTTACTGTGATGAATGGATGCAAATCTCCTTGTTGGGTTACAATGCCTATATTATCTCTTCTGAATCTTGCCCGTTCAGCATCATTTAGTTTGTGTAACTCCTCATGTAGAACAGAAATACTACCAGCACTGGTTGGTTCCATTCCTGTGATGAGTTTTATTATGGTAGTTTTTCCGGAACCACTTGGACCTATGATGAATGCAAGTTCTCCTTTTATTAATTCTAAATCTACACCGGATAAAGCATGAACTTCTAAGCTCTTGCTTCGATAGATTTTATCGACATTTTGCAAGCTAATTTCGATTTCTTTGTTTTTGAAATAGTCAGGAGCTAAAGGAGTAATTGATAATTTCTTCTGTTTCTTCATTTCCTGGACGTCAATTTTCTTCGGTGGAATTCCATCAGGATGTAAGATCTCAACTTTCGAATCTTCTGTGACAACAAAATCCACTTTGTCTTTGAGATGCAGTAAATCATAGACTTCATTTGGGATGCGAATGTTCTGAGAGGAATCAATTTGTCCTTTGAAAAATATTGGAAATTCTCGTTGATTGAGGATACCACTTTCTTCAACATTAAAGAGGGAACTAACTCGACCACTGTGAATTTCACAGGTTTTATCTACTCCTTTAAGGAACCGCATGTCATGTGTAACAACTAACACAGTTGTACCATAATCTCGGGAAATCTGTCGTAATAATTCCTTAACTATTTCAGTATTTTCAGAATCTAATTGCCCAGTTGGTTCGTCACATAATAGGAGAGGAGCATTTTTCGCTAATGCACTTGCTATAGCTGTTCTGATCATTTCTCCACCTGAAAGATAACTTACTCGACGATTCTCAAGATGAGCAATTCCTAATGTTTCTAGAATTTCCATGTTTCTTCTGTTGTTTTCTTTGCGATTATCAGAGTATAAACTTGAAGCAAATTTAAGATTGTCTAGCACAGTTCCTGTGAGGAATAATGTTCGCTCTGGAAACTGATGAACATACCCCACCATATTTAATCGATAGTCAAGTAACTCATCTAATTCTAGTTGCCCAAGCTCATAATTTCCAACTCTTACTTCACCGCTTGAGATAGCTTCCATGCCTGCGAAGATTTTAACGAGAGTAGATTTGCCAGAGCCACTTGGACCGATAATGGAAATTACTTCTCCTTTCTTCACTCTTAGATCTATTCCACGTAAAGCAGCTACTCGAGTTTTTGTTTCTTCATCCGTATATATTTTTATTACATCGTTACAGTGTATCATTTTATCTACTCCTGCTTAACCGGTCTATATCGATACACGGAAGGTATCATTGCGAGTAGCCAACCCAGCATTGAGATGACTAATCCTCCAATAATAATCAGTATTATTGTCCAAATAGGTACGCCTGGTACAAATGGTTGATAGAAGCTCTGTGATTCGAGGAAGAAATCTGCAACAAAACCAAATAATGGTAGAGATGCAAACACTGTAATTAGCAACGGGAGAGAAATTACCAGAAAGTACTCAAAAGTGAAAATCCCCAGTATTTGTCCTCTCACCGCACCTACTCGATACATTGCATCAAGTATTCGACCTCTTTCTTCGAATATTTTCAATCCTGTGAAATAGCTGACGAATATAATGGTAACTGCAGATAATATCGCAAAAATCAAAATATTATCTATTGGAAATGTGATTAAACTTGAGTGCATTTCATCATACAGTTCTTCATATGTTGATGCGGTAATACTTAGGTTTTCCAACTTTTCTTGGACTAATTGTATAACTGATTCATTTACTGCATTGATTAGTTTGTAATTTCGAATGCTAAAATCAGTTGAAAAATCCATTGATCTAGCAATCTCTCTTATTGTCAATCTTTTCCCAACAAGTGTGAAAGTGTCAAAATCAGTTTGGAATGCATTTTTAGTAGGATATGGGGCTAATGGAAAGATCTTGAACGAATTTAAGAAAGTTAATACCTCTGGAAAGCGAAGGAAATCATCAGGAAAATAGGTATTACCCGGTTTCAATCCACGATTTCTCGTGAACTTTAAATCTCCTAAAATAGTCATATTTCCTTCTAAAGCAAGAATGTCCTCCACTGAAGTATCATAGCTTTTCAGCTTCTCATTATCCACGACTTCTAGGAATTCGGTGACATTTTCTAGTGATACCAGATGAACACTAAAGGCCTTTGGATAGCGTCCAACAGCGTTTTCATCTGTTAGTGTATAAACTTCAGCTTCTGCAAAGCTAGCGATTTCAGTGATGTTTTCAAGAAGAACATCCTTTACATCAGATGGATCGATCCAATGACTGACGAGTAGGTGTGAATCACCCATCTTCAGATTAACTTCACTACTGATATTTGTGTCAAGTGATTTATTCATGGTTAATCCTGGAACTATCACTAGTCCAAATAAGAGCACTCCTAATATTGCTAGCTGGTAAGATTTCTTATTCACTGATAAGTGTTGAATTGATAATGAATACAAGTTTATTCTATTTGGCCAAACACTCTTTCCAATAAATGACCACATCATAGATATTAAGCGAGCAATAATTAGGAAAGCAAACGTTAAGAGAAATGCAACAGAGCAAGTCATCATGAACCAGAAAAACGTTAGATAAGACATGCTGGATACTACTTGAGATAATTCTCCAAAATTACGATACACCATGAAGAGAGTTATCGAAATGATTGTGAAGATTAATGCTATTACAAACAATCTGAACTCGTTTGTCGAGAAGACTTTTCTTATTTGTCCTCTTTTCTCTTTGAACTCCTCAGGGGTTGTTTGAGTGGTTTTCTTAGCAATAGAATTTTGTATAAAGAAACTTAAGCCGAAAAATCCAATGGTAATAGTTCCTAAACACATTAACAATAATGGTTCTAACAAGAAGTTAAGATAATAATTTGAGGGTTGATTTGCCATTCCTCGTGTGAAAAGATAGCTTATCGTGAATCCCAGCAAAGAACCAAATATGAAGCTAACAAACGTAAATATCAGGTTTTCGAAGAAAACCATTCGTCTTACAGAACGATAACTTAATCCATATAATTTCATTCTTCGGAATACTGATCCCAGCTCTCGGGACCCTATATTCAGAGTAACCACAGTCAGTAAACCCACTATGAATAATAGTGGAGCATTTAGTGGCAGTAACTTTGTAGTTTTTAAAGTCCAAAGACCATTAAATTCAATTAAAAATAATTTCAAATCTTGGCAGAGAAGAACAGGACTCTCAGTTAAATTCGAATTCTGTAAATTATTCAGTTCCGGAATTTCGTAAATATAGTTCTGCCAGTTCGTTGGTTTTATAGCTGAAGAATCATAACTTACATCTACTAAATAAGTTAGCACACCTTCATAAGATGTCATATTATTCATTATTTCAGAGAATAAGGAGTAATTCGTGAGAAAGGAATTATAGCGATAATAATTGAAAAATTCGACTATACTTCCTTCAAAATTCCAATCGAGAATATCTAATGAAAGACTTTCATTTACAAAAGTCTCTGTCATATTACCAACTAAACCTACAATTGTGAAATTCTTAGCTCGACCTAAATGCCATTCGCTATACAAAGTAATTGTGTCATTTACTTGGAAATCAGTTTGATTTTTACTCATAGTAAAATAAAGCAATTCAGAATGATTTTGAGGAAGTCTACCATCAGTTAAGTTCTGTATTAATCCATTATATGTTCGGTCATCAAGGGTCATAATTTCGTGATTAAGCCATGGTTCACCAGGAATCGTTGGGTCAAAAGTATAAATCTGAGTACTAATTCCAGATGAATAATTTCTAAAGCTAATGTCAGGAAAAAGATCAGTTACCATACTTGTGTAATCTTGCGTTACATTTTCAAGAAAAGAAGCACTCAAATTAAACGTACCTGTGTCATATTCATTTGAGCTAATACTGACTAACCCATCACTAAACCAGTTCTTCTCTTCTTGATAAGCTTGGAAAGTGTCAAAACGATAGGTGTAAACAATCATAATAAGACCTGTTATAGCAAGAAAAATAAGTGTCCCACAGATAACAGAGAGAATGACTCTTCGTCGACCTGTTTTCAGAAAAATTTGGAATAATTGCCATTTGTTTCGTTTTCTACTTCCAATAATTGGATCCACAGCAACTTCACCCATGAGTTATAACCAAGTTACTTTCACAAAATCCACTTATAAGAGTTATACTTAGTCTTGTATATTCTCATTTTTTTGAGAAAATGCACTCATTCATCTAAAATAGTTCAAAATAAAACATAGGTGAAAAATATCGGAAAAAATAGAAAAGACTGAAAATGATTTAAGAAGTGTAAATTTTTTCTAATTCAACTTTTAAATCATATTTCATTAGAATAGCTATCCATGAAGCATATTCAAGTGCAAAAAGTATGTTTTTGCCTTCTAGATCACCTAGTTTCTCCTTGGTTTCTTTGTCAGCTTTTTCATACAAATCGATTACATATTGGTCCCTTTCATTGTCAATTTTGTCGAAGAATTTCTTAAACTCTTTTCGACCATTTTTTTTGTTACCATACTTTTGTTTCAACAACAAGAACATTGAATCGAAAATTGGAGAATGGAATTCTTCTTTCTCCTTCTTTGCTAAAGGAATTTTCAAAATGAAAGCATAAGCAGTTCGCATGTAAAGAGTTTCACTTGTTAAATCATTTTCACTATTAGTGGAGATTCGTTTACCTGCTTTCGCAACAAGTTTTGCTTGGATTAGCTTGTGTAAATAACGATAAATGCTTTTATCGGATTTTTCTTCTTCATATTGCTTAAATGAAGCATTTAGATCTTGTATAGTCATAGGACCTTTGCGAAGGAATTTTAAAACGTGATTTAGGTTTTCATCTTCGAATAATTCATTCTTTTTCTCATCCTTTATGAAAACAAGTTTCGCAGGTTTGTAAGTTATTACATCTTGGGAAGCCATTTCACATCACCACTTTACTTGCACTTAGCAATCTCCTTCTTTAAATCAACTACAGTAGCTAGAGCAGCCCAACTTGAATAACTCAAACAATACTCCAGCTCTCTCCAATTCAATTCGTTAATTATTCGAATTGTTTCATCATCTAGATTTTTAAACAACTCAATTAGGATTTCATCTCTCTGTCGATCTATCTTAAACACGAATTTTTGGAAGTAATCACTATCTAAAGTTTTTCCATCAACAACAGGCTTTAGTAGGAGCCTTGCGGCATTAAAAACCGGACAATAGCCTTCTTCAGCAATGTTTGGATCATGCTTTAATGCTTCAGGGAATATGAAAGCTTTAGCAGTTCGCATATACAATGTTTCGCTTTTCAACTCATCTTCAGTTATCGAAATAATTCTCTTTCCCGCTTTTGCTACAAGCTTTGCTTTAATTAATGTATGAAGATAACGATAAATTGTCTTATCGGATTTTTCATCTCCACTTTTCTTAAAAATGCCAACTAAATCATTAATAGTCATAGGACCTTTTTGAAGATATCTCAAAACAGGAAAAAGATTTTCATCTTGTATTACTTTTGTTGTTTTGTCATCCTTTATGACTTTCACAATTTCTTGGTTATATGTTATTACGTCTTGCGAATCCATTCTATCAGCGCTCCTACCTTCTTTTGGTATGCTCTAATTCATTTCTAATTTAGTGGCTTTTTATACTTTATTTAAGTATTACTTCTCATCTATAAATAATATCATTCTTAATATATATAAACTTATTTCTTAATACTCTAAAACGAATTTCTCACCTTAATGAGAAAACTTATATATTAGTGTGAGAATAGTTTCCTACCAAAGTGGTAAAGATTGGGTGAAAAAAATTGAAAGAGAAAAAAAATATCCCCACAAAAAAGGACGGTAGAAGAGATATAGACAAAGTTAAGCTCATCTTGACATTGTTCTATTCAGATGGATTAATTTGATCACACAAAAAGAAACCTGGAGGTTGATAGAAATGAAAGAAACCAGGAGATTAACAGAACAAACCAAGAAGGAATTAGTTCCTTTAATGGGAAAGAAAAAGTACATATCAGCAAGATTCATGTAATATGAAGGATTCAAAATGAAAAATAAAAAACAAGATTACAAAAAGAAAATCCAGGCAGATAAAAACAAAACAAGAATGAAATTCGCCCTATTTACTGGCAGATGAGAACGCTCCTTCCATGTTGAGCGCTCTTTATCTCCAATTGTCTCTCGCAGAGAGATTTCTTATTTTTAATTAATAATAATTGGCTCAGCAAGTTTTTATTCTTCAGAATCATCTTCTTTTTTCCAAAATCGAAGATTTCGCTTTATCTTAAGCCATTCTTCTTTGAATTCGCCAACCCATACAAATCCTATAGTGTCAGGACCAAGATGAGTTCCAATAACGGGACCGATTTCCCATATTAACACTTCTTTGGGAGCCTTTGGTTGATTTTTCAGATAATCCGCCCAGATTTCAGCTTTCGCTTTATTATCACAGTGACCAACTATAACTAATTCAGATAAGTGATGTTCTGCGATTTTGCGAGCGACTTTTCTCATATGTCTCAATAGTTCTTGTTCTTTACGAACTCTTCCCGGTGACGCAATCATTCCATCTGTAACAGTTACAAGAGGTTGGAAATTTAATGCCGCGCCAATTAAGTATTTCCCTCTGCTTAATCGGCCACCTTTATGTAGATATTTCAAAGAGGGACTACCACCAAAAACTTGAGTGTGTGGTATGGTCTTATTAACGAATTCTAGAACTTCTTCCTTAGATGCTCCTTTAGCAATCATTCTTGCCGCAGGGAGGATAATTAAGCTCATTGTTACTGAGAGAGTGTTTGTATCGATAAGAGTTACTCTATCATCAAAGAATTGTTTCTTAACCATTGAAGCAACAGAAAATGTTGCACTTAGCTTATTACCAATACTAAAGAATAGAATTTCTTCATATTGTTCCAATGCCTTATCGATAGCTTCTTTGAAGGATTTTGGAGCAGGAGCTCCTGTAGTTGGAAATTCTCCTTCTCGAAGGCGTGTATAATATTCCTTATTAGTAATATCTACATTTTGACTTTTTATTTCGTCACCGAAAATTATCTTTAATGGAACTGTTGCGATATTGAATTTTTTCAAATACTCGGGATCCATGTCACAAGTAGAGTCAGCAATTATTCCTAACTTCTTTTTTTCGCTCATATTATCAAATTCCTATAATATTATACATTGAAAATTTCTATATTAGTTGTAATTGGAAACACATATTTCATAAGAACATGTGTAATAGCAAGGAATATCTCCTATAATAAAATGCTTGTTTTTGTAATTTCCTAATTTTAACGGTTAAAACTCTTTTCTAGATAACTAAAATCATTCCGTAGGTATGGTAACTTCATGAACATGCACCCATTCTACACCATTGACAGTTTTGATCTTCTTGCGAAATAGAGCGGAGCTTAATCGAGCATTTGTCTTTCCCGCCACTTCTCTCCATTCTTCATAAATTACTAAACACAAATTACCTTCCAGTAAACGACATTCAATATTCTGTACCCATAATCGGTATGGTATCTCATCTGTCTTTCTGGATCCATAACCATTTTTGATTTGAGTAATGATTTGCTCTCGAGAAGATACATGACCTGTTGGTGAAATTAACATAAATTCTTCACTTAAAGCATCCTCTAATCGAGTAAAGACTTCATCTTTGTTTTCTATTTCCGATTTAAACCATTTTTCAAAGAACTTGTGCAATTCAATGACTTCTTTCTCACTTTGTTTTTTCATTATCTTTGACCTCATTTCTCTCTTGCTTTGTACTATATTTTGGAAACGAGAATTGTTATAAATTTAGCTACTCAGTTTATTGATATAGAGAGATGCTGGCTTGAAAAAGAAACTTTGCTTTCTGATAAAACTGCAGAAGTAATGACCAATTTTCTAGAAAAAGGAAAATAGGTTATTACTAAACCATTTCCGTTATTTATAATTTATCCGTATTCAATTCAGCATCTGGTTCTGAATTTGAAGGCCACCATACTATAGGTGTTGGTACGATTACCTTTCCTTCTACATCTAAGAAGTCACCCAAGAAGAATTTCCGGATTTTTTCCTTACGCATAAAAGGCATTTTGAGTATCATCGCAAAAAGCCAATCTACCGAATAGAGGAAACGACCTTTTTCCCACAACCAAAGTATACCGAACCACATAGCTATTTCTAAGAATATTAGAAAGAACGTCCAACCTGTAGGTAAACCAAAGCTAACTCTAAAACCTGGATCCGTCCAACCAAATAAATTGAAAATTCCTGATAGACTAACTCGTAGAACAGCTTGTATAGAAGCTAAAGAGTAAACAGTTAATGAAAATACTCCTACACGTCGACTGTGACGTGACCACATTAAACGTTTAAACCAATTAATGTGAGGATTAAATTCATGGATTTGTAGCATTAGAGTGATTACGAATAGTATCATGCCTATTGATAAATAAACAAACCATGCAGGATGCGCATGGAAATTAACCAGAGCAGTAAATTGATCAAAATTCTGAGGCATATCTCCTTCTAACCATAAATGAAAAATTGAGAAAGCCATAAAGAAGGCAGATAGACCATATCCGACTCGAACAAATCTCTTGGGCTTAAGATTCTTTCTTGAAATAAAGATTCCAATAATTGCTCCAACAGCACTATATGCATAGTGCGTAAATAATGGAGATTCCGTACTCACAGCTTGATTTGCGAAATAACTTACTATATAGTCCCACCAACCTTTGTCACCAACTACACTCAAATTACCTCCTGAATGAAAATCCACTCCCCAAAAAGTATTGGCTGCATTATAGATTACTGGAACGAGATAAATAAATAATAAACCAAGTGTAGCGAATACAGCTGTTCCTACAAATGGATTTTGTAATTTCTTATTTGAAGTTAAGATATAGAAAACAACAGCTGAGACTATTATCGCAAAAGCAATGTTAGTAAATTGATCAGTGTGATAAATTTGTTTCCAAGCAAGAGAGGAACTTCCGGTTTCGACCCATTGCTTCGATGGTCCCCATTGTGCTAAGAAAACGTAGAAGAACATGGCCCAAAGGTAGAGCATAAAACCCTTAAATAATTCCTGAACGAGAATCACATGTCTTGGAGTTCCATTTTTCAGTTTTCGATACATGATATAAATGTGTATTGCAGCACTCATCATTAGAAACAATCCAAGCCAGTGCCCAAAGACAATAATAATTGCCATCAGAATGACTCCCATAGTGTTTAAGCTCCCAGGATCTGTTTCAGCTATTCCTTCCACTTGACTGACCCAGCATAAAAGTATGAACTATTAGATTGCCAATTATAGCCCAACCCCGCAAGATATCGAAGGAAATGATTCTTTCGCTCATAATGCCAAGTCTAGGGTATTATTATAAAAAAATCTATCTGTCTACTACTTTCGAATACTCTAAGGGTGAAGAAGACATTTCAGATATCATCAAGATCTAGGATTAAGATTGCTAAGAAGTTAACAAATAATGTAATCTTTTGATATGTAGTAGCAAATATGGTCAGTGCATTACTTTCTATTAGCTGCCCTAGAAAATAAAATACTATGAAGAAAACCAATACTACAAAAACAATAACTGATGTTATTGAATCTAGATAGAAATCTTTAGTTCTTTCAAAAGTTGCTGGTTTATATCTTCTTGTAAAGCGAAGTCTTTGATGAACAAAATTCAGAATTCCAAAAGCTACCATAAAAAGAGCTGCTCCAATGCCATGAAAAGGATGTATTTTTGGTTGGTCTTTAGGAATTCCGACACCAATTGCTCCAATAAAAATAAGGAAATTCAATAGGCTTTTCCAATAATTGAATTTTAGTTTTGGTTTGAAAAGGTAAATGATAGCAATTATTAAAGCTATTAGACTACAGATTCCAAACCCTATAGAAATAATCAACGATGAAGCAGAATTCGGAAGAGATTCATGCTCACTTATTCGAGCACCAAGATTACTAATGTATTCTTGAAAGAACTCATATGGTTCCGGATACCATATCCAGGCGTATGCAATAGTTAGTAACATAACTGACCCGAAAAACCAATATAAGATTCGAATAGCTTTTTGTGTTTTTATCTCTGGACTCTTAATAACTTCATCAACTGATGCCATTGAATTCACTTGAAAATATTTGACATGTTAATATAAAAGAATTTCATATCAAAATTCAAGATGAAAAAAGAAAAAGGTAAGGAAGAAATCTTGCTGAAATCACATGTCGACTCTATCAAGGAAGAAGACAGCTGTGAAATCGATTATTAGCAAGAGTTTCTGACCAAGTTCAGCTAAATAGACAGGTACATTTCCAGATGCCACTCTCTCTAATACATAAAATAGTATGAATACCAGAAAAGCTCCAAACACCAACCCAGTCATAACAAGATCGGCATAAAAACCCCAAGTTCTTTTTGGGCGCTTCGGACGATGTTTTGTGACGAATCGATATATCTGTGCGTAGAAATTGAAAAATGTAAAACCTAAAATAAAGACAAAAGCACCAATACCATGAATGATGTGTAGTGTTGGATTAATACCAGGTATAGCAATACCTACAGCACCAATAGTTAGTAATAAACTGAAAGCACCTTTTGCAACATTGAATCGAAGAGCTGGAAATAGAAAGTATATAATTGCTATAGCTAAAGTGTCTAATCCACAAATAGCAAAACCAACTGTAAAAATAATCGAAGAGGTTGTATTATCATGACCCTCTTGGCTTAATCTTCCACCTAATGCACTAATGAATTCTTGGAAGAAATCATAACGTTCTTGATAAAACGCCCAACACAAGCCAATAGTAATGGTTACGATAACAGGAACTAGCCAAATTAGAATTCTAAGAAGCTTCTGTAATTTTTCTCTTTTTGCAGCCATTAAAATTTGATAATCAGAATCCATAGAAACCACTTAGAAAGAGATATGCGAGCGGAATTATAAAAACATACCTTCATTTAGTCGGAAATGATTATTCAGAAAATAATTACGCTGATTGACCCAAGATGGTTAGTGACAAGAATATACCAACAAGAAACAAAGAAGACAATAATGTCCAAATACACCACTTAACATTCTTGTATTTTCGTTGATTTACAACTGAGATAGCATAAATTTGTTCCGAGTATTCTTCTTCTACTCTTGAGAAATCTTCAAGAACTCCTCTCAACCCTTTTAGATATTCATCTTTATCTTTATACTCAAGAATGTTAACATAATAGAAGACATGTCTTGGATCAGGAATACCTGTTTTTTGGAATGGTAAGATAGTGAAAATACTGAAGCTAATACTGGTTAAGCAAGAAACCAAATAAGCAACAAAAAAGACTATAGCAGCTAAATTCACTTTGTTCTCAAAATCAAAAAAATTGCCAAGTAAACCTACTGTAGCAAGCACTACTGTAAGCATAATCCCATTGACTGTTAGAATAGCTGTTGCTTTATTATCCGCTAAACTGATCAAATGATAATTGCTTTCAAAAATTGACTTCATTGTCTCAAATTTTCGTTCATTATTCATAGGTTCTTTCTTGGACATCTTTTCCACTGCTCACGAATCTAAAGGTTCTCTCTTTTTTAATTATTTTCATACATAACTTATGACCACTTCATTTAAATTAAGCAATAAAAGAATATATTTCTACAAAGACAAAGTGAAGGAAATTCTCATGCAGAAGGAAGAATCCGATCCATTCATAGACAAGAAACAATTTCCAATGATAGGAAATCTAACTAAGGATATTGACAAATTATACTCTAGTAAAAGAAAACTGACTATAGAGGGTGATCGTTATTTAGATCACCATCGATTCAATAATGTGCCTTTTCTTCCAGGTGTGATGGGTCTAGAATTTTTTGCAGAACTTGTTAAATACCTGCAACCGGAAAGAGAAATTCTGAAATTTGTAAATGTGGAATTTAAATCAGCTATCAGGTTAAAAGATGATCAACCTAAGGAAATACAAACCGATATCAAATTCAATATAAACTCAGCAGAAGCAGCAATTACTTCTCAAGTTATGAAAGACGGAAAGCTAACCAATGATTCAAAACTTCATTTCAAATCCGAAATTAAATTTGGTACAAAAGAGGTAGAAGCAGTAAAATTGCCATCTATGAAGAATTTGCCTTTACTAAATGAGCAGTTCATTTACGAAATCTTACCACATGGCCCATTGCTACAGGTATTGTCAGAGATTAATCATATAGAAGAGAATATGTTAGCCGTCTTGAAACACCAAAAGAAACAGCTAATGAGTTGGAAACACAAAGAATTCTTAATCAATCCCCTTTCAATTGAAGCTTGCTTTCAAGCTCTAGGATTAATGGATTTTATTGATTGCGGACGTGCTGGACTACCAAGTAAAATTGGAGAATTGATTTTTTACAAAACAAATAGTGAACCATATTTTATTGTAGGTCAGAAAAAGGGTGATGTAGAAAAAGGAGGATTATTTGATTTTCAATTGGTTACAAAGAAAGGTGAAGTAGTTGTAAAGGCTATTGATTTTCAGACGGTTGAAATTAATTTAGGGGAAACAACAAATATACTCGAGAGAATACGTTCACATCAAATCAGAATGCTGTTTAAAATACCAAAGTTAGCCTGGTTAGAAGTAGTTAGCAATAACTTGCTAAGAGACAAATTGTCTCGAGAACCGGAATTTATTGGAGCTTTCCTTCATCCAGACGAGATAAAAGAATTTGATAAATTGAACGAGGATGAGCAAAAGAAAATGATTCCAGAGTTATATGCCCAAAAACGAGCTCTGAGAATTGTTCTTCGAGGAGCTAATATGTGTGACCTCAAAATTGAACTCGATGAAAAAATGGAACCATTTTGTCAACACAAGAATAAAACAATCTATTTGACAATAAAAAGAATTGAAAATTATTCTTTAGCTATGGCTAGTTATAAAAGAAAAGTAGATATAGAGTTAACTCAGAAAGAGGAGTTATTAAAGAAGATAATCGAAAAAGTAAAAACGAATTAGAGGAATGTGATTGTTATGCCATTCATTGATTTAGACCAAATAGATGAGAAAGAGATTGTTCCAGGATTTAAAGCCAAGTTTGTTCATACAGAAAATATGACTTTTGCTTACTGGAAAATAACAGCAGGGGGTTCGTTGCCTGATCATAAACATGTTCACGAACAAGTAGCGAATTTAATTGAAGGAACATTCGAATTAACAGTAGATGGCGAAACTAGAACCTTAACACCAGGAACACCAGTAGTAATACCATCAAATGTACCACATACTGGAAAAGCCATTACTGATTGCTATATAATCGATGTATTCTATCCTATACGAGAAGATTACAAATAAAAAAAGAGGATATTCTTCACGAGCACAATAGACCGTGAAGAGTATTCATATTTTTTAGAGATCCAATTCAAAAAGACTTGCAGTACCAAGTAATTCAAATTTGATAGGTTTGTATTTAGCTTCCTTAACATCGCCTTCTTTTGTGAACCCAGCAAAGAGTTTCTTGAGACCTTTCTTATCCTTTACTTTGCGGAATTTAGCAAGCAACTTTTTCATATATTCCTCGCTAGCAGCATAAGTAACTATAACTCGTCCAAGTGATTCATCTATAGGATTAATCATAATTCCGCCATATGCTTTGATTTCATCTTTATCTTTAATGACCCATTGCTTTCGTACATTTGTGGTATCTGCTTTCATACGCTCATAGAGATTATTGACCCATTCTTCTTCTCGCCCAAATTCGGCAGCGAGGATTTTCACACATGCTTGTTGGTGTTTGTCATACTCGAATTTTTCAACATCATCCATAGAAATACTAGTGTCAACATCGTCCACATTGATATTGTAAAGGTAATAGCCAGTTTCCTTGTATTTATAGCCCCATTTCTTGGCGACATCACCATCTTGTTTGGTAATAACACCAAAATTAGAGCGAACCTTTTTGGCTCCTTTCTTCTTCAAAATTTCAACAGCTTTCTTGAAAAGTAGTTTCTCTGCTTCTTCATGGCCAGCTAAAACAGAGGGGGGTGTTAGATTAGCTATTTTTACACCATCTTCTTCCTCGTCCAAAACTCTGGCAGTAAGAAAACCAACCATTTTTTTGTCCTTGAAAGCATACAGCCTTGTTTCAGGATCAAAGCCTTCTTGAGTGTAGACTTCCTTCAATCTTTCCGCAGGTGTTTGGTGTGGAGAAACAAAAGTCTTAGCAACTTCTTTTCCAACCTTTTCTTGGTCAACTTCAAATCCCTCATGATAATGTTTAATCACATAATCTGACATAAAACATCATTCCTCAATGAATTCTTTATTAAAACGCAAGTTGACTACTCACCTTTTTATGTTATAAATGTTCTCATCGAATTGAGAAAAATAAATCATATCTGTGAGAAAAATTAAGCTGTTCAATACAATAAAACAAGCGAAAATTTATTTGCAAAGTCTCTCTAAAAGAAAGATAAGTGATGATTAGTTTGGATCTAAAAATTGATGAGAGCAATTGGGAACCTTATCTTCCGGAAGAGATATTTGAATTATTCAAGTCATTAACTATTCCATGGTGGATTGCAGGAGGATGGGCTATAGATTTGTTTTTGGAATCGAAAACACGAGATCATCTGGACATTGATTTACAAATTTTGAGAAAAGATCAAATAATACTACAAAAATTTCTAGTAGGTTGGGATTTATACAAAACCAATCAACCTGGATTAAAGCCTTGGAAAAAGAATGAGTTCCTACGATTAGGAGTAAATAGCATATGGTGTAGAAAGACACCAGAAGCACCTTGGAAAATGCAAATATTGTTTCTAGAAACAGAGGGAGATGAGTGGTATTATCGTCGCAAACCTAGTATTCGAGGATTAATTTCAAATATTGGAATGAAAACTAAATCAAACATTTCTTATCTTTCACCTGAAATACAATTACTGTTTAAAGCACAAAAAAATCCGAAACAAAAGAATAAGCAAGATTTTCTCAATGTTCTCCCCTTTTTAGATAATAAGAAATTAATGTGGTTGAAAAAGTCAGTTTTTGTGCATTTTGGAAAGAACAGCTATTGGATCGAAGAAATTAATAAATTCCTTTAGAATCGTTTTTGGGAAATAACTGGTATAGTTTTAGTTTCGGTTCTTATTGTAAGAGTTATAATATTTACTTTTATTAGAACAGGCAAGAAATACTAGTGGATTGCATTATTTTTTCTTCTTTGTGAACGTTAATAAAGTAATTTGAATAATTACTTATAGAAATACACTATAAGGAAGAGTTTTCCCCATGGATTTTGGTTCAGTTTTAGGTTTATACATTCTGACATCCTCTGTCACATGCTTAATTATTAATATTCTATTTTTTAGATTAGTTTTTAGAAAACAAAAACGAATGAAAGCGAATGGTTATTCCTGGATATCTTCATTGGGCATAATGGCTTTAGCTAATTTTGGTTTTGTTTTTGCTTTTGTATCTTCGATTACAGGAGTATCAAATGTTCTAGAGGCTGGAATCATTTTTCTCTTTGTCATTCCATCGATTACATGGTTTGTTCCTGCATCCTTATACACTCTGATTCGAGCTATTTACATTGTGATAACTAAGAGTCGTGAACGAGAGATTCTTTCACAAGATATTGAGACTGCTGAAGTTGTCACAAATGATCTTGAAAATTCGGATACATGAGAAACTTGTGAATCAGATTTTTAATCTACTCAAAGAAACTGCTCTAATAAAAGTTTAATTAGCTTTATTTTCTAATATTCTGCAAATAGGTTGATCTACATGAAGGAATACAGCATCTCAGAAATACAGAAATTAATGAAAGAAGGAAAATTAACTGCAAAGCAATTAGTGAAAATGTATCTGGATAGAATTAACAAAATAGACAAATCCGGACCAACTATTAATTCTATTATTGAAGTAAATCCTGATGCAGTAAAAATTGCAGAGAATCTTGATCAGGTTAGGAAAGAGGATAATTCCCTAGGACCACTACATGGCATTCCCATTATAGTAAAGGATAATATCCTAACAGCGGATAAAATGATGTCAACAGCTGGTTCCCTTGCTTTGGAAGGTTTTAGATCCACTCGAGATGCTTTCATTGTACAGAAATTGAGAGATGCTGGTGCGATAATTTTAGGGAAAGCGAATCTAAGTGAATGGGCGAATTTCCGCTCCTCTCGGTCTACAAGTGGTTGGAGTAGTCGAGGAGGACAAGCTCGCAACCCATATGTTCTAGATAGAAGTCCTTGTGGGTCCAGTTCTGGCTCAGCATCATCTGTTGCTGCAAACTTCTGCTCTGCATCTATTGGTACCGAAACTGACGGATCAGTTGTTTGTCCGGCACATGTAAATTCCGTGGTAGGGATTAAGCCATCGATTGGTTTAGTTAGTCGAACAGGAATAATCCCCATTTCCCATAATCAGGATACTGCAGGACCTATGGGTCGATCAGTAGAAGATGCGGCTATCTTGCTAAACGCTATTGTAGGTGTTGACAAAGAAGATGCTCAATCCATTACAAGCGAGAAAGATATTCCCAAGGATTACACGGAATTTCTAGACGTAAATGGATTAAAAAACGCTAAAATTGGTGTTGCTCGAAACTTCTTCGGGAGAAACGACTTAGTAACAAAAGTAATTGACAAAGCAATAGAAAAAATGGAGAAAGCGGGAGCAATCATAGTCGATAAATTAATGCTTGAAAGTGTGAAAGAATTAAGAGAACCAGAGTATGAAGTACTTCTCTATGACTTCAAAAATGATCTGAATGAATTCTTAGAGAAATTTGTACCAGAAGAATTTCCACAAACCATGAAAGAAATAATCGAGTTCAATGAGAAAAACAAAGAGAAAGTAATGCCTTATTTCGGGCAAGAACACTTTTTGAAAGCAGAAGAACGAGGACCATTAACAGATGACGTGTACAAAGAAGCATTAGAGAAATGCCACAAATACTCTCAAGAGGAAGGTATAGACTTAGCTATCAAAGAAAACGACCTTGATGCGATTATCGCCCCGACAGGTGGACCAGCTTGGCCTATGGATTTAGTTAATGGCGATCATTTCTCAGGCGGTAGTTCTTCACTGGCAGCAGTAGCAGGTTACGCCAATATCACAGTTCCAGTTGGGTATGTTTTTGGGCTTCCCGTTGGCTTATCATTTTTCAGTGGAGCGTTTCAAGAACCAACTCTGTTAAAAATTACTTATGCTTTTGAACAATTAACAAAAATACGTAAACCACCAAGTTACTTGGAAACTCTTAAAATATAAATTGAAGACTGAAGAAATAGATTTCACTCTATTTCTTCGCAGGAACTGCTTTCTTCATGATTGGTTCTGATTCTTCGCTTTTCACTATGTACTGTATATCAATTAGTCTAGTCATTCTTCGTATAACAAAGAATAGTTCAAGAAATGCGAAGAAGAAGAATAAAACCATGTAAAAATTAACAAAAGAGCTGTAAACAAGAATAGTATCGTAGTCATTACTAAATGAGTCTGTAAAGGAAATGCACCCCAAGACTAAACTAACCACTGATGGTATTGTAAGGAAAATCAAAGGAACATAAAGTAGTCGAGTACCATATCCAATTCTTTGTAAATCTTTGAAGCAGAAACTGAAAGCAAGGAGAAATCCTGCAAGCAACATATAAGCTATCATGTTCTTACCAAAGGAAAAAACTGACTGATAGTTTAACATATGCAATATAAGTGTGAAAATAGTAGAAAGAGAATATAATATTATGAAAACGAGTAGCAAGACTCGTGCTAATTTGAACAAGCGTTCGTTACTTTCATTTACATTCTTACTAATAATTGTTACACTTGAGTACATCATGATTGAAGCAATTAAAATCAAAATAACATTAAAAATCTCGAAAAAACCCAAAGCTATTTCTATCGAATAATATCTGTTAGCAAAAACAGCAGAATACATAATTCCAGATATTGTTGCGATTATTGTGGAGATTAAGAAAATAATCCCACTATTCCTCATTCTAAGAAAACCCTTCATTAAACGATTATTATCCATTCCAAAACTGTAGCTTGCTCCCATAAGTATCCCACCATTATATATTCTCACATACCTTTTTATAGGTTTAGATTTATTACATATAAATACATATATCTACATCTATAAATAGGTTTTCAAAGAAAAAGAAAGAACTATTTGACAACTTGATAGACAATCCAAACAAAATCATCAAAGGTCTCAGACTTCAATAATTAAAGATTTTTAGAGAGAGTAAAACTCTCTCATTGAAACAACTTGACAGTCTCAGCCATTTTATCGATTACTTCAACATCGAATGGGCAACGTTCCTCGCATTCCCCACACTCGGTGCAAGCAAAAGCGTTTGGCTCGAATTCCTTATACTTGGCTTTGATTTCGTCTGTTAATTCTATTCTTGCTTGGTCATAAACTTTGAATACTCGACCAATATCAATATCAGCTGGACAAGGTTGACAGTGATTACAATAAACACATTCACCTGTAATGTATTCATCGAATTCCTTTAGAAGAAGTGAGTAATCCTTCTCTTCATCAGTGGCAGTACAGTATGCTAGCGTAGCATCTAGTTCTTCGATACTGGCAACACCTGGGACTGCGGCTGTAACTCCAACCTGACTAAGAATATAATGCAAGCATTTAGCAGGGGTAGCAATCTCTGGGATCGTTTTCTTTTCCAGACCCATACCACCAGTGCGGTATCCACCAAAATCTACCTTGGCATTCTTACGAAATAGAACTCCCCCAGCATAAGGCTTCATTGCTATAACACCAATATTCTCTTGAGCACAAAGAGCTAATACTTTGTTACGATTGGGTAAAGCATTGTTAGCCAAATTAATCTGGAACATAATCACATCAAAATTGCCATTCTTCGCAGCTGCTTCAACCACTCCAAGACTATGAGTGCTTATACCAATGAATTTTGCTTTGCCTTCAGCCTTAAACTTCAAGGCCAAATCAAGTGGACCATTTGATTTCAAAATTTTCTCTCTAAAGTCTTGAGGACCAAGAACGAAATGAACATGCATTATGTCAACATAATCAGTTTTCATTACCCTAAGATACTCTTCAAAAGTATTAGTGCAAGATTTGATGCTTCTATTCTTCTTGTACTTGCCTTTGTATTCTGATGAACCAAGATGATGGACAAGAACGATTTTATCTCTATAGCCCTCTATTGCTTTGCTAACTTTTGTTAAATGCTCTTCAAAATTGAAAATTATATCGAAATAATTCACACCACTCTCAATGGCTTTTCTTATTACGGAAGTAATAAGTTCTGGTGATTTTTTTTCCAACCACTCAGTGCCAATACTTACCTCGCTAACTTCTAAACCTGTTCTACCTAATGTTCTATACTTCACAGTCAAACCTCAAAATAACATCTATAAGAACGAACTTCCAAGCAAGGATAATATTTGAATATCTTTCGATTACTCTTGAAATGCAATCGCATCAAGCTCAATCAAACAGTTGTAATGCAAAGTTTTCGTTGGGACAATAGTTCGAGCTGGTCTGTGGTCACCAAAGAACTCAGCATACAGGGTATTTATCCTATCCCAATAATTAATGTCAGAGATATAAATCGTGGTTCTCAGAACTTTATCAATGCTGCTGTTTGCAGCTTCAAGGATAGTCTTCAATTTTTCAAGAACAATCAATGTTTGATCCTCAATATTATCAGATGAAGGAACACGTTCTCCTTTCTTTAATGGTAATTGTCCAGAAACGTAAACAATTTTTTCGTGGACAACTGCTGGTGAATAATGCGCTTTTGTCTTTTTATTTTCTTTATCCAAATATACAAACTCCAAAATTCTCACCTTTGAATGATAATTACTGTTACCTCATATACAATATTTATTTATTCTTCAATTGTTCATTAAACAAAAAGAAATGTGTGAGTAAAATGGCAAAATCGGTCAAAGTAGCAGTAGTACAAGAAGTATCAGCAGTAATGCAGAAGGAAGCTTGCATAGAGAAAGTAAGGAAGCTAACTAAAGAAGCAGGAGACAAAGGAGCGAAATTAGTACTTTTTCCCGAAGCGTTTATTCCAGCATACCCCAGAGGATTATTTTTTGGCACTAAAGTTGGGAGTCGATCTGAAGAGGGAAAGCAAGACTTTGCTCGTTATTGGGAGAATTCCATAGCAATTCCTAGTGAGGATGCTAATGCTCTTGGAAAGATAGCAAAAGAGAATAGTGTCTACCTTGTCATTGGTATTGTTGAGAGAGAATCTGAATTTAAAGGGGGAACACTATACTGCACACTATTATACTTTGATCCTAAAGGAAAGCTACTTGGCAAACATAGAAAACTGAAACCTACAGGATCTGAACGATTGATTTGGGGAGAAGGGGATGGCAGTACACTCACAGTTATTGATTCTCTATATGGTAAAATTGGGGGACTAATTTGCTGGGAAAATTATATGCCACTAGCACGTACAGCAATTTACTCTAAGGGAACTGATATTTATGTTGCTCCCACAGCTGATGCTCGTGATAGTTGGCAAGCGACCTTACAACATATTGCTTTAGAGGGACGCTGTTTTGTTTTATCTTGCAATCAATATGTCACAAAAGACATGTATCCAAAAGATCTAGCTTGCTACGATGAATTGAAAAGCTCTCCAGAAATTCTCTCTCGAGGTGGAAGTGCAATAATTGATCCAAATGGGAAGTATCTGGCAGGACCATTATTCGATAAGACTGGTATTTTGTATGCTGATTTGGATTTATCCTTAATCCCAAAAACACGATTTGATTTTGATGTTGTTGGACACTACTCAAGACCAGATGTATTTCAGTTAATTATTGATGAACGAAAAAAAGATTCTACTACAAGAATTAAAGAAAACAAAGAGGAAAAATAATTCTATTTTTCGCAATAAATGAGATTCGCAGTTTTATACATTTTGTAGCCAAGTTTTGTGTAGAGATTTTGAGCGATTTTGTTTTCAACTCGAACAAACAGCGTAGAAATTTCCTTCTTTGCTAATACAGCACGAGTTAATGCAGTAGTTAAAATCTCTCCATATTTCTGACCTCGAAATTCTTCTAGAACGAAGATATTGCCCAGTTGTGCTAGTCTAGGAGTCTCGAAATGTGTTCCTCCACAAGCAATTATTTGATCATCATTTTCAATGAAATGATAGAAGCCACTTTCGAGCTGCTTCGGATGCCATGGTCCAGATCCTATTGCTTGATAGAATTCATCGATTCGATTAACATCCTCAGGTGTTGCCTTTTTTAGAAGAGGGGATAGGATTTCTTTAGGATTATCTTGAGCATGGATTGTCATGCAATAATCTACTGCTACACTCCCTACTTTGAAGAATTCAGTAATATCTTGTTCATCTAACTCAAGCGACAAGATGAGAAATGATTCCGGCAATATTTCTCTTAAGAACTCCATTATTTTGACAAAAATTCTTCTCTCTAATTTCACTGGGAGAACAATAGAAGGCATGTGAAATCCAATGAAAACAATGAAGAAACTTACCAGCTCTTTTTGCTCAGTGAATACACCATAGATTCTTGCCAAATCTATACAAGGTGGATACAAATCACCAATTAGAACTAAATTGTCAAGATAATTAACATGAGCAATTTGTCGGCATTTTTTCAGCAAACGGTTTTCATGCTTCTCTATTAATCGAATCTCCATATAGTCGAGCTTATGGCATAAAGTATTTAAGTTTTTCAAAGCATTGTCATTGAATTATACTTACTGAATGTTTTTCAAGTGGAGAACAAATACATGTCAAAAAGTACTAAATATTGTGAATCGTGTGGAGCGAAAAATAAAGCTGATGCAAAGTTTTGTGATGATTGCGGAAAACCATTTGATAAACCCGAAAAAACAACAGGAGATAAACCTTCTCGAGTTTCGGAAGGTGTCGGTTTAGAAGTCGTTTCATTAGTTACGAGTATTCTTGGATTTACTTGTTTACCTTTGATTGGTTTTGTTATTGCAATTATAACTGGTTTAATGTCTACAAATCCCAAAGAAAACAAATACGCAAAAGCTGGTATCATGATTGGTTCTCTTGGATTAATAGTACCATTTTTCGTTTTAGGTATCATTGGTATTATTGGTGGAGTTATAGATGGTACTGATGATTTACTTTGGGCAATCATTTTAGGGACAATTGCTCTGATATTATCTGGAGTTGGCTTATTCTTCTTTATTAGATGGATAAGAAAACCAGCAGCTTAAGTACATCCTCACTCTGAGGATTCTTTCTTTTTTTCCTAATTTTCTATAGATTTAAATATGTCGCGAGACCATTATGTTCTAACAACGAGGGAAAGGTTGTTTTAGTATTTGACTAAAAGGAACAAAAGTAAAACTGATAGTGGAAACTCTAAGAAAAGTTTCCTTGAAAAACTTCCCTCAAAAGTTCCGTTTGTTCCTATAGTAAGACGACCAGATTTTCAATTGCGCAGAATTAGAATGAGAGCACCGAGGAAAATAAGTGCAACTTTCATCATATTTCTAATGCTTTTGGGAGTCTTCTATATTCTCATAGGCGGCTTTTATTATTCGTCAAATGATGAGAATTATGCAATCGTCGATCATCCAATTACACACAAACCATCGGTAATCTGGATGTATACATATGAAGATCAAACCATTTTTGAGGGTGTAGCAGTAGGTATACTGATTTATATTGGCGCTGGTGGATTCTATTTGGTCCACAAAGCATCGCATTATGCGTATACACCTGCAACGGTTACGAAGTATCTATGTATAGGCATAGGACTTGCTCTGCTTACGATTCTAGCTGTAACAGTGTTAGTTAGCTACAAAGTTGGAATTCTCGAAGAATGGTTAGAGAATATAAGTGCGGCACTGAGTGCCTAACTTTTTTCTTTTTTTAGTTGAAGATGATTAATCAATCATCAAATGCAATTTTTCAGAATCTGAGATTCGTTTATGATCAACTTCTGCGGCAATATAACCAAAGCTAGCCCAATTCTCTAACTTGAGGATCTCTTCAAGAATATGTTTTGCATCATCTTTCTTTTCATTATAAAAGTACCAATTTGCTATGCCATAGCCTATAGTAGATAAACCCATAGAACCTTGTTTTCGAGCTTTTTCCAGTAATTGCTCAGGGGTTATTTTACCTTTATACATGAGTATGCAGTCAAAGTATTGATGATTCTCTATAATTTCCAAATCGTCACCGATTTTTTCAAGATGCATATCTGCTTCCCATTTCATATTGAGTAACCTAAGAGTCATATAAAGCCAATGAGCAGTGGAGACTATCTTGTCATCATTATCTGATATCTCTAAACAATGCCTATAAGCGAGATTTGCTTTTGCTAAATCTCCATCAAGATAGTATGCTAAACCCAGATGGTACCAAATATTTGAATGAAGAGAACTAATAGGTATACCTTTAGGATTCGGGAAACCATCTGGTTCGATTTCATCAGCTTTTCGGTAAATTAATTGACCAGCTTTCTCAAAATCTGAAATTGCTTGTTTAAATAAACGCAAAGTAATGAAGCGATGCCCCCGATGTCTATACATTCGAGCATCTTCCGGAAATTGCTTTATACCTTTACTAAAAATCGCGATTGCACTTCGATATTTCCCGAGGTAGGCAGTTCGTCTTCCCAACCAAATGAGATTATCCGCATTTGTAGGATTCTTTTCGTATTCTTTCAAGGCTTTAAAATACTTCTTCACCACATCAGATGTTTCAGATGGATGTGGTTGTTGAAACAGTGGTTCACCTGTTACAGAAAATCCTTCAATTTCAGCAAACAGTTTTTCGTCATCCATATCAACGAATCTCCTAGATTATTTTAGAATTAACTATTCATAATTTTTTCCTAAAATGATTTATTTCGATTTTCTTTTCTGAATCACTTTAATTAAACCAAATATACCTACAAAAACAAAATAAATTAAGCTAATTATTCCCATGAAAACGAAACTGTATTCTGTGTAAAAAATGAAATTTACTTGAGCATTTGAAGCTGTGAATGCTTGCATTACATAATAGGCAGGCTTTATTGTGACTGTTGAACCTACTAAACAAGATTTCCGGTGTTGAGGAATCGCACCACCTTGAGTGAGTTTGAAATAATAAGCTTCTTCGATTCCAATCCCATCTAAAGTTTCAATTGATTCCTTTAGATGCCTAGCTTGGGAGTCTCGAGTATATTTTTCCCAACTAAGATTTGGTCCACCAAATTCTGATACAATTATTGGAACTCCTGGAACTAAATCATTCATCATTGTAACATAGGTTCCCCAATTTTCGTAGTCATCATAGAAGTGAAGATCAAGTTCATCATAAGAAGCATTAGCTAAGACATAATTTACTCGAGCAACTCCCTCTTTAACAAATTCGGATGCCATTAATCCCTCAAGTTCTGCGCCTGTTAAGATGGTTGCATTAGTTCCTATTCTATAGAAATCGGTATAGTTGTAATATGCTGCAGCTATTCGAAGATTCGCAGTTGCTATTCCCCCTAGTACAAAGGTTGTATCTGGGATGGTCTCATTAGCAATTTCATAAACAGTATTTGAATAATTGACATATTGCTCTGCTGTTCCTATGAATTGGTATTCATTAGGCCACTCATTTCCGAACTGGATTTTGTGAATATTGTAATCAGCATACCTTGTAAAAAGAGCCTGAAGAAACACTTCAAAAGCTGTTACGTTCTTATATGTTGAAGATTCTGGAGTTTTTTGATCGACATTCCACTCCGGACCATCAGAGCTAATGGTTAACAGAATATCGATATTATTCTCATTGAAGAATTGCATTCTCTTATCAAATCCAGACCAAGTAAAATGTCCCTCATTCGCTTCTATGTAACTCCAACTTACTCCTGTTCTAACTAAATCTATATTGAGTTTTTCCATATGATTTTTTGAAAATTTTCTTTGCTGCTCGTTCTTTAACGGAGGATAAGATAATCCCATTCGGAAGTTATCAATGGACACACCCTCAAGATCTAACTTCTTATTTGAACCAATAGCATAGAGAGTACCAAAACAGGTAAAAAATGATAGGAAAACTAATCCTAAACCAATAAAAACAGCAATCCTTTTCCGCACAAGCGTCACATCTTGAGTAATGTATTTTTATTCCAATATTTTTAATATAGACATTTAATCTTAAATAGTTAGAGTAATAATAAAGGTCGAAGAAAATGAAAGATGCTCGAACTCGTTGGGAAATACTAAATTTAATTCGAAAAGAGAAATTTAGAATAATTTTGCCTATTGCCATGCGTGAAAATGAAATCGACATGTGGATTCATGTTATGAGAGAAGGAAACCCAGATCCTTTGACTATAGATTTAGGTGGGGACAATGGTTACTTTGTTTTCACCGATCGAGGTGAGGATAGGATTGAACGAGCAGTTTTTGGTGGGGATGAAGAATTACTACACACAACTGAAGTGTATGATATTTTTGGATCAGTAGATGAATTGAAGCAGTTTATAGAAGAACGAAATCCAAAAACTATTGCTATTAACATGTCTGATTGGTTAGCAGTTGCTGATGGTCTTTCTTATACAGGATACAAGAAATTAATCAGATTAGTAGGGGTGGAATTATCCACGAAATTAACCTCAGCAGAGCAATTAATTACAGATTTCCGCACCCGTAGAATCCTTAGCGAAATTGTTGTGTATGGTCAATTATGTGAAATTGCCAGACAATTACTCGAGAGAGCTCTTTCTAATGAAGTAATTACTCCGGGAAAAACCACACTAGAAGATGTTGGCTGGTGGATGGAGGATCAATTACTGAAACTCGGCATGAGTTCAACATTTGCCATGAGCACACCAATGATTATTCATTCCGCTAAATCGGAAAAGGAGGATTATCGCTCGAGTAAATACATCATCCAGCAAGGAGATTTAATGCAATACGATTATGGCATAAGTGCGATGAATTTTGGTACTGACTTTAAGCGTGTTGCTTATGTCTTACGAAAAGGAGAAACCACTGTTCCAGCTGGAATTCAATTTGGATGGGATCAAGCAATAAAAGCGAGAGCAGTGATTCGTGATTCAATCAAAATCGGAGTAACTGCAGAAGAAACACTAACAAATATTGGTGAAAACCTCAAGAAAGCAGGATTTGAGTATATTCACTTAACAATTGATCCAATGGATGGTGGAGGACCAAGTCTTGAACCTCGAGAAGACCAAGAATATCCTGGAAAAACCGAGATAACTGTAGATTGCCATTGTGTAGGTAATACGGGGAACAGTGAAGTTGCTTCCGGTCCTTCAATTGCAGGTTTCCGACCAGATCGAGCTCATTTAATCATCAAACCCAACAATCTTTTCGCTTTCGAGTTCATCGCATACACACCAAACGAAGAATGGGATGGAGAAAAGGTACGGTTCAATTTGGAAGATAATGCTATTGTCACTGAAAATGGGGTTGAATTTCTGTACCCTCCTAATGAACGGATTCTATTAATCCACTGAAATGGAAGTGCTAGTATGCCTATGAGTAAAATCAAAAATAGTAAGAAAATAAGAAAGCACATTAAGGAAATAATTACTGAGACATTTACAGAGTCTGTTTCATCACTCTTTAAGGTTCTAGAAGAGTTTCATGAATTAGCTGAAGATATCCCACAAAAGGAACAAGAGAATTATGAAAGATACTTTGACAAATATATGACACATGAGATTAATTTAGTTAGAATTGAATTAAAAAAGATCGAAATGAATTACAAAGAGAGTGTGTTTAGAACAGACAAACGAGCTGAAAAATTCGAGAGAGAATTGGCGAACGAATCATTAGCACAAGAAATGAGAGTTTTTTATCAAAAAGAGTTTTTGAACATCTTAAAACCATTGTTTTACATTGAACAAGTATATGAAAATTTCACAAAATATCTAGAAGTAATTAAGGCAATTCAAGAAGAATTCAATGAATGGTTTTTCCTTGGCAATATAGATTTTGTAAAGCAACTTTTACAACCATATATTGTTCTTGATGAGTCTTCTCGTCGAGAGAAAGAGATTTGGATTTTCAAGAAATATGAAAAGGAATTGACTGATGAAAGAAAGAAAAAAATGTTTGATAGAGCAGGCTTACTGGTGAAATAAATTGAAAGATACTCGAGAGCATTTCAAAGTTAGTGATATACAGAAATTTTCAACGGAAACTCTAATAAAAAGTGGTTATCCGGAAACATCTGCAAAAGCAACTGCTCATGCATTACTAGAAGCTGACAAGAGAGGGATTTTTTCTCATGGACTTGCTGGTGGAACAGGATTAGAGGAATCTGTGAAGGGTATAGGTCTTTTTTCAACAGTTGATCCAACTGCAGAACCAGAAGAGTTACCTCAGAAGTATCCGGCAATTGCTGTTATTAATGCTCATGGTGCTCCGGGACACATTACTTCAGTGAAAGCAGTACATTTACTCGAGAAACTAGCCAGAAAAAACGGTATAGCCAAGGTTTACGTTTGTGAAGGAAATCATTTTGGTGCTGCTGGTGTTTGGAGTGAAATGATTGCAGCACAAGGAGATTTGATTGGAACAGTTACTTGCACAACTTCTGCATTAGTAAAACCTATGGGCGATGATCCAAAAGGACTAGATTACACAAAGGGAGCAGGAACAGAAGTTCGAATAGGAACGAATCCCATCGCAGTTTCGGTTCCACACAGAGATGGAATTATTACAATTGATATGGCTTTAACTCGGATGGCTGCTAATTACTGTATTAAAGCTTACAAAACAGGAGAGATGCTATCGATTCCAGAGTATGCTGCTGATAAAGATTACAAATCAACTTTAGATCCAAAAGAATTCATAGTAAGGGAAGAAAGTGGTAAGCAATATTTGACTGGAAGCATTTTTCCATTGGGTTCAACACAAGCAGGCTACAAAGGAGATGCATTACTCAGAATGATTGAAGTAGAGCATTCAGTGTATGGAGGACCAATTGAGAAACTGACAGTTGGAGAAAAGAAGCAAAGAGTATCACTGGCATTCCAAGCACAAGTAGTTGATTGTCTTTATACAAAAGAGGAAGCTAGAAATCGTGTTCGAGAACTCATGGTTGATTATGAATCAAAGTATTTCGGTGAAGCAACGAGATGGCCTGGTGATCGTTCAAAAGAAGCTTATGAATATTCAATGAGAGAAGGCATTCCTTTTAGTGATGGTCAAATTGAAATGCTAAAGCGAGCTGCAGCACATGTAGGTTTAAATTTCGATGAAATGATATCATCATATGGTAGGAAATCATATCCAACTAGTATCTTCAAAAAATAATCGCTAATCTTCATCCTTTTCTGCGAATCTTAGTCTTTCCTTCAATGAAGGTCTTTCTTCCGGATAATTAACACGATAACTTGGTCTTTCTCCAGCAATCTTGTTTAATGCCCAGTTTGCCCATTCCCGGACTCGAGCATTTTCGTCCTTTAGAGCTACAGAGAGTTCTGGTATTGCTGGTATGGCTCGTTTCTCCAGCTCCCCAAGAATTACAGCAGCATGGCTTTTGAATTCCTTGCTATTGTCTCTCTTCATAATGTCTATGAGAATAGGTAATAGCTGACTATCTCTGTCCCCCATTTCTCCTAAAGATAAAGCAGCCCATTTTCTCACTTCCCAATTTTTGTCTTTAAGAGCTTTTGTTAATGCTTGCTTGATCTTCTTATCCTCTTTCCCAGCTGTCCCAAGCATATAAGCAGCAACTGCACGCGATTTCTCATCACCAGATTTTAAATCCTTCAGATACTGTTTGATTTTCTCAGGACTTATCTTGATATCAGGTTTTTCAACCAACCTAAACACCGCTACCGTTTGTTATTTGCTTTAGTATCCAAAAATCTTTCTCATAAAAAACAACAAGAAATTGTATTTAATTACAATTTTTCCTACATCTACTAAATTAAATTAATACTAACGAGCAGATTCTTTTTTTCCAAGAAAATCGCGCCCATTTCCCTATCTTTTGTTAAGTTTTATTAGTATAATTCGAATAGCTTATCTGATGGAAATGACAAAACTAAGAAAAACCATTTTCTTGATGATTGTTATACTAACACCTTTTATTTCTACCATTATACCTACAGTCGGAAATGAGGATAAGATCCTTCCTAAAAGAGACATAAGTTTTACTTCTTCGTTTCAGACAATTGAGCAAGAAAAAGGAGTTCTGCAACCTGATGACGATTTTGGAGACCAACAATTATTTTGGATTACTATGCCAGATTGGATGCAGGTGAGAGCAACTCTTCTAGCAGAAGGTAATTACTGTTATATTTACATGGCTAATGAGACAATTGAATTACTTGGAGAGAACGAATCTATTACAAAATGTGAAGCTATAAGAGATGCTTTTGATGATGATATTTATCCATGTGCAATTGAGGTTGCAGGGCATCCTAATGGAGTATTAGGTGATGTCGATGGAGATCCAAAGGTAACAGTTTTCTTAGCGCCTTTAGTGAGGTATATGGGAAACGCGTATCTAGGCTTCACAAATTTAGACCATGAAATGCCTGGTTTTCCTTATGCTAATCTAAGAGAGATGGTTTTTTGTGATTCAGAGAAGAGCGTCTATGAAACAATTTGCATAACAATTCATGAATTCAACCATTTGATATGGTTCAACAATGATTGGAATGACTGCCAGTTTATCTATGAAGGCATAGCAAATTATGCAATCGATTATGCAGGTTATGAATTTTGGGTCACAGAAGCAGTTACCAATATTTTCACTTCTTATCCTGAAATTTCATTGTTATACTTCAACCGAGAATATAATTATTTATGGGATTCGAGTTATGGGCAAGCTTATTTATTTGTTACTTATCTCGCAGAACAATTTGGCAATAGTTTCACTAAACAACTAGTCTTTATCCCTGAAGATGGGGCCATTGGAGTGGATAAGGCGTTAGAGTATTTTGGCTATGACCTCACATTTAATGATCTTTATCTTGATTGGATAACAGCTTGTGTACTAGATGATCCGAGTTTCGATGGAGGAATATATGGTTTTGAAACTATTGATTATACTATACAAGCAATGTCTTCTGTTCTCTTTGATTTCCCAAGAGCAAAGATGCATTACTACTATGGTTTTGATGTGAAAAGAATGTATCTTCCTCGAGATAATTTTACCTTTGTAATTGATAACCCATATCCGTATGCCCTAGGTGTTTGCATAGTACTTGAGAATGAAAGTAGTACTCGTGTTATTCAAGAAATTTATCATGAAAATTCTGATGAGTATAGAATTTACGTTGAAGGCATGAATTTACTAGATGTCTATATTATTACTAGTCTAATGTCCGAAGATACTCCTCCTGAATATGGTTTTGTTATGTCATTGGATGATCTTGTTTCCCAGGAATTGAATTACAACTTCTATGAAGGTAATGTAGTAAGCACTGGATCAGCAAAAATCGTTTATTCATTATTCCTCTTCATACCAATTGTCTTGTTTTTAGTAAGAGAGAAGAAGCGAAGAAAGTAAGAAGAGAAAAAAAGGAAGGCAAGAAAAAATGTCAAAGTATGAAGTAAAAGAATTTGAATTTGGCATGGAAGAAGAGTTAGTGGAAGTAGGAACTAAAGTAGCATCAAAATGGGTTTGGCCGTATCAACATTCTCTTGAGAGTTTCAAGAATATTTGTTCTCAATCAGATTTTGAGCCTAGTCTGTTACTCACCTGTTTCAAAGATGGAGAAATGATAGGTTATATTATGGCTCGAATTGGTGAATCATCACTAATCAGACCTGATTTGAAAGAAGACTGTGTTTATGCGAGAATATTCTATCCTAGGGTTTTACCAGGGCATGAAAAAGCAACTGATCTTTTAGTGGAAAAAATAATTGAAGCATTAAAGAAAAAAGGTGTAGAATTAGTCCGAACTCGAGTATCCTCAATGAGGGAAGGAAGTCTTCAGTATATTGGTAAATGGGGATTTACACAAAATAAAACATATCCAATTGGTTACAAACTCTACTACAATTATGAGTTAAGTAAAGGGAAAATTGAACGAATAACAAAAGATGTATTGGAATTTGATAAGGAAAGAGATCTAGAGGAATGCACTGAATGGGTTGCTGACTTCTTTATAGTTTCTAAAGAGCAAGCTCAGAAATATATTCTTGATTTTTGTTCGAGGGAGGATATAGTTAGTCACCTTGTTATTCGTGAAAATGATAAATTAGCAGGATATTGTTATGCTGGATCTAATTCAATTAATGATAAAATAAAAGCTTCATTTTATATAGATGCAATAAATGAGGATTACTTTGACCAGTTAATTATACAAACAATTAATGCAAGTATTGAGAGAAAAGCAGACTACTTCCTAATCGATTTAGTTTATGGAGTGCTAAAATACGAAGATACCGTAAAATCTCTCGGATTGTCTAAGGTCGCTACTTGGGGTGTTTTCGAAAAATCACTTTGATTGCAAAAAATGATATTATTTATTCTTAGAAAAATCATAAGTGAAAAAAAGTCCTATTTCGAAACTCTTTTTGTTATGAATGATTTCATTAAATGAAAAAACACAAGTGGTAATCATGAATCTCGAATGCTATTTCATTGATGATGAAGGAGAAGAAACTCTTACCGAATTAGCTAAAGTAAGAATAACACCTGATTCTTTAGTAGTCATCATCTCACACACACATCGTCAGATCTATGTCTATAAAGGAAAAGAAACAACAATACGACAAAAATTTGCAGGAGCAAGGAGCGCTTCAATGAAAAGATTGGATCAAGGATACAAAATACAACACGTAGAGGAAGAATTCGGGATTGATGAATCCTTCAAACCCATTTTAGAATTCCTGGGTGGAATAAAAACACATCCTATAGGTTATGTTAATATTCCCAGAAACATCCCTCGCAAATATACAAAAACAGTTGAAACAATGATGGCTTTAGAACCACTAGAGGAAGCTACATGTGAGTATCTTCTAGCTGTTAACAATTGTTTTGAGATTAAAGGATATAGTAAGAATGATTTGAGGACAGGGAAGTTTGATTTGAAAGAAACTAAAGGTGTTCCGGAGAAGATATTTCCTTTTGATAACTACGTACCTAGACTTCTAATAGCTGAAAACAAAATAGTAGGAATTGAATTGTGGAAAAAAACATCATAAGTAATTTGAGACTTCTTTACTTCCATTTTTATTTCTGAGCTTCTTTACCTCTTTTTGCAGCATTTAATAAACTATGAAGGTTATCTGATTCCGGATAAAATTCTAAGGCTTTCTGTGTGCACTCTATGGATTTATCAAATTCTTCTAATTCAAGATAAATAACGCCCAAATTATACCAGGTTTCAACTTTATCTGGTTTGATTTCAAGAGCTTTCCGCCAACAATCAATCGCAGATTTAATATCGCCTTTTCCATAATACGAATTAGCCAAGTTGTTCCAACCTTCATGATCTTTTGAATCCATAGCAACAACTTTCTTGTAACAATCAATTGCTTCGTCAAATTCTTCCCTTTCACGATGAGCGTTACCAAGATTATACAAAACATCTATTTCATCTGGATTGAGTTCCAATGCTTTTTGCCAGTATTCATAGGCAGAGTCAAAATCACCTTTTCCTGAATAATAGGTATTGCCAAGGTTGTACCAGGCATCCAAATACTCAGGATCTAGTTCTACAGCTTTATGTAAGCACTCAATTGCTTCATCGAAGCGATCCTCTTGCCAGTAATCCAATCCTTTTTGAAAGAGCTTTTTAGCTTTTGCGATTTTATCCTTCTTAGTCATTCAAATTAACCAGCTTGTCAGGGAATCTATTTCTTCTAAATATACTATGGAACTAATAAATCATTTTGACTGTAAAAAGATGGTTCATTGGGCGTTTTTTTCTGAAAAAATATTTAAATCTGTAAACCTATTGAAACGAAATTTAGCATTCATAATAGGTTAGATAACAGGAGATAATATTAATGGAAGCTAACATTTCACTTGAGATGGGAAGTAAGCCCATAATAAAAAGAAGCAGAAGATTTGCTACACTCGATTTTGCTCGAGGGGCAGCTATTTTCTTAATGATCAGTCTTCACACATTAATTTTGGTTCTAAATATTGATGATCTACTTTCGGTTATTGATGATCTAGCTTTAGTAAATCTAGTTATGTTAATGATCCTGCCTTTTTATGGCGGATTGGCTGGATTCTTCCTACTTGTTTCATCTGCCAGCAACATGGTAAGTATGTACAGAGACCTTGAGCGGGGCAATTCAGTCAGAGGGATTGTTTTTAAACAAGTGTTTGGAGGAGTTCTCTTACTGATTTTTGCTATGCTTTGCGAAGCCTTAATTGGATATCATGGAGCATTAGGCAATTTCTTTCTAAACCTAAATGACATACCAGGATACTTCCAATATAATCCCCTACTAAATTATGAGAATTGGGGAGGTGGAGTGACATATAATTGGCAAGTATTGCTTTACCGTTTCAGCCATTTTGAAACTATTCATACTATAGCCTGGTGCATTATTATTAATGGAATGGTTCAAGGATTACTTTCTCTTAAGAAAAATTGGCAGAATAGAAGACGTATGATGATTTCTTATGTAATTTTAGCTGTGCTCGTAGTAGCTCTCACTCAACCTATTTGGGATTTAGTTAGTCTTTATGGTCCAGGTTATCCATTTGGAACCATACCGGAAACGGGGAACGTCTTATTTACGCCTGTGTTGGGAGAAGACAAGTGGTGGCGATTTATTGCAGCACCATTTCTTAGTGCACTGGCAGCTCCTATGGAGCCAATATTCCCTTATCTAGCCATATCATTCGTTGGTAGCATTATTGGTATAGAGATAACAAAACCTCGAGAGAAGTTAAACAAGAAATTCCCAAGAAACATGTTTCTAGTTGGAGCTTCTATGTTTGTTGTAGGTTTAATTGGTGTCGCTGTGATTATCATTGGAATTATGACTAAAACTGATTTTGATACGGCTATCGGAATCTATCAATTACTTCCCTATCACCGGCATTATTCTCCTAGTTATGCAAATTACATACCGCCGTTTGCTTGGGTTGCACAATTCCTCTGCGTGAATGGTTTTGCTATAATGCTGGTTATGTTCCTTTTCCGAATGATAGAATATCGAGGTAGAAGCAAAGCATTCTCAGACAGGTCAAAGACTGTGAGAAGATTTGGTACTGTTGCTTTCTCAAATTATAATAATCAGTTTATCTTTTACATCATCTTCTACTTACTGTCTTATGCGATTTTCTTTACACCATATGCTAAATTCTACTGGGCTGGAACGTTTCTAGTCATTCTGGTAACGCTAGCTGTCTTCACTCTCTTGTTAATTGGCTGGGAAAAAATCAAGTATACAGGTTCATTGGAATGGTTCATCAGAACGGTTACGAATAATGTCGTTCCCGCTCGTAAGAAGAGATTCGATCCCTCTGTTAAGTGGTGGCAAAAAGGACAAGTTGATGTTGAAGGAGCATTCTATAATCCTGAGTGGATTGATTTAGAAGATCCGACAGAAGAGAAAGCAAAAGATGAAAAGCAATTCCTGAAAGATCAAAAAGAGTCAAAGTTTGCACTAATATTATCGATTGTTGGTCTAGTGACAATAATCCTCAATGCAGCAAGTATTTTTGGATTATTTGTATCCTTACGAGCAAGAAAACTTGAAGGTAAAAATAAAAAGAATACTAGAGCACTCATCATCTCTATTATTGGTTGCGTTTTGTTTGCAGCTTTCTATATTGTCTGCTTTATTCTAAAAATAGGAATACTAGGTCTATTCTGACCTATTTTCTTCTTTTTTTTTATTATTCAAGAGATAAAGGATTAAGGTCTTTACTTGTTTTAAGGTTATCAAGAAAAATATTAAATAGCTCAATTTTTCACCATAAAATTAGCGATAAAAAAGTGAATGAAATCAAATTATATAAATTTATGAAATGAGGAGATAACTAATGGCATCGATTGAAGATTATATTGTAGAGCAATTCACTCTAACGGATTCTGAAATTCCAGGATTAGTAAAATTACTTACTAGTGCTTTCCAGGAAGATGGATCGGCAGAAAAAGAAGGGGCAAGCATCGAATTATTAGAGGATAATTTCGAGTTAATTTTTGGTGTTCCCTCCATTGATAAAGAAATGTTTGTACGAACGAAGCATAAAGAAACCAATGAAATTGTTGGTTTCTTAGGTTCAATAAAGCAAAGATTATCGATTGAAGGCAAAATACATACTATTTCCCTTCCTTGTTGGTTATCTGTGCATAGAGCACACCGAAAGAGAGGCATAGGGAAAGCTATGGGTCGAAAAATGATGGAAATGGTCTTAGAGAGGAATTATGATTTAGCTGTTACATTCCACGATGCCAGTCAGAAAGGTTTGGAAACCTCACAAGCCGTCTCTCGAGATACTGGAAAACCACTTGAGCTCTTAACATTTATGAAGAGATTCATCATTCGTCCACTTCATGTAGATGATGCTGCTACTGTTATCAAGCTTCCATGGATTGTCAAAGCATACGTAAAAACAAAAGAAAGAGTAGGAAAAATCAAAAGCTCTCAAGTGCGTCTCCTCAAACCTGAAGATATCGATCAAATATGTGAATTAACAACTGATTTATCAAACAAAACTCAAGTTGCTTTAGTTCAAGAATGCGAGGATATTAGATGGAAATTAAGTAATCCAAGAGTTCTTTGTGTTGTTCATGAAAATGAGCAAGGACAAATTGATGGATTCATCAATGCTTGGGAGTTCTTATTGGCAGGATTTGGGAAAGCAGTAAAGTTTGGTTGGATGGATACAGTTCATACCTATAATTTACCTCAGAAAGAGATTATTTCTTTAGCTAATCTCTTGAGCAGCGAAGCCAGAAAGCGAGGATGGAAAGGTATTCAATCACCTTTCATCCCATATTTCGATGCTAAACCATTCAGGAAAGCCAATTTCATCTTGTTCCCGAAGAAAATAGGTATGTACGTCTTTAACCTATCAGGTATTTCACTGCCTAAGAAAGTTGATTCCATCTATTTTGAATGGCGATGAAAGCAAGATATAAAGTAAGTAAATTGGCATAAATACAACTCTATGTCAAGGTAACAAACTTTATTTTTCATTTTCTCTTTTCAATATTAGTAGGAAAAATCTTTGAAATGAAAATTGAAAGTGATTGAAATGAATATTTGTCCTTATAACGATGGTGACTTAGTGACATTAGATCATAAATATGAGATACTAAGTTGTCATTCTCAAACCGAAACTTATTGGATTTTCGATGCGGTAAATTCTGAAACAAAGAAGAAAGTTGTGATTAAAGTCTTTATCAATGAAGGGTTTACTAGTATTGATGAAACAAGAAACGCTTGGATAAGCGAAATCAAAAAATTTCAAACTCAAGCTGAATATCAAGGTTTACCTATTAAGTACATTGAATCAGAAGAGAAATCAGGATTAGGCTTGGTACAATTCTTTATCGTCTTTAGTTATGTAAAAGATGAAGAAGAAAAACCGGGAATTGCCTTCGCAAGAGATGAAGCTCCAAAAGAAATGAAAATTGAAGGAAAAACTGAGGAAATAGCTGTCAAGGATATTGATGATTCTGTGGAAGCGGATAAACCACTCGCAGCTTTAGCTGAAGAACCAGCAATCGAGGAATTAGAAATTGAATCAGCTCCATCAGCACCACCATCCATAGCAGCTCCAACTTCTGGACCAAGACTTAGTGGAAGGGAAAGACTTTCTAAGAGAAAAGCTGAACTAAAAACTTCCATGGTAGAAGAATTCGCAGAAGAAGTGATTGAAGAAGCTGATGAGGAAGCAACAGAAGAACTCATGGAAGAACCAGAATACGGTAAGCAAGCAATTGAGATTGCTGATGATTCAATGGAACTTGAAGATGAAGATTATAAATCAGAATACTTGAAAAATATCTCTATGGAATATTTTGATCGAATGAATCCCCAAAACTACTATCCTTTGACTATTAGTATATCAGATATACTCGAGGAGAAAAAAGCAGCAGTAGTAAATCCTATTACTGGCGAACGAAAAATCCAGAAGCAAACAGAGCTACATGCAACATTAAAAGACCCGATGGTCACAATTCGTCCAACTATTCCTGGTTGCAGTGTTGTTCCAAGTGTAATTGAAACAGATTTTAGTTTTACAAAAGATGAAGTTACCTTCTACATCACTCCAGGCGTGAAAGGAGAAATACTCGGTAATATTGAGTTCCTCAATGAAGGAAAAGTGATTTATTGCTATGATTTCGAAGCAAAAGTAGTGGATCCAAGATATGCTCGTGTAGTTGCTATCTATGGAATAATCATCAGTTTTATTCCAAAAATTATAACTCTTCTAGGAGTTGACTTATGGTTAAATACCTCTCTAAATGATCTTTGGGCAGTATCTGCAAGTACGTTTGGAAATATGAACATAGCAAGCCTCATTGCTTTAGGGGGAATAATTCCAGTAATTGCTTTAAGCATGGTAGTACGACAACGATTAAAACCAAAATCTAGCAGAGTAAAATACAAGCTTTCTGATTTCAGATTAAAGGATTTGAAATTTAAGAAGACTACTTGATAAATAGTGTTTGTATTAATTATTGAATTGAAAAAATTGTTTAAATAGGGATACACTCCTTTTTATTATGGGTTAAGAATGGAGAATGAACAGCAAGAAGATAATGAAATATATAGAAGAGAAAGCAGATTTGTATTTTTCATTAAAAGTAACAGATTCCTTGGTCTAATTTCATTTTTATTGGCACTAGCCATTTCTTGTGTTCTTATTTTGGTTGTAGCAAGTAAGTATTTTATAATAACAGTTGGAACTGGATTTATTTTCATTTCATCATTCACAATCGTATTGTTTTTTTTCATATATGTTCCAATAAGATATCTAATTAAGAGAAAAAACTAGTAAACTCATTATTACAAATAATAGAAAACAAGATAAAAATTTTAATCTGATAACGACTCTCCACATTCCCCACAGTAATTTCTATCACTGGAATTCGCTATTCCACAAGTTTTACAATAAACACTTGGAGGTGGTGGGGGAGGTACATCATTATTTTTCGGAGGAGCAGGATTTTCTTCTTTATTTTTGGAAGAGAAATCGAGTAGACGCGTTAAAACTTTTGGCTTTTTTTGTGATTGAAGAGAGAGATCTTTTGGTGGAGGAGGTTTTTCAAGTTTTGGAGCTAATTTTTGATAATAGTCTTTGTATTCCTCTATTGTCTCTGAATCTCTCACACGGTATTTTGCTTCGCCTACCTTCTCGAGTAATTTGATGTCGAGTAATTCATCCAATGCTTGCTTTATCGCAGCATTGGAAAGTTTTGTGTATTTTTGAATCTCTTGCCAGGTTTCCATGCCCTCAACAATTATTGCTTCTAGTACTTCTCCTTTCCAAGTACCATGAAACCTAGGTGTATTACTCACTATAACCCCTCTAAATTCCTAGTATAGTATCATTTTCAAAATTAATTAGTTTTCGCTTGGAATATAAAAGCAATTAGAATTAATGAAACATGGAGTGTTTTGTGCAAATCATGTCTGAAACGAGAGTTGATCGAAGTATTCATGGATCTCTCTAACTGTGTCACCCTCAAATTTGACAATCATACATACTGGAACACGAAAAGATTTCTTTGTAGCAACATAAGTAACTGTTACAATTCCTTGAGCACACACCCAATTATCTTGACCAAAGATATTAGTCATCTCAGATTTGACATTAGGAATTGCTTTGACAAATTCTTTATTGTTTTCTCGAATAATCTTTCGACCAATTAGAGGTTCTTTCAAAGATGGGACATAATCAATGGTTTTATCATCGAAATATTTCGTCCAGCCATCCCAATCTCGATTATTGAAAGCGATATACATTTCTCGTACCAAATCTTGATATTTTTTATTTGTCATTTTTATTTGCCTCTAAATAACAAGAGGTTCAATAAATACAATATTTTAATCGCTAATATTCTAAGAAAAATTCAATGATTTTTGTTAAGTTTTAAAGAAATTCGGAAATTTTATTGAATTCTTCCATTTTATTAATTTCAAAATGAATAAATAACAGTATCACTAATTGAATAACTGTCGCACTTATTGTTACGGTTGCTGAACTCATTTATTAGCGATGGTGAGTAAGAATGGATAATAATTTTGTTGAAGAAGCTCAGGAGATAATTAGAGTGGATTCAATTTTACGACCTAAAATTCAACGCATTTTTCCAAAAGAATGGATATTGTGTATTGTTTTATACATTCTGTTTTTCATTATTAGAGGGGTTGGTAGTTTAGGTCCTGAAAGCATACGAATACTCCTCCTCGTAGGTTTTGGGTTAATGTGGCCATTACCATTCATTTTTTACTCGAGAGAAGGTTGGAAAATCCTAGGTATAAAGAAAATAGAAAAGTCTTGGTGGATTCTTTGGGGATTTCTATTAGGTGCAGGAGCTGCTTTACTTGTTTATTTTATTGGATGGGGAATATTCGGTAACACGAATGAGCACTGGTATTTTAAATTATTAAATCAGGTTATCTCAGAGGAAGATCGTGCATGGATGTCAACTGCTGTTTTATTCCCAATTGTTACCTTACCTTCGATAATATTCAGTCCCGTTGGAGAAGAACTGTTTTTTAGAGGAATGATTCATGAAGCGTTCAAAAACTCAAATGCCGTTTGGCGTGGGGGAATAATTAACAGTCTAGCATTTGCATTGATTCATATTTTTCATTACGGTATTACTAATCAACCTATAATTGGATTTGATTTTCAACCATGGACAGGTTTACTGTGGTTCTTCTTAATGGTAGGTGTGAGTGGATTGTTTACTCTTTGTCGAGAGAAAAGTGGATCTATTTTTCCTGCTATGGTTGCACATTCTGCTTTTAATTTGGCTATGAATGCTTCGATTTTTATCTTTCTTATTTAAATAGATTTGAGTCATTTTTGTCCTTTCTCCAAGATTAGTAATTAGGTTTTTACCTCTGAACTAAACATCATTACTAGTAGTTATTTTCGGAGCGATTTGCATGACGGAAAACCTGAAATCAAATCTAACCTTTTTCAAGCAAGATAGAGTATTTCTCAGCATATTTTTTATTATTCTCTTTTTTGGCTTTTCTCTAGGAAAGATTTCAACTCAATCTTTTGTGCATGATGATATTGAGAATTTTACGACTGATGTGACAGAAGTTGTAAGAACAGATACAACAGTACCTTTTGATGTTGTTTTTGTGGGATATAATGAAGACTTTGTTAATACTAGCATGATAAGTGATAGTCTAGACTCAACTGCTTTTTATCCAGCAATAGATTATATCTTTAATGAGGACACCCAGGAATACGATTATGTTCACGAGTTAGAGATTACTCTCAATTTTGATTTTCATTTTGCATCACCAAGTTATTCAGCAGCCCTTGATTCTTTTGTTGATACAAACTCTTGGAATAGCAACACCAGCGCATTAAATGTAACTCAGTTAAACCTACAAGAAGCAACAGGTGAAAGGAAATCAATCTTCTATGACCAAGAAGGCAGAGCTATAGATGGGGAAGCCATAGATCAATACTTGGATGCTAATAGAGGATTTGTATCAGATGAACCTAGTTATGTTATCTATTTCCTGAATCAATCCAGGTTTGATTCCTCTGATCATAGTAATGAGCATTGGTTTGAAGTCGATGAAGTTGATCCTGATTCCAATATTACAGCT
This sequence comes from Candidatus Heimdallarchaeota archaeon, assembly GCA_019894765.1. Next base: position 152,373 of record JAGXNT010000024.1, read on the forward strand.
GATTGGTTTCGATTAGAATGGGATAATGACTTGAATTCTGATGTTGAATATCCTTATCCTTGCTGGGGACACCAGAATCGATTATTTTTCATTGATCCTTACAGCCATCAATGGTATACTAAATGGACAAATATTTGGTGGAATCCAGACATTGCTGAGGGGGATATTGATTACCTCACAGTGGATCTAGATACGTATCTTGAAGGGTACACCCCTGGAACTCCAGATTTTACCAATAATCTCAATGAATACTTGAGTGATTACTTGAATGATATTGCTTCCGATGTTGGTGCCAGAGGTGACGGATTATTATATAATGAAAAAGAAGTGAGTTCACAAGTTCTTTTCATAAATGACGAAGCTAATCATGGCTACAGCAAAGAAGATCTTGAATGGATTTATAGTGAAGACATTCTTGCTGAAGCGTTTGAATATGTTGTTCCAAATGAAGTTGCGAATATTACTCTTGAAGACACCTGGGTGGAATTGTCTGATAGAGCAGATTTATCTCAAATTGTTAATGATAATAAACTGGGAGCAGCAGAAATAGGAGGATATCCTTGGTACAATCCAGACTGGACGTATTTAGATGGCATAGAAATATTCTATGCTTTCGAAAGCATTGCTAGTAATTACTTTGATCTGGATAAGGGTGATTCAACTTTTACTTCTTGGATACTCCTCATCCAAAATGTCTCAATGATTAGTTATGCTTATGGTGAATATAGAGAATTCACAGGTTTAGGTGGCGGTGGTAATGTTGTCTGTTACAAGGATCTTAATCGATATTATTATCCCAATGGAACTACTCCTCGATCTGGTGTGACCACTTTATTATCTCATGAATTAGGGCATGTCTTAGGATTTATGCATGCAGAAATAACGAATGATGCGGATGAAGGTCCTGGCGGATTTATGAGAGATGTTATGAGTTACTACTCCGAAGGTACACCATATTTCAGTGTATTCTTAAAAGATTCACTTTACCGAACATCTAGTTTTGTTGTCTACCATAGGAACAAACCTGCTATTGATGCATATCGAATTAATCCTCTTCATGACCCAGCTACTCTAGCATTAATTGATGACGTAATTAGTGATGCAGAAGCAGCAATGGATGTCATGGATTATCTCGAGGCTTTTCTAATATATAGAGAACTCTATGATTTAACAGCAAACCTTAATGAACTTACACCTACGTCATCAGCAACGTTTTTCACAGCCTTACCAGTTATACTCCTACTATTTCCAATCAGTATACTCATAATCTGGCAGAGAAAACGAAAATAGAAGGTGTAATTTAGACCTTCTTTTCTTATTTTTTTTAGTCACAATTTGTGTTCTCATAACGTGAGTTTGCTTTTTTAAACTTCTTTGGAATGGTAATCTGTGATTAGATTTGACAAAAAGTGTAGATGACAAATACAATCCAACAATTATTGATTTATTGAGTATTCCTAAAGTTGCTAGCGGTATACTTAATCCGGATGCAAACAAGATAGCATATCTTTTGATTTATGAAGACCTTGAAAATAACAAAACAATAGTTAGATGCAATATTATTGATACAGCTACTTCCGACATCCAGCAATTAACAGATAACGGTTGGGCTTTGGGGATAACCTGGATTAATAATAAAGATTTAGCCCTACGAAGATTATTACCATCAAGTAGTAATGGATTTCAAATATTTATTTACAAAAACCTTGTTGGTGAAGGAGTTCAAATAACCGATCATATAGGAGGAGTAAATAGTTACTTTAATTTCAAGGATGGATTTGTTTTCCAAGCAAGTGATAAGGAGAAGGCTCATCAAAATGAAGAAAAGAAATTTGGAAATTACACTCACTTTGAAGAAGAAGAAAGCACTTCAGCCTTCTATTATGTTCACATTGAGAAAAGCATAGAATTTCTAACAAAATCTCTTTCTAAACTCTCGAGTAAAAAGAAAAACTTAGTCAGACCTGTTATCAATCTTACAAGCTTGTTAGGCAAACCATATAGTATTAATTCTATTCTCGTCAGTGAAGAAACCAGTTCAATATACCTTAATTGCACAAGCAAAGATGATCTCTATTATTCAAATGATACTTTTACATTCAAGATCGATATTGATACTGAGTCAATGATGGAAGAATATCTTTCATCAAATGATCAATTTGATCTAACAAAACACGCAAAAGTGTATAAATTAAAACTACCTAAAGGAGCAGTTATTGAACAGGTTTCACCCGATGGAAAGAAATTGTTAATTTCATATAAGGAACGCGAATTGAAACAATATGTTCTATCTGATCTATGGTTACTAGATCTTACCAAATTAAATGGAAAATTTGATCAAGAGAATCTAAAAGACCAATTTGTTTGTATTACAAGAGACTTTGATAGAGTGCCAATCAAAATTGTGTGGGCAAAAGCAGGCATTTTCGTTAGCTTTGCTGATGAGAGCACTTTTAGGATTGCAAAGATTAGTGAGAGTGGAAAGATAAGCAAGTTAGATTTGGGAAAGGCTTTTCCAAGATTTTATTTCTCTGTTACTGATAATGGATATATCACTTTCAATGGTATTTCCTCTACTTCACATAAAGAAATCTATTTTGGAAAACCAAAAAATGAAACGGATTATGAGCTAACACAAGTAACACATCATATGAAAAATACAGATGATTGGGATTTTGGAACTGTTGAATCAATAAGGTGGAAAAGTAAAGATGGATTGGAGATTCAGGGAATCATTAGAAAACCATCAGATTTTGATCCGAAGAAAAAGTATCCTCTTTTGTTCTTGATACATGGTGGACCAAGTGCTACTTCTTTGATAGCATTAGTTGAGGATGACGAAATATACTATTATCCAACCATTCAATTATGCAATAAGGGAGTGATTATTGCAAAAGTGAACTACAGAGGATCAATGGGTAAAGGACAAGAATTCCATGAAATTGGAGTAGATAATGTAGGTATAGGTGATCAATGGGATGTTGAGTCTTGTATCGATCACCTAGTCTCTTTAGGATTCATTGATGAAACAAAAATTGGTTGCATGGGTTGGAGTCAGGGAGGATTTATCTCTGCGTTCTTAGGTATGCACTCGAGTAAATTTGCTGCAGTTAGTGTTGGAGCGGGAGTTAGTAGCTGGTATACATATTTCATAACTTCTGATCTACGACACTCACTAAACATTTCCGGTCATCCTTTCGAACCGGGTAAAATGGAAATTTATAGGAAAACTGCACCCATCAGTGGGATTGCAACAGCAAACACTCCCATGATGTTAATCCATGGAGAGAATGATCAACGAATAGGACTTACTAGTGCAATGGAGCTTTATCGAGCCCTCAAAGAGAAAGGTGTTCCTACAGAGTTATTTATTTTCAAAGGCAAAGGTCATGGAATTGATACTCCTAAAGAACACTATGCATGCATAATGTTAAATTATCGTTGGTTTGGACACTATTTGCTAGGTGAAGAATTAACATTTAGCAAATAATCGTTTTTTCTCAAGCAATAAGTTCTGAGTTGCTTTATTTAACATTCATAAGTTCATAAAGTAAAAAACTATAGAATATAATTAATCAGCTTTAAGTTTTTTTGCAGAGATAGATTAACTTGAGTTGAGTATAATTACAGATAAAGTGAATACAAAATCGATAGTTTTAGGTGGAGGGTGTTTCTGGTGCATTGAGGCAGTTTACCACCGAATAAAAGGTGTAGAGGTTGCTTCCGGATATGCGGGGGGGACAACTGTGAATCCATCATATGATGAAGTTGTTTCAGGGAGAACTGGACATGCAGAGGTTGTGAAAGTAACTTACAATCCAGAAATTATTTCATTAAAGACGATTCTTGATGTTTTCTTTGAAATGCATGATCCAACAACTCTCAATAGACAAGGAAATGATATTGGAACACAGTATCGGTCTATAATTCTCTACACTAAACTTGAAGATGAAAAGACAATTCAAGCAGCTATTAAGGATGCTCAAAAGCATTGGGAAGGACCGATTGTAACTGAAGTTGGTGAACTTGAAGAATTTTACAAAGCGGAAGAATATCATCAAAGTTATTTTGAGAAAAATCCCAACCAAGGTTATTGCCGAGTAATTATTGCACCAAAAATAGCAAAATTAATGAAATCTGTTTTACCTAAACTTGAATATTCTAAATAAAAAAAATAATGGAAGAAGGAATGTTTCTTTACACTCGTCTCATCTTCATTGTGTTAACTACTAAAATTATTATCACAATTGCTATTATCCCAACAATTACTGCTGGAATTATTTTCATAAGTAAATTATTTGCAGGAATTGATTCAGTTAGAACAACTGCATATATATCATGAAGTTGATGTTCGAATTCATTTGTATTAATTATGACTGAAATTTCTACAAGATATTTCTCCAGGACTCCTCCTTCGGAATATTCTAAATCAAAAGTGGCGATGGCTTCCTCAACTATTGAATACGTTATATTGGATCCTCGTATTTCAACTAATGTTGAATAATCAAAGGTAGCAAACCAGTGATGATTTGTTGGACTCATTTTGCTTAAGGCAGCAGTATAGTTATTTTCCCCCATAATTGTAAATGTACAGTTGTCTAAGAAATTACGAAAAGTGATATCAGTTCCATTAACTGTATCAATTACTGCTGTATCATTAAAAACAGCTTGAAAAAGACTATTTGTTGTTAGCCAATTGGCATCACAGAAAAACATTACAGGTATTGGATCAATAATTATAAAGCTAATTAATCCGCGGAAAAAGGTCTCATTTTCAGATTCATCGTACTGATATTCAAAATGATAAATATTATTGATATCTTTATTGTTCAAATCATACAGCAGGTTATAGGATTTCTCGACTTCTTGTGTCGTGATAGGTCCATCCATTCCTAAATTATGTATGGTTTCTTCAAGAAGTAGATTCTTGTCATCAGTTTGAATATCCAAGATTTCAACCTCTACCTTATTGTAAATGAAGTTGAAGTAATAATCCCATACATGTGTGGAATTTTCATAATACCATATTTGTTCTGTACTTGATTCCCATGTATATTTATCCCCTACTTTCCAAGTATAGTTTATCCCCTGTACTGTTCTAATTGGCAGTAATACAATCAACATAACTAGAAGAAATGTTAAGCAAAGTTTCTTCTCTTTCATTAACATATTTGAACTGTAGATTTTCTGAATATTAGATTAATTATAACTATGTAGAAAAAACAAGAAAAATTCTCAGAAGGAATAGCTTTTCTTTACATTCTTCTCTTCTTCATAATTATAACGGCAAAAATAACAATTACTGTTTTCTCTTTTTAGCTATTTTGAAAAGTATAATAGTTGTATAAAAAGCGATAAATATAGATAAAACGCTAAATCCACTAGATTCTTCAGTTGGGAAAAGACCAACAATTTCTAATATTTCCAATCCTTGATTATCATCCGCAACAAAAGCTATGTTGTTTTTAACAGCTATGCCATAAGCACCACCGCCATCGAAAAATTGCCCAACTTCAATTGGATTTTCAGGATCTTTGATGTCCAAGATTTCAAGTCCGTTGTTATAATCAGCAACAAAAGCATAACTATCTACAAAGTAAGCTATTTCTGAAGCTCCACCATCAAAGTAATTAGATAACAGCACAGGATTTTCAGGATTACTAACATTGAATACTAATACTCCAACCCCCCAATTAGCAACTAAGGCTAAATCACCAACAACTCGAATACCTGCAACTATGTCAGTAGTATTGTATTGCCCTAGTTTCTGAGGATTTGTTTTATCAGTCACATCAACAATTGTGAAGCCATAAAAATCACCATAAATATAGGTTCCAACGTAAGCAAGATTATCTTCAACATAAACTGCACTAGTATTTCCAATATCATAGTAATGAATTATTTCAGTTGGATTTTGAGGATCAGAAACATTCAAAATTTGTAATCCAAAAGAATCAATAAAAGCACAATCATTCTCGATATAAAAAGTGTTCATAACAGAACCATTGAAATGACTTAGCTCCACAGGATTTTCTAAATCAGTTATATTGATAATCTCAAAACCAAATTCCCACTCCGTAACATAAGCAATGTTGTCTACAAGATGAATCTTGTGAGCATTATCCATTTCATACTGAGAGATCAAAGTGGGAGAATTAGGATTAGAGACATTAATGATATGTAATCCTGTTTGCAGATCAGCTACAAATGCAACATCATCTCTTACTTGTACATCAAAAGCTCTACCATAAGTAGGGTATGTACTTAGTTTTGTTATAACTATATTTGAGCTTACAGCAGAATTAGTTTTGGAAATATTAAAACAGAATAAGAAAATAATAACTATAATTGAGACAAATTTCGATATCTTGTTTTTCAACAACTTAATCCCCTATATGATAGATGCTTTTTACTAAAAGGTAATTTTTATAGGTCTGGGAATTGGTGCGGCTATATTATTAACTTCAATTGCAATTACAATAATCCATATTATAAGGAAAAAGAAGAAAGAATCGATTAAAGCTAATCCAAAAGCTTTCGATTCTATTTGATGTTATAATCTATTGTATACTGAGAAAACTCATTTTTACAAGGTGGTCCAAGACTAATCAATGCTGTATCCGACTTTGGAGAAACAATCCAAGACCAGCAAGTACCATAGGTTCCATTTGGAGCTTTGATATGATAGTGTAGTTTGTTTTCACAATCTCTTAAAATTTCATAGATAGATTCTTCTGTTATTGAACCTTTATTCTCTGCAAACCAATTATCTAAAAATTTCTTCCTAATATCAAATAACTCCAGTTTATTTGCTGATTCATTTGGATTCAATTTCCTCATCTCAGCTGATTCATAGGTCATTGTAACCATGTCAAAATCCTTTGGATAATTAACTATCGTTTTCTCTTTATGTGTTTCAAGCTTAGCAATAGTGCCATTTCTGTCTATTATTAAGTAATTCATTCCCCAAACTTTTGGCATTTCTTTTATGAATTTCACTGCTTCTTCTGTTGTTTTGAAGTTGTCCAAGATCCATCTTATTGCGGCATTCACCATTACTCCTGGACTAGTATACTGGAATGATGCTGTAGCGCCGGATATTGCTAGTCCTGCTTCATTAATTCCACCATACCGAGAGGATAAGGACCAACAAAAGGTGAAACCATAACTAGCCAATTTATTATTTGGTTTAACATTCATTACCCGTAAACTAGTGCTATCCTCTTCTAGCCACTCATGATTTCTAACAAATAATGGCTTGCCAGACTTTGTATGTTTACCAGTGATACAAAAAACTAAGCATTGTGGCTCATTTCTGTAGGGGGTAAATTCGAAAGCTAATATTTTCTGATAGTCAACACCACATCCATCAGCTACGCCACGCAATTCTTCGAGCAAATCAGGAGTAAATTTTTTTAGTTCTTTCTCATAAGCCTTTGATTTCTCAAGATTCTCTTGAGAGAATTTTGGTGGAAAGCCTTTTTCTTTCTCAGCGATCAGTTGCTTTCCATTATTGAAGCCTATATCATAATATGATCCCTTAAACTTGATCTCTTTCATAAAAAACACAAAAATAAATCAAGAATGGTTTAAATTTAAAACTAAACACCACTCTTGAAAATACATTATGCTTCTATTGTTTTCTTTAGTTGCTCTCCAAAAGATTTAGCTTGTGCAAGATCTTCCTCAGTAGGACTGTCAGGATTAGCTTTTACTTCTCCTTTCTTAGTCATTTTTACTATACCCTTACAATAGAAACGCTCTTGGAGAATTGTTACATCCTTATTCTTTGCTAGGATTTTTTCCATGGATTCAAACATTATTTGTTTCGTTGTTTTTGGTTCATTACTATCTGCAGTGAAGGGATGGATATCATCTGGTGAACCACTTGTAAAGAAAAGAGCGACTTTCTTCCCTGCTATATTCTTTCTACGCAATTTTCTTAGGTATCTCTTCCCTGCAAAACTAAGCATGCCCATTATTACCCAAGAACCTGTAACAACCAAATCATAGTCCTTTAAGTCAGGTATGTTTTTGTTGTTTCGATATTCTACACCTAATCCTTCTGCAATTTTCATTGCTATTTTCTCGGTGCTACCAGTACGTGAATTATATAATACAATTGCTTTGGCCATTGTTTTCAATCAGAAAAGGCATGAAATAGTTAATATATTTATGCTTTTCAAAACAAAGAATAAGGTTTGTTACTCATTAATCCACATATGCCTTGCAGATGGTTCTCTATTCCCAAATAGATTATTTATGCTTTACAGAAAAGAAATACCGTTTTTGCTGATTTGTTTCAAATTTCTTGATTACATCAACTCCATCTGTCATCCTAGTATCAATAATATCTTGATTACCTTCACTTAGGAACTGAGGTCGTAATTCTTTTCCAATGGTGAGTTTTTGTTTCCAAATGTCAATAGCATGTTGACTAATATCAATTACTTCATAAGTAAAATCATATCGCTTCAAGAATATAGCTAGGTTAGTGGTTTCTGGCAGCAGAGGTTCTGTTGGTTTCTCTGGATTATAGAACTGTACATAGAAAACTCCCATCCTACCATTTGATTTTAAAATACTCTTCAATTTTTTAATCACTGGTTCTAAATCATCAATCCAATAAAGAACATCAAGAGCAATGATTGCATCAAAGGAGTTTGCGGGAAAATTCAATTCACTAATATCCATCACTTGATACCTTAACTTTTCATTTTCTTTTGTATTCTTTTTTGCCCATTGTATGCTTTTCTGAGAGAAATCTATACCGGTTATACTCGCTCCAGTTCTTTCAACAAGATACTCAGTTATTTTTCCAAGACCACAACCTAAATCCAGTACTACATCATTAGCATTTAGTTGTAATTTCTCTTGCATTAGATCCAGATGTGGCATATCTACTACATTGAATTGTAGTAAATTCTTACCATACACTAATTCACAGAATTTGGCATAGGCTTGACTTCTTGTGCAAGGGAGTAGGAGATTATCATAGGACTCACTAAACCATTTAGCTCTAATTCTTTTACCAATTATTTTTCCTGTATCAGTTAATGAATAAATGCCATTATCTGCTTGAACCATTTCCTTATCTTGAAGTAATTTAAGAATCGATGACAGCAAATCGACTTCTTCCCCAATTCGCTGTTTACTAATAGAAAAGATGCCTTCAACATCCAGTTTTACTCTTTTCTCTCCAATAATATATTCATTTGTTTCTGAATCTTTTGGATTTAATTCTACACTAAAAAAAAGACCCAATATTGTTTGCTCATTTTCTGATAACTCACTATCCAGCAATTCATTATCCATAGATAATAACTCCTCAACACTAGTGAGTTGTCTGCTTATTATTAATAAATATCAATAACTCTTGTTATTTCAAAAAAAGTGCAATCTAACCATATTTCTGCAACAACTCATGACACTTGGAAGTAAAAGTTGGCAGTAAATTTGGATCTTCTAACCAACTCCTAACATTATTTAATCGTTTCCTTATCCACTCATCAGCACCTTCTTTCTTCGCTAATTGTAATTCCCATTTTGTTGCTGTTAAATGTGCTTGGAAAACCTCTATTGGTTTCGAGACTAGTAAATCAAAAGATATGGAATAACCTAACTTCTTCAATTCACAGATTTCAACAACTTCATGTACAAGCAACCACTTCGATTGTAAAACCTGTTCAAGAGTAATAGTATCCCCAGATGGAGCTTCTCCATCAAAATAAGAGATTAATTCTTTAGCTTGGATTTCAACTATAGAGTAATTGTGTTCCCTTAGATAGTCACTAATTGTATCAATCTTCTTTTGTATGGAACCAAATTTCCTAGCTTTGTTCTTATTTCGCACCTTGATTCCCCCTTTGAGAATTAAGGGAATTATCATATAGATTTATCGTGTGACTTCACACCCTTTCTTTTCTAAAGACTCGATCCATTTCCTAATTGACTCAGATAACTCTGTAAAATTATTATCTCCAATATTTAATTCATAAAGTTCTGTTAAGTTACATATTGATTCCGGTAGACATGTTAGTTGATTACCACTTACAATTAATTTTTCAAGGATTTTATGTTCTACTTTACCTTCCGTCTTCTAAAGATTAGAATTGTTACTACAGTAATGAAGATTATCGAAATTGAAGCTGTCGTAGTATCTATCCCATTAAATCGTTTTGTTGGTAAAGGTGGAGCTAGCTCTTCCCAGTCAGTCCATTCATCAGTAGTTGAAACATTAGTACTAATTACTTGACCTACTTGTATATCAGAAGTCTTGGAATCTTCCCATAGGATACCCGTAGAATCAATATGTCGTACAGTTAAGTTAACATCTTGAGTAGCACTAGCAGCAGTTGAAGCATTTACTACTACTTGAATGTCCTGAGAAATACTTTTTGAGAAACTTGGGATGCTCGAAACAGGTATTCGAACCATTGTTGAACCTTGAACAAGAGTATCCTCAAAGGAAGCCCCATCTATATCTACTTCTAGACCCATACCAATACCTGTACTTGTAATTGGTCCTGCATAACCTATATGCAGTGGTTGTTCATATTGAACAGCATCAATGTAGATATCTAAATGAATTGTTGGATCAATAGGTCCCAAGTAGAATTGAATTTCCTCGAAGAATTCTGGGATAGGAATGTTTAGGAAATTTGAACCAGGTGGATAAATACTGAAGATGAATTCATCCCAATAAGTATCATCTGAAATATCAAATTCATCATACAAGTTAGCATACAAATATTCTTGATACATATCTCTAGTATCCGGGAAGCATATACTGAATCCAGTTAGATTTTTGCCAACATAGGCTGGTTTGTAGGCATGACTTCGAATTGGGCCTATGGAACCTAGAGCAAGACGAGCTAATACTTCTCCACCATAGTTTTCAATCTCAGTTTGATAGTATAACTCATCAGAATGCTCCAATAATGTTGTTACAAAATCTCCAAGATCGACTAACATTGCTTTCGATTTAAATGCTGACGTTGGATAAGATAATTGGCTTCTTAATGGGATAAAAACCTCACGTGCATATGTGAGATTATTTAATACTTCATAGTACAAATATTCAGAAAGCTTTGTGAAAGCATAGAATAAGCTATACCCACCAGTGATAGGTATCGCTTCAAAGCGACTTAATTCATAAAGTGTAGCAGTAGGCCATTGAGCAGTATAATAAGGATCGGAAGGCACTCTATCAGGAGCGACTGCAAAGTCATAAGCTACTTGAGCTAATTCTAGAGCTGTCATAGAAGTGTCTCTGCTTAAAGTATACAAAATATCTCGAGGATGATAAAGCGCTTTATGAGTCTGTAAGGTTTCCCCAGCAACAACATAACGAGCTTCACCTCTTAATTGCCACATAAGCTCGTATGAGCCACCTTGACAAATATCTAGCATAAGCACATCTACTCCACCTGCTGAAGATAATGCAAGCTCAACTTCTGGTAAGGAAAGACAATCACCTAAAGCATAATCCCATGATTCATGTGGAGCATGATAATCATAAATTAGACCAGCATAACCACGACCATGATCGGATAATGTTAGAGCATAATTATTAGCTGGAAAATTAGTTTTACAATAATTAATGAAATCACGCAATGTAGACGGATGGCCCATATCCTTTGGACCATAATCAACTAATTCTATTCTACCTGTGGTTCTAATATCATAGATTTTCGCACGACCACTTGGATCACCAGGAGCATATGGATGATCAAACATTGCTATTATATTTAGATTTGAAGTAGAAGATGCAAGTATATCATACCACTCCAAATAAGTCATAGTTGTCAACATTGCAGCTGCAAGCCAATTCCCGGAATTATCCAAACTAGATGTTACATAATCATCTCGAGTATCTGCACCAAAATAAAGCATGAAAGTCCAGTTCTTCGTTGTCTCAGGTTTAATATTTCGTTCATACGGTAAATCAAGTTTTTCTGATGAAGATATTAGAGGAGTGAAAGAAGCAATCAATAAAATAATTACTAATAATTTGGTGGCTATTTTTTTAGTGGTCATAATAATCCCCCAAGTTGTTCTATCTTATACTTTCATTTTATCCAATATAAGTAGTGTAGTAATAAATTCTAAAGTGTAAATTTAAACCATAACCCTTTTACGTCCATAGCATTAAGAACTAAAAAAAACGGAAATACATGCTCTAGAAAAGAAGATTCATTTCTTCTTCTGCTTTACACCCTTCTGAACAATTCCCTCAATGGGTAGCTTTTGCATGCAAACTGGACATTTTCCTTATTATCAAAGTAATCCATTCTACGTCACATTTTACTCTTTTTTCTGAGGTAGAAATTCCACAAGATCATCACCGGAGGTTAAAATGATGACTTTTTCAACGACACCTTTACTTGAAAGGATAAAACGTGCTCCTTTAATGTACTCCCCTGCGAATTCTGCTTCATTATAAGGAACAAAGGGTTCCATGTAATCACCCATTTTTGCATATAATTGGTCCTCTTTAATTATAAATTCTAATTTTGAATCATCCTTTGCATAAAGCCCTACAAGTTTCTTTAGATCCTCAAGTTTAGCTTTTGCTTTTGGATTCTCGAAGAATTCTGTCAGTTTTTTCTCTTGCGGATATTTGCCTACAGGAGCTAGTAGCACTACGAATTCATCTTTCGCATCTAGTTCGAATAATTTATCGACCTTATTTTGTTCGTAATAACCAATTGCTACTGTTCCAAGATTAATAGCTTCGCATGCCATGTAGAGATTTTGGCAAATAAGACCAAGATCAATAGCAATGAACTTGTGTGAGAGAACTGTGTAACGCCATTCAGTTCTATAGGGAACTGCTGTCCAATAGAATATTACTGGAGCTTTTCCAACAAAGTTTTGATTGTAAGATAATTCACCAATTGTTTTCTCTGCATCTTCTATGGGTTTAATGAATAATAATTTGTGACTAAATGAGATATACCGGTATAATCCAGGTTCAAGACCCTCAACACGATTGATTACCAGATATGTTTCAAATGGACTTTTTGCTCCAGAAGAAGGAACAGTTCTTAGAACACCTCGACCGGACTTTAATGCTCTCCTTAAACCTTGAGTACACCAGAGGAGAAATGAAAGCTCTTCAAGAGTTAGGGATTCCTCAGTATATTTTCTTCTGCTTTTCCTACTATTAATAAGTTTCAAGAAAGGAGTTTTTCCTATTTTGAAATCCTCAGGAGAGACTAAATCTATTAAAGATGCATCTTCAGGATAAGGTCTTTCGAAAGGAGGGGGAGGTATCTTTTTCTGCTCATCAGATTCAGGAACTTCCTTTTCATAATCTTCGCTATCAAAAAATCGTAAAAAATCTCTTTTTTCTTTCATAATAAACAGTCTATGATTATGAGCTATTAATCTTTTGTTGGATATTGAAAAAAGCATCAATATAATTAAAATAATCCTAAAATAGTATTTCAAAATAATTAGATTGAAAAAAAAAAA